>DATNEA010000043.1:0-37794 GCA_035606845.1 Candidatus Angelobacter sp. | reverse complement strand
CGGACTTTGTCGACATATTCGCCGAGTTGATCGAAGCGCATGCGCCAATCGTCGAAATCATCGCGGCGCATGGGGGAATGATCGGAAAAACCGATTTCTTGGAAGCCGAGCGCGAGCGCGCGCCGGGCGTAGTCCACCGGTTCGCCGGTGGCGTGGCGGCAAAGCGGCGTGTGCATGTGCAGGTCGGGCGGCAAAGACATGTTGCGAGTTTCGGGTTTTGAGTTTCGGGGCGCAAGTGGAATGACTGAAATAAGCTCCAAGCGTCCAAGCTCCAGGGAAACTTCAAGCTTCAAACGACAATGCGAATGACGAATGGAGTAGTTCAGGCGAAAGATAGCTTTTTCAGCATTTTCGCGAATTGCAGTCACGCGGAGTGAAGTCCGCGCTCCGGCTCGGGGGGGCGCTCGCCCCATCGCAATGGTTCGAAAATTGGAAACGGGATTGACAGTGAAGCGGGTCTTTCTCTAGTTTCGCACGGCAAAGACCGTGCGCTTTGCCCCGAATGAAAATTCGGGGATTTTTGTTGCCGGAGAGCCTCGGGTGGATCGGCGGTTTCTCTTGCAGTGACAATCCCGCGGTTGAAACATTTTTACGACATGGCCAATACAATTTTAGTCGGCGCCCAATGGGGCGATGAAGGCAAAGGCAAAATCATCGACGTGCTGACGGAGCAGGCGGACGTGGTGGTTCGCACGCAGGGCGGCAACAACGCCGGCCATACGGTATTCATCGGCAAGCAGAAATATGTCCTGCACCTGATTCCTTCGGGAATTCTGCGCAAGAAGAAAATTTGCGTGATTGGCAATGGCGTGGTGGTGGATCCGGTGGGATTGGTGAGTGAAATCGAGGGGTTGCGCAAGCTCGGCATCAAAGTGAACGGAAATTTGTTCGTCAGCGAGACGGCCCATGTCGTGTTTCCGTATCATCGCGAGCTGGATGCGCAGCGCGAAGTGCTGAAGGGGAAGAATAAAATCGGCACCACCAAGCGCGGCATCGGGCCGGCGTATGGCGACAAGGCGGCGCGGGTGGGTTTGCGCATGATTGATTTGGTCAATGCCAAGCGTTTCGGGGAAAAGTTGCAGGCCAAGATCAAGGAGAACAATGAAGTGCTGAAGGCGTTCGGCGCAAAGCCGCTTTCGTTCAAGGAAGTGCATGCGGCGTATCGCGAGGCGGGCGATTATTTGAAGCCGTTCGTGGCGAACACGGTGACGTTGCTGCACCAGGCGGTTCGGCGCGGCAATGATATTTTGTTTGAAGGCGCGCAGGGGACTTTCCTGGACATCGATCATGGCACGTATCCGTATGTGACCTCGTCGAACACGACTTCCGGCGGAGCCTGCACGGGGTCGGGCGTGGCGCCGAACCGGATGGACCGGGTGGTGGGCGTGATGAAGGCTTACACGACGCGCGTGGGCGAGGGGCCGTTGCCGACGGAGAACGCGGAGGTGGCGGACATGCTGCACGCGATGGGGCGCGAGTTCGGCGCGACGACGGGCCGGCCGCGGCGTTGCGGGTGGTTTGATGCGGTTGCGACGCGGCACGCGACGATGGTGAATGGCATCGATGATTTGGCGGTGACGAATATCGACGGCCTCGACACGGTGGAGACGATCAAGGTCTGCATCGGTTATCGCGATGGGAAGACGAAGTTCGATCACGTGCCGAACGATGTCGAGACGCTGGCGCGGTGCGTGCCGGTGTATGCGGAATTTCCGGGCTGGCGCACGCCGACGCACAATGCGCGGTCGTGGAAGGAATTGCCGGCGAAGGCGCGGAGTTATTTGAAGGCGATTGCGGAGTTGAGCGATGCGAAGTTGTTTATTGCGTCAGTCGGGCCGGGAAGAGAACAGACGATTTTTGTGTAGGGTGGCGCGCACGGAGTGACGCGCCCTACCACCTCCGGATGTTTTACGCGTCGGTCCGCCTGCCGACAAACGGATAATATTTTACGCTCGCCCTCACCCAGCCCTCTCCCATCCGATGGGAGAGGGGGAAGCTTTGGAACGCTTTTGAAAGTCCAGTGCCACGTGACTCAATCCAGCGCAAGTATTCGTCCGTGCTTTTCCTGAGGCTTTGATTTCCATTTCGTCGGTGGCTACGGGCGATTGTTCGCGAGGGATTTGACGGCGGCTTCCAGGTCGTTTAAGCGCGCGGCCAGGGTTTCATTTTCGGTTTTGAGTTTCTGGATTTCGGCGTCCTTTTCATTGAGCTTTTGATTCAGGCCTTGAATCGCGGCCAGGGCGACGCCGCCTTCATCGACGACCGAGATGTGTTTGTCGTCGGCGCCGTCCAATCCGAAGGCGGCATGGAAATCCTGGGCCATGGGACCGATGTGTTTTTGGGCCGCATCGTCGATTTTGTAATTCCATTCGGACATCGGCAGGGAAGCGACTTTTTCCAAGATCGATTCGGGATTGACGTCGGTGAAATTCTCCTTCGCGTTGCGATCGCTGGTCAGAGTCACGCCATTGGCGACGACGGTGCCGTTGGTTTTGATCGTCACGACGAAGCTGCTGGCGTTGCCAAATTCGGCGATCAACCCGGTGCCCTGGGTCGAGACGCTCAAAGCGCCGTCAAGAGAGGTGCCGTCGTTGACGACCCGCAAAGCTGGCGCTGCGGCAAGGATGCCCGGCGAATAATTATTGTGCACGTACGCCACCGGTGTTCCAAAGCCGCCCTGTCGCAGGCCAGTAACGGTCAGTTCCGGTTCTGAATTTTGGCTTTGCGCGGTGGAACTGACGCTGACCCCGATATTATCCCAGGTCAAAACCGAGTGGTTGGTTGGATTCGACGAACCCAGCGCGCCACCGCCAAAGCCCCAAAGCACCGGGCCATCGGGTAGAACCGTGCCGAAGTTGGTGACGCCGTTGCCGCAATACGCGAGGCCGTGATGATGGTCCGAGCCGGTCTCGCCGCGCAGATAAATGGCGTGGGAGAAGAGATAGGTATTGGTGTTGATGCAAAAGTCGTTGTCGATGATGGCTGAGGTGTTGATGCCGACGCCGCCCGCGGCGCGAACGAGGAATTGATTGGCGGCCGTGGAGGCGAAATCGGCGGCTTGCGAATCGGCCCAGACAAAGGCGCCCTGGTGGTTGGCCTTGGCCCGCTGGCCGGCGGCGAAACTGAAGAAGCCCGCGGCGACGTTATTTTCGCCGCCGGGGACGGTGGAATAGTCGCCCGTGGCGTGATTACCGATCCCGCCGCCGATCGCGCTGGCCGAGGCGGTGGCGAAATTGCCTCCGAAGGTCACGCCATCATAGCCGCCGCCGGCGATGGTTGAACCAACTCCACTGGCGATGTTGCCAAAACCGCCGCTTGCGGTTGACTCACTGGCGAGCGCCTCGTTGCGGGAACCACCGCCGATCGTTGCTCCCAAAGAGGATGCGATATTGTTACCGCCGCCGGCGACGGTCGCGAAATCGTTCGTAGCATAATTGAAATAGCCACCGGCGACCGTTGATGCATAACCGTCAGAAATATTTTCCGCGCCGCCAGCGATGGTGGGGTAATCGTTGCTTACGGTGTTAAGCGTTCCGCCGCCGATCACGGCGCCGATGGCGCTGCCGAAAACGCTGTTGTAAGCCAAACCGCCGATGATATTTGGGGCACCATCGACGCCGACCGCTGGTTCGATGCGGAATACGCGTTGATTGTTGGCCCAAATTTCGACAGGTTCGTTGTTGATGCTGCCGATGAACTGGCCGGGCGAGATGTTGTTGCCGCCGAGTTGCCAAACATTGGTCAAGCCGCTGCCATCGCCTTTGAATGAACCGTTTACGGTGACGGCGGTGGAATTGTTATTCACCACCACGGCCGAGTTATCCAGGGACAGGCCTGCGCCGCCGGTCAGAAAACGGATGCCGCCCACGGCGCGGACATTGAAAGAATTGGCGTTGGTGGAGGTGAAATCCGCGCCGGTGGCATCCGCCCAGACGAAGGCGCCATCGTTGGTGGCTTTGGCGCGTTGCCCGGCGGCGAAGCTGTAGGCGCCACCCGCGACATTGTTCTGGCCGCCGGGTATAGCCGCCCAAATGTTTGTAGCCTGATTGCCGGAGCCACCTGAGATGACGCTTTCCAAGCCGCTCGCCAGATTATGGTCGCCGCCGCCGATGCTGGAAGCGTTCCCGCTGGCAGTGTTGGTCCAGCCGCCGGCCACGGTACTGATGCCGCCACTGGCCGAATTGAGAATGCCGCCCCCGACGGCATCGCGAAATGCCGAGGCTTGATTATTTTCTCCGCCGGCGACGGTGCCTGACAAGCCGCTGACGACGTTGCCAAGGCCGCCGCCTATGGTGCCGGTGTTAATTCCAGAGTTGATGGAGTTATTCTGGCCGCCGCCGATCGTCGAATAGTTGGCATTGGTCTGAATCGAATTGTTCTGGCCGCCGCCGAGCGATGAATAAATCGCGCCGGGCAGGACGGAGTTGTTGGCGCCGCCGCTGATCACCGAGTGGTTGGCATTTGTATAAATGGTATTGAGGGAGCCCCCACCAACGCTGGCGCCATCCGCGCCGAACTGGATGGTATTCAGAACGCCGCCGCTCACGGTTGAATAGTTGCCGTTGTTCGTGTTTTCCAGCCCGCCGCCAATAACGGAACCATTGTAAGTCCCCGGGAAATTGTTTGCCGCGATATTGTTCATTACTCCGCCCGCGATGGTGGCTCCAGCGCCGTTGGTGTTGATGATGTTTTCTCTGCCGCCGGAGATCGTTCCTTCAAGGGCAAAGTTCCAGTTGTTCCATCCACCGCCGATGGTGGCGTACGCCGATCCATTGTAGTCGGGCAAAATCAGATTGCCCGAGCCGCCGCCAATCGCGGCGCCAAAGGCTGAGTTGGTGTTGAACAAGCCGCCGGCGATGGTGGCATATGGCTGCAGGGCGCTATTCGATTCGCCACCGGCAACAGTAGAGGCAACCGAATACCCCGGGGCATTGGCGCCGCCGGCAACGTTGTTGTCGCCGCCGCCAACGGTCGAATACGTGCTTCCGGACGGCACGACGTTATTGAGGCCTCCGCCAATGACGGAGTAGATGGCGGCAATCGAATTATTTTGACCACCCGAGATCACGGATTGGTAAGAGCTGTTGCTCACGGTGTTATTCCAACCGCTGCCGATAAAGGCGTGGTCGGCTCCCGCTTGAATTGAATTCCCGCTGCCGCCCACGATGGCGCTGAAATCGGCGGAGATGCGATTGGAAGAGGATACTCCGAGAAAATTGGTGGTGCCGCCTCCGGCAATGACCGCTCCTTTGATGCCGGCGTCTACTACGTTCACCGGCGCGCCGCCGATGATATTGGGCGCATCGATTGCGGTGGGGATAATCAGGATGGCGCGCTGGCGATTGACGCGGACTTCGACTGATTGATTGTTCGTGCTGCCGAGGAATTGGCCGTTGCCGACATTGTTGCCGCCGGTTTGCCAAAAGTTTGTGGCGTTCAGGCCGTTCAAAGCCAGCGCGTTGACGCTGGAGACATTGGCGCCATTGCCCGTAAGCGATGTGGCCGTCACGGTGCCGGAAAATGTGGGGTTGGCAGGAAGGTTGGCGTTGGCGAGCGGGCCGCTCACTTGCCCCGCCGGCAGATTGCCGAGCAGGTTGCTGGCGCTATTGGCCATGATGGCATAAGGAGCGGGTGTGACGGCCTGTCGCGGCGAAAGGGTGGTGAAAGCGGTCGCGCCGTTCGTGCGGGCGTCCACTTCGAGCCAGTAATTGCTCCCCACGAACAGGCCGGGCCCAAAATCGAGCGTGACGGTGAACAGGCCATTGGCGATGGGCACGCCATTCGTAAGGACGGTACCGCCGACGTAATTGTTGGCGGCGGGATCGGTGGCGAGACGGAAGCTGAAATCGTAGGTGCCGTTTGCCGCTGTTCCGCCGTCGTTGAAACGGCCTTGGTAGGTGAAGGCGGTTGCTTGAGCCTGGCTGGTGAGAGCCTGGACACCGAGGAACAAGGACGTGAGCAATAGCAGCGCGAGCCTTGGATAGAACGATTTGGTTGCCATAAGGTTATCCTGCTTCTGATGGGTTTGGTGATGAGTTTTTTGTATGGGGGGATGCAGATGAAAACAAGCCGAAAAAGACCCGACGCGCTTTCGGGTGTGTGAGGCAAAATTCTTCAAAACGGAGCGCGGCTGGGTCGAAGACCAGCCGCAGCACGGTTGCCGGCGGGAACGCTTGCAGGTTGGCCATGACTGCTTGTACTGCGGACGTCGCTGCGGCTGGTTTCAGCACAGCCGCGCTCCAACCAAAGCGATTCGGATGTTTCGGCGCCTTTCTCCGTCCGCTGAATCTCGATGCCGCGGCGCGGCGTCGGTGCCGAATGCAAGCCGACCTTGCGGCACCGGGGCGAGGCGCGTAACCTGCGGAAAATGAGTGGACCATCCACGCATCTCTCAGTCGAAGCGAAGGCGAATTTGCCCAAGCACGTGGCCATTATCATGGACGGAAACGGGCGTTGGGCGAAGCAGCGGCATTTGCCGCGCGTGGAGGGGCATCGCGCGGGGGCCGAGTCGGCGCGCGTGATTATTCGGACGGCGGGCGAGTTGGGCATCAAGTATCTGACGCTCTACGCGTTTTCGGCGGAGAATTGGAACCGGCCCAAGGACGAGGTGGATGCGTTGATGAAGTATCTCATCCATTATCTGAAGAGCGAGACGCCGGAGTTGAACAAGAACAACGTGCGGTTGGAGGTGATCGGGCAGATTTATCGGCTGCCGGAAAACGTGCAGGAGCATTTGAAGAAATCGATTGCGACGCTTTCCAAAAATAACGGTCTCACGCTCGTGATGGCGTTGAGCTATGGGAGCCGGATTGAAATCGTGGAGGCGGTGCGGAGCATCGCGGAAAAGGTCAAGCAGGGCAAGCTGGACCCGGCGGACATCAATGAGCAGGCGATTTCGCAGCATTTGTGGACGCGCAATGTGCCGGACCCGGATTTGTTGATCCGCACGAGCGGCGAGATGCGCATCAGCAATTTTTTGCTGTGGCAGATTTCCTACACGGAACTGGTCGTGACACCGACATTGTGGCCGGATTTTCGCAAGCCGCAGTTTTTTGCGGCGTTGGAGGAATATACGAGGCGGCATCGAAGATTTGGAGGACTCTGATATTTACGATTTGCGATTTACGCGCCATTGGTTTGTTGATGGTCAACCGCGTATCGCGCCTCTGAAAGTGAGGATATGGAGACAGTCACATTGTCCATCTTACGAGGTCGAGAAAAATTTCCTCGTAAATCGTAAATCGTAAATCGTAAATTGCTGCGCATGGCAAAACGCATCGGCATTATCACGGCGGGCGGTGACAGTCCGGGACTTAACGCGGCCATTCGCGGTGTGGGCAAGGCGGCGCTCAGCAGCGACATCGAGGTGATTGGATTTCGCGACGGATTTCGCGGCCTGGCGGAGAACCTGAAACTGCGCCTGGACAAACGCGCGCTGGCGGGGATTTTAACCATTGGCGGCACGATTCTTGGGACCGGCCGCGACAAGCCGCATCGCATGGAAGTCGATGGGCAGGTTACCGACATGACCGATGCGATTGTGCGCAACTACGAAAAGGAGAAGCTCGCGGCGCTGGTTTGCCTGGGCGGCGGCGGGACGCACAAGAACGCGCTGCGATTGGTCCAGAAAGGGCTGAATATCATTACGCTGCCGAAGACGATTGATAATGACGTGGCGTTGACCGATGCGACGATTGGTTTTGATACGGCGTTGGGAATCGCAACGGAGGCGATTGACCGGTTGCACAGCACTGCGCACAGCCATCATCGGATCATCATTGCGGAGATCATGGGGCATCGCGCGGGTTGGCTGACGCTGGGGGCGGGCATTGCGGGCGGCGCGGATGTGATTCTAATTCCGGAAATTCCTTATGACGTGACAGAGATCGCCTCGGCGATACGATCGCGAAGCAAGCATGGGACGAATTTCAGCATTGTGGCCGTGGCCGAGGGGGCAATGTCGAAGGAAGATGCGGCGGCGTTCGCGGCGGCGGCGAAGCGGAAGGAAAATTCGAAGACGAAAACCGAGCGGCAGCGCGCCAAGACGGAATTGACGGTGCTGACGGCGCGGCATTCCGGGAACACATTGAGGCTTTCCAAACAGCTGGAGGAATTGACGCACCTGGAAGCGCGCGTGACGATCCTGGGTTACGTGCAACGCGGCGGCACGCCTTCAGCGGCGGACCGGTTGCTGGCGACGCGGTTGGGCACGATGTGCGTGGAGTTGGTGAACGACAAGGTTTTTGGCGTGATGGTTGCCGCGCGTGGCGACGGCGCAAAGCCCGTGCCGATTGCGGAAGTGGCCGGCAAGTTGAAGCAGGTGCCGACGAACCACCCGTGGATTGAAAGCGCGCGGTGCGTGGGGACGAGTTTGGGAGGATAATGCAAATATCCCATGCCTGACGCACCTCCAGCAGCTTCGTCCAAGCTGAAGACTTTTTTTCGGCGCCTCCTGAGCACGGTGGTGTTGTGGTCGATCATTCTCACGGCGCTATTTTGCGGGAACCAGGCAATTGCGGATTACTCGTTCCTGGTGGTGATGATTTTCCTGGTCGTGACGGGCCTGGTGGAATTTTACGGCATCGCGGCGAAACGGGATTTGGTTTGCTTCAGCGGCTGGGGAATTTTCGGCGGGGCGTTGCTCATCATTGGAACTTTTTTCGAGCTGACGGGGCACATCGGGATGCAGGGTTCGCCCGCGCGGGTGAATGATTTTGAAACGAGCTTCCTCATTTTGTTCGTGCTCGGGCTTTGTCTGCGGCAATTTTTTTCCAAGAGCAACACGGCGGGGATTATCGCGATTTCAACGACGTTGTTCGGGCTGATGTATGTGGCGTGGCTGCTGAATTTCATTCAAAAGATCAATTTCTTCTCCGGCTTGGAAAATAATGGGAAGTATTACGTGCTGTATTTTATCCTCGTGACGAAATTCAGCGATACGGGGGCGTATGCGGTGGGATCGCTGATCGGCAGGCACAAGATGATTCCACGCATCAGCCCGGGCAAGACGTGGGAGGGATTTGGCGGCGCGATTGCGGTGTCGACGCTGGCGAGCGCGGTGTTTGCGCATTTTTTTGCGAGCAAGCTATATGGAATGAGATGGCACCATGCGGTTATTTTGGGTGTGATCCTGAGCGTTTGCGCGGTGGTGGGAGATTTGATCGAATCGCTGTTCAAGCGGGAAGCGGGCGTGAAGGATTCGGGACAGTTTTTTCCGGGCATCGGCGGCATTTTGGATTTGTTGGACAGCCTGCTCTTTAACGCGCCCATTATGTATTTGTATTTGCGCCATGTGCTCACGCATCCCTGATAATTTACGATATACGATTTACGATATACGCGCCGAAATCGCAGTTCCACATCATTGAAAATATGACACGCGAAGAGATGAAGCGGAGGACGAAGGCATTTGCTAATCGTGTGGTAAAACTTTGCTCGGCCTTGCCGAATAATTGGGTGGCGCAAACGCTCGGAAAACAGCTATTGCGAAGCGGAACTTCGGTCGGCGCGAATTATCGTGCGGTTTGTCGCGCGAAATCCACCCCGGATTTTATAAACAAATTGCGCGTTGTGGAGGAGGAATGTGACGAGTCGTTGTTTTGGATGGAGTTGCTGGTGGACAATGCTATCGTGAAGCCCTCTCACCTGGCGGCGCTAGTGAAAGAGGCCGGCGAAATTCTCGCAATAACCGTTTCATCAGCCAAGACCGCTCGCGCGTCGTAGGCTCGTATATCGTAAATCCAAATGAAGAATGTTGTTCTCTTAGGAAGCACCGGTTCCATCGGCACCAGCACTGTCAAGGTGGCGGATGATTTGCCGGATCGGATTCGGTTGCTGGCGTTGGGCGCGGGAAATAATGTCGGGTTGCTGGCGGAACAGACGCGCAAGCATCAGCCGCAGGCGATTTCGATCATGGACCCGGCCAAGGCAAGGGAGTTGCAGGATGTGTTCGGGTCGAGCGTGGAGGTTTTTTCCGGGAACGACGGATTGATCAAGCTGGCGACGTTGCCGGCGGCGGATATTGTGCTGATTGCCATCGTGGGCACGGCGGGATTGCAGCCGGCGCTGGCAGCGATTCGCGCGGGCAAGGATATCGCGATTGCATCGAAGGAAATTTTGGTCATGGCGGGCGAAACGGTCATGAGCGAGGCGCGGAAATATGGCGTGCGCGTTCTGGCGGTGGACAGCGAACATTCGGCGATTTTCCAATGCCTCGATGGCAAACCGTCGGAGTCCGTTCGCAAATTGTGGCTGACGGCTTCGGGCGGGCCATTTCGGAAAACGCCCAAGGCGGAGTTTGCGTCCATCACGGTGGAGCAGGCGTTGAAACACCCGTCGTGGGTGATGGGGCGAAAAATCACGATTGATTCGGCGACGTTGTTCAACAAGGCGCTGGAGATGATTGAGGCGCGGTGGTTGTTTGATATTGAAATGGCGCGCGTAGGCGTGGTGGTGCATCCGCAAAGTGTGGTGCATTCGATGGTGGAATTCGTGGACGGCTCAATGCTAGCGCAGCTTTCGACGCCGGATATGTGTCTGCCGATTCAATATGCGTTGACGTATCCGGAACGCGCCTTGAGCGACCGGGTGCAGACGAGCCTGGCGAAGCTGGGCAGCCTGACGTTTGAGGAGCCGGACGTGGACCGATTTCCGGCGTTGGAGCTGGCGCGGCGGGCGGGGGAAATTGGCGGCACCTTGCCTGCCGTTTTGAACGCGGCGAATGAGGTGGCGGTCGAAGGGTTCGTGAACAAGAAGATTGGTTTTCCCCAGATCACGGAAACGGTGCGCCGGACAATGGATGCCCATAAAGTAGTGGCGCATCCGACGCTGGAGCAGATTCTCGAGGCGGACTCGTGGGCGCGGCGGGAGGCTAAACCGGCCTAATCTTCGCTGATTGTCAGGGGAGGTTTTCTCAGTTACATTTTTCACGTTACCGGGCAACCGGATTGGATGTAATGACTATTTTTACCATTATTTACGTGGTTTTCGCGGTTTTATTGCTGTTTGGCGCGGCGATTTTCTTCCACGAACTCGGGCATTATTGGGTGGCGCGACGGCTCGGCATGAAAGTCGAGGAGTTCGCCATTGGAATGGGCCCAAAAATCTACAGTTGGAAACGGAACGGCATCGTCTATTCGCTGCGGTGGATTCCCGCGGGCGGTTTCGTCAAGCTGCCGCAGATGATCACCTCCGAAACGCTCGAGGGCGAAGCGGGTAAGGACGAACCGCCGGCGCCGCCCTTGCATAAAATTCTTGTCGCCGTGGCGGGGCCGATCATGAACGTGATTTTTGCGTTTGTCATCGCGACGCTGATTTATTTTGTGGGTTTGCCGACGCTGGTCAATCCGTCAGTGATCGGCGCGGTCGATCCAGGTTCGCCGGAAGCCAAAATGGGCATCAAAGAGGGCGACCGGATCGTGATGGTGAACAATCATCCGGTGGATTCGTGGCAAGATGTGACGTTTGAGACGCTGACGGCGACGACGAATGTGCTGCCGGTGGTGATCGTGCGCGGCAATGTGACAAACACTTACCATCTGACAGCCAGCGCGAGTCCGATGGGAGGCAAATGGCTGAATTTGGACCCGCGCGAACATCCAATTGTCGGCGCGGTGGAAAGCGATATGCCCGCGGCGAAAGTGGATTTGCGGTCGGGTGACCGAATTCTTTCGGTGAACGGCGTTCCCACGCCGAGCCAGGAACGCATGCTGGATGTGGTGTCGAACGCCTCCGGCTTGCCGTGCAAAATCGTTTTCATGCGCGGCGCGGAAAAGAAATCGGTGACCATTACGCCGAAATACGATCCGCAAACCAAACGCGCGCGAATCGGGATTAGTTTCAGTCCGGGTGTGTATGAAGTGATGCGTCCGGGGCCGTCGCCATGGGCGCAGGTCAAGGAAGTCACTGACCGCACCTTCGGCACGATTTCGGCTCTGATTCACAGCAAGAAGACCGGCGTCAAAGCGAGCGATTTAAGCGGGCCGGTTGGAATTCTTTCGATTCTCGCTTCCTATGTGAAAGAGGATTACCGGCTGGCGTTAAGCTTCCTTGTCTTGCTCAATATCAATCTTGCCATAATTAACATGCTGCCCATTCCGGTTTTGGATGGCGGGCATGTGTTGATGTCCATCATTGAGAAGATTCGGAGGCGTCCGCTAAGCCCGAGAATCATCGAATATGTCACGACCGGATTTGCCTTGTTGCTGATTTGTTTCATGATTTACGTCACCGCCGCGGACATCAAACGGTTCTCCTTGTTCCGTGCCATGTTCAAGAGCGGCATTCAGATCGAAGAACCCCAAAATGGCTCCGCGGCGACGCCAACTCCAGCGCCAGCGCAGTCGCCGTCAGCGAATCATTAAAATGCATTACTGCGAATCCCCCTATTTTTACAAACGCAGAAAAACGCGCGAAGTCATCGTCGGCGATCCCAAAAACGGCGGCGTAGTTATGGGCGGCGATCATCCGGTGGTCGTGCAATCCATGCTCACGTGCGACACGATGGACACGGCCGAATGCGTGCGACAAACGCTGGATTTGGTGGCAGTGGGCTGCCAAATCGTGCGCATCACGGCGCCGACGGTGAAGGACGCAGCGAATTTGCAGAACATTGTGGCGGAGTTGCGCCGGCGCGGCTGCAACGTGCCGATCGTGGCCGACATTCATTTCAAGCCCGAGGCGGCAATGGAGGCGGTGAAATGGGTGGAAGTGGTGCGCGTGAATCCGGGCAATTACGCGGATTCGAAAAAATTTGCGATCAAGGAATACACCGATGAGCAATACGCGGCGGAATTGAAGCGCATTGAGGAAAAGTTCACGCCGTTGGTGCTCGAATGCAAGCGGCTGAATCGCGCGTTGCGCATCGGGACGAATCACGGCTCGCTCAGCGACCGCATCATGAATCGCTTCGGCGATACGCCGGAGGGAATGGTGCAGAGCGCATTGGAATTTGCCCGCATCGCGCGCCGCCATGGTTTCCATAATTTCAAGTTCTCGATGAAATCTTCGAACCCGAAGGTGATGATCGAGTGCTATCGTTTGCTGGTGGCGCGATTGCAACAGGAAGGACCAGATTGGAATTATCCGATTCACCTGGGTGTGACCGAAGCCGGCGAGGGCGAGGATGGGCGCATCAAGTCGGCGATCGGCATCGGTTCGCTGTTGTGCGACGGGTTGGGCGATACGATTCGGGTTTCGCTGACGGAAGATTCACCGAGGGAGATTGAGGTCTGCCGGGATTTGCTGGCGCAGGTTCCGAAGCTGACGAGGTCAGAAGTCGGAAGTCAGAAGTCGGAATTTCCATTTGATCCTTTTCATTTTCAACGTCGGCAGACGCCGGAAATCGAGTTGAACGACAACGCCAAATGCGGCGGCGAGCAACTCATTCGCGTCGTGGTGACGCGCGCGACGTGGGACAAGGTGGCGCCGAAAATCCGGCCGAAGGATGACGTGAAACCGGAGGCGGTTTACGAGGACCTGAACGTTTTTGAAATCGATCCGACGAAGGATTTTGAAATCAATTGCGACACGCAACTGGTGACAGTCAAGGACGGCGTGAACCTGCCGGCCATTGCGGCGTTTCGGTTGCTAGCCGCGAAGTTGAAGCGATTGGGGCGGCGGAATCCGATTTTGTTGAAGGATTGCATCCATTTCGAATCCACGCCGCTGGAGCCGAAGATTGCTTTATTGCGCGCTTCGGTGGTGGTTGGAGCGCTGCTCGCGGATGGGATCGGCGATGCGATTCTGGTGCGTGGCGAAGCGGGCGCTGGGATGTCGCTGCGGCTGGCTTACAATATTCTGCAGGCGGCGGGTTGCCGGTCGTTCAAGACGGATTACGTGGCGTGTCCTTCCTGCGGGCGGACGTTGTTTAATTTGCAAACAGTCACGGCGCGCATCAAGGCGCGCACCGAGCATCTCAAGGGCGTGAAGATCGCCATCATGGGTTGCATCGTGAATGGGCCGGGCGAAATGGCGGACGCGGATTTTGGCTACGTGGGCGGCGCGCCGGGGAAAATCAATCTTTATGTGGGCAAGACGCCAATCAAGTTCAACATCCCCGAGGCGGAAGCGGTGGAGCGATTGGTGGATTTGATCCGCGAGCACGGAAAATGGGTTGAGCCCGAGGCGGCCAGTGAGTCGGTGGCGGCGTAGGCTACCTTCTTCCGTCCAGCCCACTTTCCACGAATTACCCCGCTCTCTCGGGCATCAGATTCGGCTTCCCAGCGATGGTGCTCTGACTTGGCGAGCCTAATTGCAGGCGGGTTTCGCCGGTCAAGCCATATTCCTTCGAGAGTTTCTGGAATCCGCCAAAGCTATATGCTTTAATGTAATTATCAAAAGCGTCCTGGATTTTCTCGTTGTTCTTGTACTTGCCCACCTTTCGCACCAGCTCAAACCAGTAATTGAAATACCGAAGGTCAGAAATGGTTAACAATTCGTTTGTGCGAAAGGCATACAGTTTGTCAAAAAAATCAAAAAACCTGTCGAAGCAATCGCGGATAAGAGTTTCTTCCAGCGTGAACGTCTCGTCCGGGAACTCTTGAGCTTTGCTCGTTCGGACGCGGTCCCAGGGAATGTTTCGCTGGCATGCATATAGAAGACGTTCAGCGCTTTCAGCAGTATTTTATTTTCGAATTCGATTTGGCCGCCATCCGGGAGGCGGATGGATCGCTGATCCCAGTCCAACATAATACAGGCCGCTTGAATCAAAGGGTCTGCTTTAAAAGCATCCATGAGATTGAGGATCACTTGTGCCCGCTGCCATTTCTGGTCTCTATCGTACTTCCAGACACCAGCAAAAAAACCAATGATGCCCCCGAGCGCGCCAAAAAGAAATTTAGGTCCCGAATCAATCAAACTTTTTAGAAATGTATTCATATTTTGAACTGTTCAGGCTGCCAAAAAGTTGGCAGCAAATCTTTTTGATGCGTTTTAACCGAACAGTTCGCGTTCCTGGCAGTGAAGGTCGTTTGGATCGAAGTAGGCGAGCGACCACTTGTCGTCGGTGAAGAGAAACATGCCAGTTTGAACCGCGGCTCGACTCTTCGATTGGGGTTGTTTGTTAATGGGTGGGTGCTTGGCCGTCCCGCCATTGGCGGCGGTCTTATTATTGCCAGATTTGTTTCGGATTGTCATTTTTGGTTCCTGTATAAGGGATGGATTTTGTTTGCTGAATCATGAATGACGTCAGGCGATTGGGGTAGCTGGTTTGTTCCCTCGCTTTCCTGGGGAAATTTTTAGCGCGCTGGTTTTGTTGCGAGTCGTGCCATTAGCGCCGTTCCCCGAAACTTTTTTCTTGGCTGACTTCGTCGTGTCGGACTTCTTTTTGGCATAACGATCGAGGAAGTTGTAATGGTCGACGAGGAGGAGCGCTTCGATGGCAAAAGCCGTGGCAACGTCAGCGTCGTGGATCTCAAGGAGATTGTCGCTATTGGCCTCTTCGCCGCCAGTGGCGAGATTGGAGGATCCGCAGTAAACGACGGGATCGGGGCCGTTCAGACCACAGACAACGAATTTGTCATGAATTTCGTGGCCCGGAGGCGTGGGGATCTGGTTGAAGGGCGGGGGCAAGGTCACGGAACCGGGTTTGCCGGTGACGAGCACGCCTTGTTTGGAACTGGGCTGATACAGGAAGGTGCCTCCAGGGGAATCGGAAATTCCATAGCTGTAAAACTTTGGTGTGCCGTGGATTTGTTTTAATGTATCGTAAACCGGCGTTTTGCTTTGCGTCAGTTGCATGACGGCGAAAATGACGCTGCCGTTTGTCGCGCGCACCTCCTGATTGATTCGATTGGAGATGGTGCTGAGGATTTTCCCGGCGTCGGTTGCGGAGTGAGGGGAGAAATTAATGTTGAGTTTGGGTGCAGGCGGAGATTGCGGGATGAATGGCTGAGTGGCGAGGGGCGTGGTCGCGAACTCGGTGGCGGCGGCTTTGCTGGGAGTTTTGGTGCGGCTCAGAATGGTCAAACTTTGCTGAAAGACCTTCTCGTATTCGGTAGCAATGTTGGCGTCGTCAAAGAAGAGGACGTGGTTGGCGTTTACATAAAGGCCGGTGACCGAGAAATTTGTTGAACCCGTTATGACCTGGATGGGTAACTTGTTTTTTAAAACGATGAAAATCTTATCATGCGAGAAGCGATCAAAGCAGCCGCGGACGATCTCAGCGCCGTTCGCGGCCTGATTTCGGAATGAGCCATCGAATAACGTTTCGATGCCCTTGGGCTTGGTGTGCAGAGCGGCATTATCGAGGATCATTCGGATGCGGCCCTGGGCAGCGAGCTTGAGGAAAATGTTCGCAACATCGGGCTCGGTAAAGTCGTATGCGAAAACATCGAGGGACAGGCTCTTGTCGGCAATGACGGCGTTCAGGATGGCGAATACCTGTTGGCGAGCGGTGGAACCCATCCATTCATAGATATCGGCATAGGTGACACCCTGGCCATTATTCGTTCCAGCCTGGGTCGAGGTATCGAATACAACACCTCGGGTCGCCGGGACTATGCGAGTGTTTTGGCCGAAGTGCCGGACGAAGGCTTCTGATTGCATATACCCACGAGTGAAGCCGAGAGCTAGATTGCCTTTTCTGAACGGGCCCACGGGAACAGAGACCGAAACGCTTAGGGAGCGATCCAGCGGCTCCATGGCGCCGGCCGCATCGAAATAGCGCGGCGTGACGGTGTAAGTGTAGTTGCCTTGTGCGGGGCTCAAGCCCTGATGAGCGGAGCCGGGGATGTGGGTCCAGCGGTACTTTTGGATGGGGGCGTTGGCGGTGGATTGCGGTTTTTCCGTGGGAATCTGAGCGTGTTGGGCCGGATTTTGAAACTGAAGGTTGTTCAAGAGGTAGTAGGACGGCCCGGCGGGAGGCTTGCATTCGATGCTGAAGCCGGCGAGTTTCTGTGCCCGCGATGGGTCAGAGAAATTGAAGGCCAGTAACGTTTTGAAATCGCCAAGGTAAGCTTTGACGATGAATGAATTGTTGTGAGCGGATTGGAAGGCCATAGATTTTACCGGGTGATTGGTTAAAGCGTTGCGGGGATGAGGTTGTTCCCGCGCGACGCCTGTAATGAGCGATACGCTGACAAAGACGATTTGGTATAAAACTCACCAACATAGAACCCCTGGAATGAATATCATCCCGACTTAGGCATAGAGCATCATGCGACGAATCCATCCTATTTCTTCGGGAGCTATGGACAAGGATACTACGTTATAGGTCGCAATTATGTCAATGAATTTCGCTCAGTTATAAGTCGCAGGAAATCTTCTTCAGGCTCTTAGCCACCTATTCAGTTCAAATTGTTTCCCAATCCAACGGCATCGTTGGTTTAGAGAAGATATAGCGGAGGTCGTAGAGCGCCGCTACTTAGCTATTGAGGGCGTGGTCGCGGGCGCGGGGGATTTTGCCCAGGTGGTAAATGAGAAAACCGTGGAGGAATTGGCGAATAGCTTTGGCTTGGGCGGTGGTGGCTTTTAGGTCCGGAAGGAGTGGCCAATCGGTTTCTGCGAGGGCCGTGACGAGCGAGCGGGTTTCTGCTGGAAGCTTTGAGTCTTCGAGGTCGGGCGAAAGGCCGAGGGCTTGGAGGAGTTTTAATTCGAAGGCGAACATGGCGCGGGGGCGGGGCGGTTGGGCGGGAAGCGCGTGGAGGAAGCCGAGGAATAATTCGTAAATTTCCGCGATGGGCGTTTGGGTTTCGGTCGTTTGTTCAATCAACGCGGCGCAATAGGAGGCCTGGCGCAGATAGCCGAGTTCGTGGCGCAAGGCGGCATTGGTTTCGCGCAGCACGACTTCGCGCAGCGTGTGGAGTTCGGAGCGGCGGCTGCGATGGAAACTGAAATCGGCTTCGTAGAACAAATCGAGTTTGCCGCGAAATGGAGATTTCGGCCGGCGCGCGCCTTTGGCAACGGTGCTGAGGCGGCCGAATTCGGGCGTCAGCCAATTCACGATGAGGCTGGTTTCCGTGAAGGGCCGCGTCCGCAGGATCACACCGTGGGCGCGTTCGCTTGTTTGCATTTAAGGAGCTGTAGCAGCCGACGTCAGGAGGCTTTGATCTCTTCCGCCCGGAAAACTCGAGAGTCTCCTTGCGTCAGCTACGGGTTCATGGGGAGGCTGTGGAAGCTTCATCAGCTTCTTTCCTGGCGAAGCTCCGGCGCGATGGCGCCGAGGCTGATGATGTATTTGAGGCCGTCGGCAACGGACATGGGCAGCCGCCTTACTTTGTGGTCGGGAAGGAGCATCAGGAAGCCGGCGGTGGGGTTGGGCGTGGTCGGCACGAAAACGCACACGAGTTTTTCGTCGGGATTGACTTTGATTTCCGCATCTTCGCTGGTGAGAAAGCCGAGCGAGTAGGAGCCGGGATGGGGAAATTCCACGAGCACGACGGTCTTGAAGGAATTCTTGTTGCCGGTGACGAGGGCGTCGTTGACTTGCTTGGTGGCGCCGTAGATTTTGTTCAGGAGCGGAATGTGCATCAGCGCCCGGTCCGCCCATTCGATTATTTTTTTGCCGAAATAATTCCGCGCCCCGAGGCCGACGCCGCAGATGAAAGCGATAGACAGGAAAAGAGCGAGCAGCCGCCAATACCAAAACATGACACCGGAATGACTGTCCTCGTAGACATACCGGGGGTTCAGACAGTATTTGAGGAAAAACAGGATGTGGTCGGTGACGTTGGTGACGGAGCCGAAAAGCCACACGATCGCGCCGATGGAAATGAGCGCGGGCAGCACGATCACGAGCCCGGTGAAAAAGTTCGCGCGCCAGCGAGCCAGGAAGGTCTTTTTCACGGGCGAAGTTTAGGGCGGCGGGCCAATTTGCTCAAGGGAAAGAGGCGTCCGATTTCGTTGAGCAGGCGGGTTTCTTCGCGCTTCATCTTGCGGCGGGCGGCGGGTTGGAGATCGTCAAATCCGCGCAGGTGCAGGACACCGTGGATGACGTAGCGGGCAAGTTCGCTTTGCCAGGAAGTGCGGAATTCGCGGGCTTGCGATTGCGCGTCGTCGATGGAGATGAAGATTTCGCCGTGGAGGGACTGCCGGCAGGATGCCGGCAGCACGTTGGCGGCATCGTGCCGCGGGAATGACGAATGACGAATGACGAATGGAGAATCCTTGCAGTAATCAAATGTTATCACGTCGGTCGAGCCTTCATGGTCGAGAAAGGTTTCGTTCAGGGCGGCCATTTCGGGAGCGCGGAGGATGTTGATAGCGAGATCGAAGGTTTTGAGTTCGAGCAGGTCTTTCAGCAATGATTCGGTCAGGGCTCGGAGCAGGCGGGTGTTCAAGGCAATCGCGCGCTGGCGATTGGCGATGACCAGGCTGCGGCTCAAGATGGCGCTCCCGCGCGGCTCGGCGCCGATTTGCCGCGATGCTCTTCGTAGGCGGCGATGATGCGCTGGACGAGCGGATGGCGCACGACATCGCGTTTGCTGAATTCGACCACGGCGATGCCTTCAACATGCCGCAACACGCGATGGGCTTCGAGCAGGCCGGATTGCTTGTGGGTGGGCAAATCGATTTGGGTTTCGTCGCCGGTGATGACGGCTTTGGAACTGGCGCCGAGCCGGGTCAGGAACATGAACATCTGTTCCATGGTGGAATTCTGCGCTTCGTCGAGAATGATGAAGGCGTGATTCAGGGTGCGGCCGCGCATGTAGGCGAGCGGGGCGATTTCGATGACGCCGCGCTCCATATTTTTCTGCACTTCCTCGGCGGGCAGCATGTCGTGCAAGGCGTCGTGGAGCGGACGCAGATAGGGCATGATTTTTTCGTAGAGGTCGCCCGGCAGGAAACCGAGGGCTTCGCCAGCCTCAACGGCCGGACGGGTCAGAATGATGCGGGAGACCTTGCCTTCGCGCAACGCGGAGAGCGCCATGGCGACGGCGAGATACGTTTTGCCCGTGCCGGCGGGGCCGATGCCGAAGGTGACGTCGTGGGTGCGGATGGCGTCGAGATATTTTTTCTGGCCGACGGTTTTGGCCGTGACGCCGGTCTTTTTTTCCGAAGTGGTGATGCGGTCGCCCATGATGTCTTTGAGCGTGGAGACGCCCTCGTGCTTGACGATGTTGAGCGCGTGGGAGAATTCGCGGTTGCGGATGGGCGTGCCGGCTTTGAGCGAGCCTTCGAGCGAGAGGAACAAATGTTTGGCGAGTTCGAGGGCATTCTCTTCGCCTTCGAGTTTAATCCAGCCTTCGCGGGAGGTGGCTTTGACGCCGAGTTGATGTTCGAGCGCCTGAAGGTTGCGGGTGTCGTTGTTGAAAAGCTGCTGCGCGACGCGCGCGTTTTCGAAGTGAAGGGTTTCGGTGGCCATGAGGGATTCAGATTTGAGAAGGGGTCATTCGGCGAGAACGGTTCGCAATCGGGCCGCGAGTTCGCTGAGCGCCTGCGGCACGACGGTGGTGCTGGCGATGACGGGCATGAAATTGGTGTCGCCGTTCCAACGGGGGACGATGTGGATGTGCAAGTGCTCAAGAATGCCGGCGCCGGCGCATTTGCCAAGGTTGATGCCGATGTTAAAGCCATCGGGTTTCATGATGCGCGTCAGGGCTTTCTGGCAGCGGCGCGTGAGTTTCATCATGTCGGCCAATTCCTCCTCGGTGAGGCCGTGCAAATCGGGCGTTTGTTTGTAGGGCACGACCATCAGGTGGCCGCCGGTGTAGGGATATTTGTTGAGCAGGGCAAAGCAGGTGCGGTCGCGGACAACGACGTAATTGGCTTCGTCGTCGTTCGATTGGGCAATGCGCGTGAACAGGCTTTCATCCATCACGGGTTTAGGCGAGAGGATGTATTCAATGCGCCACGGGGCGTGGAGTGCGTCCATGTAAAAAAGGGTAGCGGTGGAGGAGGGGAAAGTCAAAACGGGCATTTGGGATAGGGGATTTATGAAGGGAGAGATTTGTTTGGCGTGAGCGATAATGTGGGCGGCCGAGACTTTGAGGCGATCGCAACTTTGCGCGCAATTTCCGGCCACAACTCCGTTGGAGTTGGTGTTTTTCTCGACGGTGTACCCAAGGTGGCTCCTCCGTCGCAACCTTGGGCTGGAGGGCGGAATCCCTTCGGGATTCATACGAAAGCATGTCTGTCGCACGGTGTGGTGTTCGCGCCGATCAGGAGATCGGCGCTCCGAGTGCGCGCGGGTTTCTCTCGCGGTAAATAGGATTCCGCCGGCAAGATGCCGGCAGCACGTTATTTTTTGGCCAGAGCCAGGCGGCTGCGGAGGACGTGGACGAGGGCTTTGACGGTCAACTCGATGAAGAGGAAGGGCTTGGCAATGAAATCGTTTCCCCCGCTCATGGTGGAGTTGGCGCGGCTTTCCAGGTCGTCCAGGCCGGTGACGAAGACGACCGGGGTTTTGGAATATTGCGGCAGCGTGCGGATTTTGCTGCAAAGCTCGAAGCCGTTCATGTTCGGCATGTCGACATCGAGGAAAATGAGGTCGAATTTCTTCTGCAAGAGGACTTCGAGCGCTTTGATGGGATCATCGGCGCTGAGCGACTTCATTTTGGCCTTCTCCAGCGCAAAGACGATGGCGCGGCGGGAAATGGCGTCATCATCCACCACCAGAACTTCCGCGGCGGGAATAGACTCGTCGTCAGGCGAGGCGGCATTTCCAAAAAGGATGGCGAGAAAATCAATGGCGGAGGCGATGGTGCGAAGAGTGGAAACGTTGATGTTCTTGGGTTTTTCCTGGAGCTCTTTCACCAGGGCCTCAAGCGCGTCCGCCATCAGGGCAATCTGCGTGGCGCCCGCGATGCCTGCGTTGCCGCTGAGGGTATGGGCACGGTGGAACAAATCCTGGAGCGCTTTGAGGCGGGCCGGTTCCTTGTCCGCCTTGACGAGTCCTTGCAGGAGAGTGCGCAGGGAATTGAGAGTGGCGGGCAATTCAGCGAAGAAATCGCCGCGCAATTGTTCTTGAAATTCCGCGTCATCCTCCGCGCTGACCACGTGAACCGGCGCGGCGGCCGGTTTCGGGGTTTCGGCGGCGCCATTGGATTTGAGGGTGCTGCGGACAGCGTCAATGACCTGGCGGGGAGTGCAACTCATCTTGGAGAGGCACTTGGTGGCGCCGGCTTTCCACGCGTCCTGAACGGCCTTCGAAACATAGGTGTTCGAAAAGACGATGATGGGCACTTGCTCGAAATCCTTTTCGGCGCGGACGCGGCGCATCAGCTCGAGGCCGGTGACTTGAGGGAGAACGAGATCGAGCAGGATGGCGTCCGGGCGAAAGGAGTGGACGAGCTCAAGGCCGACTTTTCCGTCGAGAGCTATCTCGGCCTGAAATCCTTCCAAGGCAAATTTGTTGCGGTAGACGTTGGCGACGAGCTGGTCGTCTTCGATGATCAGTATCTTCATAGTCAGTACTGTGTCAGGTATCGAAATTTATTTTGTCACAGTACTAGGTGCGGGCGGCCAGCGGGGAAATTCCGGCGAGATGCGCGTCGAGAAATTCGCGGATGCGTTCGAACTCGTGGTTGGCCTGGCGGCACAGTTCCACGGCATTGACGAGTTTCTTTTCGTCGCCCTGGCGTTCGAGTTCGCGCAGCAATGGGACGATGCGGACCATTCCGCAAGTGGAACTGGCCCCGGCGCAGCTATGGGCGAGCCGGCGGACGTCCGCGGCAGACCCGGCCTTGGCGGCGGCCGTGAGCTGCTCCAGTTGTTCGGTGGTCTGTGTCAGGTAAAGCGTGATGAGTTCGCGCAGGTTGTCAGCACTGCCATCGGAGAAGTCCATCAGCCGAGTCATATCGACCGGCGGTTTTTGTGATTCGGCGGCGGCTTCGACCATTTCGGTGGCGGTTTCCGTTTGCGGAACAGTCGGCTTGCGGGTCTTTGAAGCCGAAGCCCAACGCTCCACGACGGCGCGCATGTCCTCGGGGCGGACTGGTTTGGCGAGGTAATCATCCATGCCGGCGGAGAGGCACTTGTCGCGGTCGCCGGGCATCGCGCTGGCGGTCATGGCGACGATGACGATGGGGCCGGCAAAATGAGGAAAGCGCTTTTGTTCCTGCTGACGCTCGCGGATGACGCGCGTGGCTTCGAGGCCGTCCATTTCGGGCATTTGGACGTCCATGAAAATGATGTCGTACGTCTTTTTCTCCAGGGCCGCGAGCGCTTCGAGGCCATTGGCGGCAACATCCGATTGATAACCCATTTGCTGCAGGAGGCGCACGGCGACTTTTTGGTTCACGACGTTGTCATCGCAAAGCAACACGCGCAAGGGCAGCCGCTCGGCGAGTTTGGGATCCAGCTTGACCACAGTCGGTTTCTTTTGAGCTGGAGCAGTTCCGGAAATAATCTGCAGCAAGGCATCGTGAAGCTGGGCGGGCTTGACCGGCTTGGTGAGACAGCCGGCGGGAGCGGAATTGGAAATTTCAGCGGTGTTTACGCTTCTGCCGACCGGCGCCAAAACCAGAATGGGCAGCATCACGGCTCCTGGCAGTTTGCGGATGGCGGCGCTCAATGCGAGCCCGTCCATGCCGGGCATTTGAAGATCGATGAGGGCGAGATCGAAATTTTCGCCGGCTTTGAGCCAGCCAAGAGCTTCCTCGGCGGTGTGAGCGCCGCGCGGCACCATTCCCCATTGAGCGGCCTGGTTTGTGAGAATGCGGCAGGTCGTCGGGTTATCGTCGACGACGAGCAGGCGCAAGTCGGCCAGCTTGGGCTGGCGTCCTTGCAGGGCCGTCTTTTGCGCGTCCGGCGCGGCGGAAAGTGGAACGGTGAAATGGAAAGTGGAACCTTTTTTGGGGATGCTCTCCACCCACATTTTACCGCCCATCAATTCCACGAGCCGTTTGCTGATGGCGAGACCGAGCCCGGTGCCGCCGTATTGGCGCGAAGTGGAGGCTTCGGCCTGGCTGAAGGATTTGAAAAGACGCGCCATGCGATTGACGGGAATGCCGATGCCGGTGTCGCTGACGGAAAAATGCAGGTGCCACGGGTCGTTCGATTTGTGGTCTTGCGGAGCGGACAGGGCCTTTACCTGGACGACGACTTCGCCCACGGACGTGAATTTGACCGCGTTGCTCAGGAGGTTCACGAGCACTTGGCGCAGACGGGAGCCGTCGCCAATGAGAGTCGTGGGAATGCCGTCGTCGGTTTGATAGGCCAGTTCGAGATTTTTTTCGACGGCCTTGGCGGCGAGCAGGTCCAGCGAATCTTCCAGGCAGGAACGGAGATTGAAGGGCTGTTTATCGAGTTCGAGCTTGCCGGATTCGATTTTGGAAAAGTCCAGGATGTCGTTGGTGATGGTCAGCAGGGACTCACTGCTGGAATAGATGGTTTCGACGTAACCGCGCTGTTCAGACGAAAGGCTGGTTTCCAGGAGCAGCCCGGCCATGGCGATGATGCCGTTCATCGGGGTGCGGATTTCATGGCTCATGTTGGCCAGGAATTCGGCCTTGGTGCGGGCCGTGGCTTCGGCGGCGAGGCGCGCGCCGAATAATTCCCGATTAGTGCGGGTCAGTTCGTCCTGCAAATGTTTGGTCCGGAGTGCGCAGCAGACGCGTGCGCGGAATTCAGCCGCTTCGAATGGCTTGGTCACGTAATCCACGGCGCCGAGCTCAAAGCCGCGGAGTTTGTCTTTCGTGCCGTTCCAGGCGGTTAGCACGATAACGGGCGCGGTGCGGGTTTCAGGAAATTCCCGGAATTGTTTGAGCAGTTCGAAGCCGTCAGTGTCCGGCAAGCCGAGATCGAGCAGGATAAGATCGAACGGTTCGCGGCGAACGAGGTTGAGGGCGTCGGTGGCGTTGGTGGCGGACGAAAGGGTGATCTTGTCCTCGGACAAGAGCGCAGCCAGCACCTCCGGCATTTTGGGATCATCTTCGATCAGCAAGACGCGTGATGCAGGCAAATTCATAAATGCAAACCAGGTCGCTTTTTCATTCCGCAGTTATATTCGCCTTGATGCGAGCAGATTAGACACCAAAATCAGTCGAAAGCCAATCTCATTTTTCAATTCTTTGCCAGACAGGCCTCTCCGCGGCGAAAACACAACAATAGCGCGAGAGTTTTGGACAAAAACGAGACAAACGGATGGCGAATTCGTGACAAACGGGCCACAAAGAAACATTGCCACACCCATGCCAAGGCGCTTAAATTTTGAACATGTTTCAGACTGTGCTCAATCATGGGGCAGTTGGTGAATCTACTTTTCGGGATACGTACCAAAAGGCATATCGTTATATGCTGCTAGCAAGGGTTCTCGATGACAAATTCGCCAGCCTCTACCGCGCCGGAAAAATCCATGGCGGCGTGTTCCTTGGCCGGGGACAGGAAGCTCTCAGCGTGGCGATGGGGATGGTTTTGCGGCCCGGAGACGTTTTTGCGCCGCTGATTCGGGACGCGGCGGGGCGGCTGGCTTTTGGTGAGCCGATTCTGGATGCGGTGCGGACTTACCTGGGTTCGGCGCTGGGGCCGATGCGGGCGCGCGAGGGAAATGTGCACCGTGGGCGTCCCAAAGAAGGGTTGCTGCCGATGATCAGCCATTTGGGAGCGATGATTTCCGTGGTTAACGGGGCTTTGCTGGCCCGGCGTTTTAAAGGCGATACCGAAGCAATTGGCGCGGCGAGCATCGGTGATGGCGCGACTTCCACGGGCGCGTTCCACGAAGCTTTGAACCAGGCGGCGGTGGAAAAACTGCCGTTGATCGTCGTTGTGGCCAACAATCAATACGCGTATTCCACGCCAACCGAGCGGCAATTCGCGTGCCGTTCGTTGGCCGACCGCGCGGTGGGTTATGGCATGGAACCCCAGACAGTCGATGGCACGGATTTGGGAAGCTGCCTGAAGGCGCTGGGGCGCGCTGCAGAAGCGGCCCGAAACGGCCGGGGACCGCAATTGATTGTGGCGAACCTGCTTCGCTTGTGCGGCCACGGCGAGCACGATGACGCCAATTATGTTTTACAAAAACTGAAGTCGTCGCCGCTTGGGCGGGACTGCCTGAAAGTGGCGGAGGAGGAATTGCAGTGCCGGAATTGGGCGGACGCGAACACGATCGCGGCGTGGCGCGGCGAGTCGGTTCAGAAAGTGGAGGAAGCAGTGGCGATGGTGCAGCGGGAGCCGGGGCCGGATCCGTTCAAGGAAAATTGGTGCGCGCTGGCTTCGAAGCATCTCAGCGAGGGCGGCGGAGAGGTTTGAAGGAAGCGAAGGCTTCTGTATTATTTTAAGACGTGAGCATCACTTACATTGAAGCCATCCGCGAAGCACAGGCGCGAGCGCTGGCTGAAGATCCGCGGGTTTTTATCTACGGGCAGGATATCGGCAGCTTCGGCGGGGCGTTCAAGGCGACGAAAAACCTGGCGAATGATTATCCGGGCCGCGTGATGGACGCGCCAATCAGCGAAGATGCCATCATCGGCCTGGGCGTGGGCGCGGCGATTGAGGGCCGGCGGCCCATCATTGAAATGCAATACGCGGATTTTTCAACGGTGGCCTTCAACCAGATCGTCAACCAGGCGGCGACGCTTTTTTGGCGGACGAATGTTCCTTGTCCGATCACGATCCGTTTGCCTTGCGGCGGAACGTCGGGCAGCGGGCCGTTTCACAGCCAGACGATGGAATCGATTTACGCGCATTATCCCGGGCTGGTTGTCATGACGCCGGCAACGGTGGAGGATGCTTATAGCATGTTGCTCGAAGCGGTGGCGATCGATGACCCGGTCGTGTTCTGCGAGCACAAGCTGCTTTATTATCACTTGAAAGCGGACAAGCTGCCGAATGAAGCGTTGCCGACGGGCAAGGCGCGCATTGCGCGTCAAGGGCGCGATATGACGATCGTGGCTTACAGCGCGATGGTGCATGAAGCGCTGGCTGCCGCCGATGAATTGGCGACGGAGGGGTCGCAGGTGGAGGTGGTCGACTTGCGTTCGGTCAAGCCACTCGATACCGACACCGTGATGGCATCGGTTGCGCGCACGGGGCGGTTGTTGTGCGTGGGCGAATCGTGGCCGTGGGGCGGGGTGACGGCGGAAGTGATTGCGCGCGTGGCCAGCGAAGGTTTCGGTTTGCTGGATGCGCCGCCGCAGCGGTTGAACGCCAAGGATACGCCGGTGCCGTATCATCCGAATTTGTGGGCGGTGCATCGGCCCACGGCCCGCAGTATCGCCGTTGCGGCAAGGAATGTATTGAGAAAATAAGAGAGCTATTAACGAATCTATGCCTGCAGTTCCCATAATCATGCCGCAGTTGGGCGAGTCCATCGCGGAGGCAGCCATCGTGTCGTTTCTGGTGAAGACCGGTGAGACGGTTGAAGCTGACCAGGACATTATCGAGGTGGAAACCAGCAAAGCCACGTTAAACCTCGTCGCGCCGTGCCGGGGGCGGATTGATACATTTGCGGCGAAGCTATCGGAAAGTTATCCGGTGGGCGCGGTGCTGGGTTACCTGGAGGCGACTGCGGAGGATATCGCGCGACAGGGATTGGATGTGCCTGCGCCGGAAGGCGACGGAAAGGGGCCGGAAAAAACGAGCGCGGGCGAGAGCACGGAAGGAAATGGCGGCGGCAAAAAAGTGGAACCGACCGTGCGCGGTTTGCCGGTGCCGGCGAACGTGGCGGGCGCGAGTTACATGTCGCCGCGGATGAAAGCGCGCATCGCCGAGTTGGGTTTGCACGCGGCGGACCTGGCGGGAATCGCGGGCAGCGGCGCGGCGGGCCGCGTGACGATTCAGGACTTCGAAAAATTCATCGATAAGCTGGAGAAAAGTTTTTTCAGCCAGGCGTCGACCATGCGCGTGGCGGTCGCGGACGCGATGCGGCGAAGCTGGACCCGGCCGCTGGCAACGGTGGCGTTGCCGGTGTGTTTTGACCCGATGCTGGCGCATCGAAAGGTCTGCCGGCCAAAACCGGGCCCGGCGCTTTATGGATTGCGCGCGCTGGCGGTGGCATTGGCGGAAAACCGGGCGCCGGCTGGACGCCTGATCGGAAACAAAATTGTGCATCCGCCGGCGATGGATATTGGTTTTGCGGTGGAAGCTGAAGACGGCGTGCTCGTGCCCGTGATTCGCAATGCGGACAAGACTTCGTTGCAGGAACTGGTCGCGCGCTATGATGAACTGGTTGAACTGGCGCGGCAGCGAAAGCTTCCGGTCGAAGCCACCGGCGGTTCCATCGCAACGGTCACGAATTTCGGAACGTTTGGCCTGACGTGGGCCACGCCGATTCCGTTGCCCGAACAAACGCTGGTGCTGGGGATGGGTGCCGCGCGGCGCGCGCCTCATTGGGATGTCGCCAACGGCAAATTTATTCCAGTGATGGAAGCCAATCTCACGTTGAGTTTTGACCACCGGGTGCTTGACGGCGGAGCGGCGGGCCGATTGCTCGCGAGAGTGGCGGCATTGCTGCAATCGCCGGAACGGTTGTGAGTTGGGGTAAAGACCCCACTGGACTCCTATAGGCTACAGGGTATCGTGGCACCGGTTCCTTGTAATGGTGGTTAGTTAGGTTCGGGCGGCTCTGAGTGGAGCCGCCTTTTTTGTTGTACGGATTGGTCGAATTTCAAAAGCTGCGAACACGAAGATCAGAGACTCCTAACGTCGTCTGCTACCGGCCCACTTTGCGGCGGTATAGAACGCGCAAAACTGGGGTGTTCGCCCTATTTTTCTGGGTTGTGGCGAAGCCTAGAGTAAGAATCGCCAACAGATTCTCAACCGCCATCCAGGGAGGGCGGTTTTTTATTTTCCCAAGCTGTCCCGAAAATCAGCGATAATAGCGTCGGAGCGCGGGCGGCAGTTTTCCGACTTTAAGCGATTGCTCGATGTCGTGTTCACTCGTTTCGGAGGAACCGTTGAGGTTGATGATTTGTCCCGCTTCGAGCGCGGCGATGGGCGCGCCGTCGCGGAGCAGGAGGCGATTGGCGCCAATGGCGGTGATGCGCGGGCCGGGCGTGAGGATGCCGATGAGATTCAAGGGATCAGCGGCGCTGAGCATGATCAACCCGCCGGAAGGTTTGGCTTTGCGGAGCGAGCGCAGGAGGCCGATGGCTTCCGGCAATGCAAACTGTTCGCCGCTGACACCACTCACAAAATGGCCGCCGCGGATTTCCCCGCGGGCTTCGAGCCGGCGATAGATGCGGCCAAGGTCAAACCAGGAGACTTTCAATGACTCGCGCTCGAGCAGGCGGCGGAACATGACGCCGTAACGGCGCAGGAGGACGCGGGCGAATTCTTCGATGGCGGCGTTGTGGACGGAATCGGTTGCGGCATCCGCCTCCTCACGTCGTTGGCTACGGTCTTTGGAAAACTTTCTGAGCAGCGACCAGCGGCCGGCGTGTTCGATGCTGGAGATGATGCGATGCCGGCGTTTGCGGTCGATGTCGCCGAAGGGGGCGCGTTTTTCCTGCGGCAACAGCAGGGCGCGCAGGCCTTCGAAGCTGTCGGCAGTGACCCAGCCTTGAGCGGCCAACTCGCCGAGAGCTTGTTCAACGCGCGATTGTAGCAGACCGCTTTGCTGGACAATTTCGCCGAAGAACAGAGCGCCGCCGTGCGCCAGTGTTTTGAGAACGATATCCACGTCCGCGGAAAATTCCGCCGGCGCTGGAACGGACGCCAATTCGAGCCAATGACGCAAATTGCCGCGCGCAAACAACGCGACGGGGCTGGATCGAAGCGGAGTGAAGCCGCGCGCTTTGACATTTTGCGGCGGCGAGAGGCGGCCCCACCCGATGCGGCCGGTGAAACAAAGCTGGTCCAGCCATTGCGGCGTGTATTCCTTCACGCGCGAGGCGAGGACGGCCGGCTCCCACGAGGCGGCGGGCGCTTCGTAGCCATCGAGCAAATTCAGGACCGCTTCCACGCCTTCCGGGCCTTCCCGTTTGTGCTCGGGTGAAACGTGCTGCCAGGCGAGGAGGAAGCGCTGAAATTCGGCGACGGTGACGGGCTGAATTTCGGCGCGAAGACGATTGATCGTGAGGCGATGGATACGCGCCAGTAAACGGCGGTCGCACCATTCGGTTTCGGCTGCGCCGGGACGGAATTTGCCGCGCAAAACGAAACCTTCGGCTTCGAGCGCGAGCAGCGCTTGGTCGATTTCGCTGGCGGGCAGATGGAAAAAGCTGTTGAGGGCGACGGTGGTGATTGGGCCGCTGACTTCCATTCGGCCACGGACGAGTTCGCGCACGGCGTCGGGGCGTTCCCAGGTTTTTTTGGCGTCAACTTCGGGTGGCGTGAGCGTGGGGTCGGTTTTTGCGTTGGGATAGACGGCTTGAATCATGGGCAACCGTTCGGCGGCCACGTAAAAATACGGGGAATCGGTCATGCGACCGGCGCGATGCTGGTCTCGCAGGGTTGAGATTTGTTGCGCGGCGGGTTCGCGATTGGCGACATCACTGGCGTCGTGGCAGCGGACGATTTCTTCTTCGGTCATCACGCCGAGCAGGAGCAGGACTTCGTGCAGTTCGTCGGCGTTCGCGGAGCGCGGCCAGGCATCGGCGCAAACACGATCAATGGCGGCGGTGTCGAGAATGCCGAGGCCGTCGTTCGCCGCGGAGTCGCTAGCGCGGCGGGTATAAACGGCCTGCGTGCGGCGTTCCTCCAAGGGAGCATTGTCGAGGAATGCATAAGGACGCGCATTGAGAATTTCATGGGCGAGCGGCGATGGCTCTGGCAGGTCGCGCGCGATGCATTTCACTTTTCCGGCTTCGATGCGGCGCAACAGATGTTCGAGCCCCTCGATATCCATCGCTTCCGTGAGGCAATCATCAATGGTTTGCTTCACCAAGGGATGGTCCGGCACTTCGCGGTCGCCGGCGATGTTTTCCAGGCAAGCAAGTTGGTCGGGAAAAATGGCAGCGAGAAGATTTTCGGATTCCATGCGTTGCAGAGGCGCGGGAATTTTTTTGCCGCCGCGCTGGCGAGGAAGAGCGAGGGAACGGGTGGCATTCCATCGCCAGCGGATGGGAAACATCGGCGAGTCCAACAGGGCCTGGATGAGAATGTCCCGGACGGTTTTGCTGTTCAGGTAACGGAAGACTTCTTCGAGCGGAAAGGAATGTTGCGTGCCAAGCGAAAGGACGATGGCATCGTCGGTGGCGGCGCTTTGGAGTTCGAAATTGAAGGAGCGGCAGAAACGTTTGCGCAACGCGAGTCCCCAGGCACGATTCAGGCGCGCGCCGAACGGCGAATGAATGACCAGTTGCATCCCGCCGGATTCATCGAAGAAACGTTCCATGATGAGCGTGTCTTGCGAGGGCAGCGCGCCAAGGGCTTTGTGGGTGGCGGCGAAATAATCGGCGAGTTGGCGGGCGGCGGCGGCGGGGAGGTTGTGTTCGGTTTTGAACCAGACCGCGAGGATGTCGGTGGGAGCGCTGATCTCCTGATCGGCCTTTTGGGAAGAATTATCATCGCGCCGATCAGGAGATCGGCGCTCCAAAACGCGTTCCGCGTCTTCGCGCAGATGGGCGACCGCGCTGGATAACTCTTTCGTGCGCGCGGGCGCTTCGCCGAGCCAGAAGGGAATTCCGGGCGGTTGGCCGTGGGCGTCTTCCACGCGGACGGTGCCGTTGATGATTTGCAGAATTTTCCAGGAGGCGTTGCCAAGTTGGAAAATATCGCCGGCCAGGCTTTCGACGGCGAAATCTTCGTTAACCGTGCCGATGAAGGTTTGGTTTGGCTCGAGCACGACGCGGTAATCGGTGTTGTCGGGAATCGCGCCGCCCGAGGTGAGAGCGAGCAGGCGCGAGCCGCGGCGGCCGCGTATGCGATGATTCACGCCGTCGTGATGGAGCAGGGCGGAGCGGTGGCCGCGTTTGGTGCTGAATCCCTGCGACAACATGCGGACGACTTCATCGAATTCCTTGCGAGTCAGGTCGCGATAGGGATAAGCGGAGCGGACGAGTTCAAACAATTGATTTTCGTCCCAATCTTCGGCGCCGACCGAGGCAACGATTTGCTGGGCGAGAATATCGAGGGGTTTTTCGGGAATTTCGAGCCGATCGAGTTCGCCTTGGCGGACGCTGTGCAAGGCGGCGACGGTTTCGACGAGTTCATCGCGGGTGAGCGGGAACAAGCGGCCTTTGGGCAAACCGCCGCGGCGATGTTCGGCGCGGCCAACGCGCTGAAGCAGTGTGGCAATAGAGCGAGTCGTGCCAAGCTGGCAAACGAGGTCCACGGAGCCGATGTCGATGCCGAGTTCGAGCGAGGCGGTGGCGACAAGCGCTTTGAGTTCGCCGCGTTTGAGGCGGTTTTCGGCGTCGAGACGGAGCTTCGCCGAAAGGCTCCCGTGATGGGACGTCACTTTGTCGGCGCCAAGGAGTTCGCAGAGATTGCCGGTGACGCGTTCAGCCATGCGGCGCGTGTTGACGAACACAAGCGTGGTTTTGTGTTCCTGAATCAGCTCGGCGAGGCGTTTGTAAACCTCGGTCCAGACTTCGTTCGACATGACGGCTTCGAGCGGCGAACCGGGAAGTTCGATGGCGAGATCCATGGCGCGTTTGTGGCCGGTGTCGATGATTTTGCAATCGGGCATCTCCCTTGTGCCGTGAGCGGCAACCCTCACTCCGGCCCTCTCCCATCCGATGGGAGAGGGGGAAGCGGCTCCAGCGTCGGAAGAAGAGATCGCGGTCGGACTGTTCACATTGATGTGTCGCGGTGAACAATTTCTTGCGCCGACCAGGAACCGAGCAACATCCTCGATTGGTTTTTGGGTCGCGGAGAGGCCAATGCGCTGCAAGGGATGCTTCACCAGCGCGGCGAGGCGTTCCATGCTAAGCGAGAGATGCGAGCCGCGGCGGTTGCCGACGACGGCGTGGATTTCATCAATGATGAGGGTGCGGACTGGACTCAGCAATCGGCGTCCGGATTCCGAAGTGAGCAACAGGTAGAACGATTCGGGAGTGGTGACAAGGATGTGCGGCGGTTTCTTAATCAGCGCCTGGCGTTCCTTTTGTGGCGTATCGCCAGTGCGGACGGCGGAGCGGACTTCGATGTGGTGGCCAGTTGCTTCTTTCAGAGCGGCGCGAATTTCAGCGAGCGGTTCTTCGAGATTTTTGTGGATGTCATTGCTCAGCGCCTTCAGGGGCGAGACATAAACGACGTGAGTTTCATTCAAGAGTTCGCCTTTGAGGCCGAGCCGGAAAAGAGAATCAAGCGAAGCCAGGAAAGCGGCCAGTGTTTTTCCCGAGCCCGTGGGCGCGGCGATCAAGGCATGCGCGCCGGATTGGATCGCGGGCCAGCCTTGCTCCTGCGGAGCCGTGGGCGAACCGAACTTGCGCTCGAACCAATCGGCAATAACGGGATGAAACTGAAACCGATGCATGAACGCCCATATTGTAACGCAATTACCAGGGATTTCACGCCGGAAAATAAGCTCCAAATCCCAAGCGTCCAAGCTCCAGAGGAGCACCAAATCCCAAATCTCAAAGAGTGGGCTGCTGGCGGATTGGAGTTTGGTGTTTGAATTTTCTCTGGTGCTTGGATGCTTGGGATTTGGAGCTTTTAATTCGCGGCTTTCGACGGCTTGTTTTTCCCGTCGGTCGGGTTTATTTATCCTTGTCTCAACCAAAGGTTTTTATGATCGCTACACAAATACGCCAAAAGGACGCGGTGTTTTATTTTGCGGCTTATCCCTCGGAGGAATTGTTGGCCAAGGTGCGGTTTATCAGCCGGTTTTATGATGAGGAAGGCGAGACAATTCAGCCGGATGCGGTGGAAGTGGAGGACGACGTAGCGCAGTTCATCGCTAAGATCGAGCGGAACGAAAAGGCGTTTCAGCGTTTGATTTCCAAATCCAAGGTGAAAGCGATCCGGAATTTTTATGAGACGGCGATCTCGCAGCCGCCAATTCCGGGAACGGTGCTGCTGTTCACGCCGCAACGATTGCAATTTCGCGCGCTGGACAACGACAAAACGGTCGGGCGTTTGCAGGATCCTGAGGACAAGTTCCTGATCATCGATGGGCAACATCGTTTGGCGGCGCTGAATTTTTATGAACGGACGCATCCGGACGAGGCGAAGTCGATTTATGTGCCGACGGTGATTTTTGACGGGCGCAGCGAGGATTTCGCGACGGAGATGTTTGTGATCATCAATTCCACGCCGACGCGCATCAATAAGAGCCACCTGGTGGATTTGTATGAGCGCGTTTCGTGGGCGGAGCCGGACCGGCGGTTTGCGGCGAAAATTGTGGAGATGCTTTACAGCGCGGGAGACAGCCCGTTGCGATATCGCATCAATCGGCTGGGCGGCCGAAGCAAGCAGGAGAAATGGATTTTGCAGGCGGAACTTTTTAACGAGATCCATCGCTGGGTGAAGGCGGCGTGGAAAAAAATCGAGGAGCAGGGGACCGACGCGCGGAATGCGGAGCGGTATTATGGGCGGGTGCGGGATTTCTTGAAGGCATCGGCGCAAGTGTTTGCGGAGGCGTGGGGCAATGATAATTACATGGTCACGAAACCGGTGACGCTGAAGGCATTGATTCGCGTGTGCGCGGATTTGTCGGCGCAGGACGGCGAGAATGAGGAGGGACGCGTGCAGCGGTGGCGCGAGCGGCTGTCGCCGTGGGCAGAGCGGGTGCGGGAATTCAGGAGTGACGGATTTTACGAGCGATTTGCGGCGAAGGGGCAGATTGAGCGGGTGGGAAAGATTTATCGCGAGTTGGCGAAGACGGCGGGGATTGAGCGCAAGGGACGTGATTAAATCGGTTTTCAGCACGGAAAGAATCAGAGCGTCATCCCGATAAACCCGAACCCTCACCCCAGCCCTCTCCCATCCGATGGGAGAGGGAGAAGTTGCTCTAGCATCTCTCATGGAATACAGCCTTTGGTGTGCCGTGGTCCGGGGTTCAAGGCGCGAACTCCTTTCGGCGAATTCTCACCCGCCTTTCGTTGAAACTACGGCGGGGCAGGCGTGGTCTCCTACGATCGCTTTGAATCAATGGGCTTTACTGGAGGGGGGTTCTTTTTGACAATTCGGGGATGTTGAAGAACTGCCGGGCAATCCTGGTCGCGCTTTTATTCTGGTGCGGCTTGACTGCCGGCGTCGCGCAGATAACAAAACCACGAACGCCGGGGTCGCCGTTTGTGGTGAGCGTTTGGGATACGGCGGAGGGCTTGCCGGATGGCACGGTGCTGTCGCTGCTTCAGGCGCATGACGGTTATTTGTGGGTGGGCACTCTGCATGGGCTGGCGCGTTTTGACGGGCTTCATTTCATTCCCTTTGACGAAAAAGACCTGGCCGGCAGCCGGATCGTGCATTTGTTTGAAGACAGTCGCAGCAATTTGTGGGTGGGCACGGACAATACCGGGATTTTGGTGTTCAAGCGGAACGGCGAGGTGAATCGATTGCCGTTCGGCAAAGACATGCCTAACGGGGGATTGGCCCAGGCTTGTGAAGATACGAGCGGCACGGTTTGGTTGAGGCTCGCGAATGGGGCGGTGGGCCGTTGGTTGAGCAACCGCGTGCAGACAGTTGGGCAGTTCCAATTTATTGCGGCTGAAACAAACGGGCCAGTGTGGCTGGCAAGGGGTTCGGAAATGTATCAGGTCGTCACTCCGCCAGGATCGACGGCGGCGGGCGTGCAGCAGATGCAGGCCCCGGCTGATTTGAAATTTCTGGCGGCGAGCAGGAGCGGCGGGGTTTGGTGTTTTGCCGGCGGCCAAGTGCAGAAATGGGAGAACAACAAGATGGCGCGGGATTTGGGGCCGTATCCCTGGGGCGACACGGAAGTCATGGCGGTGTGCGAGGATGACCGGGGAAATTTGATCGTGGGCACGTATGGCGCGGGGGTTTATTGGTTCGATGAGCACGGCAACTTCACGCACCTGGAAAGCGAATTGTCGCACAGTTCTGTGCTGTCCATGGCATTCGACAACGAGGGAAATCTTTGGGTTGGGTCGAACGGCAATGGGTTGAACCGCGTGAGGCGCAGCGCTTTTTCCGTCCTCCCACAATCGAGCGGGCTGGTGGTTCAATCGGTGAGCGCGGACGAACGCGGCGGCGTTTGGATTGGGTATAACGGCAACCGGGTGGACTACTGGGGAAACGGCCTGCCGAAGACAAATTCCGTGGTCGACGATCCCCGCGAAGTGGGGAGCACGTATGTGAAATCGGTTTTTGTCGCCAATGACGGGAAGATTTTTGCTGGAATCTGGGGTTCGTTTGGAACGAAATTCTTTGAGCGAAATGCGGGAGGATTTGTCCCCGCAAATGTCGGTATTGGCGCGAACGTTTCCGCAATTCATCAGGACCGTTCAGGAAGGCTGTGGATCGGAACCCAGGGCGGGTTGGTGCTGTTCGACGGGCGGAATTCCAAACTGTATTCGGCTGAAAATGGGTTGCCCTCATCGGAAGTCCGGGCGATTGCCGACGATGCCGAGGGAAATCTATGGGTCGGCACGGCGATGGGGCTGGCGAAGATGAAGGATGGCAATTTCACGGTGTTTCACGAAAAGGACGGGTTGCCGGGCGAGGACATTTCGTCGTTGTGGGTGGATTCAGACGCGGTGCTGTGGGTGGGCACGCGCGGAAGCGGGTTGGGACGGTTCGCCAAGGGAAAATGGACGCACTACACGACAAGTGAAGGGTTGGCGGCGAACAGCATTGGCTACATTTTCGAGGACGACGAAACGAATTTGTGGCTCGGCTCGAACACGGGGCTGATGCGCGTGCCGAAGAAATCGTTGAACGATTTTGCGGCGGGGCTGGCGCCAGCCGTCACCTGCCGAACCTATGTGGAGCAGGATGGGTTGCCGACGCGCGAGTGCACGGAGGGTTCGCAGCCCGCCGCGGCGGCGACACCGGACGGAAAGCTCTGGTTTCCGACGACGCGCGGACTGGTTTTTGTGAATCCGTCCGCTCTCAAGACAAATTTGATCGAGCCGCCAGTAATCATCGAATCCGTGCTGGTGCAGGGACAGCAACAGGACACGAATTTGTTTGGCGGAGGGTTGTCGAAGATTGTTGTCCCGCCCGGCAAACGCGATATTGAAATCCATTATGCGAGCCTGAATCTTGGCGCGGCGGATCGTTCGCGCTTCCGATATCGGTTGAACGAAAAGGGAGAGGCGGCGTGGACCAAGGATGAAAGCGCCAATCGCGTGGCGACTTATCAGAAGTTGACCCCCGGGACCTATCAATTTCAAGTGACGGCATGCAATGAGGATGGAATCTGGAATTCGCATCCGGCGACGCTGGCGGTGGTGGTGGAACCATCGCTCTGGCAAAAGGAATGGTTTCAAGCCCTGATTGCGGCGTGCGTGCTGGCGGCAATTGGCGGGCTGATCTACTATTTTTCGACGCAAAAGTTGCAGCGGCAATTGGCCATCCTGAAGCAACAGGAAGCGTTGGAACATGAACGCGGACGGATTGCGCGGGACCTTCACGATCAGCTTGGAGCGAACCTGACGCAGGTCGCGTTGCTTGCGGAAATGGCGGAGAGCGATAAAAACATTCCGGAAGAAATCGAGGATCATGCGAAGCAAATTTCCCAAACCGCCCGTGAAACGACCAAGTCCCTGGATGAAATCGTGTGGGCGGTGAATCCATCGAACGATACCCTGGAGGGCCTGGTGAATTACTCGAGCAAGTATGCGCAGGAGTATTTTGCCCTGGCCGGATTGCGATACCGGGCGGATATTCCGACGGAATTGCCGGAAGTGTCGCTGCCGCCGGAAGTGCGGCACAATGTATTTCTCGCATTCAAAGAGTCGGTGAACAACGTCGTGAAACACGCGCAGGCGACCGAAGCGCGGGTTCGTTTGCGGCTGGAAAACCAAAGCTTTGCGTTTGAGATTGAGGACAATGGACGCGGGCCCGCGGGCGCGGCTACAAAATCCGGCAGAAATGGATTGCGCAACATGCGAAAACGAATGGAAG
>DATNEA010000067.1:0-6592 GCA_035606845.1 Candidatus Angelobacter sp. | reverse complement strand
GCACGGTCGAACGCGTCGCGCCGAGCGACGTGGCGATTCTTATTACCGGCGAAAGCGGTTCGGGCAAGGAAGTGATTGCGGACCTGATTCATGCGATGAGCCCGCGCAGCAAGGGGAGGATTATCAAGATCAATTGCGCCGCGTTGCCGCGGGAGTTGATCGAGAGTGAATTGTTCGGATCGGTCAAAGGCGCGTTCACGGGCGCGCATTCGGATCGCGAAGGTCTTTTCCGCCAGGCGGAGGGCGGCACGCTGTTCCTGGACGAAATTTCCGAAATGCCCATCGATACGCAGAGCAAATTGCTGCGCGTGTTGCAGGACCAGGAAGTGCGGCCGGTGGGCGGCAAGGTCAGCTACAAGACGAATTGCCGTCTCGTGGCGGCGACCAATCGCAAGCCGGAGGATGCCATCAAGGATGGCAAGCTGCGCGAGGATTTGTATTACCGCATCAGCGCGATTTCCGTGCATTTGCCGCCCTTGCGCGAGCGCCGGGAGGACATCATGCCGCTGGCGAATTCGTTCATGAAACGGTTCGTGGCGCAGGCGGCGCGGCCGATCCGCGGTTTTACGCCGGAAGCGACGGAACGGCTGACGGCATTCGATTGGCCCGGCAACGTGCGCCAGTTGCAGAACGAAATTCAGCGCGCCGTGTTGCTCTGCGAGACCAGCGAGATCGATTCCACGGATTTGTCCATCACGAGCGTCAAGCCGGAAACGGAGCAATCGCAGGACACGAATTTCACTTTGCTGGAAGGCGTGGAGCGCAACGCGATTGTGCAGATGCTCAAGGAAACCGGCGGCAACAAGCTTGAAACCGCCAAGCGCCTGGGCATTGGCCGGCAGACGCTCTACAATAAGATCAAGGCTTACGGGATTGAGGTGTAGTTGGCGCGGGGCGCGCGTCTTCACGTTCAGAAGAACTCGTTGCCTTCCTGTTTCCAATCGCCATTCCGCAACACCAGTCTGACGGCTACTCGCGTACGCCGCCTATCGGCTTCCTGGAAATTGGGAGTGAGGTTCAGCTGAATGCCGACTTCAATTGTGTTGGCGTCGATTTGCCGCTGACCAATGATGACAATTGCCACCAACTGTTGGAATTCCCGCTGCATTTCTTTCAATGAATTTTCCCAACGTCGCGACGGATCCATCATACAATGGGAAAAAGCATCCAGATTTCCATTTCGTGCCGCCCAGAAAAACGTCTGCACTGCGAAATCCGGCGTGCTCAAACCGCGATCATAAAGTTCGCTCATTCGAATGGTGATTGGCTGCTTGAAAGGCTGATTGGCATTCGTGGCGCGCGTGCTTGCGACGGCCGATTGCAGACGTTTATTTTCGGCGCTCACGCGTTCGAATTCCGCGCGGGCATCGCGCAATTCACTGACTTCACCGCGGAGTTTTAACAAGTCATGATTTTCTTCGCGGAGGCGGGCAATTTCCTCTTCGCTCTGTGCGGCATCGCCGGTCGATTTCGCGAGATCGGTTTGTAATTGATTTGCCTCTGATGCTGATTGTTGCAGGGCGGTGTTTTCCGCGCGTAGTTGGCCGAGTTGTTGGTGCTGGTATCCCGCCAGCGCCACTGCTGCCAAGGCGAGGAAACTGAATACGAGGGTTTTCATCGGAAGGGGGTGCCGTCAGTTTTTTCGAGATACAGGCGCCCATCTTTTTTTACCTCGCGAACTTTCGTGGGGTCAATCATCTGGACGCTGCCGTCGGCGAGCAGGTAGTTGTGATGGATCGGACAAAAGGCGAGAACGCAATTAGGAAAACTTTCATCGTCCGGCTGCGCGAGATATTGGTAGCTGCTCATGCTGTCCCGGAATTTCACAAAGGATAGTGACGCGTAATTCGCGCGGCTTTTGTCGCTCGGACAAATCAGGAATTTGACTGTTTTCAGTTCGTTGCTCATCAGGACCAAGGAGGTGGGGAGTTTGTCATCGTAATCACCCCCCCAAACGAGGGCGGCGACGCCGATTTTCTTGAGGTTATTGGCGCATTGAATGCGTTCGGCCTGCCGTTGCGCGTCGTCGAAGAAATTTTGGGTGGAGACTGCCGGCGCCGGGGCGCTGAGAGCGCTGGTGAGTTGCTGGTTTTCATTCTGCAAACGGCGGGTTTCACTGGTCATGGTCTGCAATCGGGCAGCTTCCGCCCGCAATTGATGCAGTTCCTGGTTGTCCTTGCGCAATTGGCCGAGTTCGTCCTGTTGCGCGCGGGCTTGTTCCCACGCGGCGTGTTGTTCGCGCAATTGCGGGAGGTTGGCTGTTGAGGCGCGGAGAGTTGCGTTTTGGCGTTTGAGGTTTGCGCTCGAAGTTCCCTGGACCGCAATCATGATGGCGCAGCTCAACATCAGAACGCTGAATGCCAATGCGGGAAACCAGCGTCGAAGCGGATTTGGCCTTTCGCGAATTTTTTGCGGTTCTGATCTGGCCTGCTTCAACGTGATTTCAGCGTGGAGACGCTGAAGAAGGTCCGGCGGTGCAACAGGGGTGGGCGCGTGAAATAAAATATTCTCTATGATGGCATCGTTCATGACGTTCTCCTTTCGGGAATTGAATTCGTTTCTGCTGTGCGCGAGCGAAGGAAGGTGAGCGCTTCGCGCAGCCGGTATTTGACGGTGCTGACGGCGACGCCGAGGACTTCGGCGGTTTCGCTCAGTGGAAGATTTTGATAATAATGCAGGTGAACGGCTTGTTTCTTTTCGTCGTCCAATTCGTCCACCCAGCGATAGAGTTGATGTGCGATCTCGCGTTCGACGGTGGTTTCAAATGGTGTTGGCGAGCTTGCGGCCTGGGTTTCCCACCATTCATCGGTTTGCGCGTCGCCCAGGTTCCGTTTGCGACGCCAATCCAGATAAACGTGGTGCGCAATCCCGTGAAGCCAGGTGGAAAATTTGGAACGTTGCTGATAGGAAGCGAGCGATTGCCAGGTGCGGGCGAAGGTTTTTTGGGTCAGGTCGGCGGCATCCTCATCATTGGCGCTGAGGCGGCGCAGGTAGGCGTAAATTTGCTGGTAAAACAGGGTGACCAGCTCGGAGGCAGCAGCCAGGTCGCCTTTACGGGCGCGTTCGCACAAGGTTTCGGCAGCGTCGCTCATGTTCCTGTCTCCTTAGTCGCAGGGAACCGGCAAAGTGGACAAATCTTTTTTGAAAAAGATTTGGCAATCAGCCTGGGTAACTAACAGACAGGGCAGGGCGCCCTGGCGTCACGCTTCCGGTTCCCTTTCCATGAACCGGACAGTCAGTTGACAAACATTCCCCTGACAAAATATTTGGTTCAGGGGTTCCATGCGCGAATTTTTTCGGAGAATTCTTCCCCGGCCCGGGGCGCGACAGAAAGGGAGGGTCAATTTTTTTGTGAGATTGGAAGGCGACGCTCTTGGATATGAGGCGAGAGCCCCCCACCCCGGCCCTCTCCCCGTTGGGCGGGGAGAGATTTCCCCAAAAAAGTTCGCGCATTGAACCCCTGAACCTGATAGAGCAAGAGGGAGTCAGTCGTCGAGCGCAGCATGGCCGCATTACCCTTTGGCGCGTCTTTGTGACTGCCCGCGGGAGAGATTGGTTCCGGTCGTCGGCATGCGTATTGTTTGGTGATCCCGGCTCGTCGGGATTCCCGCTGGGGAGGCTTGTCCTTCAAGAGACGACCGGGCGCACGCCGGCTGGCACAGATAATCAACCGCCAACTACTATGAAAGCCTTGCCTGTGCTCGATCCCAAAGCCGCCGCCATTGATGTGGGCAGCGAAAGACTCCACGTGTCCATCGCCGGGGACGCGCCGAAAGTTTTCGGCACGTTCACCGGCGATGTGGAAGCCTTGCGGGATTGGTTCCACCAACAGGCAGTGCGGACGGTGGCGATGGAAGCCACCGGCGTCTATTGGCTCTATCTCTACGAAGTGCTGGAAGGCGTCGGACTGGAAGTGGTCGTGGTCAATGGACGGCATGTGCAAAACGTGCCCGGCCGCAAGACCGACATGGCCGATTGTCAATGGCTGGCCACCTTGCACGCACACGGGTTGTTGCGCGGTGGCTTCGTGCCGCCGGCGGACATCCGCCAGTTGCAGGATTATCAACGGCTGCGATCCGACCATATCATCGGCGCGGCAGCCCAGGTGCAGAAGATGCAGCAGGCACTGGAGCGCATGAACATCAAGTTTCATGACGTCATCAGCGACTTGGCGGGTGTGAGCGGCCTCAAAGTGGTGCGTGCCATCCTCAAAGGCGAACGCCGGCCCGGAGAACTGCTCAAGCTGTGCGACGAACAGATCCAAAAAAAGAAGTCCGACCGGGTCAAAGAGAGCCTGCGGGGGTGCTGGAAAAAGGAACAACTCTTTGCGCTGCGCCAGGCGCTGGAGGTCTGGGAGTTTTACCAAAAGCAAATTGCCGAGTGCGACCGGGAGATGGAAGGGCTTTTGCAACAACTGGCCGGAGCGTTGCCGACTGGCGCTGCCGGACAGCCTCCGGCAGCGAGCGGAGGTGGGATCGGACCGGTTAAACTGGCACCGGCCAAAGCGCCCGGCAAAAACGCGCCGGTGATCGAGCGCTTCCAGGAGATGCTGGCACGCATTTGCGGCGGGCGCGACGCCACGCAAATCCCGGGTTTGAGCACTTATCTGGTGTTGCAACTGATCAGCGAAGTGGGCACGGACATGGCGCGCTGGAAAAGCGAGAAACACTTCGTGTCGTGGTTGGGACTGGCCGGGGGACGCAAGCAAAGCGGCAAACGCAAAGGCAGCATTAAAGCTCATCGCAACCGAGCCGGACGCATGTTCTGCGCCGCAGCCCGGGCCTTGGCCCAAAGTGTGGACAAGGCGCTGGGAGGATTTTACCGGCGCTTGCGCGGCCGCGTCGGCGGACTGGCTGCCAATGTCGCGCTGGCCCGCAAACTGGCCTTGTTGTTTTACCGGTTGCTGCGTTATGGAATGGATTACGTCGAAAAAGGACTCAAAACCTATGAAGCCAAAGTCTTCGAAACTGAAGCGCGCCTGTTGCGCAAACTGGCCAGTAAACAAGGCTTTACCCTCATCCCCTCCACCACAAATTAAATCACGGTTCATGGGGAGGGAGAGGAAAGCTTGCGCCAGGTTCAGGCGAATAGCGATTTTTGTGCTCTTGATGTGATGGTGGTTTGATACGAGAGCGAAGGTTTGAGGCTATAATTTCGCCAGCTCGTTTCGGGTTAGATCCACGAGGGGTTTGATTGTCTTGGCGCTGAAATCAAACGGGGAACCGGCGGCTTTGAACAAGTCGGGCAGCGGTTTGGAACCGCCGAGGGCGAGGGAGCTTTTGTAGTCGTTCAAGGCTTTGGCTTTGTCGCGCTTGGAATTCGCCCAGACTTGCAATGCGCCGAGTTGGGCGATGCCGTATTCGATGTAGTAAAACGGATGCAGGAAAATGTGGAGCTGGCGGTGCCACAGATAGGCGCGGCTGTTGTCGTAACCGGTCCAATCGACATCGCCGCCGAAACGGTCCATCAATTCGAGCCACGCGACGGCGCGTTGGGCGCGGGTGTGGCCGGGGTGGGTATAAACCCAATGTTGAAATGCGTCGACGGTGGCAATCCAGGGAAAAATTCCGATGATGCCTTCAAGGTGCGTGCGGCGGGCGCGATTGGCGTCGGCGCCGGAATAAAATTCCTCCAGGAATTCGTTGCCCAAAAGTTCCATGCTCATCGAGGCGACTTCGCAGAATTCGATGGGTGCGCCGCGGTAGGCGTACAAATCTTCATCGCGCGTGGCAAGCGCGTGGAAGGCGTGGCCGGCTTCGTGCAGGATGGTTTCGACGTCGCGCTGCAAACCTATGGCGTTCATGAAAATGAACGGCACGCGCGCTTCGGCGAGCGTGGATTGGTAGCCGCCGGGGGCTTTGCCCTTGCGGTTGGCGAGGTCGAGCAGGCGGAGGTCCTGCATGCGCTGAAAGCCTTCGCCGAGATCATGGTCGAGGTGGTTGAAAATATTTTGCGTGCGGGAAACCATCTGGCCGACTTCTGCGAATGGTTTCAATGGCGGGCGGTTCAGCGGATCCACGGCGAGGTCCCATGGGCGCAGCTTGTCCACGCTCAGTTTTTTGCGGCGGTCGGCCTGGAGTTCGCGGATGACGGGCATGATTTCGTTTGCCACTGCATCGTGAAATTTTTCGCAATCGTTGGGCGTGTAGTCAAAGCGCCCGAGCCGGCGGAAGGCGTAATTGCGGTAATTATCGAAGCCGGCGTTCTTCGCGATTTGCTGGCGGAGCTTGAGTTGCCTGTCGAAAATTTCCTCGAACTTGTCGGATTCCTGCAGGCGGCGGTTGGCAACGAGTTCCCAGGCTTCCTTGCGCAAGGCGCGGTCCGGCTCCTCGAGGTAGCGGCCCATCTGGACGAGGGTGCGCTCTTCGCCGTGGAAAATCACGGTGAGCGAACCGACGAGTTTTTGATACTGCTGGCTGAGTTTGGCTTCCTCGGTTTCGAGCGGGACGTTTTCGGGGCGGAACAGTTCGATGTGATTTTTTACGTCACGATCAAAGACGAAATAGCGGCCGTTGGAGGAGGCTTTGCCCGCGGATTTTTGGAGTTCATCGCGGCGGCGAATGTAAATTTTTTCCAGCTCGAACTGCCTTGG
>DATNEA010000049.1:0-11946 GCA_035606845.1 Candidatus Angelobacter sp. | reverse complement strand
CCACAAAATCTGCGCGAGCGTTACAACCTCGCCGCTGTGCTCATTTGCGAATACGGCAAGCAATATAGACTGCACACCTTCCGGGCGAAGGTATTCGAGTCGGGCTTTGGCAGATTCCTCTTGACTGCTGGTTGCCCATGCCCCGCGAATGTATGTGTGCCGCGTGCGGTCTCCACGCTGCTTTTGGGCGGCTGAAGCATCGTTGTAATTCAGCAGTCGCGGCGGCACGAGTAAAGTGCGCAACGCATCCACGGCGGTTGATTTTCCGCTGCCGTTTTCACCAACCAAAAGAGTCCAACGCCCGTCCGCTGACAGCGCCGCAACTTTTTCGTGAAAAGTTCCCCAATTCAACATTTCGAGCCGCCGCAACCGGAATCCCGGCAGCGGCGCGCGTCCGTCTGGCAACGGAAAATTAAGCTCCCGGTTCGGCATGGTTCAAAAGGCGATTTTTTATTCCGTCGAGGTCCGCCACGGCAAGTCGCGCTTTGATGATGCGCATCACTTCAAACGTGTCCCGTTCGGCAGTGCCCAACTGCCGAAGGAAGCCCAGTTCGACGAGGCGGCCAATTGCTGTGTCAATCCTGGCTGTGTCTTGCACTTGATTTGTTGTTTCGGGCAGGAAATCCACGATGAGATTTCACAACTCGTCACGTGTCTTAACCAACCGGACCGAATCACTCGCTGAAGCATCGAAACGAAGAAACTCCTCGCGCAAAGCCGTAAGAAGGAGCGTTGCAAGATAGCTTAACGGTCGCCTCTGGATGAGGCGCGGCACGCGTTCCTCACCTTCGATTTCCAGTTGGCGGATGAAGGCATAACCTTCGCCTTCATCCACGATGAGTTCTTGCCCGATTTGACGGAAGTAATGCCGAATTTCTTCTTGCTGCGGTCCATGAACCGTCAGCCAGAGCTCACCGTCTTCACGGTAGATTGGCTCGCGTAGAAGCTTCGCTTTCACGAAGGCGGCGGGCGGAAAATTCGGTGAAGGAGGATTCATGCTTTGCAAAATAGAACGCGCGGCACCCGCCAGCGCCTGCCGCTCGGCGGCAATTCCAAAACTTGCGTGTCGTCTCCGATGTAGTGGTGCGGCTCGCCGGCCGCGACAATCACGTATCCTGCAACCTCCATCATTCCGTGGCGCGGTGGGAAGAAATCCAGCACCTGTTGAAGGGTAACCGTCGGTTCGCGCTCAAGACACGTCGCCACATTTCGCCGCAACTCATCTAATCGAATTTGAGGGAGATTGCGAAAACGCCGAAGCTCATCAAAGCCAATCTCGTCCTCGTCGTTCTCGATTTTGCCGGTCAGCGACACGGACGCGGGAGCTTGCCACAACGGGCGGCTCATTGCTGAAAAGACATCGGGAAAATCTTCAATATTGAAAAAATCTCCATCTGCAGGCGGTGCATCACGGAGTTTGAGCGCGGCATTTCGGATGGCTTGGAGCAATTCGCCGACTTGTCGCCGTTCATTCAAGTGTGCTGTGTCCAAAACGCGGCGCAGGTTTGTGGACATTCGTTGGTGAGACTCAACCACCTTCTCCCCTTGACGCAGCAAATGAGAAATCAATCGCCGCAGCAGTTGGTCGCCGCGATGGTCACTGCTCAAGGCGGCCAGTCCAACAACTTGCTCCACCTGCTCTTGAAACTGCTGCTGCCGGTCCAACGAGAGTAATAAATTCCAGAACGCGAAAAAACTCTGGCCCTGTTCCGACTCACGCAACGCATCATGCGAATCCAGCAGATGACCGACGATTGCACCTTTGGTAACGCCAGGCTGCGTCTGGCGCTCGGCGATTTCGCGCGCGATGCGCTTGAAGTTTTCTTCGACTTGACGAAAATCACTCAACAATTCACGCGCGGTCGCGAGGACCTGCGCGTATCGCTCATTGATCTGAACTGGTGAAAAAGAAGTGACTGCGCCTGTGGCTCGAATGCGGTCTATCTCGGCCCGAATTTCATCGGCTTCATTTTGAAGCCGCCGGATGCGCTCGTCAGGATCGGCAGATGCGTACTTCAAAATCTCATTCAGCCCGGTGAAAATACTTTCCAAGCGCGATTCCGTGCCCACGAAACGAGCCTCTTGGAGCGAGTCCAACCAAAACAGTGCTTTCTCCGAGCCAGTCGTGAGCTCGAACAGCGGTTCGTTCGCATCATTGCCGTAGTATCGGCGAAGAAATCCGTGCCCCTCATCGCACCAGTCAGCCAAATATTCCGCTGCGGTTTTCGGATAGGCTAAAGGATCTTTTTCCCGAAGCTCGTCGAGATAAGCGTTCAACCCCGCTTTTAGTTGCCCTTCTGGAATCGCAACCTTGTGTTCGCGCTTGAAGGTTTGATGGAGAAATCCTAGCAACATCGGGGCGTTTTGCGCTCGTAACAATCGAAGCGTTGGAAGCTTCAGCAGCAGATTGATGTCGTGATATTCCATCTGACGCAAAGGTGCTCCGCAGGATGGCCACAAAATCTCCAAGGATCGGCCCTTCTGTAGGCTCGGCCAGCATGTCAGTTTTCCGCGCGATGCTTCAAGCCGTTTTTCTATACGTCTCTTCTATACTATTGCCCTTTCAGCATAAAAATGGATGTTGAGGTTAAAGCTGAAAGCGCAAAAATTGTGAAAATTGGACGAAATACGCAATAACAGATGACTATAAGAGTTAAAATGATGAAAATCTGATTTTCCATTTTCGAGACTTGTTCAGCCGGCTTATATCTGCTCGCATTCCAGAAAAGGCCCCCAGGGCATCTGCAATCGCTCTGTCTCAATTCGAATCGGCGGCTTCACTGCGCCCTAGCTACGGAAGCGTTTGAGGTCGGCGTGCTGGTGAGTGCATGATCGAGACGAAGAACAATGAAGAACTGGTTCACGCGGTGGCGGCCTAGATGGCCGCTTCTCCACCGACTGCGATTGAAAGAGTTAGTGCCAATTAGTGCCGGCAAGACTGCGAAAACGTGCTGCTTCTTGCATTTTGGTGGAAGAATGTCGTTGTCGTAAGTTGCTGGAAATTGCAAATCTGCAAAATTGGTTGCAAAATATCGCCGGGTTCGATTCCCTTCACCCGCTCCATTTCGCCAGTTTTTTCAAGCACCTAGCTCACCGCTTTAAATTAGGGTGTTCGCCCCGCTGTTAGTCTTCCGACGAAAGCAGACTGTTGAAAAAAGGAGCAATGATTTCGCTATGAGCGATGAGAAACAACCCGAAGAACAGGCCGCCCAAGGCCGAGGCGCTGAAAAACCGCACGAAGTTCCCGCGCGCGGGTGGAAGAGCATTTTGAAACGCACCAAGGACGACATCCGGCACGATCATTTGACGACGGTATCCGGCGGGGTGGGATTGTTCTTTCTGCTGGGTTTGATTCCGGCACTGGCGGCGCTGATTTCGATTTACGGTTTGATTGCCAATCCGGCGCAGATTCAGCAGCAGTTTGCTTCCTTTCGGCACATCGTTCCGACCGATGTCTTCAACATCCTGCAGTCGGAGATGAAAAGCATCGCGTCTTCCCACAAAACCGCCGGCTGGGGCGTGGTGATCGGCATTCTGATCTCGATCTGGGGCGGCACCAAATGCGCGACCGCATTGATGGACGGCTTGAACATCACTTATCACGAGGACGAAAAGCGCGGGTTTTTCCGGCTAAATCTGACCGCTTTGGGGTTGACGATCGCCGGATTGGTCGGTGTGTGCATCCTGCTCGGAATTCTGGGATCGGTTTCGGCCGTGGTGCAGCATTTTCACCTGGACCAAACCTGGCGGGGCATTCTGATGGCCTTGCGCTGGCCGGTGTTGTTTATCTTTTTCATGTTCGCCCTGGCGGTGTTATACCGATACGGCCCGAGCCGCACGGAGGCGAAATGGCGGTGGGTCAGTTGGGGCGCGGTCCTGGCGGCGGCGCTGTGGCTGGTGGTTTCCGCGGCGTTTGCGGTCTATCTCACGTTCTTCAATAGTTACAATAAAACTTACGGCTCGCTGGGCGCCATTGTCGTGTTGCTGACGTGGCTTTACCTCTCCGTTTATGCCGTGCTCCTGGGCGCGGAATTGAACGGGGAAATGGAACGGCAAACCGCCCGCGACACGACCAAAGGCGCGCCCAAACCACAAGGGTGGCGCGGCGCGTTCGCAGCGGATAATCTCGGGGAGAGCCGGCCGTGAGCTATTTTCGCATATACGCGGCTTGCTATTGTCCGAATTCCCGTTTCGCCGCTTCCAATCCGCGTTCATAGGCCGCGATCAATTTGTCCCATTTGGCGTTGGCCTCGTGGTCGATGATTTGCCGCGAGGGGTCCGCATCATACCACGCGATGCTTTTGGCAACGCCATCGCGAAGTTTGGTCGTGGCGGCGAAATCGGGGACGAAGCGTTTGATTTTCGTGTTGTCGAAGACCACCGAGCATGCTTTGTCACCATGCAAGCCGCCGGTGAACTCCGGCAGGCAGGCCGTGATGAAATCGCTGGCTATATGAACAAGCCTCAGGTCCCTGACTCCGGCGGCGTCGGCGACAACCTGATAAATTTGGTTCCAGGAAAGGACTTCGTCCGAAGTGATGTGGAACGCATGGCCGATCGTCGCGGGATTCCCGAACAGTCCCACAAATCCCTTGGCGAAATCGGTGTTGTGAGTCATGGCCCAGAGCGATGAGCCGTCGCCGGGAACAATCATGGGTTTCCCTTGGCGCATGCGATCCACGCCGGTGAAATAATTTTTCCCATGGCTCGTCACGGCCAGTGGGATGATGGTTTCGCCATAGGTCCAGGACGGGCGGACGATCACGCTCGGAAAATTCTCGTCGCGCAACGCGCGCAGCAGGCGGTCTTCGCACGCGATTTTATTGCGCGAATAATCCCAGAACGGATTGGCGAGCGGCGTGGATTCCGTGATGAGATAATGCGTGACGGGTTTCTGGTAGGCGCTGGCGCTGCTGATGAAGATGAATTGCCCGACGCGGCCGCGGAACAGCCCGAGGCGCTGCTCCAATTGTTCCGGCGTAAAGATGATGAAATCCGCCACCACATCCCAATGCTGCGAGCCGAGCGCCGAGGCTACCGCCGCCGTATTCTCCATGTCGGCGACAATGTGCCGGGCCCCTCGCACGGCGCTGTTCTTTCCGCGATTGAGGAGCGTGACGTCGTAGCCGCGGGCAATCGCGAGTTCAGCGCAGACTTTGCTGATGTTGCCGGTGCCGCCGATGAACAGGACTTTCATGAGCACACCTCTTACCGTATTTGAGCTTCAATTCAAGCCGTGATTGGCAGGAAGCGGATGGAGCGCGGAGCATTGTTCCGCGAGTTCGCGCGCTAATTCGGGATGCGCGGAGCGATGCTCGCGCTCCGCTAGTCGAGATCGTCCGGCCGTGCTAAAGTAAAACCATGATTCAAATCAAGCGCGCGTACGAACCCGCAGCCAAGGATGACGGCAAAAGATTTCTGGTGGATCGTCTCTGGCCGCGCGGGATAAAGAAGGAAACATTGCATATGGATGCGTGGCCTAAGGAAGTCGCGCCGACCAATGCACTACGAAAGTGGTTTAATCACGAACCGGCCAAATGGAAGGAATTTCAAAAGCGCTATCGGGCGGAGCTGGCGAAAAAGCCCGAAGGGCTGCAGGAGCTTCGCGATGCCGCCAAGGCCGGTGATTTGACATTGCTATTCAGCGCTCATGATCTGGAACACAACAATGCCGTTGTGCTGAAGGATTACCTCGAAGCGCATTCCAAAAAGAGACATTGAAGGCGCGACTCGAAATTTCCGGAATGCCTTTCCATTCATCGCAACAATTTAGTTGAGATGCGAGCGCGCCCGTCCCTGGCGTAGTGAATTGCGCCCTCGCGGGTCACTCTTACGGGTGAACAATCTTCATCGTTCGGCGACTTCCTACGCCACAACCGTTCGGCGCGAGGCGCGCCGAACCGCAGCCGAGGCGGCTGCGCTCCCCGGAGCCGGATCACACCGCCTTCAATCGCACGAGCAAATCCTTGCTCTCAACCGTGTCGCCGATTTGGACGTTAATGGCTTCGACAACGCCATCTGCCGCCGCGTAAACCGTGGTCTGCATCTTCATCGCTTCCATCATCAGCAGCTTGTCGCCTTTGGCAACTTTCGCGCCCACGGTGACCGAGATCGCCACGATTAAGCCCGGGATCGGCGCCGGAACCTGTAAGGGATCCGTGAGGTCGGCTTTCGGGCGCGACTTCGATTGCGGCACGACTTTCCGGTCGAGAATGAACGTTTCGCGCGTGAGGCCGTTCAATTCGTACGTAACCGTGCGGCGGCCGTCCTTGTCCGGCTCGCTCACATTCACGCGGCGGACGATCAGCATCTTGCCTTCCTCGATTTCAAACGAGATTTCCTCACGATGAAAGAGGCCGTAAAAAAACGCGGGCGTGGGCAGAACGCTGACGTCGCTGAATTCGCGACGGTGCTTCACGAAATCAGCGAATACCTGCGGATACATCAAATGCGAATAAAGATCGTCAGTGGTGGCTTCGCGCTTCAGAGTTTCGGAAAGTTCCTTGCGAATTTTTTCCAGGTTCGCCGGAGTGGCCACCGCGCCGGGCACGACGCGCTTTTTGAAATTCTTGCGTGCCTCGGCCGCGCGTTTCTGGCCCAGCACCACGCGCTGCACATCTTCCGGCCACCCGCCGTCCGGCCAGCCCAGGCCGCCGCTCATCATGTCGACGACGGATTCCGGAAAACCTTGTGAACCCGGTTCGAGATTCACGACATCGGCGGGCTTGATGCCGCGACTGAACAGGAACAACGCCATGTCGCCAACCACTTTGCTGCTCGGCGTCACCTTCACGATATCGCCAAAAAGTTGATTCACTTCTGCGTACGTGCGCGCGATCTCGGGCCAGCGATGCGCCACGCCCATGCTGTTCGCCTGTTCCTTGAGATTCGTGTATTGGCCGCCGGGCATTTCGTGCAAATAAACCTCGGCGCTACCCGTCTTCGGCGCGGTGTCGAACGGATGATAATACTCGCGCACCTTCTGCCAGTAATCGGAGAAATCATTCAGCGTCTGGAGATCAAGACCGGTGTCGCGCCTGGTATTCTTGAGCGCGGCCACAATGGAATTCATGTTCGGCTGGCTGGTCGAGCCCGACATCGAAGCAATCGCCAGGTCCACGATGTCCACGTTCGCGTCGCTCGCCTCGAGGATGGCTGCCGCCTGCGCGCCCGCCGTGCTGTGCGTGTGAAAATGAATCGGCAAGCCGATTTCCTCCTTCAACGCCTTCACAAGCTGATACGCCGCATACGGGCGGCAAAGGCCCGCCATGTCCTTGATTGCCAGGATGTGCGCGCCCATCTTTTCCAATTCCTTCGCGAGCTTCACGTAATATTTCAGCGAATACTTCGTCCGCTTGGGATCCAGGATGTCGCCGGTGTAACAAATCGCCGCTTCGCAAATCGCGTGCGTTTCCTGCACGGCTTCCATCGCGACCCGCAGGTTCGGCGTGTAATTCAGCGAATCGAAGATGCGGAAAATATCCATGCCGGACGCCGCCGCGTGCTTCACGAAACCGGCGACCACGTTTTCCGGATAATTGGAATAACCCACCGCATTCGAGCCGCGGAACAGCATCTGGAAACAAATGTTCGGAATGCGCGCGCGCAATTGCCGCAAGCGTTCCCAGGGATCCTCATTCAGGAAACGCATCGCCGTGTCGAAGGTCGCGCCGCCCCACATTTCCAGCGAGAACACCTTCGGCGCGCGATGCGCCATCGCGCCGGCAATCGCCAGCATGTCGTAAGTGCGGACGCGCGTTGCCATCAACGATTGATGCGCATCGCGCAGCGTGGTGTCCGTGACGAGCAAACGCTTCTGGCTGCGCGCCCATTCGGCAAATTTTTTCGGACCAAGCTTGAGCAGCAAATCGCGCGTGCCGGGCGGCGGCGTGCTCTTGTGATCGAAGGCGACCCTTGGCGCCGGCGCGAACGGCTTCTCCGGCTTGTAACCTTTCGCGTGCGGATTTCCGTTCACGATCACGTTGCCCAGGAAATTCAGCAGCTTCGTCGCGCGGTCGCGGCGCGTCTGGAATTTAAACAACTCCGGCGACGTATCGATCATCGTCGTCGTGGTCTGGCCGCTCTTGAATTTTTCGTGCTGAATGACGTTTTCCAGGAATGGAATGTTTGTCTTCACGCCGCGGATGCGGAATTCCGACAACGCGCGATGCATGCGATTGATCGCCGTATCATAGGTGTGCGCGCTGGCGATGACCTTCACGAGCATCGAATCGTAAAATGGAGTGATGATTGAGCCTGAGTAACCCATGCCGCCATCGAGCCGGATGCCGAAACCGCCCGGCGAACGATACGCCAGGATTTTCCCGTAGTCCGGCGTGAACTTGTTTTCCGGATCTTCCGTCGTGACCCGACATTGGATCGCGTAGCCGTTGCGCGGAATATCCTTCTGTGCCGGCATGTTCACTTCCGGCCCGTGCAGCGGATACCCCTGCGCGATCAAAATCTGCGCGCGGACCAGATCAAGCCCGGTGATGACTTCCGTGACGGTATGCTCGACCTGGATGCGCGGGTTCATCTCGATGAAAAACCACTCGTGCTTGTCGAGGTCGTAGAGAAATTCGATCGTGCCGGCGTTGTCGTAACGAATCTCGCGCGCGATGCGTGCCGCCGCTTCGCAGAGTTCCTGGATGATGTTTTCCGGCAAACCAAAACTTGGCGCGACTTCCACTACTTTTTGATGGCGTCGCTGCACGGAGCAATCGCGTTCGTGCAGGTGAATCACATTGCCGTGCTGATCGCCCAGAATTTGCACCTCAATGTGCTTGGCGCGCGGAATGTATTTCTCGAGAAACACCGCCGCGTTGCCGAACGCGCGCTCGGCCTCGGATTGCGCCTCGTCGAGCAGGCCGGCCAAATCGCCGGCCTTGTGAACCACTCGCATGCCGCGGCCCCCGCCGCCGAAAGCCGCTTTGATGATCAGCGGAAAACCAATCTCCTTGGCCGCCTTCAACGCCTCATCGCGATTGGAAATGGCGTCTTCATTGCCCGGCAGCACAGGAACATTGATTTTCTGAGCGAGTGCGCGCGCGGCGGTCTTGTCGCCCATCCTGTCGAGCAATTCGGGGCGCGGTCCGACGAACGTGATTCCCGCCTTCGCGCAGGCGCGGGCAAAACCGGCGTTCTCGGAAAGAAAACCGTAGCCGGGGTGAATCGCGTCCACGCCCTTTTCCTTCGCCATCGTGACGATACTATCGATGTCGAGATACGCCGCCACGGGACCCTTGCCCTCGCCGACGAGGTAAGCTTCGTCCGCCTTGAAACGATGCAGGCAGAAGCGGTCTTCCTGCGCGTAAACGGCCACGGTGCGCAGCCCGAGTTCGGTGCCCGCGCGGAAAATCCGGATCGCGATCTCGCTGCGATTGGCAGCGAGCAGTTTCTTGAAGGGACGGACGGCGCGGGTCGCGCCGGATTTGCTACGGCTAATTTCGGTCATTGCGGCAGTCTTTATAGTAAGGCGCAGGGTGAATGGCAATCAGCGAGGAAAATTTTCGGCCGCGCGGATTCGGAGACATGCGCAATATCAATGCCGAATAGAACTGGGGGAAAGTTGTTGACATTTGTCTCAAATGAGAATAAGATTTGTATCAAATGAGCCGAGCCGCCAAGAAAGAAGCACGGGCCATGGTGCACGATGTTTACCACCCCGGACACGTCGCAAAAAGCAATCCGATTCGTTATATGGGTGGAGTTGTCGATTATTATCTTAGCCAAGGCAAAGGCAGCGGGGATTTTGCCTTGCGAGAGGGGCATGAAATGAGCTTGGACGAAATTATCGGGCAAATACGCGCCGGTTTATCCATCTTGGAACTGGAGCATCTTCAAGCCGGCCTCGAGGTGTCGAATGACACTCTGGCGCCCATGTTGGGAATTTCGAGGGCGACAATCCATCGGATAAAAGGCAAAGGTCGCGAAAAACGCCTGGACCCTGCGGTTTCCGACCGAGTGGTGCGGTTCGCGCGCTTGATGGGCAAAGCCATTGATGTTTTTGGAAGCCGGGATGACGCTCGGAAGTGGCTGTCATCTCCGCAATTCGGTTTGGGGGGCGCCGTTCCATTCGATTATGCCACCACCGAGCTTGGCGCCCGGGAAGTCGAGGATTTGTTGGGTCGAATTGAGCACGGAGTCTACTCCTGATGCTTGCTGGCTGGCGCATCGTGCCGTCGGAATTTGCCGATACAGCGTTTGACGGAGAAGGAGCGCGACTGTACGGCGGCCGATGGAACTCCAAAGGGGTTTCGATGGTCTACGCTAGCCTACACTTGTCGCTGGCGGCGCTCGAAATTCGGGTGCATATCGAAGCTACCTCCAAAAGAAAGAACTATAGTTGCATCGCCTTTCATTTTGACAAAACGATCATGCGAGTGTTGACGGCTCGTGATTTGCCAAAGAACTGGCAACATGAACCATCTATCCCCTCCGCCAAAAGAATTGGTGATTCGTGGGTGGAATCGAAAGCTTCCGTGATCCTCGGCGTTCCGAGTGTCGTCGTGCCGGAGGAGCTAAATCTTTTGATCAATCCGAAACACCCCGATTTTAAAAAAATTCAGATGGATAAACCCACAAGCTTCGTATTTGACGATCGCCTGTTCCGATGAAAATCGGCATCCAAACTGACTTTGAGCATTGGGCCGGTCTTCAATGCTTGCCACCGCGCGTGGTTCGATGCACGTTAACGCCGCTTTACCACATTACCTATGAAATCACGCACTTTTGGCAAGACCGGCGTCCGCGTTTCGGAAATGGGTTTGGGCTGCTGGCAACTCGGCGGCACGGACTGGGGCAATGTCGAAGACAAAGTTGCCCTGGAGATTCTTTCGGCCGCGGCGGATGCCGGAGTGGATTTTTTTGATACTGCGGATGTTTATGGAAATGGCCGAAGCGAAACACTCATCGGTCGCTTCCTCAAAGAACGCAAAGCCAAAATTTTCGTGGCGACCAAACTCGGCCGCACTTCGAGCCTTTACCCGGACAAATACACCGAGGCCGGCGTGCGAACTGCCACGGAGGCGTCGCTCAAACGGCTGGGTGTGGATGTGCTGGACTTGACACAATTGCACTGCATTCCCACTGAAGAGTTCCGCAAAGGAGACGTGTTCGAATGGTTGCGAAAACTTCAGCGCGAAGGAAAAATCCGCTACTTCGGCGCCAGCGTGGAATCCATGGAAGAAGCCCGGGTTTGCCTGGAACAACCGGGCCTCGCATCCCTGCAAATCATCTTCAACATCTTCCGCCAAAAACCCGTTCAAGCTCTTTTTCCCAAAGCCAGGGAAAAAGGCGTGGCGATCATCGTGCGGCTGCCGTTGGCCAGCGGCCTTTTGAGCGGCAAACTGACGAAGCAGAGCAAATTTCCGCAGAACGATCACCGCAATTACAATCGCGACGGCCAATTCTTCAACGTGGGCGAAACCTTCGCCGGCTTGCCCTATGAAAAAGGCGTCGAGTTGGCCGATGCATTGAAACCGCTGACGCTGAGCGGCCTCACCATGGCGCAAATGACGCAGCGATGGATTCTGGATCACGACGTGGTCTCAGTGGTCATTCCCGGCGCCAGCCGGCCCGACCAAGCCAGGGCGAACGCGGCTGTTTCAGACGTGAAGCCGCTGGACGCGAAGTTGCACGAAAAGTTGCAACAATTCTACGAGCGTGAAGTGGCCGCGCATATTCGCGGCCCGTATTAACCCCGCGATTTCCCGCGCAGGCCGGTCCCAGCCAAACCGATTCGAAAATCGGCTGACACTTCTTTTCCTCACGGGTGTGATTCATAGCGGTGGGCAGATTTGAAGCGGGGCGCATCTCATTTTTTAGGAGCTTGATTTTTCAGGAGGTAGTAAAACGATGGGATGAGCGACTGCTGCCTGAAATCGGTTCCTCAATCCGACAGCAGTTAGGAGACGTTTGACCCGCCGGTCGTGGACTGGATGGCGC
>DATNEA010000021.1:0-76666 GCA_035606845.1 Candidatus Angelobacter sp. | reverse complement strand
AGAAAGCTGTAAATCTTCCGGCATTTCGGACAGGCAAATTCGTAGATCGGCATGAGAGACCTTTGACACGAATTGCGCGAATTTTCCACGAATTATTTTGATGTGGGGAAAAGGCTTTGACACGAATTTCACGAATTTTCGCGAATTATTTGTAGGGGAATTTGAAGGTGCGATTAATGAGGGAAGCGGGAAGGCTGGGAGTGGTCTAAAATCCGAAATCCGAAGGAGCGAAATCCGAAAGAAAGCCCAAGCCCGAAACCGAGTGCCGACTGAGCGGATTCGGATTTCAGATTTCGGAATTTATTTCAACGAGCGGACGTCCTTTTGGAGAAGAAATCAGAGACTCCTCACGTCGTCTCCTACAGGTCGAAGCGGAAAAAAATACGAGCCGGGGATTTCGTCCGCCGGCTCGTAAATCGTATATCGTAAATTGATTTTATTTCAGTCGATCGAAGGTCTTTTGGAGGATTTCCCAGTCCTGCATGCCTTTGACTTTTTCGCGGGCGGATTTGATGATGCTTTCTTCCTTCGCGTTTTTGGTCGTCTTGGCGTTTTTGTAGAAGACGCCGAAGTAGCCGGGGAAGGGTTCGGCCGCGAGCTTGTAGGCGGCGACTTCGTCAGCCACATCGTGCCCTTTCGGGACTTCGTTGAACACACCACCTTTGCGGGGATTCGAGGCGTCGAAGGCGCCTTCGTAAAATTCCACGCATTCGCTCAGGCATTCGATGAAGCTGAAGCCGTCATGATCCATGGCGGCTTCCATCATTTGCAACACGTGATTCGGATTGGTGTGCGTGGTGCGCGCGACGAAGGTTGCGCCGGCGGCGAGGGCCTGCTTCATGGGGTTGATGGGATAATCCACCGCGCCCCAGGTGTCGGTCTTGCTCTTGAAGCCGAGGGGCGAAGTGGGCGAGGTTTGTTTCTTCGTCAGGCCGTAGACCCAGTTGTCCATGACGCAGTAGGTCATTTTGATGTTCTTGCGAGCCGCGTGATTGAAATGGTTGCCGCCGATGGAGAAAGCGTCGCCATCGCCGCCGAACACGAACAGATGCAGGTCAGGGCGCGAGAGCGAAATGCCGCTGGCGAAGGCGAGTGCGCGACCGTGGATGAAATGCACGCCGTGGGCCTGCACGAAATACGGGAAGCGGCTGGAGCAGCCGATGCCGGCGACGGTGGTGATTTTCTCGTGCCAGAGTTTGCGCTTTTCGATCAGTTTGAAATAAAGGGCGAGCACCGAGAAGTCACCGCAGCCCGGGCACCACGTTGGGTGATCGGCGGCGATTTCTTTTTTGGTGAGGCCTTTGCGTTCGGTTTCTGCGGGAGCGTTGACGGCGACAATGCTGCCGCCGCGCGCCGGAATGTCAGTCAGTGGAGAACTCATGTTGCGGATAGTTAAATCGTTAAATTGTTGAATTGTTAAATGGTCGCGTTGCCATTCGTGGCAGCGAGTTTGTTTTTCACGGCGGCGAGGATTTCCTTCACTTTCCAAGTGAGGCCGTCGGTTTTGTTGATGCCGGTGATGTTGGGGTTGGTGTAGCGGGCGCGCAGGATGCCGCCGAGCTGGCCGTAGCCGTAAACGCCTTCGTCGTTGATCTCGACCACCATGATGTGGTTGAAGCCGGAGAAAATATTTTCCAGTCCGTTCGGCAACGGGCTGATATGGCGCAGGTGAATCGAGGAGACGCTATCGCCGGCGGCGCGGGCGCGGTCCACGGCTTCGTGGATCGGGCCTTCGGTCGAGCCCCAGCCGACGAGCAGCACGTTGCCTTCGCTCGGCCCGTGAATCTTCGGCAATGGCAGAGTCGCGCCGAGCGCTTGCATTTTCTTGCGGCGCTTGGCGCTCATTTGCATGTGCATTTTCGGCGAGCCGTTGGGATGGCCGTATTCATCGTGTTCCAAACCGGTGGCGACGGGATACCGGCCGCTCAGGATGCGCGTGCCGGGCACGACGCGTTTGGTGGTGCCTTCCGGCGTCGACAAATCGTAGGGTTTGTAATCTTCCACGGGCGAAAGATCCGGAGTGATGTCCTGCCAGATCGCTTTCAAATCGGGTTCGGGGAAGGCTTCGATGCGCGTGGCGATGGCCTGGTCGCTGAGAATAAATACCGGGACGTTGTATTTGCGCGCGATGTTCACCGCTTCGATGGCGGTGTAGAAACAATCTTCGACGTTGGCGGGCGCCATGACGACGCGCGGGGAATCACCGTGGCTGCCGTAGCAGGCGATGTTCAAATCGGATTGTTCAACGCTGGTGGGCATGCCGGTCGAAGGGCCGCCGCGTTGGATATCGATGACCACGAGCGGGACTTCGGCCATGCCGGCCCAACCGGCGGCTTCGGCTTTCAGCGCGATGCCAGGACCGCTGGAACCCGTCACAGCGACGCGTCCGGCGTAGCTGGCGCCGATGGCCATGGAGATGGCGGCGATTTCGTCTTCGGTCTGCATGAAGATGCCGCCGTATTTGGGCAATTCGCGGCGGAGAGTTTCCATGATGTCAGACCAGGGGGTAATTGGGTAACCGGCGCCGAAACGGACGCCCGCGGTGATGATGCCGTAGGCCATGGCTTCGTTGCCGTTCATGACCAATTGATGGCGATCGCGCTTTTGGCTGTCGACGAAGCGGAACGTATCCACGATGCTGCCGAGCGAATAATTGTAGCCGGCGTGGAATGCGAGGAGCGCGTTTTTGGCGATGCTCTCATCCTTGCCGCCAAAGCGTTCGTTAATGAGACGTTCCAGTTTGGGCACGTTCAGGTCGAACATGCGGGCGACGAGGCCGAGGGTGAAAATGTTTTTGCCTTTGTCTTTGGCCGTGCCGCCGATGGCTTCGACGGTGAGCGTGGAAATCGGGATGCCGACGTGATGATAGTCATTCTTCCATTCCGGCTTGGGCTCAACGTGGTCGGAATCGTACAGGACGATGCCGTGCTTTTTCAGGGAGTTGATGTGGCCTTCGTAGGAATGCTGGTAGAACGCCAGCAAGAGATCCGCTTCATCGCCCGCGCTCAGGACTTCGCCGGAGCCGATGCGGACCTGGAAGATGGACGGGCCGCCGGAAATCGTGGGCGGGATGGTCATGAACGTCATGACTTCCTGCTCGCTGCGGCCGGCGAGACGCGCCAGGAAGCCGCCGATGGCCTGGATGCCGTCCTGTGAATTACCCGCAATGCGGATGACCGCCTCGGATATCTTGGAAAGTTTGGGAGTGCCGCCCGTCGACGGGGCAGCGGTGGTTGTATCGCTCATGAAAGTGCCTGATAATCAATTAAATTTCTGCAAAAGGGCCAATGCCGTTGAGGAATTATCGGCAAGAACACCGTTGCCATGAAACACTATCACTGCGGCGGAACGTGTCAATTTCTAATGTAAAAGTATATCTTATTGATTGTTAGTCATTTACATGTATTTCGCCGCACATTTGAGGAAAGCGAAATTTGTTCATTAGGGCGGTTTATTTAGGGAAAGGCCACTATCAATGGGTATTCTCACCCAAGCCGCCGCAAATTTGAGTGTAGCGCAGTCCGTCCCGGCTGCGAGTGTCGGCGGCGTCTCGCCGCCAGATACTTAAGGATAATTAAGTGACCCTTGTTCCTGGTGCCGGAACGGCACAGAATTCGCAGGCGGGACGCCTGCGCTACGTGAGCCTTGTATTCTCACCCGGAGGCTCTTTGCAGGTAATGCCGCAGTGCTTCGGCGGTGCCGAATCCATGTGGGAGTTCGCTGACGATGCCGCCTTGGCGGCGCACGAGGTCTTTCACGGGTTCGATGGCGTTCGACGGGCTGGCCAGTGAATGCGCGAATTCGCGCGAGAGCATGGGGAGGTCGTTCCAATGATCGCCGGCGGCGAAAACTTGCGCGGGGCCCAGCTTTAGGCGGCGGGTCAATTCCGCGAGGGCCGCGCCTTTATTGTAGGCCACGTGACTGAAGCGGGCGTAGACATCGTTGCGCACGACGGTGAGGTTGGGAATGCCGCGGCAATATTCCTCGAGATATTGATTGATGACTTCGGCGTCGGTTTTGTTGCCGGCGATCAGGCAAAAGGGCGAATACGGGTCCTCGTAAACGGTGGCGTGGAAACGGGCGTTGATCCAATCGATGAGTTTTGGGAGATCGGGCAGGATGCGCGTGAACAATTCCTCGTGCGAGCGCATGCATTCGTAATTCCATGGATCGAGACCGACGTAACGCACGCCGTCGTGGCAGTGAATCTCGCGTTCCACGAGCACGAGAAAATCCGGCTCGATGGGAATTTCCGCGCGGCCGAGAGATTCCATGAGGCTGGCCATTTCGCGGCCGGTGTTGATGACCCATTTGGCGCCGCGCTTTTGCAAATCGGCGATGAGTTGGAGGAGCGGCTCGGGAATCGGCGGATTTTCGAACTCGGCGAAAATGGTTCCGTCGAAATCGGTTGAAATCAGTTTAATTGGCGAAGACATGGTAAAACGTGAAACGTAAAACGTGAATTCGGCAATACGCGTTGCGCCGGATTCACGTTTCACGTTTTACGTTTTAGACATCACGTTTCACATTTGCGCAACAATATAATCCTGCGGTAACTTTTCGTTGTCAAAGTTTATGGCTTCGCTACAGGAACAATACGACGACGCGATGTTCGATTTCAGCACGGCGGAGTACGATCGCGCGATTGAAAAGCTGAAGGCTATTCTCGCGGCGGATCCGTCGTACTTTGACGCGCAGCTTTCGCTTGGCATGGCGTATTATCGCAAGGGCGATTACGCGGCGGCCATTGCTGAGGGGCACAAAGCGGAAAAATTGAGGCCGAGCGAGCAGTTGGTTCATACGAATCTTTCGCTATTCTACATGAAGGCGGGAAATAAAAGCGTCGCGGAACATCACGGGATGCAGGCGCGGATTGCGTCGTGGAAATCGGACAAAACCAAGCCGGGCGAGGCGCCGAAGGCCGATCCGGATTTGGAAATGGCGAAGCCGCCGCCGCAGACGATCAAGACGCCGGAAAAATTTCCGGATATGCCGTGGAAGAAAAAAATGTAGCGGCGGCTCTGTGAGCGCCGCATTTTAAAATATGAAAAGCGCCTACGAACTTGCGATGGAGCGGCTGAATAAGACCTCCCCAAGCATCAAATTGACCGCGGAGCAGAAGAAGCAATTGGCGGAATTGGATTCCAAATACGCGGCCAAAATTGCCGAGCGCGAAATTTCGTTGAAAGGCGAGATCGACAAAGCGATGGCGAGCGGCGAAGCGGAACAAGTGGAGCAGCTTCAGCGGCAATTGGCCGATGAGCGGAAGAAACTTCAAAGTGAGTTGGAGGACAGGAAAAATCGCGTGCGCGAAGGAAAGAACTGATCAAAACCACGAATGCACACGAATTTTATTAGTGTCCATTCGTGTGCGTTCGTGGCTGCAAATGACGCCGAAAGCCTGGGAACGCTTTAAAAAAATTCACCGGCGATGGTTCAATTCGTCGCCGGCGAATGTTGAAGTCTAATCTAAATGACAGGAATTCGATGCTATCGCTTTCTTAAGGCGGCGTCCACTTCGCGAATGGCGACTTCCAGGTGTCTGGCCACGCGTTTGCGGTCGCGGTCCTCCATTTTGTCACGCGCTTCGTGCAGCATGCGATCGGCTTCGGAAACCAATTCATCGGATTTCATCTGCCGTTCATGCTCGTTGCCGCGGCCCTCAAGGTTCATTCCCAACTCGTGGCCGGCCGCTTCGATTTCGTGCAGCGCCGTCGCTTTATGGCCGCCGTAATCGTGCTTGGCCATCTTCAGCAGGACATAGGCATGCGCGAGTTCTTCGCGCGGTGATTCAGCATGGGCGCGCGCGGCGAATGTCAACATCAGCGCCGCGATTGCCATATGCATCCCCCAGAATCGACAGGTTTTTTTCATATTGAGGCTTATATATACACCCCGCGTTTCGAGGGCAACTGGGTTTTTTGCCCATGCGAGAGGGGGTGTGATTGACGTTCCGACTCGCGCCGAGTCAGGAGACCGGCGCTCCGATTGTCAGGCGCCTTTCAGTCCGCGTCGCAGCAGATCGAAATGGTAGAGCGCGACGACGACGTAGGGATGGCGGATTTTGCCCGAGGCGACCAATGCGGGGGCTGCGGCGAGCGGGATCAGTTTTGTATCCAATTCTTCAGAGTGGTCCCACTCCAGCGGGTGGACGCAGCGGCAGTTTTCGACGAGCACGGTGAAACAGCGGTTGCTCATGATGGCGGGGTTGGCCCAAACGTCGCCGATGACGCGCGCGTTCGTGCCTTCGTAACCGGTTTCTTCGCGCAATTCGCGCTGGCCGCAGAATTCGGGCGAGGGGTCTTTGGCGTCCATCATGCCGCCGGGAATTTCCAGTTCCACGGTGTTCGAGCCGTGGCGATATTGTTCCACCATCACGAACTCCTGGTTGGGCGTGACGGCGATCACGTTCACCCACGTGACGGAATCGATGATGAAAAAATCGTGTTCCTTTTGGGTGCGCGGGGAGATTTTGGTGTCGGCGCGGACGGTGAAGATGCGGAAGTCACCGAGCGGACGGGAGCGGATTTTTTTCCAGGGCGAAATCATTTGATTTAGGATTGGTGAATGCCGATTGGCGATTGATTGCGGCGCGCTCGGAGAGACGCGCCCTACCAATCATTGGCGCGCCAATCGTAGATCGTAAATCGTAAATTCACAGGCCTTTTTGGTTGGCGGCCCAGCCTTGGGCCATCAGTTTCAGGAGATGTTCCAGGGCTTCGTCGTAGGTGCGATTTTTTTCGACGGCCAGTTGTTTCGCGCGCTTGTCCAGTTGCGCGGCCATCTCGGCCGATTTTTCCTGCGGACAGCCGAGGGCGACTAGAACGGTGGCGAGTTCGGAAAGTTCCATATTCGCTAACTAAAAAACCTCACCCCGGCCCTCTCCCGTCCGACGGGAGAGGGGGAAATTTGTAACGTCTCCAGAGGCAAGTGGGCCGTGGGCTCTTATCCAGCGCTCGGATGCGCGAGTTCCAGACGCGCAATAGTCCGCGTCACGGAACACGCAACACGGAATACGTCCTACTTCACCGAGTCGGCCGGAACGATCTTGACGCTTTCCAGGCCCATGCGTTTCACGGGGCGATCCTGCGGGCGCGTGGCGGTGGTGGCGATTTTTTCGAGGACGTCGTCGCCTTTGATCACTTTGCCGAAGGCGGTGTATTGCTTGTCCAGAAAGCGCGGGTTGCCGTGGCAGATGAAAAACTGGCTGCCGGCGGAATTCGGATCATTCGAGCGCGCCATCGAAAGCACGCCGCGATCGTGATGGCGGTCGTTGAACTCGGCTTTGATTTTGTAGCCGGGATCGCCCGTGCCCCAGCGGGCTTCCATTTTGGGATCCTTGGTGAGCGGATCGCCGCCTTGAATCATGAAATCCTTGATGACGCGATGAAAGCAGGTGCCGTCGTAGAAGCCCTGGTTCGCGAGTTTCTTGAAGTTTTCCACGTGGCCCGGCGCGACGTCCGGCCAGAATTCGACAACCATTTCGCCTTCAGTTGTTTTGATGACGGCGACTTCGTTATTGGTGCTCATATTGGAATTAAGAAAATTAGAGCCTCCTCACGTCGGCTCCTACTTTTTGGTTGAGGTTCAGGGCAAAAGAGTGGCGGATTTGATGTAATCGAGATTCGGGAAATCCTTTTTGAGGTAGGAATTGCCTTCGGCCTGAATCTGGCCTTGAGCGGGACCGCGTCCGCGGGGAGCGCCTTCGCCGTATTCACCGTTGATCTTGTCGACGACGTCCATGCCTTCAACGACTTTGCCGAACGGGGCAAAACCCATGTGGTCGAGCTGGGCATTGTTGCCGAAATTGATGAACAACTGCGTGGTGCGCGTGTTCGGACCGGCGGTGGCAAAGGTAATGGCTCCGCGCGTGTTGCTAGCCTTGACCGGATCGTCGGGAATGTTGGCCTCGCGCCAGGCGGCGGAAACCGCGGGGTCACCGTGGATTCCGAACTGGCACATGAACCCGGGAATCACACGAAAGAAGGCGATGTCCTTGAAAAAGCCGGCTTTGACTAGGTTATAAAAGCGATCGGCGCCGTGCGGGGCCAGGTCGCGGGTGACTTCCACCGTGAAAGCGCCTTTGGTGGTGTCAAAGCGCACTTTGAACGTGGCCGGGGCTTTTTCATTGAGCTTTTCCGGATGCAGCAAATCCGCGGAGGCGGCGGCCGGCTTTTGATCGTCCGTTTTGGGTTCCGTCTTTTGACCTTCAGCCACGCTGACGAGAGCCGAGAGCAGCAGCGCGCTGACCGCACCAATCCAAATGGATGATTTCATCCCTCACAGTTGGCATGAACCCAGCGGAATGTCACGCGAAGAATTTCGGACGCGTTCCGAGGATATGCCCCCATTGCGTCTGCTAATGAACAATACCTGTAACCATAAGCTGATTGATTCGTCTGAGTAGTTGAGCTGAAGAAGACGGGTAAAAACCAACAAAAAACGTAATCCATAGGACCGGAGTTCATGAAAATCAACAAAACTGTAATGGCAATCCTTGCGGCGGCAACTGTTCTGGGCGTGAGCCCGGCTGTCTACGCCCAGGCTGATACCAACAACGCCACGGAGACCCGCCCCCAGCGGCCGCGTCGCGGCATGGTGACGGTGGAGGGAATTGACAAGGCCGTCACGCTGACTGAGGACGAGAAACCCAAGGTCAAGGCGGCAGTGGACGAATATGACGCGGCGATAAAAGCCGCGCGTGAGGCCGATCAATCCGAGCGGCGCTCCAAATACCAGGAGGCGCGGACGGCTTTGAATGACAAGTTGAAGGGCATCCTCACGCCGGATCAATTCACGAAGTATGAAGAGGCGTTCCCGGCACGCGGTCGTCGTGGCGGTGGCGGTGGTAACGGCGGCGGCAACCAATAATCGTTTCGATTTTTCACACAAGGACGGCCTTCGGGCCGTCCTTTTTTCATTCAACAGAAGAAAACCAAGAAAACGAAGCAGAGGAAGAAAAGGACGCCGGGGAGCCGCCGCCCTTTTTTCGCGTGTGCTAAATCAATGGCCGCCGCTGGCTTTCATGCCAATGACGCCTTCGGATTGGCTAAGTTTGGGCCAGGCGAATGCATAGAGGCCGATCAGGATGAAACAACCGAGCGGCATCCAAAACGCGGCGGACATGTTGATGACGTCGCCGAGGTACCCCATGAATTTCGGCATCAACGCGCCGCCGGTAATGGCCATGACGATGAAGGCGGCGGCTTTCTTTTTGGATTGCGAACCCAGGCCGTGGATGCCCACCGCAAAAATCGTCGGATACATGATGGACATGAAGAAATAGCTGAGGAAAACGCACAGCACGGAAATCCATCCCAATTGCCCGATGATCAGAGCGCACACGCCGACGTTTAGGAATGCATAGAGGCCAAGGATTTTGTGGGCCGGCGATTTCTTGAGGAACCACGAGCCGGAAATACGGCCCAGCAGGAAAAAGATAAACGCGAGCGAGGACAATTCGCTCGCGCCCTTGTCGCTGATGGCGAGGAGGCCGTCATTGTAAGTGAGCGCGGCAGGAAAGGCATCCTGCAGGAGATAGCGGTTCATTTGCAGGACCTCGTGGTCATTCCGGTCCTTTTTCGCAATCAGCGCCTGTGTTTTGTCGCTCAACTTCACTCCGGCGAAGCGTTGCGCGTCATAGAGGGCGGGCTTGTTGTCGGCGCGGCCGGGTTTGTTATTGATCTCCTGGCGGATTAATTGATTTAAGTCCTGAACGACTTCCTTTTGCACGGCTGCGGGAACAGCGGCGCCCGTCTGATAACTATTTACCGCAGCCATCGTCTTGGCAGAAAGCTGGCTGTTCACGAATGCCGCCACTGGATCATTTTTTGCCTTCAACCATTCCATTACGGCGGGAAAATCTTTGATCTCTTTCGGCGCAAACGCCGCGCGGGTTTCGATAAAGCCGTGTTGCCGGAGGAAGCCCGAATTCCACGAGGCCGGCAACGGCGGCACCATGGTGTAGCCGTTGCTTTTATCCACGGTCATGCTGTTGATGAAGAAGCTGAAAATGCCGGCTTGCGCCGCGACGTAAACAAATTGCGCCAGCGTCGCGCCCGAAAAATGCGGATGCGCCCAAATGCTGTGGCCGGTGACCTTTTTGGAGGACAACATCAGGAACGGCAGCGTGGCAAACACGGCCAATATGATCACCGGGGCGTAGCGCGTGAGCACCACATGCTCGGTGACGATATTGAGGCTGGGCAGAATGGTGTGGAGGATCAAAAAAATCGACAAGCCGACGGCGACCACATTCAGAAACATCATCGCCACGATGAGGCCGCGATTATGTTCCCTTGCCACGGGCGCAGCCGGTGAACTTTTATCATCGGTATGATATTCGTCCTCCACTTTCACGTCCGGCACTGGCGCCTTGATGAACATGGCCGCGATGAGGAGGACGATGATGGCAACACCCACGTAGGGAATGAACAGATGGCGTTGCGCTTTTTCGGCGCCGCCTTGCGAATAGAAAAACGCAGCGCCAACAATGGGACCCAAAATCCAGCCCACGCCGTTGAAGGACTGGGCGAGATTGATGCGGGTGGCGCCGTATTCCTTGGGTCCGAGGACGGTGGTGTAGGGATTGGCCACGGTTTCCAAAACAGTCAAGCCCATGGCGATGAGGCACACGCCCATGAGGAAGGCCCAAAACGCCGCAATTTTCGTGGCCGGCAGGAACCAAAAACCGCCGAGGGCAACGAGCAGGAGGCCGAAAACGATGCCGCCCTTGTAACCGAGTTTGCGCGTCAGGAAGCCGGCGGGCAGCGCCATGATGGCGTAGCCCATGTAATGGGCGAATTGCACCCAGGCCGACTGCGCCTTGGACAGGTTCAACTGGTCCTGAAAATGTTTGTCCATCGTGTCGATCATCCCGTTGCAAAATCCCCAAATGAGGAAAAGCGAGGAAACCAGGAAAAACGTGAAGGCAACGGTTCTTCCATCAGGCAGTTCGAACAGCGATTTCTTCTTGAAACTCTTTGGGGGTGTCGGCTCAGCAATTGTAGGCATAAGGGTGATTGGCACGTTTACAGAACGCGCATTTATCGTCAAGTGGAACGTAACAAATCGGACGTTATTTGCGTATAGAACATTAGTCATAGAAGAAGCGCATGACGGCTGTTGCCATTCACCTCGAAGCGTCGCCCCTGGGCCAACCTTTGGCTTGCTTTGCGGAACGCCGGGTCGACAAGCTGAGGCGTGGATTGCAACAGGAACGCCCATTGAGCGACGACGCCGAGCTGCTAAAGCGGATTCGCGGCGGCGCGCGGGAAGACTTTGCGGAGCTGGTTCGCCGGCATCAATCCCACGTCTTTGCCATTTTGTACCGTTACGAGCGGGACCATCACCGGCTTGAGGACCTGGCGCAGGATACCTTTCTCAAGGCGTGGCGGTCGCTTGACCAGTTTGACGGACGGGCGCCGTTTCAACATTGGCTCAGCAAAATTGCCGTCCATGCGGCCCTCGATCATTTGCGGAAGCAAAAGCGCAGCCAGCACGAGATTGGTTTTCCCGAACTCGGCGAGGATGCGCTCGACTGGCTGCATAACGAAGACAAGCAGAGCGATCTCGAGGCCAGCCAGGCGCGGGAAATTTTGGATGGCGCGATGGCGAAACTTTCGGCCGAAGATCAATTGGTGCTCACGCTGCTCGAAATCGAGGATCGCAGCGTGAAGGAAATCAGCGCGCTCACCGGCTGGACGGCGGTGACGGTGCGCGTGCGCGCCTTGCGCGCGCGGGGCCGGTTGAAAAAGGCCCTCGAAGGATTGGAGAAGAAATGAACGAGAAAAAGTTGAATGCCTTGTTGAGCGCGGCCCAACGCGAGACTCCGATTGCGGCGGCGGGGGGATTTGAACGGCTCGTGATGCAACAAATCCAACGCGATCCCGCGCGAATGGAGCTGTCGATTTCCGATGTGCTGAATCGCTGGTTTCCGCGATTGGCGGTGGTGGCGGCGGCGATCATTGTGCTGTGCGCGGTGGGTGATTATGTTTCGGCGGGGCCGACTTTGAGCGAAAGCGCCGCGCAGCTTTCCTATCCGTATTTCGCGGAAAATTGACGGCATGAAAACCCTCAAGGTCATCGGCCTGCTCGTGCTGATTTTTGCGGCCGGATTCGCGGGCGGCGTGGTGGCGACGAGGGTGGTCGTGCGGCGAATGGTTGCCCGGGCGGTGGCGCATCCGGACGCGACGCGGGAGGTCGTGCGGACGAATTTCGAACGGGACCTGAACCAGACGCTGCATCTGAATCCGGAGCAGCGCGGGAAGGTGCACGACATTCTCAAAGATTCCCGCGACAAAACTCGGGTGATTCGCGAAGAATTTCAACCGCGGTTGAACGCCATCGCGTTGGAAACGCGCACGAATATTTCCGCGGCGCTCCGGCCGGAACAGCGGAAGCGCTTCGAACAATTCCTGGCTGAGAATCGCCAGTTTCTCGCGGTTCACGAATTGCCGCCGAAGAAGAAAAATCCGGCCAAGTAGGTGTGGCGGCCAGTTTGTGGAGAGGAGCGCCGAGCACCAGCTCGGCCTTTTTGGAAAGCCCGACTTGCCGAGCTGGTGCTCGGCGTTCCAAGGAGACTCTTTCCAAACAACCGTTGAGACAAGGGCAGCTTTCTGGCATCTTGCGCAGCCTCATGGCTGAAGCGGATTTGCCGAGAGTTAGTTTTGTGATTCCGACGCTCAACGCGGGCGGGATTCTCGGCAATTGCCTGCAATCGATTCGCCGCCAGGATTATCCGCAGGATAAAATCGAAATTCTTCTCGGCGATGCCGGCTCGAAGGACAGCACGCGCGAGGTGGCCAAACAATATGGCGCGCTCGTTTTCGACGATCACGGCCGAAATATTGAGGACGGCAAACGCACGGCTTATGTCCATGCCACGGGCGATTACGTGGTGTTTGTCGATGCTGATAACGAAATTGCGCATGTGGATTTTTTGCGGCGCGCGATTGATGCCTTGGCCAAAAATCCTGAGGCGTATGGTTTGGAAAGTTATTATTTGTATACGCCGCGCATGAATTCGTTTTGCGCATATCTCACCTGCCTTTTGCACATCAGCGATCCGGTGGCGTGGATGATGAGCATCAAGCCGGTTTTGTTGCGGACGGATGGTGACGTGGAGCATTGGACGTTTCCCAAGGGCAGCCTCGCTTATCCCATTGGTTCGAACGGCTCAGTCTTTCGCCGGTCGGAACTGGAACTGGCGCATGCGGGCGAGGATTATTCCGATACGCACACTTCAGTGAACCTGATCCAGGCCACGGGCAAACGCGAGTGGCTGCGGATACGCGATCGCGGCGTTTTCCATTATTACGTTTCGGCGAAGGGTTTTTGGGCGTCGCTGCGGGATTTTTTGAAAAAACGGCAGCGCGCCACCTGTCATTTTTTCGACATGCAAAAGCAGCACGGGTTTTCGTGGACGGAACGGAAACCGCGGATTTCGGGGCAGTTGGCGGTGTTGTTGTGCCTGACGGCGGTGGTGCCGGTGCTGCAAACGATTGCGGCGCTGATTCGCACGCGGGACAAGCGCTGGCTGTGGCATCCGTGGACGTGCTTTTTTTCCGCGTGGGGCGTGATTTCCGGCGCGTGGATTTATAAGCGGCGCGGGAAGGACCCGAAGCTCATTCACAGTCTGCAGCCGCGGCAGAAGTTGGAGAGCGGCGACAAGAACGACACCGCGATGAAGGATTAATTACGTAGGAGACGAGGTGACGAGTCTCAAAGTTTATTTCAGATCCAGAAAGGAACCCAGAGACTCCTCACGTCGTCTCCTACCTTTTCCCAGCCTATAGCTCAGATTCAGCCGTCCGCTTTTATCTGCGCGGTGACTTCGGGTGGCGCGTTGAAGAAGACGTGATTCTCGTCGAACGTGCAGTGAGGCACTTCCGGCCAGACCAAATCCCAATAGGCCCGATCGTGCATCTCGATGATCACCGGGATGCGGTTGGTCTTGATCCATTCACGGAATGCCGCGGATTTCAGGAAATCCGTTTCGGCGTGCTCGATGTCCAGCTTGATGAAATTTGGCCGGCCAAATTCTTTTTCGGCTTCCAAAAACGTGATGCTGGTCACTGTGTTTTGATCCGCGGTGGCGCCGGGACGATTGCGGGTGTCGGCGTCGGCGGGTGGCGCGTATTTGAACGACTCGACGGCGAAGGCGCGGGCAATCGGTCTGACGGCGAGCTTGTTTCGCTGCGCGCTTTTTTCCAGCAAACGAATGGCCTTGGGCGAGATGTCGAAGGCGATGACTTTGTTTCCCTGCGAGGCGGCATATAACGAAAACACGCCGACGTTGCAGCCAACGTCCCACACATTTCCTTTGGAGCCCGCCAGCATCCGGTGAAAGCCTTCGTATTCCTTGATATTGACCGGGTCGGTCGCCCACCAGATCAGGCTGTCGCGCAGGTCGAGGCACATATCCAGCCCGTAAATTTTTTTCCAAATATCGATGGGCGGGGCCAGTTTGTGCCAGGCCTTGGCGAGGCCTTCGCCCAAAGGTCCCTGGCGGATGTTCCAGGCGATTTTATAGAGTGGCTTAGCTAAACCCATAAAGAGCGCAAAAAATTATCAGCGTCGTTTCGTGATAAAATATTATCGGAAGGAAACCGATTGGCCTGCCGAGGTGTGGTAGGTTGAATCCGGCATACTCGCTATTGTTTGAAGCATTTGCAGACAGTGCTTATGGAGAGCCAGATTACGGAGAATCCGCCAACAACTAAATACAGTTTGTAGTCCTTAAGCGCCCCGAGATCGATTTTCGGATCAAATGTCAGATAACAGATTTGTATTCCGGTGAGAATTCCTGAGCAACTTAGGAAGATAACAATTCCATCTTTTAGCTCTGATTTGCTCTTTCGGCAAATTACGTAAGCCAGGACGGTTATGACGCTCAAAATGATTGCCGAGCGAAATACCGTCTCATTTGTCATGAGTGTGGGCAGAGTGCGAACCGCTAATTAGAAAACCGACAACACCGGAGGCCACCGCCCCAATAACGCCGCCTAGCGGACCTCCTACAGTTGTGCCAAGTAAGGCACCACCCGAAGCGCACGCCATTGCCGTCGTCCCGCTGGAGACGAATTCAAAGTGAATTGAACTCTTTATCTCGCCAGGTTTTTCAGTTTTTACTTCCATTTGCATACTTACCTTACACGGGTTCCTAGCATAAATCCACACAATTGCAATCCAAAATGGGCTGATCTGGAATTACAATTTGAATCCCGCGGCGGTGGCGTCATCCGCGAACATTTTCACGGTGTCCAGCGAGAGCTCCTGCAAATCCATTCCGGCGAGCTTCTGCGCCTTGGCGAGCAGGTCGTGCGGGACGGTGACGATGTCGCAACCGCATTCGTCGGCCTGATAAATGTTCAGCACTTCGCGGACGCTGGCCCAGAGCAATTCCGTTTGCGGCATTCCGGCCAGCAGGTTTTTGCTTTCACGCACGAGCGGCATGGGATCGACGCCGGTGTCCGCGACGCGGCCAACGCACAGAGAAACGACGGAGGGCACTTTGGGATTGAGCGCCCGGGCGGCTCCGCCAATCTGCTCGGGAGTGAGCATGGCAGTGATGTTCAATTTCACACCTTCGGACGCGAGTTCGCGCACGAGCGGCAACGCGGATTCGTTGCGCGTGTTCGTGATGGGAATTTTGACGTAAACATTTTTGCCCCAGCCGGCGATTTTCATGGCCTGGCGCCGCATCTCGGGAAACTCATCCGAAAACACCTCCAACGAAATCGGTTTTTCGGTGATGAATTGCAAAACGTCCCGGGCGAATGCCTCAAAATCCTTCAGCCCCGCCTTGCGCATCAATGTGGGGTTCGTGGTCAGGCCCTGGATGAGCGGGTCCGCGTTCAGCCGCAACATGCCCTGCTTGTCGGCGCCGTCGGCGAAAATTTTCACCCGGAGATGGGCTAGGTTTTTCATTCAATCACAGGTTAATTATTTGTGATGTTTTGTTTCAACTCATTATTGCGCCCGAGCCTCGGACAAAATCACGTCGGCCGCCTCGGCCAAATCCCTCACGCGGAAATCTGGGGCTTGCTTCAGACTTTCCGCGTAACCGCGGTCTATGAAAATTGTCCGGCAACCGGCGGCATGGCCGCAATCGATGTCTCGCCAGCGGTCGCCGACTATCCAACTGCGTGTGAGGTCAATGCCGAATTCGCGCGCGGCTTTGAATAGCGAACCCGGTTTCGGCTTGCGGCAGTCGCAATCCGATGCGCCATGGCCGGGATGATAACAGACTTCGATGCGATCGATGGGCAATTCGCGAAACAGTTTTGCGTGCATGGCTTCGACGGTTTCTTTTCGAAGAGTGCCGCGGCCGACTTCGGGCTGGTTGGTCACAACGATCAATAGGAAACCGGCTCGCTTCAACCGCTGACAAGCTTTTGGCGATTCGGGAAGAATTTCGAAATCGTTTAATTCAGTAGGCGCGAATGGCTTGCCGTCACGAATGAGCGAGCGGGAGAGGACGCCGTCGCGATCGAGAAAAATGGCGCGGGCGAGATTAACCGCGGACGAGATATTTGCCATAGTGGTGCGAATTCCTAAACCCTAAGGACTGATGACGAAAGAATGAGCAATCGAATGGCGACTTCATGACTTTCTCCAGATAGCGGCAAATATCAGGTGAAGTTCTTTGGCTTCCATCTTCAACTCCGGTTCTGCAGCGGCAATCATTCTCAGCCACAACTTAGTCTCACGGGCTTCCTTTCGGCACGTGCCGATCTTATGCCTAAAATCCTTCTTCGAGACCGCGTCGTCCGCTTCACAATAATTCGCCCCTACGCTCGTTCCTGATCGCACGACGTGACTTGTCAGTGGAATCGTCACGGCGTTCTTCGGGACGGTTCTCGCAAATCGAATAACTGACTCACCAAAGACAGCCGTGCGCTCCTCCAAATCAAAAACAGGCTTACCATCTCGTCCGTTCGAACCTATCGGTTGGTCATTAGGCATTAGGGTTTAGGAATTAGTTATTTGACCGATTCCCATTTCGTCTGACTAGTCTTCAGCTTCGGGTGGGAGACGAACAAATGCCAAAGCACGGCTTGAAAGGCTTCGGTGTGGGGTGTCACATGGGCGGAATTCACGGTGGGGATGATGACGCAGGCGGTGGCTTGTTTCGCGGTTTCCCCACCATCGCGGCCAACGATGCCGACGACGGATGCGCCGGCTTTTTTGGCGAATTGAATCGCGCTCACCAGATTGGGGCTGACGTTCTTTTCCACATTGCCGCCGCCGACGGAAAAAATCAGCAGGCCGTCTTTCGCGTTGAGACGCGAGCCTTTCAGCCATTCGGAAAAAATGGTGGCCCAGCCTTCGTCGTTCGTGCGTGCGGTCAGTTCGGAGACGTTGTCGGTGGGCGCGTAGGCTTCGAAGCCGCAGATTTTGCGAAAGTCATTGACGGCATGGCTGGCATTGGCGGCGCTGCCGCCGACGCCCAAAATGAATAATCGTCCGCCGCGTCCGCGTATGCGCGCGAGTTCATCCGCGCACTTTTCGATCGCGGCGGCATCCAATCGCGCGGCGACTTGCTGGGCTTCGGCGAGGAATTCTTTGGCAAAGCTCATGATTTGCGGCGGCCTCCATTGCGCGACTTCTGGAACGTCTTCAGCGTCTCGGGATTTTTTTCAAAAAATTGCGCGAGATCGGCGAGCACTTCCATGGTGGCGGGGCTGAGATGATGCTCGATGCCTTCAATGTCCTGCCGCTGCGTTTCGGCGTCGAGACCGAGCAGGGAAAAAAATCGTGAGAGCGTGGCGTGGCGGTTTTGAATCTTGCGCGCGACATCGCGACCCTTGTCGGTCAGGACGAGACCGCGGTATTTCTCGTATTCCAGGTAGCCTCCTTCCGCCAGTTTCTGGACCATGCTGGTGACGGAGGCCTGCTTGACCTTGAGCGAGGAGGCGATGTCCACGACGCGGGCATACCCTTTTTTCTCAATCAATTCATGGATGCGCTCCAGGTAATCCTCGGCGCTTTGGCTGGGCGAAAGCTTCGGCATGTCGCCATCGGATTAAACACGTTTTTTGCAAGTTCGCAAGCAATAGCCGGAGGAGCGTTTTGTTTGAAAAAGTGTCAATATGTCTCTTTACCACGCTTGCATACTGCGCCATAAATGCGCTATACGAGTTCTGCTGTTGGTCCCGATTATTTCCTAATACGCTATTGTTTAGCCACATACGATTAAGGCATCCCACTGGCATAGCTGAAGCTTTTAATATAATTGAAAGACAATTTAACAACGAAAGGACATTGTTATGAATCTATTACGATGGCAAAGACCTGAATTGGCTTCGTGGCCCACTTTTGGCGGGCTTTCGACGCTTCGCAACGAAATCGATCGGTTATTTGAAGCACCGTTGAGCGAGTTGGCGCACGGTTCGCATTTCTTGAGCGGCTCGGCTCCGGCACTGGATGTTTTTGAAGACAAAGACAACTTCGTGGTGAAGGCAGAACTTCCGGGCATGAAGAAGGAAGATATCGACGTCTCGCTTCACGACGGCACATTGAGCATTTCCGGTGAACGCAAAAGCGATAAGAAATGGGAAGACGCGGAAGTCTATCGCGCGGAACGTTTCTTTGGCCGGTTCCAACGCACGGTGGCGTTGCCGAGCGCGGTAGATGCAGCCAAGATCAAGGCGCAATACAAGGACGGCGTTCTAACCATCACCCTGCCGAAAGCCGAAGAGGCGAAACCGAAACAAATTGACGTGCAAGTCAGCTAACCTAAAACCATTTAACGAAAGAGAAGCAAATGCAAACGACAGTTGAAAACCAAACGACCAATGCGCGCCCGGTGCGCGAAGAATACGTGGCGCCGAACGTGAACATTTTTGAAACGCCGGAAGGTTATGTGCTCCAGGCCGAGATGCCTGGTGTCACCAAGGACGGGCTGGAGATTATGCTCGAGGGGACGGAAATCACAATTGTGGGCCGGCGCACGCCGGAATCCGTTTCCGGTGAACCACTCTTCCGCGAACGCAGCCGGGCGGATTACCGCCGGGTGTTCGAATTGGACCCGGCCATCGATACCGAGAAAGTTTCGGCGAAGATCGAACAGGGCATTTTGACGGTGACCCTTCCGAAATCGGAGAAGGTGAAACCGCGGAAGATTACGGTGGATTAAAAGGGCTTGGTCTCGGCACCTCCCGCGCTTGCTTTTTCAGGCGCGGGATTTTTTTTCATGCCGGGGGCATGGGCGGGATGCGGATAAAGCGCGCCGAGCATCAGTGCACTCTTCGAGGGTGTCCGCACTACTATTAAAACTTGTCCAAGGGGCCGGTGCGCGTTTCAATTTGGCTGATGAAGCTGATGCCGAGACTCGGTGCGCGCGCGTGGGTGATTGTTCTCGCCACGCTGTTGTGTGCCTGGAGGGTGGCGGGCCAGACGAATGGGGCGGTGACGATCCTTGAGCCGCAGGATGGCCAGCGGTTTAACCCGCGCACCAACATCACGCTCACCGCAAACGCGGATATTCCTGCGGTCAAGAGCCTGGAATTTCTTTCCGATGGCAAGTCGCTGGGCTCGGTTTCGAACCAGCCTTATTCGCTCATTTGGAGCAACGTGCCAACCGGGACGTATTCGGTCGTGGCGCGCGCGTTTCCGCAGAGCGGGGCCGCTGTGGATTCGGCTGCCATCGAAGTCCGCGTCTATAATGCCTACCTGACTTTCGGCCTGGATCGCGTCGGCATGCTCCAACGGCATAAACTGTTTGATATTCCGCTTTGGCAGTACGTCGCGGTGCTGGTTTACATTTTTCTCGCGTTTTACATTTCCAAAATTCTGGATTTTCTCACGCGTGTCTGGCTCAGGAATTGGGCCAGGAAAACCGCCACCACCTTTGACGACCTGTTGCTGAATCTGCTGAACGGACCGATCAAGATCGTCGCCTTTATTGTTTTCCTCCGCATCGGCCTGGAAATCTTCAGTTGGCCCGCGCTCGTGCAGACGATTCTCTCGAAATCGTTCATTGTCATCGTGGCGTCAACGCTCACCTACGTGGCGATCAAGTTCATCGACCTGGCGATGGGCTATTGGAAGCAGCGCGTTCGGCCGGAGGCCGACAAAAGTTTTGAAGAACAGCTTTTTCCGGTCATTCGCAAAACCTTGAAGGTCTTTGTCGTCGTCGTGGCCGTGCTCGTGACGCTGGCCAACATCGGCGTGAACATCAACGCCGCGCTCGCCTCGCTTTCCATTGGTGGTCTGGCGGTCGGCCTGGCCGCGCAAGACACGCTGGCGAACTTGTTTGGGGCGGTGGCCGTGTTTGTGGACAAACCGTTTCGCGTGGGCGATCGCATTCAATTGACCGGCGTGGACGGCACGGTGGAATCCATCGGGATGCGCAGCACCCGCGTTCGCGACCTGGACGGATACCACATCACCATTCCCAACAAAACCATGGGCAACGCGACGATCACCAACGTCACGCGCCGCCCGAACATCAAAACGGAAATGAATTTCGGCCTGACTTACGAGACTTCGGCCGAGAAGCTGAAGCTGGCGGCGAAGATCCTGCAGGAAATTTACGGAAGCCATCCCCAGACGCATGATTTACTGGTGAGCTTCAACAAATTCACGGATTCGACCCTGAACATCCTGGTGGTGCACTGGTGGAAGGGAACGGATGGAAAGGCGTATCTCGCGGGATTGCAGGAGATGAATCTCAAGGTCAAGGAACGGTTCGAAGCGGAAAAACTCGGCTTCGCCTTCCCCTCACAGACGCTTTATTTAAAGCAAGACTCGGACTGGCGGCTGGTCGAGAATTGACCGGAACATTATGCATTTGGATTTTTCGAAACTAACGTTCTGGATCGTATTTTGGAACCTTCTCGGCTGGACGGGACAGGCGGTATTTGCCTCGCGCTTTTTTGTCCAATGGTATGCCACTGAGAAAAAGAAACAGGTGGTGGTGCCGGCCGCGTTCTGGTGGTTGAGCATTCTCGGCTCCCTGCTGCTGCTGCTCTACGCGCTCTTTTACGACAAACACTACGTCGTGATCTTCAGCTACGCATTCAATTGGATTCCGTACATTCGCAACTTGATCATCCATTACCGGCACCGGGAAGCGCACCTGGATTGCCCGAGTTGCGGCCAATCCTGCCCGCCGCAGGCGAAGTTTTGCTCGGAATGCGGGACGCGGCTGCTGGTGCAAAAGGAAAGTGCCGCAAGTTAGAAATTCGCGCTGGATGGAGCGGGTGAAGGTGGGGCGCGTCGCTCCGCGCGCGCCGTTTGGGGAAAATGTTCACCACGCTGATCCCACCTCTCGGCGCGCGCGGAGCGACACGCCCTACCACGCCCTGCAAAATCACTTCTTCACTGCCGCGGCTGGCGCGTTGGTTTCCAGTTTGTATTTGAAGAAAATCTGCTTCTGGAAGTCAGGATGCGTGCGGCTGAATTCCGCTAATTTCTGGAAAAGAGCTTCGTTTGCCGCATCGGTTTGCTGGTAGAAACTGCGTGTTCGTGCAGCGCGCAATCGGAGATTCATCAGATCCATGGAAGCGCGGTGGCCCTCCACTCCCAGGTAGGCGGTGACGATAAAACTCGTGATGAGGAGCACCGCGAACAGGAGATTGTTCTGGCGTTGCAGGCTCTCGATTCTCTCGTCGTTTTCGACGGTGCGAGGAGTGTTCTGAAAATTCTGGGGTTCGTCCATAATTACCTCGTTTTAGGGCGAGCAGTGGGCGTGGGAGCCGCAGGGGCTACAGATACCGGTTTTTGCGGTGCGAGCAGACGGGCCAGGTCGGCATTGGTCCGGGCGTATTGCTGGCATTCCGCCATGAGCACAGCCACTATTCTGCCATTGCGCTCGAAACTCGCCCGCATGTTGTTCTCTTCATTGGCGACCTGCACGACATAGCCGCGCGCGGTGTGCGATTTAAAATAATACCAGACGAAAAAGCCCACCGACATGAGAACACTGGTGATCAGCGCCCACTCGAAAAACGTCCGCAGCAGATTGTTTTTCATACAGGGCGAAGACTTTAGCGGCTCGAGAGCCATTCTCCAAGGCGTTTTTTCCGCCATTTTTCGCCGGTTTCGGGATTGATTTTACCGGGGGGCAATGGCATGAAATACCGCTCGAAAGGATCGGTGTGGCTAAAGAAGAACCCATTGAGTTGACCGGCGCGGTAACGCAAGTGCTGCCCGGCACCATGTTCCGCGTGGCCCTGCCCAATGGCCATGAGGTTCTGGCGCATATTTCCGGCAAAATGCGCAAAAATTTCATTCGCATCAGCGTCGGCGACAAGGTGAATGTGCAGATGTCGCCCTATGACCTCGGCAAGGCGAGGATTACGTTTCGGCACAGTTGACCACGTAAAATGTGAAACGTGAATTTTTGGGAATGCCGTGGGCGCAAACCGCCGTTCACGTTTCACGCATCACGTTTCATTCCTCCCTTGCACTTGCTCTGTTTCCCGCCCCTTGGCAAAGTGAACTAAATGCGCGAAAAGCTGCGTGTATGGACTGAATCTTTTGAAACGTTCATCCTTGAAGTCATCTTCGAGGAACGGCGCGGCACGGTTGCGGAATTGACTCGCGGCTCCCTGTTTTTTCTGTCCAAGGTTTTCCAGCTTCTGGTGAAAATGCGCGGGTTTCTTTATAATGTCCGCATTCTGCGCGATTCCACGCTCGGCGTGCAGGTCATCGCGATCGGGAACCTCACCGTCGGCGGCACCGGCAAGACGCCGGTGGTCGAGAAATTCGCCCGTGAACTGCGCGATGAAGGGCGCAATGTGGCCATCCTTTCGCGCGGCTATCGCTCGCGTCCCACGCCGCTGCACGAACGCGCGTTGAACAAGCTTCTCCTGCGCGAAGACACCACTCCACCTCGCGTCGTTTCCGATGGCAAATCGTTGCTGCTCGATTCCGAAACTGCCGGCGACGAGCCTTACATGCTGGCCTCGAACCTCAAGGATGTGGTCGTGTTGGTGGACAAGGACCGCGTGAAAGCGGGGCGTTATGCCATCGAAAAATTTGGCTGCGACACGCTCCTGCTTGACGATGGTTTCCAATACTGGAAATTGCGCGGCCGCCGCCAGGACATTGTTCTCGTGGATTGCCAGCAACCCTTCGGCAACGAGCACCTGCTTCCGCGCGGCACATTGCGCGAACCGCCGTCACATCTCGCGCGGGCCAGCACGATTTTTATCACCAAAAGCGACGGCAAAACCGCCCAACTTCGCGAGCGCATCGCGGAACTTAATCCCAGCGCGGGCATCATAGAATGCGTGCATCACCCGCTTTATCTCGAAGACGTGTTCACGGGCCAGCGCTCTGACCTCAGCCTCATCAAGGGCCGCAAGGTCGCTTCGCTCAGCGGCATCGCGCAGCCGGAAAGTTTTGAGCATAACCTCATCAGCGGCGGCAGTGAATTGGTTTATTCCAAGCGCTTTGCCGATCACCATCGTTTTACGCAGCAGGAGGTCCTGAACGCCATCAACCGCAGCAAAAAGCGGCAGGCGGAGATGATCATCACGACGCAAAAGGACGCGGTGCGTTTTCCCAAGATTGACCGGCGCGATTTGCCGATCCTTTTCATGCGTGTCGAAATCAAGATCGTGGCCGGCGCGGATGACTTCCAGGATTGCGTGCGAAAAATCTGCTTCCGCTAAACCACGAATGAACACGAATGCACACGAATTTTTGACCGCGAATAAACTGCTGCCGACAGTGGGATTCGATTGTTGTTTATTCGTGTCCATTGGTGGTTAAGATGGATTCCCTGCTTTATCTCTTCGCTCGCGCCATGGTGGGATTTCTGCAGGCGCTCCCATTGCCGGTCGCCGCGCGGTTTGGACGATTCGGCGGCGCGCTGGCGTACTGGATTGACGCGCGCCACCGGCGCGTGGCCATGCGCCAGTTGACGATGTGTTTCGGCAATGAAAAATCCGCGGGCGAAATCCGGGCCATCGCCCGGGAAAATTTCCGCCGCATCGGCGAGAACTTTGCCTGCGCGGCGAAAACGGCGTCCATGACGCTGGACGAATTGAAACCGTTCGTTGAATTCGTCGGTTCGTCAAAAATTCTCGCGCCGCCGACGGGTCCCAAGCCGAGCCTCGTGGTTGCCATCGGGCACTTTGGCAATTTTGAACTCTACGCGCGTTTTGGCCAGTTTTGTCCCGGTTATCAATGCGCCACCACGTATCGCGGATTGCGCCAGCCATCACTCAATCGCCTCATGCAGGACATGCGCGAGCGTTCCGGCTGCCTGTTTTTCGAGCGCCGCACGGATGCCGCCGCGTTGAAAGCCGCCATGACGCGGCCGGGCCTGATTTTGGGGCTGCTGGCCGATCAGCACGCGGGCACTAGCGGCCTGCGCATCCCGTTTCTCGGCCATGAATGTTCAACCTCGAGCGCGCCGGCGATTTTTGCGTTGCGCTATGATTGTCCCTTGCACACGGGCATCTGTTACCGCGTCGCTCCGGGGCGCTGGCGCATCGAGGCGGGACCGGAAATTCCCACGCAAGAGAATGGCGCTGCACGCCCGACTGAGGCTATTATGCGGGATGTGAACGCGGCGTTTGAAGAAGCCGTCAGGCGCGACCCGGCCAACTGGTTCTGGGTGCATAATCGCTGGAAACCGGCCCGGCCGCCGCGGCGGAAACGCAGACAGATGGAAGCCGCCAACCTCGAAGACGAATCGTAGAACATGGAGAGTCCCGCTGCCCAAAACGCGCCGCCGGCCATCGCCCGGCCACGGCGCATTTTGGTTCGCGGCGTGAACTGGCTGGGCGACGCCGTCATGACGACGCCCGCGCTCTTGCGACTGCGCGAGCTTTATCCCGACGCGCTCATTGCGTTGCTGACGCCCGAGAAATTGCGCGGGCTGTGGCTGCATCATCCCGCCATTGACGAAGTCGTCACGTTTAAACCGGACGACAGCTTGCTTCGAGTTGCCAAAAACATCCAGGTGATGATGTGGCCGGAGAGCGCATTGCAACGCACCATTGCGGAATCCGCGCGGCGCGCGGCGGACGCCCTCAGCCCACTGCATCGCGGCACATTTGACCTGGCAATCGTGCTGCCGAACTCGCCGCGGTCCGCCCTCGAAACCTGGCTCGCGCGCATCCCGCGCCGGGTGGGCTATGCGCGGCCCTGGCGCAATTTTTTTCTCACCACGGTGGTGCCTCCACGACCCGGCGCGGTTCACATGCGGAAACGGTCGGTGAGCGAAATTAAATCTCTGACTTCACCGACACGCGCACGCCTCACTTCACTTTCCACGATCCCTGATTCCGCCCACCAGATATACGATTATTTAAACCTCGTGGCCGCGCTCGGCGGGAATCCGGCGCCGCCGCCGACACAGTTGGTGGTCACGTCCGGCGAAAGAAAAGCCGCCGAGCAAAAATTCAATTTAACGAGCCAGCTCACCAATGGCCGTCCGGTTTTCGGCCTGAATCCCGGCGCGGAATATGGCCCGGCCAAGCGCTGGCCCGCGGAGCGGTTCATCGCCGCCGCGAAGGAAATTCAGAAGCGCACCCGATGTGTTTGGGTGATCCTCGGCGGCAAGGCGGAAATCCTGTTGGCGAGCGAAATCCAATCTTCCATCAGCGCCAGCCGCTCCGACGCCATCAGTATCGCCGGGCAAACTTCTTTGCGCGAATTGTGCGCGGTCATCCGGCATTGCCGCGTCCTGCTCACCAACGATACGGGGCCGATGCACATTGCCACCGCGTTGGGCACGCCGGTGGTGGTTCCTTTCGGCAGCACATCGCCGGAATTGACGGGGCCCATTTTGACGCCCGGCGCGCGGCATCAATTGATCAAATCCGATGCGCCGTGTTCGCCCTGTTTTCTGCGACAGTGTCCGATTGATTTTCGCTGCATGAATGGGATTTCGGTGGAGCGCGTGGTGGAAGCGGTGCTCCGGGCGACGCGTAGTATGTGATCGCCGCAGTTTTGGAGTGCGCGGGCATGACCGCGCTTTGGGACTGGCAGACATGTCTGTCAGTGGGAAAGCGGCGACATGTCGCCGCACTCCCAAACGAGACACGCGCGTATTTCAGTCGGCTTGCGTTTCGCGGCATCCTGCTGAATACTGCGACCGTGCAGCCAACTGTTACCCAGCTCACCGAACGGCTCGTTGCTTCCTACGCCAGTGCCGGTGGCATCAATCATCTCGATGGCAAAAATCTGCCTTCGAAGCGCGCCATTTCGATTATCACGGTTGACTTGTTGCGGCTGCTGTTCCCCGGTTTTTTCGACGAGAAGCTGTTTCATTCCTCCGAAATCAAGGTCGAAACGGCCGCGTTGCTCGACACGGTGCTGGGCAGTTTGGAGGACGAAATTTACAAGAGCCTGGAATACAATCCGCCCGACGGCGTGGCGAAGAAGGAACTGCGCAACCTGGCGCATTCGCGCACGCTGCAATTTCTCGACAAGCTTCCGGAAATCCGCGATCTGCTCCAGACCGACACCGAAGCCGCGTATAACGGCGACCCAGCCGCGCTCAGCCGCGAGGAAGTGATCGTGGCGTATCCGTGCATTGAAGCCATCGCCGTGCAACGGCTCGCGCATGTGCTTTATCGCAACGAAATCCCGCTCATTCCGCGCATCATGACGGAATGGGCGCACGTGCGCACTGGCATGGATCTGCATCCCGGCGCGCAAATCGGCACGCACTTTTTCGTGGATCATTGCACGGGAACGGTGGTGGGCGAAACGAGCATTATCGGCGACCACGTGAAGATGTACCAGGGCGTGGGTTTGGTGGCGAAATCGCTGGCGGCGGGGCAATTGTTGCGCGGGCAAAAACGTCATCCCACGATTGAGGATCATGTGACCATTTACGCGGGAACGACCATCGTTGGCGGCGAAACGATTGTGGGCGAAGGCAGCACCATCGGCGCGAACGTCACGCTCACGCACAGCGTTCCACCGCATTCACTGGTCGTGCAGAAAGACGCGAATGTGAATGTGATGAACAAAAAGGCGAAATCGAGAGGCTCGGGAGAATCATTCCAGATTTAGACCGTATAAACGAATGAGGATTTTTGCCCCGGTGGCAGGGCGCGTCGCCTTGTCCATCGAAGCCTTGGTGGAGATGAATCCGCGCGCGCCGCAAAACCGGCCCAAGAACGGCGCGCATCCTGCCAACGCGGGACGCCCTGCCATCCAACGCGTTTTATTGGACGTTCCTAGTTTAAAAGCTCGTCAGCTTTTCCAGTTCCTTCGCGCGCGCTTCAATCTGAGCGCGTTTCACGCTTGTGGCGCGCTTGAGGCCGAAGTGGATTTTTTTTCACACCGGTGAAACGTGTCCTCTTTGTGCATTCAACGGTTCGTCCCGCCTTCGACAGGGTCGAAATTCGCTGCCGGCCCGGATGCCACGTTGAACTCCACCTTCTCGAAACCCATGAGTTGAAAGAAGCTCGCGAGTTCCGTTCGCGCACGCTCGTTCGCGTCGCGCAAAATCCCGCCGCGACTCGCCGACAGGCGCATGTCCTCCACCGCCGTTTTGCGGATATTCTGCTCCAAATCCTTGTCGAAGCTCCGCAGAAAACCCGTCGTGCGCTCCACCACCTTCGTCTCCTTGTCGTCCAGATACGCATCCGTAATGCGCGCCTGCGGCAAACGAATCCAAATCGTCTTGCCATCCACGCGCAAATCTTTGGACCTCATTTGCCCCAAATCCACGCCCGCCTTCACCACGCCGCGCGCGAGCAACAGGATGCGATTGTCCCCGGCCACGAACTGCGCCAACCCCGATGGCGGATCGTCCCACACCTCGACCTTTTCCACCACATACTTCACCGTTACCAAATCCGAAAGCGTCTGCACCTGCTGCAACAACACCGGCGTATCGTAAACACGCCTCGCTCCCTTCGGGCTGAACCATCGTGGCAGCTTCGCGCCGAAATAAAGGCCGGCCAAAAACACCACCACCACTGCCAAAAATATTTTTGCGCGCCGCGCGTTCGCCATGCCGCGAGCGTAGCCCCCTCCGGGGATAATTAAAAATGCAAAATGAGAAATTAAAAAGGTGCGGGCCGCGTGCGCCTGGTTCGGAGCGCCGGCGTCTCGCCGGCCGGTCCAACACCTCGCATCACCTCGCCCAAAGTATCGACACCGCCAAAACCGGGAGCGCGGCTGTGTGCGCAGCACCAGCCGCAGCAGGCACCCACCGCACTCCGCCTGATAAACACCCGCCCATTTCCCGCCCCTGCGGCTGGTCTCCAACACAGCCGCGCTCCCACATAGGCCCCTGCCGCTGGCATCGACTCGCACTTTTGCATTTTTAATTTTTAATTTTTAATTAGTCTCTTCCGATGAACTTTGTCGGACAATTCCCCACTTACCGCCCCCGGCGATTGCGCCAGAGCGCAGCCCTGCGCCGCCTCGTCAGCGAGACCCAATTGAGCCCCGCGCAACTCGTCCTGCCGCTCTTTGCCCGGCCCGGCCGCAAACTCCGCCGCTCCATCAATGCCATGCCCGGCGTTTGCCAGCTCTCCCCAGATGAACTCCTCCGCGACGCCACCCAGGCCCGCGACGCCGGCATTGGCGCCGTCCTGCTCTTCGGCATCCCGGATAAAAAAGACGCCCAAGCCTCCGGCGCCTACGCCGCGAAAGGCATCGTTCAGGAAACCGTGCGCCTATTGAAAAAGGAATTGCCCGACCTCCTCGTCATCACCGACGTCTGCCTCTGCGAATACATGGAACACGGCCACTGCGGCATCGTGGGACCGGAGCGCCGATCTCCTGATCGGAAAACCGGGAAAAAGCCGAAACACGCCGGCCGGGAGTCCGGCGCTCCCATGAAAGTCTTGAACGATCCGACCTTAAAACTCCTCGCCCAAACCGCCGCCAGCCACGCCGAAGCCGGCGCGGACATCATTGCTCCCAGCGACATGATGGACGGCCGTGTCCGCGCCATCCGCGAGCGACTCGACGCCGACGGCTTTGTCGACACGCCCATCCTGTCCTACGCCGCCAAATTTGCCTCCGCCTTTTACGGCCCGTTCCGCGAAGCCGCGGAATCCGCGCCCCAATTCGGCGACCGCCGCAGCTACCAGATGGACGCCGCGAACGCCTCCGAAGCCCTACGCGAAGTCGCCCTCGACATCCGGGAAGGCGCGGACATCGTCATGGTCAAACCCGCGCTCGCGTATTTGGACATCCTCCACCGCGTCAAAACCGAATTCGGCTATCCGACCGCCGCCTATGCTGTCAGCGCCGAGCACGCCATGATCAAAGCCGCCGCTCAAAACGGCTGGATCGACGAACGCGCCGTCACGCTGGAAAGCCTCCTCGCCATGCGCCGCGCCGGCGCCGACATCATTATCACCTACGCCGCCGTGGATGTGGCCAAGTGGCTTAAACAGCCGTAGTCTAAAGTCGCCGAGCGTTTTATTACACGCTTAGTTTAGAACCTCGTCAGCTTTTCCAATTCCTTCACGCGAGCTTCAATGTGCGAGCGTTTTACGCGCGTGGTGCATTTGAGGCCGAAGCCTTCGCAGCAGAATGAGGCGGTAACGCTTCCATAAATCATGCCGCGCCGGATGTTATCTTCAATGGAGCCGCGAGCGGTGGCGAGGTAGCCCATCATGCCGCCCACGAAGGAGTCGCCGGCCCCAGTGGGATCCACCACTTTGTGCAACGGATACGCCGGGCAAATGAAAAATCCGCGCGGGCCGGACAATACCGAGCCGTGCGAACCCTTTTTGATGATGACGTATTTCGGGCCGAGCTTGTGAATCTTTTTCACGGCGGCGAAAACGTTGTCCTCTTTGGTGAGTTGATGCGCCTCGCTGTCGTTCAGCACGAAGCCATCGAGCCGTTTAATGAGTTTTAAAAGGTCGGGCAGCGCGATGTTCAGCCACAAATCCATCGTGTCGGCCACGACGAATTTCGGGCGGCGCATCTGGTTGAGCACGTGATGCTGCAACGCCGGGGCGATGTTCGCGAGCAGCACGAATTCGGAATCCTGGCAGGATTTCGGCAGCGCGGGGTTGAACGTCTCAAAAACGCCGAGTTCGGTGAGCAGCGTCCGGCGATTGTTCATGTTCACTTCGTATTCGCCGGACCAATGGAATGTTTTGCCGGGCAAAATCTGCAAGCCTTCGAGATCAATTTTGTGCCGACGATAGAGTTGGATGTAGCGCTTCGGAAAATCGTCGCCGACCACGCCGACCATTTTTACGGGGCTGAAAAAGCTGGCGGCCACGGCGGCATGGCTGGCGGAGCCGCCCAGCAACCGGGGATTTTCGGCCTTGGGAGTTTTGATGGAATCCAACGCGGTCGAACCAACAATTAAAACGCTCATGATCTATTAAATGACGGATTTCAAATGACGAATGGCGGTGAAAATAAAGAAACGAGAAGGCTCGGGCAAGTCTCGCGACGAATCCTAACCGCGAAAAAACCCTCACCCCGGCCCTCTCCCATCCGATGGGAGAGGGAGAGTGGTCAATACGCCGGGAATCTCCCAAGCTTCGGAAGCCATAACACCGCGGCAGTTTGGCGAGACGCCAAACTGAACCCGCGAGATGCGAGTGCTACAGTCGCTTTCGGAAGTCACGGCACGCTCTTGCGACATCGGTTGCATTCAAGATTGCGGAGACAACGCAGATGCGCTTCGCGCCGGCGGCAAGGACATCGTCAACATTTTGCAAGTGGATGCCGCCGATCGCGAACCAGGGGATTTTTATATTTTCAGCGGCCCAACGCACGTAATCGAGCGTTACCGGCTTGGCCGTTGGCTTTGTGCCGGTGGCGAAAATCGGGCCGATGGCTGCGTAATCCGCGCCAGCCTCGACAGCTCGCCGGGCCTGTCCGGGCGCGTGCGTGCTCAGGCCGATTTTCAGTTGAGAGCCGCGAGTTGCGAGTTGAGAGACGTGAGTGTGACCACTATCAAAAAAATCTTCCTGGCCCAAATGACAGAACTCCGCGCCAATTTCGCGCGCCACTTCCAAAAAATCATTGATGACGAGCCCCACATTTGCGGCGCGTGTGATTGGCAGAATCGTTTCCGCCATGCGCCTGACGTCTTCCGCCGATGACTTTTTGGCCCGCAACTGGATCAAATCCGCGCCGCCATCGCAGAGCTGTTGGGCGATTAATTCCGGCAAGCGTCCGTGCAGGTAAGCGGTATCCACGAAGGCGTAGAGGCGGCAGTCGGCAACGGATTTCATTCGGTGGGCGGCAACAACCGGTTTAATCCCTAAAATTCACAAACTGAACTGAAACCGGAAATTCCTTGCCGCGCACGGCGGCGATGACGGCTTGCAGTTCATCACGGCTCTTGCCGGTGACGCGCACTTCCTCGCCCTGGATTTGGGTCGTGACCTTGAATTTGCTGTCGCGGATGAAGCCGGTGATTTGCTTGGCGACGGCGGTTTCGATGCCTTGCTTGATTTTGATGACCTGGCGGGCGTGGCCCAAGGGCGAAATGTCCGGCTCGGCCTGCTCAATGCTTTTCATGCTCACATTCCGCTTGGCCAGTTTGCCGATGACGATTTCGACCAGCGTTTTGATCTTAAACTGATCTTCGGCCGTGAGCTTGATTTCGTTTTTCTCGAGCGCGATTTCCGCTTTGCTTCCCTTGAAATCGAAGCGGTTGGCCAGTTCTTTTTTGGCCTGGTTCACCGCGTTTTCGATTTCCATCGAGTTCACCTGCGAAACAATGTCGAATGAAGGCATGGCGGCAGCGTAAAAAAGCTTCGGGAAAAGGAAAGGCGAAATAAAACCCATACGGGTGCTTTGAGCACGGGTAGTGGCACGGGCGTCCGGCTCGTGCGGATCTGAAACTCACGGCTGAGACGCCCGTGCCACTATCTTGAAGCGGCCTGTGCGGCGAGACGCACCTTGAAGGTTTCGCCGATTGGCGTGAAAATCCGGGCATGTCAGGAAGCGCCATCCAGGCCTGGCTCTTGCTAAAGCAGCGAAAGGCGCTCGTTTCTTCCCGGTTTTATTTCGCCATCACGTTGATCGGCGGAATCCTTGCGTTGCTGCCGAATCTTGGAATTGCGTTTCTGATTTGCAAACTGCTCGTTCTGCTGGCCATTCCGACCACAAGTCATTCGGTTGAACTGGCCATAATTTTAGTCCTGCCCGTGGTGCCGTTGCTCTTTGCCGATTGCATTCGCGCCGAACGCGATGATTGGGCCGTTATTCCGCTCTGGCTCGCCCGCGAATATTTTCACATAGGCCCGCGAATGATGCTCAATGGGTGGGAACACGTCATCCGCGCCCAAAGGCTGGCGGGTATTGATGCGGAACTGTGCGGGCAAATTCTCACGCACCTGGTTTTCAAAGCCACACCGACGTCGCAGCAGGAATTGCTTCGCGCTTTTCCCGATCTCTCGTGGGAAGACATCATCGCCCAGCTTCGCGCGATTGAAGGAGTCATCATTTTTCGCAACGTAAAGAGTGTGTCGTTGCTGGCGCCGTTGCGCCTGGAATTGCGCTCATTGGCGGTGCGTATTCGGCAGGAAGAACCGCCGCCGCCGGAGTCGGAACCGGTGCCAGTGGAGGAACCGCAACAGCTCACGCCGCAGGAAATCCTGGGCGTGGCGGCCACGGCCTCTGCCGCGGAAATCAAGACGGCGTATCGCAATCGCGTCAAGGAATGTCATCCCGATCGTTTTACGAATACGGATGAACACTCGCGGTATCTCGCGGAGGAATGGACCAAGGCCATCAATGCGGCGTATGCGGAGTTGATTGGGGCAAGCTCGCGAGCAAAGAGTGTGTGAAGTTCGGATGATTCAGGCGGATGGACATGGAGGCCAACCGGCTCAGCCGCCGTTCAGGGGCTTTCGATGAACCCCAACCCTCACCCCGGCCCTCTCCCATCCGATGGGAGAGGGAGAAGTTGCTCCAGCGCCTCTTGTCGAATACAGCCACTGGTACGCCATGGTTCAGGGATTCAAGCCGCGAACTCTCTCTGCATCGTTACACCTCAGTCACTCTTCGATGGTTCGGCGCCGTCGCGGGAGGTGTGCAGGCCGAGTTGAATCAGTTTTTCGCGCATTTTGAGACGCGTGACGCCCAGCCAGCGGGCGGCCTTCGCCTGGTTGCCTTGCGCGAGTTGAATGGCTTGGGAAAAAAGTTCGGGTTCGAGGTCGGCAATCATTTTCGCGTGGGCTCCGTCCTCTTCACCGCGCTGCACGCGGGCCAGAAGGTCGGCGACGTAGGCGGCGTGCGTTTGGTTGGCGGCTCCCACGGGCTTTCGGGAGGTTGCCAGGATTTGCTGCACATGCTCGAGGCTGACGGCGAACGGCCGGGCGAGCAGCATGGCGCGGCGGACCGCGTTCTCCAGTTCGCGAACGTTCCCGGGCCATTGCTGGCTCTGAAGAAACGCGATGGCATCGGGCTGAATGGATGGATTTTCGACGCCGAGTTCGCCCGCGTAGCGCTGCATGAAAAATTTCACCAGCTCGGGAATGTCCTCCGTCCGCTCACTCAATGGCGGCAGTGTGATCGTGACCACGCTCAGGCGGTAGAACAGGTCTTCGCGAAATTCTTTCTCCTGAAGCGCGGCTTCAAGATCGCGATGCGTGGCCGCCAGCACGCGCACGTCCGATGAAAGGATTTCATCGCCGCCGACCCGCTGAAAACATTTTTCCTGCAAAACCCGCAACAGCTTCGCTTGCGTGTTCGCCGACAAATCCCCGATTTCATCCAGAAAAATCGTGCCGCCCTGGGCCTGTTCGAAGCGGCCAATCCGCCGGGAATTGGCGCCGGTAAAACTGCCGCGTTCGTGGCCGAACAGCTCGCTTTCCAGCAGGTTTTCCGGTATGGCGGCGCAATTCACGGCGATGAACGGTTTGTCCGCGCGGTCGCTGTGCTGGTAAATCGCGCGCGCGATCAGTTCCTTGCCCGTGCCCGTTGCGCCGCGAATCAACACCGTCACCGGAGTGGCGGCGACGCGGCCAATTTCCTTGTAGATGTTCTGCATCACGCGGCTGGTGCCGATGATGGCCCGCGGGGAGGAGCGGGCTTCGCCGATTTCCACCGATTCCGACATCCGGCGTGAACTGGCGACGGCAGACGCGGCGAGGTCGAGCAGCTCGTCGGCTTCAAACGGTTTGACGAGATAATCGCAGGCGCCGAGTTTCATGGCTTCGATGGCCGTTTCGGTGGTGCCATGGGCGGTCATCATGATGATGGGCAATTTGGGTTTGGCGGTATGCAATTGGGCGATGAGTTCCATTCCGCTCAGGCCCGGCAACCGCAAGTCGGTGATCACGAGGTCGCAGGAGCGTTGGCGCGCCTCGGTGAGGCCCTGGTCGCCCCGCCGGGCGACGGTGACCGAATAGCCTTCATCCTGGAGCACCTTTTCCAAAGCCGCCGCGGTGCTGCGGTCATCTTCAATCAGAATTATATTCGCTTGCATCGTTTTCGACTGCCGGCAGCACCACTTCGAAAGTGGTGCCGAGGTTTAGTTCTGTTTCGTAACGCAACAATCCGCCGTGTTTTTCCACAATCCGCGCGGAAACCGCCAAGCCCAGTCCGGTGCCCTCTTCCTTGGTGGTGAAAAAAGGATCAAACAGCCGGGCTTCGACTTCGGGCGGTATGCCTTTGCCGGTGTCCACCACCACAAGCACGGCCACCGAGCGGACGCGGTCTTCCAATTCTGCGCTATCCCGGCGCGCGCGCAACGAAATGGTGCCGTTGCGTCCAATGCTCTCCGCCGAGTTCTGGACCAGATTGATCAACACCTGCTTGACCTGCTGCGCATCGGCATACACCGACACCGGATCAGACTCCTCCAGTTTCAACTCAATCGCCAACCCGCGCAACTGAGGGTTCAGGAGGCTATAAACCTCCCGCAGGATTTTGCCGGCTTCAGTCTTGGCCAGCCTGGGTTCGGATGGCCGCGCGAAATCCAAAAAATCCTGGACGATCCCTTCCAGCCGGTTGATTTCCGTTCCAATGACCGAAGCATCTTCGTCTTTTGCAATTTCCGGTATCGCTTTTTTCAAACTGAACAGCCGAAACTTGATGGCCGTCAGTGGATTTCTTATCTCATGCGCCACACCGGAGGCAAGGATGCCGAGAGAGGCGAGTTTTTCCTGCCGTTCAATAATCGACCGGCTCTCGGTCAACCCGACCTGCAACGGCGCAATCATTCCGCGGTAAACCATGATGGCCACCAATATCATCATGACCAGAATCATGGCCGAGCAAAAAATGAGGAGCTGCTCGTGGCTGGCCAGGGTTTCCTGGGTGCCGTGGAGAAACTCCTGAAAGCCCTCGCGCTGCGAGGCCACGAGATCGTCGCACAACGGAAACAAGCTGCTCGAGATTTCCCGAACGGATTTGTAGGTGGTTTCGAAGGAGTTCGCGCTCACCGAGCGATTGGTTTTGGAAACGATGTAGGTCGCGCGCGTCAGATAGGTTTGGTAGAGTTCGGCAATCTGCTTGAGGAGGGCCACTTGTTTGGAAATCTCGACATTGCTGAGGATGTTCAAATTTGTGCTCTCCTCGAGGTGCACCTGATTCGTGCCCATCCAACTTTTCAGGTCCGCGGAATCGTTCAGAAAGGCATCGCGGAAGGTGGGATCCTGGGAGATGCCATATTGCAGAAGTTTTCCGTTCAACTCGCGCAGCGAACCCCGGAGGTGAACACCCGAATAGAAGCTCTCGCTCCTGACCGCCGCGTAATCCCTTTGCAGGCGATCCAGTTGGGTCCACAAACTATGCGTGATCCAGGAGATCAGAATCGTGCCGCAAAGGACCACGATGATAAAGCCGAGAAAACGCAGTTTTACCTGCGGCGCCAGCCGGGTGATACCCCGGAACCCACCGTTGGAATGATTTGTGCCATTCATGCTCATTTTTCTTTCACTAACCTGCCGTAATCATTCGAAAATAAGCGTGTTTTCGAAACATCCGCTGTTTGGCACGCTCCGTGCCAATGTATTGAAAGACAGTTCACTGAGAACTGATTAATTCGGTATTATGAAGAAACACATTTTGGTCGTGGATGACGATAGCTCCATTCGCCAGTCTCTGCAAAAGATTCTGAAAGCGGCGGGCTATGACGTCACCACGGCGCCTGACGGAGCATCGGCCGAGGATTTATTTGGCAAGGCCGACCTGCTCGTACTCGATTTGAACCTCCCCATTCAGGACGGCTGGGATGTTTTGGGCCATGTCAACGCCGAGCACCCGCTGCTTCCGGTCATCGTGGTGACCGGCCTGGCCGACCAGTTGGATGAACAAACCATTCCCGGAGCGTCCGCATTTCTGGAAAAACCAATCGAAGTCCCCTCGCTGCTCAAGACGATCGAATCCCTCGTCAACCAGACTCACGAGGAGCGCGTCAAGGAATTCGACCGCCGGTCCGAACCCTGGCAGCCGCCTCTGACCTATGCGGGGCACATCGAACACAAGAAGAAAGGACGTGCCGGTTTCCGGCGGTTTCGATCGGCGCAATGAAGTTGCGGCAGCAGACAATTCAAAAAGATTTTGGCGGAGCTTCCGCTCCCCAGCCACCCGCCCATAATTCCCCCGCCTCACGGGCGGGTGGTCTATTTCAATGGTATGCGTTTAGTTGTAGTATCCAATCGGTTGCCGTTCACGGTCTCGATCCAGGACGGCAAACCCTGCTTTGAGTCGAGCCCGGGGGGGCTGACCACGGGGTTATGGAGTTATCTGGAAAAACGGACGGGCAGCCCCGACGAGCCGTTTGATTCGCTCTGGCTGGGGTGGCCCGGCGCCTCGGTTGAACCGGAACAAACCCATGAAGTTCAGGCATTCGGAGCGCAATTCAGGGCCGCCCCGGTCTTTCTTTCCAAGGAAATGGCCGATCACTTTTATCACGGCTTTTGCAACAAAACCCTTTGGCCGCTTTTCCATTATTTTCCAACCCTGACCAAATACGAGGAGACGTACTGGCAGGATTATCAGCGCGCCAATGAAGCCTATGCCGATGCGTTGCTGAAAGTGCTCCGGCCCGATGACGCGCTCTGGATCCATGATTACCAGCTCATGCTCCTGCCGCGCCTCATCCGTAAGCACATGCCCGAAATGCCCATCGGCTTTTTCCTGCACATCCCGTTTCCTTCGTTCGAAATTTTCCGGCTTCTGCCGCGCACCTGGCGCTCGGAATTGATTGAAGGCCTCCTCGGCGCCAGCCTGGTCGGCTTTCACACCCACGATTATACCCGCGACTTTCTGACATCCGTTCTCCGGACGGTTGGTTACGAACACCAGCTCGGCAGCATCAGCTTGCGCGATCGCGTCGTGAAGGTGGACACGTTCCCGATGGGAATCGATTTCGAACGGTTTTACGCCGCGGCCGCTTCGGCGCAGACGGAAAACGCCGTCGATCAACTGCGCAATAAGTGCGCCGGGCAGAAAATCATCTTCTCGGTGGATCGGCTGGATTACACCAAAGGCTTGCTGGACCGGTTGCGCGGCTATGAGCTGTTCCTGAAAAACAATCCGGAATGGCATGGCAAGGTGACGTTCATCATCTCGGTCGCGCCTTCCCGCACGGGCGTGGAGAGTTACCAGGAAATGAAACGGGAACTGGAGCAGACGGTCGGCCGCATTGTGGGCGCCTACGGCAATGTTCACTGGACGCCGCTCATCTACCAATACCGGAATCTCTCGTTCGACGAGGTGGTCGCGCTATATCGCGCGTGCGATATCGCCTTAATCACGCCGTTACGGGACGGCATGAATTTGGTGGCGAAGGAATTCATCGCTTCGCGACCGGACCAGACGGGCGTGCTCATTCTGAGCGAAATGGCCGGCGCGGCCAAAGAAATGGGCGAAGCGCTGATCATCAATCCGTTTCACACGGACGATTTTGCGCGAACCCTGCATCAGGCATTGACGATGCCGGTCGAGGAACAAGTGCGCCGCAACCAGGTGCTGCAGGAACGGCTTCGCCGCTATGACGTGAACCGTTGGGCGGATGATTTTGTTCAGTCCATGTTTTCGTCCCAAAAAACGGAAGCTGCCCGGCGCGCGCGGACGCTGAATGGAAAAGCGCAGACGACGCTGGTGCAACAATACCGCCTTTCGCAATCGCGCGCGTTGCTGCTCGATTACGATGGAACATTGGTGCCCTTTGCGGAAACGCCCAAGGCGGCCCGGCCCGACAGCGAATTGCTGGATCTGATTGGCAATCTCGCGGAAGATCCCGCCAACAATCTCGTCCTCATCAGCGGCCGCCCGCGCGCGGATTTGGAGGAGTGGTTTGGCTTTTTGCCGATTGCCTTGATCGCCGAACACGGAATGTGGCTGCGAAGAAAAGGCGAGAGCTGGCGCCAGCTCAAATCGACGCCGATCGAATGGAAGGAACGCGTGCGGCCGATTCTGCAGTTATACGTGGACCGGCTTCCGGGGGCGTTATTGGAGGAAAAGGAATTTTCGCTCGCCTGGCATTATCGCAAGGCGGATCCGGACCAGGCGTCGCAGCGCGCGCAGGAATTGATTGATGATCTTTCGGGCTACACGCGGAACATCGATGTGCAGGTGCTCGAAGGGAATAAAGTCATCGAAATCCGCAACACCGGCGTGAACAAAGGCACCGCGGCCATGGAATGGCTCGGCGCCACCCCGCCGGAATTCATCCTCGGCATCGGCGACGATTGGACCGATGAAGACCTCTTTCGCGCGCTGCCGCCAACGGCGTGCTCTATCCGCGTGGGCATCGCAAAAACGGCGGCGCGCTACCATCTTGCAAATCACACCACCGTCCGGCGGTTGCTGCGCGAACTCGGGGGGGCGAGCGTTCGCAGCGTGGAAGAGACTGCTTGCGATGCCAGCGATCCGGCGCAGCCTTCAACCATCATCGCGACTTCGGCGTAGCGATTTCCGTCCATTTGCTTCGCGCATTTTCATGTGAAACCAATCGCGGAGCTACAGACAATGATTTCAGAGCAGTTTTGAATCCGTCGTATCGCGCCGTACACCGGGTGGCGTTAATAATCCTATTTGCGCGGGATACAAAACTGGGATACAAAGCCTCGGGAGCGAACAATCTCTGCGATTTTGATTCCTCCCGGATGGGCGCGTGGTGGAATTGGCAGACACGCAGGACTTAGGATCCTGTGGAGTAATCCGTGCAGGTTCGACCCCTGTCGCGCCCAGTCTTCGCTCGGAGCATTGAGTCTCGGCGTTGATTTAGTCCGGAATGGGCGGATTTGACGCTAAAACACCGGAAAAGAGGAGATAAGGCCTTAACATCAATGACTTACGAAGGCGGATTTCCGGTGATTTTTCGAGCGTGGTGTCCGGAATAGAGGGCAAATGTCCGGAATTGGAGTTCCAAACGTAAGTGACTGTGGTTTCAATCTTGGAACTCGCATTCCGGACATTTCGCAGAAAATCGGAGGGGTGGCACCTGAAACAGCACTTTTGAGCCGGTGTAAAGAACGGCGACACTCGATTTTTGGACCCGATTCGCTTGGCGGATTTGCCCGGTTTAAACAATCCTAAAAAGACCTTTAACAGACCGCGCAAGTTGTCATAAAACTGTCATAATCTTTCGGGCTAAACGGGCGGCGCTTTGGTTACCGCCGAGAATCGGTTCGATCCCATGCAACCATTGATCGGGAAAGAGGCGGTATGATTGAGCCCGGCGAACCGTGCCCAAACCGTGCCCAAAGGAATTCGCCACGTTTTTCGCCTCAGAAAACGCTTGCGGTTACGGGTTCGAGCCCCGCCGCTCCCACAATCTTTTTCGAATAATTATGGAAAGAATTTTCTTTGGGGATTGTTTGGGCACGGCCAGCGGAATTATGCGCGCCGCAGGTTCGAACCCTGCGACCGGTAAACGCTGTCCGGTTGTGCGGAACCGTTGCTCCTGGCAGGAGCCTGACGCAAACAATCAATGTCGTAGAACAAAAAAGCCGGCCAGGGAATCTGGCCGGCTCGTGAAGCGGACGTTTGATTGAGCCGCCGCCGTTCATCGGCGCGATCCCGGCGAAAAGTTTTGTGGATGGTTGGTGAATTCGAGCAGGTTTCGCCAGCCTTGTGAAAATTCGCACGCTTGGCTGTCTAAAGTCCGAAGTAATTTGCGGGCGTTTTGAATCAAGGTAATTTGGCCCACGAGACGCCTTTCAATCTGCGGCTCGTAGTCGGCCGAGCGACTATCAGCAGCCTCGCCGGCATCGGCAATGAGTTTGGATGCAAACAGGTCAAGCAGCGCCTCGCAGGTTTGGACTGTTTCTTCAATGCCGCTGCCTGGAAAAAGCAATGCGGGTTTTTCGGCCAGGCGAAGAGCAGTGATCACGGCACGCCGCAATGCTTCACCTAAACGAATATCATCGTCGCCAAAGGCGCGGATTATCGCGCTCTCAACATCTAAGGAAATCTGAAGGGGGAACGCGGCGGCGTTTCTCCTCCTGCCACCGGAGATAGGCCCGATATTGATCGTGCCGGCCGGCAACGGCGCGAGCGGCGTGCGCACGCCAGCAACGGCGGCGCTCAGGCGCTCGGCTAGTTCGTGCGGAATTTTAGCGTTGTTAATGACCTCGCCATCGCCTTCGATGAGGGTGAAATACACGGAATCGGCTGCGGGTTTGACCGCAGCTTTTTTTGTGGTGTTTGCGGATTGTGAGGAAGGGGTTTTTTTGCCAGCATTACGGCTGGCCCGATTTGCGGTTTTCATAACGTGATTTCCGTTTTCGGGTCTTCGGCTCTGGTCGTGTTAGCGCACGGCCAGGGCTTTTTGGTTGTTTGGCTTCGTTTGCCAAGACCCATTCATACAAACGAAGCGCAGTATCGGCAGTGGGAGAGCTGTCCCCAGACAGCCACTCAGTCACGGAAGCGGGGGTAACATGGAATTCACGAGCGAGGGCGGATTTAGCGCCATATTTTTGCGCGTTGATAACTCTGTTCAATCTCTCTCGGACGGAAGCCCAAGTTAATGGCCGCTCTTTCAGTGTGGATAAAGATTACGGCAATGCCTTAAAGTCTGTCAACCAATTTAATTTTTAGATTCGGTCGCAAGTTCTGTCCTGCGCGGGGCCAATGATTTGTGGCCTTGTTCTTCGCCGATGAACGGAATTTTAGCGGCTTGGTCGGTGGAGATGTAGCGAAGCCAATTCATATCTTCCGAATCCATATCCCTTGCCGATAAAGGAAACATCATCATGCGTCTAAAAATTGTCTGCGAGGCAAAACAAGCAAATCTAGTATAGCGCCGCCAACCGGCGGAGCGAGGCAAGTCCCTCCGCGGTGATTCATTTGCCAGCATGGCGATAAAGCGCTCATTGACCACCGTCAGAAAATTAACTCCCAGCTCCGGAATGTCTGAGTCGGTAACGACGATTCGAGGCAAAAAGAAGTGCTCTGCAACGAGACGGCGATAATGCGCAGAGAGTATTTCGTAGGCGTCGCCGAATAATGTTCCAGGGCGGACATGAAGCGTTGCTGGTTCAGATAACAGGTCCACGCATTGCCGACGGAAGATAAGCTTCTCGAAATGTTCCTTCCCCGGCCCCGGTTTCACGCCATAGAGCGGAGCGGCTGCCCAACATGCGGCATATTTGCCGGTCGCTAGCCATTCTTCAGACACGATAAATTGGCGGCAGAACCTCAATGCGACTTCAAACCTCAACGGAGTGCGGCAGCGTTCGTAATTTTGAAGGGTCGTGTGTTTGAGTGAAAGCTGAGAGGCCACATCTGATTGTGACCGTCCAAGCATTTCGCGCGCGGCGAGGAACCGTTTGCAGATTTCAATATCTTTTGGTGATAGCTTGGACTTGCGCACACATAGGACTTACCACATCGGCAAAATAACGCGATAAAATTCTTGCAAAGATGGGTGCATATGGACTATCTTACCGCAAATGCGACGCCACAGTGCAATTAGAACCTACCAAAAACGCCCCGGTCTAGCTGAGGCAGCGGAGTTTTTGGGCTGCACGTATTCACATCTACGCTTGTGTCTGATCGGTCAGCGCCGGAGCGCTTCACTTTTGCGCCGCTATCGCGGCTGGAAATCCGGGCAACGCACCGCGAAAAATTCCGAGGAATCGAAAAAATGAACCCGATTAAGCAGATTGAGGCCCTCACTCATCAAGCGATGGCGCAGAGCGGGCAAAATTTTAATACTTCGTACGCGCTGACGCTGAAGGCTCACCCGCTCATGGCTGTCTTGATGAGAGCTTACGGAGCTTCGCCTGAACGGGTGCAGTTTGCTAATGCTCGCATCCTGAAGCGGCTGGCCAACCCGAACCCAGTCGCGTCCCGACAGGCTTTTCAAGAGCAAGTTCGGGCCGAAATGGAGCGAACGGGCCTTCCGTATGATCGAGTGTTCAATTTGGTTTCCAAGAAGCGAGCCGATTTCGCCAACAGTGAGGATTTGCGGACGGTTCAGACCGCAGCCGCCGGCAGTGGCGGCGTGCCGGAACTGACGCCTGGCGTGGCCAAAATTTTTCGGCTGCCTAACGACGTTACCCCGGAAGAATGGCGCAAAATTTGGGAGGCGAACGGCGGATCGGCCACAACCATTAATTACGGCAAGTGTTTTTCCGCAGCCTGCGATTTAACGCAATTGCAGAAGGGCGGCAACATCGATGATGCGCTCCAGGCTGCAAAGGCGAGATTTGTCGACCTGTGGGCCGCGACGGCCGAACTCGCCAAGCTCGCATTTTGACATGAAGTCCTCACGCCATCAAGAACGTTGGTAGTGGGCTACTTTGAATGAGTATCGCTAAAATAATGGATTGTCCGTTTTGTGGGATGCCCTGCATTCCCAACATCGTGTTTGACGCCAATACTCAATCCTACTCCGCAGAATGCGATAGTTGCTTTGCCTGCGGGCCTCGAGAAACCACCCGAGAATCCGCCGAAAAATCATGGTTCCGCCGTTCGCATGATGTGGAGTGGAGATACAGAACCGGCCTACGCATCGCCAAACGCTTTTGTGAAGCAGTCGGACAGAGTGACCATGTGAAAATCGAGAACTTAGCAAAGGATTTGGCTGATGAACTTTCAAAGTAGCCCATCACCAGAACGTTTGAGCCAGGCTATGGCGGACGTCGCACACCGCGAAAAGCTCGACCCGGTGAAAGATTTCCACCGCATTCGCGCGGAGGCGGAAAGCAGCCTTGGGCCGGATTTTGCGAATGATTCGCAACGTTCTGGATGCCCGTTTTTTGTTAACGTATCTGATTTTAACTCATAACCCACTCCAGCTATGAACGACCAACTGATCGAAATTCTTGGGCTGAACAGCGACGCGACTGAGGACGCTATTATTGCGGCTGTCAAAGCGCTTAAAGATGGTGCCGTTTCACGCGCCGCATTCGATGCCCGCGAGAAAAAGATTCGTGCAAAGATTCTGGAATCTTGCGGCGCATTAGATCGCGAGAACGCCATTCTAGCTATCGAAGCCCAAGGCGGATTTGACTCGTAAGCCCATCGAACCACTATCCCAAGTTTGAATTATGAAGATAGCCCTGAAACCAAAAGCGATTGGAGAAATCAAAGACGTGCGAAGCTCGCTCGCAAGGTTGCACAGCAGAATGACTGGTGCCAATCGTGAGCTTAGCAAGCTCGAAAACCGCCAGGCGGAATTGGAGGAGGAGATTTCCAAGCTGGAATCCGCCGATCCTGGCGACAAAAAAGCTCGGGCCGCGCTGCGTGACGCGCGGGATGAACAGGAAGCTGTGAATCGACGCCTGGAGGAACTAAATCGCTCTACCACCACTGCGTTTTCCTCCATTCAAGGCGATCAAGTTTTTAGAGCCATTCACGAGGCGCGGATCGTGATCGATCGCGCGTTAGTTCCAGTGTTGGAGTCCCGGCTGGCCGAAATCACTTCGGTTTTCCGACCGTTTTTTCGCGACGATTCATGGCCTCGCAAAGCAGCCGCGCAATCGCCGGCTTATATCGAGTTTTGCAATTACACTCAGCCCTCTTACGGCCGCCCGAGCGCAGTTTCGCCGGCGCACGTTGCCCGTTGCATCGCGCTGTGCGACGAAATCTTGGAGGGAGAACTCAAATTCGAATTCAATCCGAACGCCAAATAACGCCCGCGTGAAGGTTCATTTTTCAATTTGCACAGTTGGGGACGACGGCTCGCAAGCTGTTTCTTGCGTGACGAAAAACATCGCTGTGCATCGCGCGCCACCGTTCACGCTGCAACTGCCGGGTGCGGCCTCAGCGCCCGGCGCTTATCTTTCCAAATTTGCGCAGGGGTTCGCTATTAAAGCGCGAGGTTCTTCATTACTTCGTGGGGGGATGCTCCTCTGCGTAAATGGTGCGGCGTTGTTGACGCGCCATGGGCGGCCCGGTGAGCACTGCGCCGGGCCGCTTCAATTTTTGCGGGGCCGCGCGCGGTCGCGCGGGTCCGGGTGAAAATGAAATCCGCATGAGGCCAGACATGCAATCCAAAGAAAATTTGAGCCATGCGCCATCCTTCCTCTCTCCGGTTCTGGATGCGCAGGGCTTACACCCCATCAGGCGCGCTGGCCCGCGCCTGGTGGCAGTGATTTCCACGACAGCAGGGGGCTTGCGACACGCTCCCCGGCCGGTTGGCGGCTCGGGGAGCGGTGCCCCACACTCTCCGAGCCATGCGAGCGGTGTTCCACATGGAACCAATGACACGGAGGTCTGCCAGTGAATGCCACTCGCAAAACACGCGGGCGCGCTTCTGGAAAAACTCCCGCCGACATTACCCGGCTGAAAGATTTGTGGTGCGATCCGCTCGCGAAGATTGATCGCGCATATTGGCGCGGTCGTTTTCTCTCCAGGGCGATACAAGCTGAAATTCGTGCGGAGCTTTTCAACGCGACAGGAATCCAATTACAACGGGATGGACGGCTGACAGATTTCCGCCAGTGGCTGGAGGCCATGGACGCGGGCGCGGCGGAGGATTACTCAATATGAATTTCGCCGCCGAATCCATTTCTGGCCTCTGCTGTTCGCAAACCGTGCGGCTCCTTCGCCAGTATAACACAGTCGTGGCGATGGCGGAGGATGGGCAGTTAATGTGGGTATTCGATATTTCGTCCAGCGCAACGGGCAAACGCGGCCACACTCGCGAGTTGAGATTTTATTTCCCTGAAGTGGTCACACCCCAGTTTTGCGCCCGTCTGACGTTGCGGGAAGTGATCGACAAGATTCTGCCGCCCACGCGGAAATTTTTCGCCAGCGGCGAAATCTGCCAGTTGCTCTTGATCTCTCGCCAAACATTGGGGCGAATTGCGCGGGAAATGGGAGCGGAGCTACACAACCGCGTTTTTCGGGTTTCGCGCGCCGCATTCGCCGCCTGGCTTGAAGCTCGATGGATTGGAGGGCGGGCGTGAAACCGGACCGCAGACCGCTAAAGTCAAAGCTGGCCCCGTTCGCGACTGAGTTGCTCACATTGAACGACGCAGGAAAAAAACTGCTGGAAATCCGGCAATGGCTCGCCGAGCAGGGGATGTCCGCTTCTATAAACTGTATATCCAATTTTTTGGCCCGGTTGCGCACAAGTCGCGCGGTGGAGGCTGTTCCGGTTCGGGAAAGGTATCGTCTCCCGTATTATCCGAAATTGCAGAGGCAGCTTGCTGAGATGCGCCGGCGAAGAGAAGCCCGGATGGCGAGAGAACAACGGACGAAAGAGCGCAAGGCGAAATGGTATCGTAGACATCGCAAATCGAAAGGAGCCCTGGGCGGTGTTCTCTAATGATACAAAATCCGCCCGCGCCGCCGCTTGGCTTTTAGACAGGCCGGAACCCTATCCGGACTCTTCCTGCTGTTTGCTTCCAAAAACGCGCCAGCGGGGCATTAAATCGTTTTTAAACGGGGTCTGGTGTGTGGCCGCAACCCAGAAATGCGCGCGATGAAAGCTATCCACAAAATCGCGGTGCAACTCCACGATGGAGATTCGGTAATCGTGCACGCTTTGGCGACTGAAGATTTTAACGAACTCTATCAAGTCGTGGAAAAGAACCGCGCGGATGGAACTTGTTTATTCCCCAAGGGCTCGGCGGAAGAATTCCAAATCTATATTCCTTTACTAATTTCGAGGGCTACCGGGAAAAGCCTGGAATGGATAAATCAAAGACCTGATTGCGATAGAGAGTTGCTTTACGAAGCGATCCGCGAAATCAGCAACAGTAATTTTGATCGCCAGATCGCCAACAAGGAAGTCGCGATTGCTCAGGCAATCAAAAAAGTAACCCGCTATTCGAACTAACTTATGGCCGGCCCCAATTCGACAATTACTATCACGCTGGAGGTGCTGACCGAACAGGCCAACGCCAAGATCAATTCGTTCTTCAGCGGACTTAACGCCAAGGCGGTAACGGCCCGCGCATCTGTGGCCGCTTCCGCTACGCAATCGGCGACTACTGTTGCCAGCGGAATCGAAAAGACTGCGGAACAAACGACCGCGCACATTGCCGGGCTGTCGTATTACGCCAGGTCGGCGATTGACAGCATCCGGCTGGCGGCGGCCGGAGGCGGGGCGAGGGCTGGTTTTTACGCGATTGATGAGGCGATTCGCGGCGTGCTTTCATCCGGCATCGCTTTGTCAAAACTTGTGCCGGTGCTCGGACTGGTCAGTCTTGCGGCCAGCGCCGGGGCCTTGGTGTGGGGAGAGTGGACATCCGCCACTCGGGCGGGAGAGAAGGCGGCGAATGACTTGCAAAAGGAATTGAAGGGTGTCGCCGACATCATGGATGCGATCCAGAAGCGGCAACAGGCCGGTTTGCTGGCACAGTCAACAGCGGACGAACTAAAAAAATACCTTTCGGGCGAAATTCCTTTGTATGCCGAACGGACTTCGTCTGATCCCCGCAATATGACGCGCGGCGGCATAACGCGAAGCCCGACGACGTTTCAAACGGTTTTAGAAACTCAAGTGGCCCCGAAAACCAGTCCGAACGATCCGACGGCAGAAATCCAAGTCCGCACTCAAAAGGAAGTCGCCAACTTCAAAGCGACCGCGGACGAAATACAAAAATATGTTACCGGCATCCTTGATGTCCAAGGCAAGATAACACCGATGCAGGTCGAAGCGATCATCAAGCTTCGAGATATGGAAAAGGAGGTGCACGCCCAGTCGCTTACAGATTTGGATCAGGAAAAACTTGCGATCCAAAAAAAATATGAGGAGCAGCGCCGGGGGATCGAATTGAATTTGGCCGAATCGCGGAAGCTGATGACGCCAAAACAAATCTCTGAAGCGGAAGATGCCATTGCGCAAAGCAAGGCAAATGAATCCATCGAAATCGGCGAAAAGATAGCCGTAAAACGCGAGGAGGCGATTAATAAAATCAACCAGGAGAGCGTAATTGCCCGCACGGAATTTACCCGCGCGGCCAATGAAAGATTGGATAAAGACCTGGAGTATAGCGCCGCCAAGCAAGGCAAAACTCGCGAGGAGATTTTCCAGGAAGAATACGACAAACGCATCGCGCTGCTATCGCTTTTGAAAATAACCGGGTTCATGAGCGAGCAACAATATACGGACGCCGTCAGGGATGCGCAGATCAAGCGATTGCAGGGATACAAGGCCGAGCAGGATGAATTACGTCGATTGTCGGCACTGAAGGAACAGGCATCGCAGAAGGATTACGATTTTCAGAAGCGGAAGATTGAGCAAAATCCTTTTCTCACCCCGGACCAAAAGAACCAGCAGTTGTCCGGACTCGTCGCCAGCCAGATCAGCGACGTGAGTGGCCAGTTGGCGCAGAATCTTGCCGCCAAGCCGTCCGACACGCAGGAGCAGATTCAACAATTGGAGCAGCGCAGGGAGCTTCAGCAACAGTTGAACGGGTTGCTGCTGGAACAGAGCAAACTTCTGGATCAAGCAGGCTTTATCAACAATTTAAAATCCGCCTGGACGAGCTATTACGACCAGGTCGCGGACACCTCGAAAGACCTGGCCACGTTCATGGTGTCGCCATTCAAAGGTCTGAGCGACGGGATCGCCTCGTCGCTCCAAACGATCATTGAGAAGGGTGGTTCGCTTAAAACATTTTTCGTGGGCATTGGCCAGAGCATTGAGCAGGCGATGATTCAATCGTTCTCAAAGTTGGTGGCGGATTTCATCACCAAGGAGGCGATGATGCTCGCGGCGCACGTGGCGGGTGAATCGGCGCAGACGGGTGCGACGGCCGCCGGCGGTGCCGCGCGCGGCGCGCTGCGCCTCGGCGAGACGGTTTACCACGGCCTGTTGGTCGTGTTGCGGACCGGCACGCACATCCTCGGCGAAATCGCCATGACGGCCGTTACCATCGCGGAAACCCTGATCCGCCGGGCGGCGGCATTTCTGGAAGCGCAACCCTACATCTTCCTGGCGGCCGTCAAAGCTGCCTCATCGGTTGCAGACATCCCTTACGTCGGCCCCATTCTTGCGCCGATTGCGGCGGCGACCACGTTCGCGGCGCTCGAAGCCATGGCCGTGTTTCGCAAGGGCGGATTCACGGGCGACGGTTCGCCGGATGAAGTCGCCGGCCTGGTGCATCGCGGCGAGTTCGTGATTCCCGCCGACCGCGTGCGCCAATATGGACTTGGATTTTTTCAATCGCTGCACTCGGGACAATTTGCGGCGGCCTCGGCAGGTTCGCTTTCCGTTCGCGGCGACACGCAGCCGGGTCCGGGCGGTTCGGTGATTCAGCACAAAACGGAGTTGAGCCTGGCGACGTTCGGCGGCGAGGCCGACGCGAAGCGATGGGCGCAGAGCGAGGAAGGAGATACGTGGTTTTTGGATATGTGCAACAAGCACATTTATAAGTTTCAGCGCTAATGAGTGACGCCCCGCAACAATTCACTGTATCCCAAATTGCGCGCGCTCTCGGCAAGAGCCGCCAGCACGCGCAACGGATGCTGCGGGGTTGCGCGCCCGCTGGAACGGTGATTGTTGGTGGCAATCCTGCGAACGTGTGGAAAGTTTCGGACCTGCCCAAAGCCGTCAATGATGCTATGGCCGCCCGAGCGACGTCGCTCGAATACGCCAGTGTTGCGGAATTATTCGTGCGGCCCGTGACTCAATGGAAGCCATCCGTGCCGCTCAATAAAATCAGTCAGCGTTGCATCGATGCCGCCACCAAACTACAGCGCGCTTTGCGCCGAGCGCTGGTCTTGCAAGACAATATCCACGTCTCACGCATCGAACGTGAAAAACTCGGCCTCGAAGATTATTTGAAAGAATTCGCCGAAGTCATCACGGACCGGTATTTGCGCAAATTAATTAAGCGCACGATGGATCGCGACGGAGGCGCGGCCAATTGGGAACGAATCGAAATTTACCTTCCAGAAAAACCGGAACTGAAAAGAGCGCCGGCGCAAATCGTGACGCGCCTGGCCCCGGAACTCTGCGGCCTCCACGAATTTGTTTCCACCGTCAAAAACCCGAATCTCTATCAGCAAGAATCGACCTGGGCACTCGCCTTTGCCGCCTACAAGCAATTGAAGCTTTCCGGCGTCCCGGCCAAACGGGCCGCGCGCCATGTCCGGGGCCTGCTCGCCAACAGTGCCGCATTTCTCGCGCCATCTCGCGACGCCTTGCTCAAAGCGTTCAATCGCCGTCTGCAAAACTTTGAAGCCAGCGGAGGCGATTGTCGCGCGGTCTTGAGCCGCCGTGTTGATAACGGCGAGCGCATTGAAATCAACGACGATCTTAAGCGTGACTTGGAATGCCTGCGCGCGTCGGCCGCATTTGCCAATGGCGGACGTGTGGACGCAGCCTGGCGTGAAAAATATCCGGACCTTAGCGAGCAAATCCGCAACCGCTGGCCGTTCTCGATGGAAGCGCCGCGAAAAATTCACGAACTTCTGGTGCGTGAAAAAGTGGACGCCCTCACCGCTCGTCATATGCGCGGCAAAATCACGGTGCGCAGAATGATTGGCGGCGTGCAGCGCAGTTGGGAAAGCGTCCCGTCCATGCATGAATGGGTTGTGGACGATATGACTTCAAATATTGAAGTCACCCGGCAACTTCGCGACGGAAGTTGGGAATTGTTCGTGCCTCAAATTGTCGCCGTGATGGATAGCGCCAGTCGCAAATTTGTCGGATGGGCGATTTCCTCCGACAAAGGCCCCACCGCCGAGCTTTCCTGCGCCGCCATTTTGGATGGTTTTAAAACTCACGGCGTTCCGTCCTCAGTCGGCGTCGAAAATGGCTTTGTCTTCGGAAACGCGCTCGCCATCAATGGAAAATCAGACGACCAGGGACGCACCATCGTCGCCGGCCTCGCACAATACGGATGCACGATCCGCCATTTTGATAAGATGAATCCCACCAGCAAGGCGGAACTCGAAAAAGCCTTCGACCTGGTGCAGCAGCGCCAGGAACGTCATCCCGGTTACACTGGACGCCTGCAAATGATTGACGCGCCGGAAATCTTCAAAAAAGAAAAACGTGAGATCGAGTCCGGCAAGGTGCCGGGCACCGAACACCGTTACACCTTTGCCGAGTTTGCGAAACGCACACGGGAGATTTTTGCTGACTATAACAGCAAACCGCAGCAAGGCGCATTGAATGGACTTTGTCCTAACGAAGCTCATGAGCTTTTGAAGAACAAAAACAACCCGCCGATTTCGTTCAGCCCGGAACTCGAATGGATTCTGGCAAATGCCCGCTATCGCGTGCACGTGGAAATTGGCGGCGTGCGCTTTACTCATTATGGAGAAACCATCCGCGTGCGCGGCGGTAAACTGCCGTCACTTATCGGACAGGATTTGTGGGCGCTCGTGGATCGCGCGGACGCCTCCCTCGTCACGTTTATGAATCTGAAATTCTCCGAACCGTTCACGCTCGAAGCCTGCCAGAAACCCTCCGCTAGCGAGCGCTTGATTGCGCCAGGCAGCGGGGTCTTGGGACGCGAGCGCGCCAAAATCCGAGAGCATGAACGCGCCGTCAATGGCGAATACAACCGGCTGATTGAGCAACATGGCAATCCGCGCCGAGAGTTGCTTGAGTCGATTCGCCGGCGACCCACTGACGAAGATAATCAGCCCGACGCACGCACGGTTCAAATTTCCAAACACCTCGCCGATTCCGCCGCCGCCATGAACTCGCAGCGCAGTGAGATCAAGCAGAAGAAAAAAACCGAGGCTGCTCAGTCTCGCAACCTACGCGCCAAAGCCAGTCGCGCCGGCGTGCCATCCATTTTGGTAAACGACGGCGATGATGACAGCCGGCTCGCGATAGAAACGAAACTGGAAGCCGAGCGCGAGCGCCAGCGCGAACTCGCCGCTGAAGCTGAGAAAGGAGAAACCGTATGAGCACCCGTAAAGCAGCGCATGACGCCCCTCTCTCACAGGAGCGCTATATGAGCAGTCCCGATTACGCCGCGCTGCGAGGCATCAGCGCCGTTGCGGCCGCCGCGCGTGCCGCGCTCATTCCGGACGCGAACAAGCGCAACCTGATATGGTGGATTCAGGGTAAGAGCCTTCCGGAATGCGGCCTGCGGCAATTCGCTTCCGAACTCATTGAAGCCTTTCCCGAACGTATTTCCGACGTTGAACAAGCCAGGCGCTCCGGGCCAAAGGCGCTAGATGTTTACGGCGAGCCGGTCGGTGATAAATCCGTCGAAGAATTTTTGATCGATCTGTGCATCAATCCGCGACTCATGCTTGCGCCGTCTCACAAAAAGGAAGATTGGACGCCGGGCGATGAGATGGGGATGGAGATGGCCAAAGACCGCTACAGCGAATTGAACGACTATTCTTTTCGGCCCGCTCAATTGCCCTACTTCAAAAACATCCTTTCGGCGCTTGTCGAGTTCCAGCAGCGCGAGCAAAAAGTCATCAAGGAAAAATTCGTGCTGACCGCGATTGCCCGGCAAGTATGGGAAACCCTGGATTACGCACGCGCGACGCGCAGCATGGTCTTGCTGGATGGCCTGGAGGGGCGCGGCAAAACCGAAGCCGTGAAAGCCTGGTGCGCATTGCACCTCGGCGAGGCCCGCTTCGTCACCCTCAAAGGCATCAACAACAAAACCACCGCCTTCCGTGAAATCGGGAAAGCCCTGGGCATCGTGGGAGCCGGTTACAAATCCACGGAGCTACAGGCCAGGATCGAGGACGTGCTGCAACGCTCCAAGCTCATGCTCGTCGTGGATGAGGCCCATTTCATTTTTAACCAGGGCAACCGCATTTACACGCGCCCTGAGTTGGCGGACTGGATACATACGCTTTGCAACCGGGGAATACCGATAGCCCTCGTCACCACGCCGCAGTTTATGATTTGCCTGACCAGAGCGAACAAGCATGTCGACTGGAACTATCGCCAGTTCCGCCGCCGCGTGCGGCGCTACGTGAAACTGCCCGCGAAAAACACACCGCGCGATATAGAGGCTGTGATTCGCGGCGGTCTGCCTGGCGCGCCAAATAGCGCTGTCAAACAAGTTCTTGCCTACGTCCATTTAACCAAGCGCGATCTTTCCGCCGTTGGCGATGTCGTGGACGAAATCAAAGCCATGCAGGGGCGCGAGCAATTGACCAAAGTCACCTACGAGGAAGTTGTCCGCGCCATCGATGAACACTTGGTCCCGAGCGAAAAAAATTTCATGGAAGCCATTACCGCCGCCGAAGAAAAAGTTTCGCCACGCCGATCCTCCCGCACGCGGTCGCCCGCCGCCGTGGAAGCCGGCGAGGCGTGCGGCGAAACTGGCGAGGAACCGGAACAAAACAGCGACCGTTCCGGAAACAATTTTAGCGCCGAACGCGAGACACGACCGTCCCGTCTGCCGGCGCTTTTAAATACGATTTGAACGGCCCTTAAAAGCCGTTTTTGCGCGAAGCCAGAAAATGGCCGCGCTATTTCCATGTCCGCGATTTTCCCTGTTTTTGGAACTTGGAACTCGAAAAATCCGGACACAATCAACATCGTTTTACAGCATGCTTTCGTAGCGGCGCCTCCGAAGACCGCCGGCTGAATCATTTCACGATCGGCAAAAAATGACGGCGCTCTTCCGAGGCGCCGCTACAACTTGAATCTGCTCAACACGGCAATTTCTTCAACCGCTCCAAAATCGTCGCGATGCAGTCCGCGAGGCTCAGTTCGCCGGTGCGCAATTCCAATTCCGCCTTCAGCGGAGGCTCGTAGGGAGCGGAGATGCCGGTGAAATTCTGAATTTCCCCCGCGCGCGCTTTGGCATACAGCCCTTTCGGATCGCGCTGCGCGCAAATTTCCACGGGCACATTCAAATAGACTTCCACGAATTTTCCCTGCGGGGCAATCCGCCGCGCCAGGTCGCGGTCCGAGCGATATGGCGAGATGAATGCGGTAATGCAGACGAACCCGGCTTCCGCAAACAGCTTGGCGACTTCGCCGATGCGCCGAATGTTTTCCTTGCGGTCTTCCGGCGAGAAACCCAAATCCGAACAAAGCCCGTGGCGCATGTTGTCGCCATCGAGCACAAAGGCATGTTTGCCCTGCGAAAATAGAACCCGCTCCAGTTCGGTGGCGATGGTGGATTTGCCCGCGGCGCTCAGGCCGGTCAGCCACACCACGCATCCGGAATGCTGGTTCTGGCGCGCCCGCTCTTCGGGAGTGATTTTGCCGCGCGTCCAGGAAATATTTTCACTTTTATGATGTGATTCACCTGCTGCCATATTCCAGTGAACCCGTTTCCGGCAAGCTTTGTCCAGCCGGAACGAAGAGAAGATCCAAGCTCCAAAAGGCCAATGGCCACGTCTTCCAGCACCTGGCTGAGGTCAGACTCGCCGTCTTTGATTATATGCGAGAGTCACAAGTCCGTTATTTGCGGAAGGCGTGAACAGTCGGGCAATTCATACCCGCGACATCAGGAACAATCCGCCAAGTCCAAAAAACAAATTGGGAAACCACGCCCCCAGCCACGGCGGCATCAAGCCCGTCTCGCCAAACGTCAATCCAACCTGCTGCAGGAAAAAATACGCAAAGAAAAGAAAAATGCTCGCCGCCACACCCACGAAAATATTTCTGCGCCCCGGCCGCGCCGAAAACGGGATCGCCACAATCACCACCACCAAACACGCAAACGGCCCCGCGAAACGCCCATGCAATTTCGTGAACAGCCAGTCCCGCATTTTCCGGTCCGGATGCGGATTGAAGCGCAGATAGTTCACAATATCCGCCAGCGGGATGTCCGCGCGGCGAGTCCGCGAACTAATGCCCCGGTACTCGCTCACATTGATCTCACTTTGGATTTCCTGCGGCGTTTCGGAAAAACCGGGCATCACCATTCGGTTCGTCACGGCAATCAGCGCCGGATATTCGCGCGGCAGCTCGCGCTTCTCCTGCACATGACCGAGAAAAACCCATTGCTGATTCGTGTAAACCGCCGAATCCGCCGACAGCAGCCACAGCACCGGAACGGAATTGCTCATGGCGTACCATTCGACCTCGGGACGCGTCATTTCGAACGTTTTGGTATTGTAAACCGAAGCCCGCCATCCGCGGCCACTTCCGCCGATGCCGTAATTCACGAAATTCAACGGCTGCACCAAGTAACGCTGTTCGGCCACCGTCGGCTCAATTCGCCGCCGCATGACTTCATCCGCCCTTTCCGCCGCCTGCGGCGCATAAAATTCATTGAATGCCCACAACCCCACACTGAGGAAAAATCCCGCAACCATGTAAGGCAGGCATAATCGCCACAGGCTGATGCCCGCCGCGCGCATCGCCGTCACTTCATTATGACGCGTATGATTCGTGAGCGAGTAAAGCATCGCGAGCAGTAGCGAAATCGGCAACGCAATGGGAACGAATTCAGGAATCGCGAAAAGGTAGTACTCCACCACATCCTTGCCGTGCATGTGGTACTGCTGCCAGCGATGCAGTTGGAAGCTGAGATCGAACGCGATCCAGACCAGCAGAAATGCGCCAAAAAACACCGCGAGCCAAAACAGAAACTCGCGCAAAAGATAACGATCAAGCAGACGCATCAGCCGAAGCCTAAAAGCGCCGTTTTACACCCGCAAGCTTTAGCTGGATAGTGGGCGTCGCGCATTTGGCAGAAAGTTAACCACGTTCAAAAAATGCCAATTGCTCGGCATCAGCGGTCGCCGCAAATGAGGTTCGCTGAATCGAGAAATTCGTGATCAGAGCTTCGACCATCGGGTGCCTCAAATCTTCAGCCGAGCCGACGTGGTAAAAATGCTCCCGAAGCAGCAAATGGAAGCCATCGCCGATCCAATTATCCTCGATCAAAGAATTCTTGCGGAACTGATTGCTGTGCCACATCGAAAGAACAAAGGGACAGGGCAGCGTTTTTAGCAGTCGCGCAAGTTCTGCTTCGTCAGAGCCTGACCAGGAATTGAAATAATCCACATGCCGGCCGGCATAAGGAGGGTCGGCGTAGACGATATCCGTCGGCTGCGCTTGCGAAAGCGTATTCCGGAAATCCGCGACCCTGAATGTCCAATCGTGAACAGAGATGACCTCAGCCGCGCGGCGGACCTGATTAGTTATCTTGGTGATATAAGCCGGAGCAAAGCGGTCCTTTTTATGGCAGTACGGCACATTAAATTTACCCTGGCGATTGAATCGCATCACACCATTAAAGCAGGAGCGGTTGAGAAACAGAAAATCGAGCGACGACGGTTTTTCGTTAAACCGCTCCCGAACTGTATAATAGTAATCCTCACCGCCTTGGCGGAGTTTTTCACCTTGTTCGGTGAGGAAGCCTTTCGCGATTGAAGGAGTTAAGCAGCGGTTCTGAATATCCAGATATAGTCTGATGATATGAACGTTCGAATCGCAAAGAAGAGCCTTTTCCGGCTGAACATTGAACGGAACCACGCAAGAACCGCAGAACGGCTCGACCCAACGCTCGAACATTTGCGTATGAGCAAGCTTCCGAATCTCGCCGGCCAGCTTTGTCTTTATGCCCTGGCACTTCAGCGGCGGCACTAGTGGAGGCAGGTTCAATCTGGTTCCTCCTCTTTGACCGGCTTCTCTTGTTCGGCAGCTTTGACAATCTGCTTCTCACGGGCAGTCAACTTTTCGATGCCCCTTTTTTTGAAATCGAGATATTCGTTTAAATTCGTGTACGGTCGCTTCACCCTCAGCGCTCCAGCCATGTCACGTGTAAGATAATACATCCAATAGTCGTCATAAACCTGCCCGCCAAGTTCGGCAAATGGACCCGTACCGTCGACGAGGTTCGCGATTTTCGTCGTAGAACCGATGTTCTTCGTGTTTCCGCTGCCGGGTCGCGAGGAAGCGATGCGGTACTTCGGTTGAGCAAAGAACTGGAAGTCCTTGATGACTGAAGGAATCTTAGCCAAATCTTTCAAGGTGAACTGCTTTCGCTCATCGGCAACGCCGTCACATTTTGTATAAATGACGCCGAGAACAAAATGACCCGTATACATACTGTATGGATAGAGAGTGTTCTTGCTGCTGTCGCGCTCGCGAAAATAGCCGGTGAACGCGCCAAGCGTCATTCCGTTTACCTCTTGCTCGTTTATACGGTAAGTGCTCTTGATGTCTACGGCAAAACGGGTGGAGTCCTTCCCAGTAAATGAGAGATCAGGGTAAAAATTCTGCTGAGGACAGAGCTCCAACTTCAGGCCGCGCTTGCTGGCGAAATCCACAAACATCGGGAATAATAAAAGCTCTAAAACTTTCGATACGATTTTGGTATCCAGCGAAATTGTGTAATCCGCTCATAGACGTCTATGAAGCCCTTGATGATCCATTCTCCCTCATTCGTAGCGACCGCTTTGGCGAAAGTAGCCGCATGCGCTTGCAGATCGATAAGGAATTTCTCCGGAGTAAGTTTCATCTGACTCCAGGTTAAAGGCTGCAAACACCACAATCAATTAAAAGCGCGCGCGCGTCCCAAGATTGCGTTATTGTCAAGTTTTCGCAACAGGTAGCTCGATTGCCTTACGCCGGCACCGCATGCACATGCCCCGTCGTAATCCAATCATACCCCTTCGCTTCCAATTCCAGCGCCAGGCTCTTGTCCCCGGACTTCACCACGCGCCCGTCCACCAGCACATGCACAAAATCAGGCACAATATAATTTAGCAATCGCTGATAATGCGTAATCACCAACTGCGCATTGTCCGCGCGCTTCAGTTTGTTGACGCCATGCGACACAATCTTGAGCGCATCGATATCCAGGCCGGAATCCGTTTCATCGAGAATCGCCAGCTTGGGCTCCAAAATGGCCATCTGGAAAATTTCCGCGCGCTTCTTTTCGCCGCCCGAAAAACCTTCATTCACCGAGCGCCTGAGCAAATCATCTTTCAACTCCAGCAGCTTCATCTTGTCCTTCACCAGCGCCAGAAAATCCATCGCGTCCAGTTCCGGCTGTCCCTTGGCCTTGCGCACTTCGTTCAGCGCCGCCTTCAAAAAATAGGTGCTGTTCACGCCGGGAATTTCCACCGGGTATTGAAAGGCCAGAAACAATCCCTCCCGCGCGCGCTCCTCAGGATCAAGCTCGAGCAGATCGTGCCCATTATAAATCACCTCGCCGCCGGTGACGTCGTACCCATCGCGGCCCGCGAGCACCGCCGCCAGCGTGCTTTTGCCACTGCCGTTCGGCCCCATCACCGCATGGACCTCGCCCGGGTTGATCGTCAGGCTCACGCCCTTCAAAATTTGTTTGCCCTCAACCCCCGCATGGAGGTCTTTGATTTCAAGAATAGGTTTGCTCATTTTCTAAAAAAATTTAACCGCGGATTTTCGCAGATAAAATTAAAAGGATTTTTTAATCCATCCTGCGAACATCTTTTCAACTTCCGAATGCGATTTAGTGCGGCCTGCTTTCAAATCCTTCCTCGCCTTACGGAGTGCGGCCATGATTTGCAGGTCTTCGGAAACTTGCTGGTTTTTCTTTGTTCTACTCATCTCAGAATCGTCGAGACACGAATGACGAGAATTTTCACAATTGAATTCGTGTTAATTCGTGAAATTAGCGTCTAGCCGACGCTGCCTTCCAAACTCACTCCGAGAAGCTTCTGCGCCTCGACCGCAAATTCCATCGGCAGTTCCTTGAACACTTCCTTGCAGAAACCGTTCACGATCATGTTCACGGCGTCCTGCGTCGAAAGCCCGCGCTGGTTGCAATAGAAAATCTGGTCCTCGCCAATCTTCGAAGTTGTCGCCTCGTGCTCCACTGATGCCGTCGTGTTCTTCACTTCGATGTACGGGAACGTGTGCGCGCCGCAGCGGTCGCCAATCAGCATCGAATCGCACTGCGAAAAATTGCGCGCGTTCGCGGCGCTCTTCTGGATTTTCACCAGCCCGCGATAGCTGTTCTGCCCGCGCCCCGCCGAGATGCCCTTCGAAACAATCGTGCTGCGCGAATTCTTGCCGATGTGCACCATCTTGGTGCCCGTGTCCGCCTGCTGGAAATTATTCACCACCGCCACGGAATAAAATTCACCCACGGAATCATCCCCCTGCAAAATGCAGCTCGGATATTTCCACGTGATGGCCGAACCCGTCTCCACCTGCGTCCAGCAGATTTTCGATTTGCGCCCTTTGCACAATCCGCGTTTGGTCACGAAATTGTAAATGCCGCCGCGCCCTTGCTCATCGCCCGGATACCAATTCTGCACGGTGGAATATTTGATCTGCGCGTTGTCCAGCGCCACCAGTTCCACCACCGCCGCGTGCAATTGATTCTCATCCCGCATCGGCGCCGTGCAGCCTTCCAAATAGCTCACATACGCGCCTTCATCCGCGATGATCAGCGTGCGCTCGAACTGCCCCGACTTCGCCGCGTTGATGCGGAAATAAGTCGAAAGCTCCATCGGACAACGCACGCCCTTGGGGATGTAACAAAACGAACCGTCCGTGAACACCGCGGAATTCAGCGCCGCGTAAAAATTATCCGTGTACGGCACAACCAGTCCGAGATATTTGCGCACCAGGTCGGGATGCTCCTGCACCGCCTCGCTCATCGAGCAAAAAATAATGCCCTGCTTCGCGAGCGTATCGCGATAGGTCGTCCCCACCGAAACGCTATCAAACACCGCATCCACCGCCACGCCGGCCAGCCGCTCGCGTTCGCGCAACGGAATGCCGAGCTTCTCATAGGTCTCGAGCAGCTTGGGATCCACTTCATCCAAACTCTTCGGCGCGTCCTTATTCTGCTTCGGCGCCGAGTAATAAGTGATGTCCTGAAAATTCACCGGCGGATATTTCACGAACTGCCACGTCGGCTCCTTCATGGTTAGCCAATGGCGAAACGCCTTCAGACGCCATTCCAGCAGCCATTCCGGCTCCTTCTTCTTCGCCGAGATCAGCCGAATGATGTCCTCGTTCAATCCCGGCGGCGCGGATTCCGTTTCGACATCCGTCACAAAGCCGTACTTGTATTCCTTTTGGACCAAACCCTCAATTGTCTCAGTTGCCGTGCTCATTCTGTTCGTTAAATCCGTTAAAGCTGTTAAATCGTTAGAAAAGTTAAATGGTTCAATGGGTTTACTGATTTAACCCGTTTAACCAGTCACTCATTTAACTTTCCCCCCACACTTTGCGCAAACTCCGTGAATCGCGATCTCGAATCGTGCCGCCTTAAAACCTTTCGGCAAAGTGATGCCGTCCGGCCCCTCGCGGGACAAATCAATATCGAACACTTTTGCGCACGTGTCGCAATAAAAGTGGCAATGCTCGCGCATATTCGGGCAAAACCGCGTCGCCCCGCGGTCCACCGTCACCTGCCGCGCCACTCCCGAACGCACCAGCGCATCCAGGCAATTATAAACCGTCGCCATCGAAATCTCCGGCATCCCTCGCTTGGCGCGAATAAAAACTTCCTCCGCCGTCGGATGATCCCGCTCCTCCATCAGCACGTCATAGACGTGCCGCCGCTGCGGCGTGAAGCGAAAGCCGCTCGTCGAGAGCTGCCGGCTCAAATGCTCATCCAATTTTTTATGCTCGACCCGGGTCATTCCACTGCGAAACTAAGCGCCCAGTCGCCCCCTGTCAATACTTAGAATAATTCTAAATTGAATCGTTAATGGCGGCCAGAAGCCCGCTTTATACAAATTTCGCCGGCCCGGTGTCTATCGAGTAAGAGATACAAATCAGTCGATCCATCTATGAAAATACCGCGCAACTCGCTGGCTCTGGCCTTCCTCGTATTCCTTACCCTGCTTTCCGGCTGTTCCAAAAAAGAAACACAAGTCTTTTCTTCACTTAAAAGTCGGGCGAATGCTGCGCAGCTTAAAAATTTCGTCGCTGAAAAGGTGTTGCAAGCCAACTCCGCCACCAACCAGCAACTCCCCGAGTTCGCAGCTTACTTTGCCGCGGCCCAAAAGGGCGACTGGCTCGCCGTCAGCAATGATTTCGAGAATCTGCGGAAAAACGTCAACAGTTCGGCGTGGGAAGCCGAGGGGCGCCGGAACGGCTCGCGCTGGGCTGCCGTGCTGGAACTCTGGGGCGCGTTCTACTACTTCGGCCACGCCGATGAAAAATATTCCGCCGCCTTCGGCAATGACATCATCCAATCCATCCCGCCCGGCAGCATTTATTTTGGCGGCACTGACCCGGGGCGCTTCGTCGTGACCGCGATGGAAAAATCCCAGGTCAACGGCGATCCCTTCTTTACGCTCACCCAAAACGCGCTCGCCGACCCCACCTACCTCGATTACGTCCGCTCGATCTACGGCGACAGACTTTACATTCCCACGTCCGAAGATGCACAACATTGCTTTCAGGATTATCTCGACGACGCGGCAAGGCGGCAAACCCGCCGCCAACTCAAACCCGGCGAAAACATTTACCTCGACAAAGATGGTCACCTGCAAGTCCGCGGGCAGGTTGCCGTCATGGAGATCAACGCGCGGCTCCTCCGCGTCATCTTCGATCACAACACCAACCGGGATTTTTACATCGAGGAAAGTTTCCCGCTCGACTGGATGTATCCCCACCTGGAACCGCACGGTTTGATCATGAAAATCAATCGCGAGCCGGCGGAAAAATTGTCCGAAGACGTTCTCCAGGCCGATCATGATTATTGGACCAAATATCTCGCGCCCATTATCGGCGATTGGCTGAACGACAACACCACCGTCCAGGAAGTCGCCGCCTTCGCTGAAAAAACCTATGGCAAAAAAAATCTCAGTGGATTCAAAGGCGACCGGCGTTTTTTAGCGAGCACCGACGCGCAAATGATGTTTTCCAAACTGCGCAGCTCGATCGGCGGCATTTACTCCTGGCGCGTCGGAGTCTCGCCAACCGGTGGCCAAGTCCCGCCGCAATACCTGGGGAACAAAGAGCGCATGGCCCGCGAAGCTGATTTTGCCTTCAGGCAAGCCTTTGCCCTTTGTCCTTACTCCCCCGAAACCGTCTATCGTTACACCGCCTTCCTCATGAATCAGGGCCGCAAGCCCGACGCCCTGCTGATCGCCCAGACCGCCGTCAAAGTCGACCCCAAAAACGGCCAGTTCCGAAGCCTCGTCGCCACCATCGCATCACAATCAATGGATCATCGCCCATAACTGCCGACGCCCGCCGAGCCGTAGCTCAGCGAAGGCTGGTGAGGAGGCGGAAACGATGCCAATCCGCCTCGTTACCTCGGCAGCTACGTTATTTGGGCCGCTCCTTCTTCGTTCCCTTCTTTTCAGCCCGATTTTGCAAATCCATGACAACTGCGGCTTGCTCCCGGCGTAGATTCGGCGGCATAAAGAAGCAAATGTCAGGCGAACGCGTCCAGCGCAAGTCGGCCTTTGTGTGGCAGGTCGTTCTTATCCTGCTGCCCGTCGTCATCCTGGCGGTCATCGGCTGGACTTCGTTGCGCCAGGACAAAATCCTCGCCGAACACGACGCCCGCCAACGCGCTCAAGCCATCGCCGACCAGCTCGCCCCCTCGCTCTGGACCCAATTGACCTCCCCTGTCATCGAAAACCTATTCTTCGAACGAGGTGACTTTTCGGCTCGACGACTCGGGCGCGTTGGTTTCTCCGCCGCCTTGCCAGCCCGAGCCGGTCCCTGCGCCGCTGCCGCTCGCCGAACTTTCATCGGAGCAATCGAAACTGTGGGCCACCGCGCAAACCGCCGGCACGACTAACGCCATCCAAGCCTGCCAAAACCTCCTCGATTCCCATCCGCCCAAACGAATCGCCGCCGCCGCGCAATATCAACTCGGCGCGCTTTTGCTCCAGGAACATAAAAACTCAGACGCCACGAAGGCTTTTGAAACGGTTGCGACAAATTACGCGGACGCTATCGGCGAAAGCGGCCTGCCGCTCCAACCGCTCGCGGAATTCAAACTGCTCGAACTCAAATCGTTTCCCGTCGAATCCTTCTGCTCCAACATCGTTTTTCATCCCACGCTGCTCTCCCCGTTTTTGCTGCGGCAGGTGACGACCCTCCAGACCAACGAGTTCGAAACCGTGCGCTCCTGGCAGGCCTTGTGGGCGCAACATGAGCGCGCACGCGAAGTTTTCGCCGCCGCGCATGACCAGCTTCGCGACAATTTTTCGTTCCTTCCCGCCGGCACCAATCGAATCGAAAACACATCGGCACGACCGGCGGTGGTTTGGTTTGTCTTGCCGACGCCGGAAAAGGTTCTCTCGCCCAACGGCACCCTTCACAATGCCATGTTCGACGAAAACTGGATCGCCACACGCACGCCAAGCGGAACGAATTGGTTCATCTGCCGCCCGGGAACAGAGTGGGGCCGCCTCATCACACTCCAATCGGAGCACGTCCCATCCTATTTCGGCGTGGCGGTCGATGCCGGCGGAAGACGCGTCACGACCGGCGCACCGTCATTCAACTATTGGCACGATGTCTACGTCCCCGGCGACGCAAAAGGCGCCGGCCAGCATTGGGCAAAAGCATATGGCGGGCCCTCCACCAATCTCCTCGCCTCCGCCGCTCATGTCGAAAACGGCGCGGAACAATTGCGCGTCAGCGTTTATCTCACCAACCCCGCCGAGCTTTTCGCCAGCCAACATTCCCGCGCCGTCTGGTTCGGCCTGGTCGTCATCGCCTCGACCGTCGCCGCCTTGATCGGGCTGTTCGCCGCCGCCCGGACCTTCCGCCGGCAGGAACGGCTCGCCGAACTCAAATCCAATTTCGTCTCCAGCGTCTCGCACGAGCTCCGCGCGCCCATCGCCTCCGTCCGCCTCATGGCCGAAAGCCTCGAACGCGGCAAAATCGATCAGCCGCAAAAACAAGGCGAATATTTCCGCTTCATCGTGCAGGAATGCCGCCGCCTGTCCTCGCTTATCGAAAACGTTCTCGATTTCTCGCGCATCGAACAAGGCCGCAAACAATACGAATTTGAACCCACCGACTTGCTGGGCCTGACCCGCGAAACCGTGAAACTAATGGAACCCTACGCCGAAGAAAAAGGCGTCCGCCTGGAACTTGACTCGAAACTGGAAACTCAAAACCCGGAACTGGAAATAGATGGCCGCGCCATCCAACAAGCCCTCGTCAACCTGATCGACAACGCCATCAAACATTCGCCGAGAGGGCAGACAGTAACCGTCGGCCTGGCCCGCGCCCAACCTGCCGTGGGCGCCCCGCTCACGCCTTCAGACCTTTCGAGTCAACTGAAGCAGAATAATTCCGCCGCTGATACCGTCCAACTCTACGTCGAAGACCATGGCCCCGGCATCCCGCCGCGGGAGCATGAGAAAATTTTTGAGCGCTTTTACCGGCTCGGCTCCGAGCTGCGCCGGGAGACGCAAGGGGTGGGGATTGGGCTCAGCATAGTGAAGCACATCGTTGAGGCGCACGGTGGCCACGTCACCGTGCGCAGCAACGTCGCCCAGGGCAGCCGCTTCACCATCGAACTGCCCGAAAATTCAACGGAGCAAGCCGACGAAGCCGAGACAAAATGAAATCGATCCTTAAATCTCCGCTTCCTCTGCTCCCTCCGGTTCAAATTCCATCGGAGCGCGGAATTCATTCCGCGTGTCGGTCGCAAACCTCAAGAAGCTCACAGGAGAAAACAGAGATAACCGAGAACTCTCAAAACAAAAAATTTCTAACAGAAGCAAACGAAGTTAACGAAGAGACCATCCAAAAATTTCTGTTTCCTCCGTTTCCTCCTGTTCAATTCTTTGTTTCCTTCGTTGCCTTCTGTTCAAATCCGCATCCGTGTCCATCTGTGTTCATCCGTGGTTAAAATTATGCCCCGCATCCTGATCATCGAAGACGAAACGCCCATGCGGACGGCGCTCAAAGACGTCGTCGAAGCCGAAGGCTACCGCGCCCTCACCGCCGCCGATGGCGAAAGCGGCCTCCAGCGCGCCCTCGAAGACAAGCCCGACCTCATCCTGCTCGACGTCATGATGCCCAAACTGGATGGCTACGAAGTCTGCGCCGCCTTGCGCCGCCTCGCCAATCCCGTGCCCATCCTCATGCTCACCGCCAAAGGCCAGGTGGAAGATCGCGTCACCGGCCTCGACGCCGGCGCCGATGATTATCTTGTCAAACCCTTCAGCACCGAGGAATTGCTCGCCCGCGTGCGCGCGCTGCTCCGGCGCTTTCAAAAACAAACCAAATCGCCCACGAAATTGAAACTGGGCGACGTGGAAATCGATCTCGCCCGCCAAACCGCCACGCGCGGCAAAAAAGCCATTCATCTCACCGCCAAGGAATTCGCCATGATGCGGTTGATGGCCGAAACACCCGGCGAACCCGTCACGCGCGAGCGGTTCTTGGATGTCGTCTGGGGCTACGCTGCCTTCCCGACCACGCGCACCGTGGACAACCACATCGCCAGCCTGCGCGGCAAAATCGAGCGCGACCCCGATTCACCCAAGTGGCTCAAAACCGTCCACGGCGTCGGCTATCGCTTGGAAGAAAACCCATGAACCACGAATCAACACGAATGAATACCAATGCAGCGGAAGAATTCGAATCGATTCGTGTTCATTCGTGTCCATTCGTGGTTTCACATTTTGCAAAACCATGACAACTCAATCTCCCTTGAAAGCTAAAGTTCACCCCGGATTTCGGAGGAACGTATGAAATTGAAATTGTGGCTTTTGGCCGCCTTGATGGCGTTCGCCCCATTCGCGCACGCGCAAACCAACGATCTCACCGGCCTGTTGCAGCAAGGCCTCTTCGAGGAGGAGGCCAATCGCAATCTCGACGCCGCCATCGCCGATTACCAATCCCTCGCCGGCGCGTTCGACAAAGATCGCCAGACCGCCGCCACCGCCATTTTCCGCCTCGGCGAAGTGTATCGCAAGCTCGGCAAAACCAACGAAGCCGTCGCCCAATACCAGCGCATCATTCACGATTTTGGTGATCAACAAACGCTGGTCACCTTGAGCCGGCAGAACCTCGCCGGCCTCGGCGCCTCGTCTGCCGAAATCCCCAGCGCAATGAAGATCACCGAATTGCAGGATCTTCTCGCCGCGAGACAAGCGCAAGTGGCCAACGAGCAAGCGCTGTTGAAAACACTAAAGAGCCTGCACCCCGATGCCCTGCGGCAAGTGTTGCCTGCAGTCATCAACGATGCCCAACTCGACGATCTGATGTCGAAATTGGATACCGCCGAACAACAATTGCTTAAATTGAAGTTGGATTATTCTCCCGACCACCCGAAGTATAGAAATGCCGAAGAGTTGGTGAACGATTTGGACAAAAAGGTAAAGGATCGCATCGATGGCATTCTCACCGGACTGGAAGCCAAGTTGGATGCGGATACTGCCTCGGTGAATACGCTAAGCGCCGACCTCCAACAAACGCATGCCGGTACCAACGCCCAGTCCCAGCTTCAAGTCGCCCAAACGTCGTCCGCTGCGGAAGGCACGTCCGTCACCCCCATCACCGACGAAGAACAACAAGAAATCCGCCGCATCCAGGTGATGATTCAGCAAAGCCCGGATCTAATCAACGCACCCGGTCCGGATGGCACAACGCCGCTTCAGGATGCCGCTTCCAAGGGCCAGTTGTCCGTGGCCAAATACCTCCTCGATCACGGCGCGGACGTGAACCGAGCCGGAACGGTCCGTTTTGACGCGAGGGTCGGCGAAACGCCGCTGTACAAAGCCGCCATCAATGGCCACAAAGCCATGGTGGAACTCCTCATCTCGCGCGGCGCGGACATCAATCGTGTCAATCCGTTGGAACAGGTGGTTTCCAAGAATTACACGGCAGTGGCCGAAGTGCTTTTGACGCATAACGCCGATGTCAATGGCCAGGGTTCCACGGCGCCCTTGCATGATGCAGCCCAAAACGGCGCGACTAATTTGATCCAGCTTCTGCTCAACCACGGGGCGGACGTGAGCGTCACCAATAATTACGGCAGCACTCCGCTGCACCTGGCCGCCCGCGCGGGTGAAGTCGCCGCGGCCAAAATGCTGCTCGCTGCCCACGCGCCCATCGAAGCCAAAGACAACGGCGGCGAGACTCCGCTGCACTTGGCCGCGGATGCTGGCAAAGCCGATATGATCTCGCTCCTGATCGATTCCGGCGCCAGCGTGGACGCCACCAACAATCAAGGCGCCACGCCTTTATTTCTCGCCGTAAACTCAGTCCGCCAAGACGCAGTGCGCGTGCTCCTGGCTCATAAAGCCGACCCGAACCGCCCCGGAAGACTCGATTTTGGTAACGGACGTCATTCTCCCCTCGTCCAACCCATCAATGTTACCCGTGGCAAAACCAAAATCCTGGCCATGTTGCTCGACGCGGGAGCCGATCCGGACGGCCAACCCGACTATTCCCAAACTCCACTTTTTGTGGCATTGGCGGGCGGGAACACTGACGATGCCCGCATGCTCCTGGAGCACGGTGCCAATCCCAATCGCCTCGGCAATGGCGAGCCGCCCCTGGTAACTGCTCTGAACAAGCCCGAATCCAAACCCGTGATTCCCCTCTTGCTGGAAAAAGGCGCTGATCCCAATGTCACGATTAGAGACGGCCTCACTCCGATCTTCCTAACCACCGATCCCGAAATCGGCCGCTGGCTCATCGAACACAAGGCGGATGTCCACGCGCGCTCCGCATTCGGTCTGACGCCCCTCATGCAGGTGCAAACCATGTCGCACACGAATTATTTGGACTTTCTCCTCGAATCGGGAGCCAACCCGGACTTGCAGGACACCAATGGCAACACCGCTCTCCACTACGCCACCTACCAAGTTTTTCCGGAAGCCATCTCCGTTTTGCTCGCTCACAAAGCCAATCCCAACATTCAAAACAACGCCGGCTTCACGCCTCTCGATATGGCCAAATCGGGCGAGAGCGGCTTCGTGGCTCATGGCATGTGGGACGGAGATAACAGGATCGCGGGTTACACAAGTCAGCCTGATATGGAAAAGAAAATGGCGGCTCTGCTCACTCAGGCCGGCGGCCTCGCCAACCTCCCCAAACGCGACCGCATCCAAATCCAACGCGCCTCCACGATCGGCGCAACTTTCACAAAAGGTTCGCGCGACTGGAACCAACTGAGCCTGCTCGAAGCCATTGCCTACAGCTACGGCTTCCTCACGCGCCAAACCTCAGGCGAATGGAAAACCATTGGCAACCCGCCGCCCGATTTCCAAACGAGCTTTCGCTTCCCCAATTTTAAAAAAATCACCGTCTACCGGCGCACCGCCAACTCGCCAAAAGAAGCGGCCATGCACACGGATGTGGACGACATTCTCAAAACCGGCGATTGCTCGCGGGATGTCTGGCTGCAATGGGGCGACGTCGTCGAAATTCCTGAAATAGATCATCCCGTTGATGATCAGTGGCACGGGCTTTCCGATGAGGACCGCAACGCATTGCTCAAATGCGTCAGCCGCCAGGTCACCATTAAAATCAAGGACGTCAGCAAGACATTGACCCTGGCGCCCCAAATCGTGGGACCCGGACCGTACGGCATCTCCAATTTCAGATACAATTCCAAATTCATTCCCGCCTCCTTCATGCTCCGCTCCGTGCTGGATCAATCCAAACTCATCCGCGTCTCCTCCGACCTCTCGCGCGTGAAAGTCACCCGCATCGATCCCGCCACCAAAAAAACCATCGAATGGACCATCGACTGCACCAATCCCGACCAAGCCGACCTCTGGCTTCGCGATGGGGACGTCATCGAAGTGCCGGAAAAATAATGTGTGACGGCAGGGCGCGTCGCTCCGCGCGCGCCGCAAAGATGACCACGACCCGGAGCGCGGAATTGATTCCGCGTGTCGGTATGTCCCAACGGCTCACCGTCGAACTGCACGAAACATCACGGAAGCGAACGAAATGGAGGAGTTCTCAATATCTCGTTCTCTCTGTTTCTCCCCTTCAATTCTTTGTTCCCTTGTGTTAAGAGTTTCTGCGCCCGCATCTGCGTCCATCAGCGTTCATCGGCGGTTAAAAAATTCGTGTTCATTCGCGTAAAAAGGCCGCTTCCCTGTTCCAAATCGGTCTCCGCATCATTTCCAATTTCAATCTGAAATTCCCATCTTCGTTTTCTTCTGTTAATATTCCGAGGCATTTGGGCTGGTTTAGGCTAATGCAGGGTGAATAGGAAACTGACACCCATGACGACCATGAAATCCAAACTTCACATTCCGGCGGGAATGCTTCTCTTCCTTGTCTTTTCAGTGGCGTGCTCGTTCGGCCAAATGCCGGGTGGGCCTCTGCTTGGATCCAATCCTCCGACTCCTCCGGGGGGGGCCGGCGCACCCACCATGCAAACGTTTGATCGCACGACCGGCCAACCGCTTCCTCCCCCACCCCTGCCGAGTTGGAAAGACGACGCCTGGGTCGATCCGAAAATCATTTTAACGAACGCTTCGTTTCCGGACTTGCCGTTGTCGGAAATCGCCCGATTGCTGCGTCAGGAATTCAAGGAACAATTCGACATACTGATGCCCGCGCCGCCGGCCGATAACGGCATGGTTATCAATCAGTTCAATGGTTTGCCGCAACGGGACAAGGATTGGAACCAACTGACCATCAATCTCCGGCTGAAAGACGTCACCGCCAGTGAAATCTTCAACGCGATGAACTTGATGTTTCAAAACGACCAAACGCCCTTGCGTTGGGAGCTGAAAGTAAACGGCGACCGCCAACTTGCCGTGCTGCACGTGCTCGTCCAGCGCAGTCCAGTGCAGGAAGTGCAGGAAGTGCGGAAAGTGTATTTCGTTGGCGATCTCATCGGTGATCAGAAAAACGGCGGAATGTCCATGGAACAGGTGATTCAGACCATCAGCGACGTCTGGGGACTCGCGGGCGACGCCGGCGGCAAAATCCAGTTCCACAACGACGCCCAATTGCTGGTGGTCAGCGGCACCCCGAACCAAATCGATTTCATGGAACAAACGCTGGCTGCGCTCCGGCAGAAAGTCGACCAGGCGCGCGACAAAGAGGGCAGGGCGAAATTGGGGTTCGGCGAGAAAGCCGGAGGATCGCAAAACGAATCGAGGTAGTCCGGATGACGATTTCAACCACCGCCATACCACTGCTCGTGCGGGAGCAAATAGCGCATCCAATTGTGGAAACTTCCACTGGACAGACCGTTGTGCCCGCGCCGGATGAAGAAGCGCGCCGGCTCGCGGCTGATGTTGGGCGCGGCGATGAAACAGCTTTTCGCACGCTTTACGAAACCTACCATCCGCGGCTGTTTCGTTTCGCGCTGGTGCTCAGCCGTGGAGATGAGTTCCTCGCGCAGGATGTGGTCCAGGCGGCTTTTTTGGCCGCCGCAAAAAAACTTCGCCGCGCCGAAAGCGAGGAGCATCTTTGGAATTGGCTGGCGCGAGTCGCCCGCCAGCAACTCGCCAGAAAGTGGCGGAAGCACCAGCGCGATTTGGCTTTCATCAGCGTGGATTCGCTATCCGAAGAATTTCCCGCCGCCGAACCGGATTCCGTCCTGGAGGAAATTCTCGATGCCGCTTTGCGGGCCATTGAGCCGGAAGACCGCGCGCTTATTGAGATTTTTTATTTTGAACGCCGAAGCCACAAGGAAATTGCCGGGCAACTCCATACCACTCCCAAAGCAATTTCTAGCCGGCTCGAACGCGCGCGGGAGAAATTGCGTTCCTTAATCAAGCGAAAGTTGCCCCATGAAACCTGAGAAGCAAAATTTAATCGGTGATTTGTTGGAAGAAGATTCGCGGCGCGAAGAGACATTGCTGGCCGGAGCGAGGATCTTGCGGCATCGCCGCCATTCGCGCAGCGCCAGGCAGGGCATGACCTTCGCCGCAATCGTTCTCGCGGCAATCTTGCTGTGCGTAAGACACCATGCGCCAAGGTCCACGCCCGCGCAAATCGCCAGCAGGGCCCCGAAACCGGCGCCGGCAACGCAAGTCGAAGCCCTCACGGATGATCAATTGCTTGCCTTATTTCCAAACACGCCGGTAGCGCTGGCTTCTCTGCCAGGCGGCAAGAAGCAATTGATTTTTCCGCGCCCAGGGGATGAGCAGCGGTTTATCAAACGACTCTGATCGTAGCCGCCGAGGTAACGAGGCGATTTAGATACTTCACGCCGCCGGTTTGCGCAGGTAAACAATCGTCGCGCCCCAGCCGCCGAATTGCGGGTGGTCCAGCGCGAACGATGTTACGTCCGGATGTTTCTCCAAAATCGCATGTACCGTGCGCCGCAAATTCCCGATGCCTTTGCCGTGAATGATGCGCACCTGAAAAATCCCGCGCTCCTGGCATTCCGCCAGGTAGTCCAGCACCAGGTCCTTGACCTCTGCCGGTTTGAACGTGTGCAAATCGAGCACGCCATCTATCGGAAGCTGGATGGGTTCGTCCACGGCTTGAGATTACCCGATTTGGCTCCTTTGCCAAACGGAAAGAATTGATTCCTGCCGCTTGCCTCTTAGGATGATGCGCAACACCGCCAATGCGCTGCGTAATCAAACCGATGACTCTCGCGGATTATGACGAGGCCCTGCGCCTCTGGCAAAACACCGAAGGCGTGGGCTTGAACGAGTCGGACGCGCGCAACGCCATCGCCCTTTATCTCAAGCGCAACCCGCGCATGAGCTTCGTGGCGCGCGAGGGCAGGGAATTGGTCGGCGCCGTTCTTTGCGGACACGACGGCCGCCGCGGTTGTTTATATCATTTGGCCATCGCCCCCGCGCATCGGCGGAAGGGCATTGGAACGAAGCTGGTCGCGCGTTGCCTCGCCGCGCTCAAGCGCGCGCGCATCCTGAAGTGCAATATCTTCGTTTACAATCATAACGCCGATGGCGAACGATTTTGGAGCAGCCACGGATGGAAAAAGCGCGAGGAGCTTTGCATGGCCCAGAAAGATCTGGGTTCGCCACGGGCCAAGCGTTCCAGCTAGCATCCAATCGCAACCACTGAAATGAAAAGCTTCGTCGCCCGGATATTTTGGTTCCTGCTCGCGCTCGCGGGCGGATGGGCTTATGCCACGCTGTGTTTTCATCGCGGCGAACAGCTCAATTCCGCATACATCCTCATCGCCGCCATTTGCACTTACGCCATTGGCTACCGGTTTTATTCAAAATGGATCGCTACGCGCGTGCTTATGCTCGATGACCGCCGTGCGACGCCCTGCGAAGTCCACGATGACGGGAAGGATTTTTGCAAAACGAATAAATGGATCGTCTTCGGCCATCATTTCGCCGCGATTTCGGGTCCCGGCCCGCTGGTCGGCCCGGTGCTCGCGGCGCAATTCGGTTATCTGCCTGGCACGCTGTGGATTTTGATCGGCGTGGTGCTCGGTGGTGCGGTGCAGGATTTTGTGATCCTGTTCGCGTCGATGCGGCGCAATGGAAAATCGCTCGGGCAGATGGTGAAGGACGAATTGAACACGCCAGCAGGATACATCGCGCTGGTGGCCATCCTTTCCATCATCGTCATCCTGCTCGCCGTGCTGGCGCTGGTGGTGGTGAACGCGCTGGCGGAAAGCCCCTGGGGCGTTTTCACGGTGGGCGCCACGATTCCGATTGCCATGTTCATGGGCGGCTACATGCGCTTCTGGCGCGTCGGCAAAATTATGGAAGCCTCGGCCATCGGCATTGTGCTGCTGCTGCTGGCGGTGTGGGGCGGCCAATTGGTCCACAGCCACGCCGAATGGGCGCAACGGTTTACCTTCAAATCCGAAACCATTGCGTGGGCGCTCATTATTTACGGGTTGGCCGCCAGCGTGCTGCCGATCTGGCTGCTGCTCGCGCCGCGCGATTACCTCAGCACGTTCATGAAGCTAGGCACGATCACGCTGCTCGCGCTGGGCATCTTTCTGCTGCTGCCAGAGCTTCAGATGCACGCGCTCACGAAGTTCGCCTCTTCCGGTGAAGGGCCGGTGTTCGCCGGCAGGCTCTTTCCGTTCTGTTTCATCACCATCGCCTGCGGCGCAATTTCCGGATTTCACTCGCTTATTTCCAGCGGAACGACCCCGAAAATCATCGGTCGCGAGCAGCACGCCCGCCCGATTGGCTATGGCGCCATGTGCCTGGAATCATCTGTCGCCATTATGGCCCTGATCGCCGCGTGCACCTTGGAACCGGGCGTTTACCTCAGCATGAACATGAAAGGCGCCGCCGCCACGACCGCGGCCAAAGTCGCGGCGCTGGGGTTCCCCGTTTCCATCGACCACATGACGGCGATGGCGCATCAAATCGGCGAGACAACTTTGTTTGGCCGCGTGGGCGGCGCGCCGACGCTCGCGGTGGGCATGGCGAACATTTTTTCCAAAGTATCCAATGGCGCGGGCCTCGGGCTTTGGTATCACTTCGCCATCATGTTCGAGGCGCTCTTCATCCTGACGACACTCGATGCCGGCACCCGCGTGGGCCGTTACCTCTTGCAGGATTTTCTCGGGCATGTCTGGAAACCGCTGGGTGACACAAAAAAATCCAGCGCGAACTTGTTCACGAGCGTGCTCATGGTCGGCGCGTGGGGATATTTTTTGATTCAAGGCGTGCGCGATCCATTGGGCGGCATCAATTCGCTCTGGCCGCTGTTCGGCATCGCCAATCAGATGCTGGCGGCGATTGCGCTGTGCCTCGCGGTAACGGTTATTCTCAAAATGCAACTCGCGCCAGGACCAGAGTCCAATGTCCAAAGTCCAATGCCCAAAGCCGGACGGCCAGCGTTCGCTTTGGTCGCGCTCGTGCCGCTGCTGTGGCTATTGGTGGTGACGACGACCGCCGGTGTGCAAAAGATCTGGCATCCGAATCCTAAAATCGGCTTTTTGGCGCAGGCCGCGGTGCTTCGCGGCCAAGCTGTCGGACTCGAATCAGCAGTGACCGTCGCCAAAACATCCGGAGACGCTCAAGCCATCGAAACCGCTGAAAAGGCGTTGCGCGCCAACCGCGTCTTGCGGTTCAACAATCAGCTCGATGCCGCCGTAGCTGGAACGTTTCTCATTTTGGTGAGCGCCATTTTCCTGATGAGCGTGCGCGAGTGGGTTTTGCTCATCGCGCGAAAGAAAAGCGCCGATCTGCGCGAGGCGCCGCCGGTGTGGTTGCCGGATTACGCGCTCGCCCAGGCCAAGCCGCTTAACGCCATCGCGCTGCTGGCGCTCGGATTCGCACTGGTCAAGGAGCTTTCCGGTGAGGCCGAACTGGACCGCGCGCGGCACCAAGCCTGCGCCCATGCGCAAAAGCCGGACGACGCGCAAATTTACGTGCATGCCACCGAGCAACGGTTTAACGGTGTGAAACGGTGTTGCTAGAGCAAATCACGAAAGACGATGGCCGCAAAAGAACGCACAAGACGCAAAGAACAACGTATTTCTCTGCGCTCTTTGCGTTCTTTTGCGGCCATGAAAGTATTTAACGTGCGTTAGAGGATCGCCAACAGTCATTTACACAACATAAAATGAAAATCGGCTTATACGGCGGCTCCTTTGACCCGGTTCACCTCGGCCACTTGCTCGTGGCGCAAGCCGCGCGCGAGGAGTTGGGCTTGGACCGGCTCTTCTTTATTCCCGCCGCGCAATCGCCGTTCAAGCCCGACCAAAAACTGGCCTCCGCTGCCGATCGACTGCGCCTGCTGCGGCTCGCGCTCGCCGGAAAAACCTGGTGCGAAATCGACGAACAGGAGCTTCACCGCGGCGGCGTCTCCTACACTGTTGACACAGTGCGCGATTACGCGAAACGATTTGGCCAGGCGCAACTTTTTTATCTCATCGGCGCCGACCACGTTGCCAAACTCCCATCCTGGCGCGAAGCGGACGAACTGGCGCGTCTCGCGGAATTCATCGTCGTGCCGCGTCCCGGCCAATCAGCGGCATCGTTCCCGAAACCTTTTCATGGCCGGACGCTGAAAGGCTTTCCCTTGGGCGTCTCCTCCTCGCAAATCCGAGCGCGCGTCAAATCCGGCCGGCCTATTGACTATTTGGTAATGGCGACCGTCGCGGAGGCGATTCGCGGGATGAGGCTTTATCTTTAATGACGAATGGCTAGGTGAACACCTCGTTCCATTCGCCATTCGTCATCAGCCATGTCATTTTCGCCCGAAATTATTCAATGTTCATCTGCGCCCTTCTGTGGTTAATTGCGCGTAGGAAATATGGATTCAAAGAAACTGGCGTTGCTTTGCCGCGAGTATGCGGATAATCGAAAGGCGGAAGACATTGTGGTTCTCGATGTGCGGGAATTGTCGTCCGTAACGGATTATTTTGTCATCGCTTCCGGCACCAGCGAACCGCACCTGCGCGCAATTGTGGAGGAAATCACGGACACGCTGCGCCAGGAACACGATCTCCGTCCACGCGCTGTGGATGGCACGCTCCACACCGCCTGGGTGGTCCTCGATTTCTTCGACGTGATCGTCCACGTCATGCGCAAAGATGTGCGCGAGCGGTACGATTTGGAAACCCTTTGGGGCGATGCCCCGCGAGTGAAACCAAAAAAGCCGCCGCGCAAAACGAGTTGACGGGAGCGAGAGCCCTGAGGCCCGAAAAGTAGGGGAAAGCCTTTGGCCTTTTAATCGGCCTTGGCTGGCGGCGTTTCCGCAGCCGTCTTCACCATGTCATCCAGCAGTTTCTTGAAATCTTCCAGCCCCGGCGCCGGAATGATGATGGTATCGCGACGCCCACCGACATCTTCGGTGATGCGCAAGAAACGGCCGCGAACATTTTCCTTCAGCGTGAACACAAAAGTCTTGCGTTCAATTTGGACCTTGTCCGTCTTTAGAGTGTCCTCATTGACGGGTGGTCTTGGCTGTCCGAAGGAACGTGGATTGTGGTGATGGTGCCCGTAAGGTGATGGTCGGTCATTTGAGATCATACTGTTTTCCCGCTGACGCCCAAGAGCGTCTAATTACCCATAATCTTTGATGTTTAAGGATTTTTGTCAACTTCGGAATTGTACGGGACTGACAAACCGTAATGTGTCCGATGATCTGCCCGCGCGCCACACGTACACCACCAAACCACCGATGATCAACACGTTCACGATTCGTCCAAACACCTTGAGAATATGGAACGACTTCGCAGCCGATTGACGGTCTGCGGGTTGCGCCGCGGCATAATGCCTCCGGTTCGACCGGGTAAGCGCGGGCTGAATGGCATTCCTGCCCAAAAGCGTCAGAGCAAACAGGCCGATGATGAGTCCCAGCGCGAACTTCCGCCGAGGCCGGCCCATGTATAGCCATTCCGCCGCGAAATGGAGCAACGCCACCACGCCGCACGCGAGCATGATTTCATAGTAACGCGTCATCAATACACTGGCGATCGCGCCGGAGAAATAAGACTCGGTCGTCGCTCCCAGAGTCGCGCGCATTTCCGCGGAATAGCAGGCCGGTTCAATTCCGAACGTGAAGAGAATGGCAGTCCCCAGCCAAACGGCGGCATTCAAAAGCCCAACGAATCGCAAGAAGACTGTCACGCGATAAGAGTAGGGAAATCGCGCAAGCCTGCCAAGCTTCTAAACGTAACCTGCGCGGTCGATTCGCGCATCGATGGCGTAAAACGTAAAACGTGAACATGGCAAAACGCTCCAGCCAAAATTCACGTTTCTCGAATCACGTTTCAGGTTTCACGTTCAAAGAATATTCGCCGCCAACTCCGCCAACTCCGATCGCTCACCCTTCTGCAACTCAATGTGCGCCGCCACCGCTTCGGTGCGGAACCGGCTCACGATGTAATTGAACCCATTCGAGGAGGAATCCACGTACGGGTTGTCAATCTGATACGGATCGCCCGTGAAGATGATTTTCGTGCCGTGGCCGACGCGCGTGATGATCGTCTTCACCTCGAGCGGCGTGAGGTTCTGCGCCTCATCGATGATCATGAACTGATTGGCAATGCTCCGGCCGCGGATGTAGCTCAACGCCTCCACCACGATGCTGCCCGAGCGCATCAGGTCGCCACTGCGGCGATGTTCCTGGCCCATGTTGAGATCGCTGAGCATTTCCAGCGCGTCATGAATGGGCTGCATCCACGGTGCGAGTTTTTCCTCGAGCGAACCGGGCAGAAAGCCGAGTTCCTTGCCCATGGAAATCGTCGGCCGCGCCACGACCAGCCGGCGAAACTCACGGTCATGCACCGTCCGCTTCAGCCCGGCGGCCATGGCGAGCAATGTTTTTCCCGTGCCCGCCTTGCCCATCAGCGTGACGAGCTTGATGCGGTCGTCCAGCAGCGCATCCAGAGCGAAATGCTGCTCGCGATTGCGCGGTTTAATGCCCCAAACACCCTCCCGACAATCAATGATCGGCACCAGTTTTTCGCCAGAAGCATCCACCTTGGCCAGCGCGGCTTTTTTCGGGTTCGTTTCGTCGATGAGCGCGCAATATTCGTTCGGGAAATATTTTTTGCCGCCGTTTATTTCCAATTCGCTGTTGGCGCGGAACGAGGCGATTCGCTGGGACGGCATCGTCAATTCCAGCATTCCCGTGTAAAGATCCTTGATGAACACGCGGTCGGTTTCGTAATCCTCCGCCTGCAACCCAAGCGCATCCGCCTTGATGCGCAGATTGATGTCTTTG
>DATNEA010000041.1:0-24857 GCA_035606845.1 Candidatus Angelobacter sp. | reverse complement strand
AGAAAGCTGTAAATCTTCCGGCATTTCGGACAGGCAAATTCGTAGATCGGCATGAGAGACCTTTGACACGAATTGCGCGAATTTTCCACGAATTATTTTGATGTGGGGAAAAGGCTTTGACACGAATTTCACGAATTTTCGTGCGGGAACTAATAACGAAGGCGGAGATTTAAAAGCAGCAAGTTATGGTGCGGACGAGATGCTCATCAACGACATCTTCTCACGGATACTTGCATCCAACTGTAATACTTCGGAACAAGTTCATGGTAAATTCTGTCTTTCGCCTGTTGCACTGTCATGCCTGCTAAATGCAGATTTCCAACATAAGGGACCGAAATGTCTCCGGAAGAATCTACGACGCGAAATACCGTTGTAGAATCTTCGATTTCAATAACTATCGCGACACAATCGTCCGGGGCGAGAGGTTTAGCGTCAATCTCAACGCGTTTGGGCGACGAAATGCAACCGCACAACAGGAACAGACCGAGCACAGCGAAAATCTTTATTCGCATAAAAATGAATCAAGACTTCTCAATCCCGTTATTTCGATGTCTCGAGTCAGGGCCACCTGAACTAACAATTTCCCATCCGGCATCTGCGCACCAGAAAAATCCATAAGTTAGATGAACGCGCGCCCTCACCCCCGGCCCTCTCCCCCACTTCGTGACGGAGAGGGAGGCGAAATGATGCGCTTGCAATCATTCCGGGTTCGGCGCCGAACGCTGCGAAAAGGTACGGCCTGGATTCCTTCAGAAAATGATTTTGACACTTAAGCAAAGGGACACCTCGCAGAATCTCTGTTTCCTCTGCTTCCTCTTAAGAAACTAGTGGGGCAACTTCTTGTTGTGCCACGAGGTTAAATCCCATGCTGACGGCCATTTTCTTCAAAGCGTGCAATTTGCGTTCCCGATATTTTTCTCATAGTCTTCCATGCCTTGGCGAATGTAAGGCTCACCGTGTTTGATGAGGCGGTAAATAATCCGGGCGAGTTTGTGCGCAGTGGCTGTGATGGCTTCGGCTGCTCCCAGCCGGCCTTTCATCCGGCGATAAAATCCACCCAGCGCGGACTGGCTCCGCTCCAAAGTGACGGCGGCCATGCGCAAGGCATCCGAGGCGCGGTTGATCACCCGGCGGGTGTGGCTGCTCAAGACCTTGCCCCCGCTGATGCGATTGTCCAGGCAGAGCCCCAGCCAGGAGCAAAAATGCTTTTCGGTTTTGAAGCCACCCACCTCCGTCAAAATCACCAGAGCCGTTGCCACACCGATTCCCTCAATGGCGGTTAGGTCGGCTCCGAACTTTCGATACAGCACCTCGCGCATGTCCTGCCCTTGCATTTGGTCCTTCCAGGCGGGCCGGCTCTCTTTGCGAGGCGGCAGTGGCTTGCACTGTGGATCAACCTTGTCAGACAGCTTGGCAGTTTCCTGTACGATCCTCTCGTCGCAGGCGCTAATCCTTTCGTCATAGACGCCATAGAGTGAAAAAGCTTGCTGCAGCACAAAGAGGCGCTCTTCCCGATAGTCACCCCTTAAAGCTTTTTGTATTTGGAGGGCGTGGCGCGCACACGCCGGTCCACCAGGGCCGCCAGCTTCGCCGGTTCACGCTCCCCCGCCACAATCGCCTCGATAATAGCCATACCGCTGACCCCGGTCACGTCGCTCAACACCTGCGTGAGCTGCACGTTCATTTGTTGGAGCGCCTTTTGCATGTGCTGACATTCAGTGGCGCGCGCGCTGACCAACTCGTCGCGATAACGCAGGTAGGTCCGCAAGACGCAATAAGGATCCTCAGGTCGAAAGGAACCTTGGAGCAAGCCATAGGTGTGCAACCGTTGGATCCATTGGCAGTCCTGCACATCGCTCTTGCGTCCGGCCACATTCTTGGTCTGCCGCGCATTGACCAGGATGACCTCAAACCCCCGCGCTTCCAGGATTTGGAACACGGGAATCCAGTAAACCCCCGTCGCTTCCACAGCGGTAAAGGTGCCAAAACTGCGGACGTTATCGGCGGTGGCATTGGCAGGCACGCAGGCGAAGTGTTCTTTGGAACCAATGTCGATGCCGGCGGCGTGAGCATTGATTGTCTCCCAGCCCTGATCCACGGATATTTTTTTCTTCCTGTTTTTGGAGTTTGGAGTTTTGCTTTTCATGTTCGTGGGTTGCTGTTTCGGCCCAAGAGTGGCATGAAAAACTGCAATCTCTTAAACAGGATAGTTCCGCAGGCTTGTCGGAGTCCGCGGAACTTCATTAATGAATCAGCCGAGAGTCTTGGAACCAAGCTCCTGTACGGGCACACTGGCACCATTGGAAAATCGGTCATAGCTCGCCGAAACAACCCCCGATTTTGCACCAACGCGCCCCGCCGCGAAAGTTTCTTCCATGTTCAACCCCGCTTTGCACGGGGTAAAAGCTCCTGTTAAAATCTTCGTTGCCTTCTGTGCGCTTCACGCGGTGGTCGTTTGCGTTTGGCCGGCGCGGACTTCGTATTGGGGCAGCTTGCCGCCGTCCAGGCAGAGGCGGACGGCGTTCAGGAGCGCGGGCAGATCGTAGGGCTTGGGGAGGAAATTGATGCCCTGCGTGAGCAGGGAATCCTGCTTCAGGATTTCCGGGCTGTAGCCGCTGGTGTAAATAATTTTCAGCGAGGGATTGCGAGTCATCAGGAGTTTGGCCAGGTCGCCGCCGCTCATGCCGTTGGGCATGACCATGTCGGTCAGGAGCAAATCGATTTTCGCGGCGGTTTTTTCCCAAATTTCGACGGCTTCCGGGCCGTTGCTGGCCTGGAGGACTTCGTAACCGCGTTTTCGCAAGGCCAGGCACGCGAGGCTTCGCACCGGCGTCTCGTCTTCAACCACCAAAATGATTTCGCCTTTTCCAGATTCCGGAGCGGGAGCTTTTTCCGCGCGAACCAGCGTGGGCGCCGGTTCATCGGAAGCGGGCAGGAAGACCTTGAACGTGGAGCCTTTGCCGACTTCGCTCGTGACTTCCACCCAGCCCTCGTGCTGCTTGACGATGCCGTGGATGGTCGACAATCCGAGGCCGGTGCCTTTGCCAATGTCCTTGGTGGTAAAAAACGGGTCGAAGATATGTGAAAGAACCTGCGGGGCCATGCCGGAGCCGTGATCGGTGACGCGCAGGCAGGCGAATCGGCCGGCGCGAGCCTCGGGATTTCTTTCCACCATGGTTTCGTCGACCGTCACGAGCCTGGCGGTGATTTCCACAATGCCGCCATTGGGCATGGCGTCGCGCGCGTTGAGCACCAGGTTCATCAGGACTTGTTCCAGGCCGCCTTCATCGGCGCGCACGCAGAGCGCTTCGTTTTCGCAATGAACGCGCACTTCGAATTTTTCGCCGATCAACCGGCCAAGCATGATCTTCATGCGCGTGACGAGATCGCAAACTTTGAGCACGCGCGGCTGCAGGACTTGTTTGCGGCTGAACGCGAGCAATTGGCGGGTGAAGCCGGCCGCGCGCTGGCTGGCTTGCATGATTTGATCCAGCAATGCATTTCGGTCCAACTGGCTCGGGTTGGCGGACTGAAGCAGGCCGACGTCGCCCTGGATGACGGTGAGGAGGTTGTTGAATTCGTGCGCAATGCCGGCAGCCATGCGGCCAATGACTTCCATTTTCTGCGCCTGACGAAGCTGGGCTTCGATCTTCAATTGCTCGGTGATGTCCTCGGCGATGAGCAACAGGCAGGGAATGGAGCCAAGCGACACCGGTTCGGTCGAAAGCACCACCTGGCGCAGCGCGCCATCGTTCTGGCGGATGGCGCAGGCTTTTTCGCGCAAACGGATATTGGAAGCGGACGGCTGCGCCTCGGAAATGGTGCTCCAAAGGTCCATGTCGGCGGCGGATTTTTTGAGCAGCGCCTCGGAGGAATGGCCGCTGAGCACGCTGAAACTTTGGTTCGAGTCAATGAACTGGCCGTCGGCGCAGCGGATGATCGCCAGCGGCATGGGGCTGGACTGGAAGGCCTTGGAAAAACGTTCTTCGCTGGCGCGCAATTCCGTCGTGCGCTGGCGGACCATCCGGTCCAAATCATCCATCCGCAATTTGGCCTGGCGGCCCAGCAGCCATTTTTGGGAGAGAGCGTGGGCCATCTGCAATACTTCCACCGTTTCAAACGGTTTTTTGAGAATCAACAAACTGTCCGTCTGCCCGAGCCGGCGCGTCATTTCATCCCACGAATAATCGGAATAGGCCGTGCAAACGACGGCTTGAAGTTCCGGCGAGGTTTTCCAGATGTTTTCCAGCGTCTCAATGCCATCCCAGCCGGGTGGCATGCGAATGTCCACGAAGGCCAGCACGTAAGGGTCCTGCTCCGCGACGGATTTTTTGACCAGCTCCAGCGCCTCCTGACCCTGGTAGGCGGAATCGATGCGAAAGCCGGCGCGCTCCGTCACGACTTCCCGGGTGCCGAAGAGTTCCGACTCCACTTCTTCCAAATGAGCCTGGGCGGCGGTTTTGGCCCCGAGAATTTTGCGGAAATCTTCATGAATCGACGGGTTGTCGTCGACAATGAGAATTCGTGGCGGGGGTTCAGGGTGTGGGATTTGGCTCATTTAGTTCCTGCGCGTGGGGGGGCTTCTCCGGCAGAAGCAACGTGAACGTGGCGCCTTTGCCGACGCCATCGCTGTGGGCGGTGAGGGAACCGCCGAGTTCCTTGATGGCGATGGCGCTGCTATGGAGGCCGAATCCGTGGCCGTTGCGCCGGGTGGTAAATCCATGGCCAAAAATGCGCGTCAGATTTTCCGGCGGAATGCCAACGCCATTATCAATCACTTCGATTTTGACGTGGTCGCCGCCGTTTTTGCCGAGCTTGATGGTCAAGAGCTTATCGGGACGTTTGGCTTCATCAAGCGCGTATTTCGCGTTGCGGATCAGGTTCACCAGGATTTGCAGCACGCGATGTTTCTCCGTCTGGATCAGGGGAACCGGCTGGAAATCGCAACGGACCTGCACGTCGTGGCGCGTCAACGCGGCGCCGTTGATGTGCACGGCGTCGTCCACGAGCTGCGTGGGATTGATGGTCTCGATGACGCCCGCGACCTTGGCGTAGCTCTGCTGCATGGCGACAATCTGCTTGATGTGCTCGATGTGTTTCAGGAGCTGTTCCAATTCCTGCAACAGGGAGGATTGCTCCTGGCCAAAATGCTGCGCCAGCGTGGCCAGATAACCGGGGATTTGCAGGCCGCGCTGGTCTTTGGTGAAAAATTCCCCAAGATGATTCCGGTTTTCCTCGATGAGCGTGGCTGTTTTCGAGAGGCCGGCGATCTTGAAGGCTTTCACGCGGTCAATGGTCAGCGAGCAGGAGACGTTGACGCTGTTGAGCACGTTGCCGACGTTATGCAATACGTCGCTGGCGACTTCCGCCATGCCGGCGAGGCGCGAGGTTTCCACCAACCGTTGATGCGCGGATTCCAATTGAGACTCGGCTCTCTTCAATTCCGTGATGTCCTTCGAAAGTCCGAACGTGCCGATGATGCGCCCGTCCTTGTCGCGCCAGGCCATCTTGGTGGAGATGCACCACGTCACCGCGCCGTCCGCCTGTTCGGTGCGCTCGACTTTGGCGAGGATAGGCTCGCCGGTCTTGATGATTTTTTGCTCGTCTTCGAAAGCGTCCCGCGCGCGCTCCTCGGAGTAGGTGTCAAAATCAGTTTTGCCAATGAGCCATTCGCCAAAGGCCTCATCGTTCCTGAGGTGCGGTGGCAAATCCTCGTCCTTGGCATCCGGATGCTCCGTCCGGTATTTCGCCAGGACCGTCTGGCGGGCGGAAACGATTTTCGAATGGCTGATGCGCACGAAACGGGATTGCAGGTCCTTGAAATAAATCACGTCGGGGAAATTCTCCAGCAGCGCGTGGAGCAAGTCGCGTTCATAAGCCAGTTTGGCCTCGGCTTCCCTGAGCGGCGTGACGTCCTTGGAGATGCCGAAGGTGCCGATGATTTTGCCCGAATTGTCGCGCCAGGGCATTTTGGTGGTGAGCGCCGCCGTGATGCGGCCATCGGGATGTGTTTCCGCCTCGAGCTTGCCGATGAGCGGTTTGCCGGTGCGAATGATTTCCTGCTCGTCCTCGTAGGCTTCGCGCGCGTGATCGGTCTTGAAGTAATCGAAATCGGTTTTTCCCTTGACGCTTTGAAGGTCGGAAACGTGGAACAGTTTTTCAAAAGCCTTGCTGAAATGCATGAAGCGGCATTCGCGGTCCTTGAAGTAAATGCAATCCGGGCTGTTGTCCAAAAGGGTTTCCAGAAGGTTGCTGGCCTCGGCGAGTTTGCTTTCGGCGTTTTTGCGCTCGGTGATGTCCATGGCGGTGCCCAGGATCGCCAGCCGGCCGTTGTATTTGCCGGTGCTGCCCATGACTTCCAACTGGATGACCTGGCCGCCTTTGCGCACGGACCGCAACTCGTAATGCGCACGGCTGATTTCCCCGGACATGCGGCGCTTGATCTGCTCCTCGACGATCGGCCAGTCCTCGGGAAACACCGTATCGCGCACGGTGAGCGAAGGCCCGGTCAGTTCCTCGATGGGATAGCCGTAAATTTCCGCCAGGCGCGGGTTGCCGTAAACGAAGCGGCCATCCTGAATCACGTAAACGCCCACCAGCGATTGCTCGACGAGCGAGCGAAACTTCGCTTCGCTCTGCTGCCAAATGGCGGTTTGCTCGTTCACTTTCCGGCGCAGGAGCAGCACCCAAAGCAGCGCGAGACAGGCGATGAGCGCCAGCGCTCCCACCATCAGCAAGGTTTGCTGGAACGTCCAGGACGCGGGGCGGCGGAGCACTTCGAGATATCGTTCCGAAGGCACAATGATTTGAAACGAACGCGGCGCGCGCACATCATCCGTCAACACCTGGTAAACGCCGGACAGCCGCACGACGCTTCCGCGCGGCGGCATATGTTGCGCGATGTCCGGCGAAAGGATGGGCGCTTTGAAAATCGTGTTTCCCATCTGGAGGGTCAGGACGGGCGTGGGATCGGTCTCCGGATCACTCGTCACCTGGCCTTCGGCTTCCACCCACATGTTATTCAACTGCGGATCGAGCGGCAGCTCTTTGGCGACCTTTTTTGCGGCCGGCATCGGACGCACGACGCCCACGCGAATGACGGCATCACGCAGCACGCTGCCGTAATTGCCCAGCGCCGGATAACCCGCCACGTCGATGGCATCGCCGGTGCTCACGGTCGTTTTATCGACTGGGAAAACCTCAATGCCATCATCGCCGTCCTGAACGAAAAAGGATTTGCCCGGCTCGCAGGCGGTGACGACGCCGGAAATTTTCACCCGGCGCTGCAATGGGCTGCGCGCATGGACCTGGCCCAAGCTCACGATGGGTTGCGTGGGCAGGCTGAACGCGTCGGAAACGGCGGGCTCCTTGACCTCGATTAAATCCTCTGAAGGCGTCCACATTTCCACGCCGGTGATCTGGCGTTTGTTGTTGAATTGGGAAACGCACACGCCGCGAACGCGCACGACCGAATCCAGCAAATTGGCTGGCGCATTGGTGGCGATGATTTTGTCAATGAACGTGCCGTCGCGATCGCTCAATTTGATCTGAAGAAGGCCGTCGGCCACTTTCACGTCCCGCACGACCGCCTCGTCCTCGACCCATTGGCTGTCGTATTGGCCGCTGGCCATTTGGAACAGCGACACGTCAGGCGGGTCCGGCAAGGGAGCGCTGCCGATCACCGTGATTTTCGCCGGCACGATCAGCGGCGCGTACCAGCCGGGATTGCTGGTCCCTTCGATTTCCACCAGGTCGCCGGGTTTGACATTGGCTCGAACGGTGCGTGCACGGACAAAAATGCCGGCCGTGTCGTCTTCGACATAAAGACGGGAATGCTGGTAGGCGAGCGTCACCACGGCGCGGATCTTTACCGGGTATTCCCATCCGGACTGAACGACGGACAATTCGCGAATTTGAGAGACCTTGGTAAGCAAGGGAAGGTTGGCGGGTTTTTGCGCTCGGACATCGTTCGTGCCGTTGCTCTCCGTGGACGCTATTCGGAAGGTGGCATGTTGCAGCGTCAGACGATTCAGGTCTCCGTCGGGCCTGCCCCAGACGTCGACAATCGCCTGCATCTTCACAGCCAGCGTCTGCGAGCTTTCAGCGAGAATGGTTCCCGAATCATCGCGAATGACCAGGTATTCGCCCACGCGCTGGTCCAGGACCGCGCCGCGCACGTGGATGATTTCATTGCTGGAATGTTTTTCGGATTGCCATTCGCGAGTCAGCGCGGCGATGGTGCGGACGGGAATATGATCGAGGTCGGTGGAGGCGACGGGCCGGGCAGCGGAGTTGGATGCCGGTGAGGCGGGCGGCGTCGCCTTTCCGAACAGGTTCAGACACGCGCTCGCGAGCGACAACAACGTCAAGAATGTAATAGTTCGTTTTAAAGTCATACGATCTTCCCCATTTCCACGCCCGGCCCCAATCCGATTGCGCCAAACAGACTTCGAGCGGCACAGAGGAGCAGCTAGCATGCCCTCGCGCCGGTTTTGATGTCTAAAATCGAAGCAGGGGCAAGCATGAAGCCGAACGGTGACAAACTGTTAAACCGGGAGGAAATGCTTGTCTTATTTCCGGACGGTCGTGTCGCTGCGAGAACTGCTGGATACCCGCCGAATCAATGAGATGCCGCGAGGAGTTTCTCCAGTTGTTTCAAGGCCTGATCGGAAGTTATCTCCTTGAACGCCAGCCGTTCGCCGGGATTAAACTGCCGTAAAACCACCGTTTTCTCGCGCGTAGCCACGCCGATAAACACCGTTCCAACCGGCATTTCCGGCGTTCCGCCGCCTGGACCGGCAATGCCGGTGGTGGCAATCGCGTAATCGGTCCGTGCCGCATGGCGCGCGCCTTCGGCCATCTCGCGGGCCACCGGTTCGCTGACGGCTCCATGCCGGGCAAGCGTTTCCGGCCGGACACCGAGCAATCGTTGCTTGGCCTCGTTGCTGTAAGTGACAAATCCCGTGGTAAAAATTGCCGAGGCGCCGGGCACATTTGTCAGCCGGTGCGCGAGGTAACCGCCGGTGCAGGACTCAGCCACGGAAAGCGTCTGCCCGTGTTGGGCCAGCCAATGGACGATTTTGCTCTCCAAATCCTCACTCATGGAACGGATATGTCGAGGTACAGCGAGGACGAGAGCGAAGCCCACGCGGCGAACCAGATGAGCGAACGAGTTTTCGAATCACTGGGTTTGACTCTCGTGCTGGGACGATGGCCGGCGCGGCTTGGGCGGGCCGGGTTTGTGGATTTCCGCCCGGAACTCGCCCGCGACCCAGCTTTTGGAACTGTCCGGAAGGCAGATGAAAATTTTCCCGGGCAGCGAATTGTTTTCCAGTTTGCCGAATTCAATTTTCATGGCGTAACCGGAATGAATGGTCTGGGATTTGCGCTTGTTTTCCATCCAATGCATGGTCACGCGGGGCGCCTTGGGATCGGTCGGTTTCACCTCCGCGGATTTCCCGCTCAATTCCTCGGGCAGACGATTGAAAAAATAGATGCTCATGCCCAATTCCACCGAACCGCTGCGGCCAACGCGGAATGTGAGATTGCTGCCGGTCAACGTGGCGCGTTCCAAAGCGAACGCCCGGTGATGAATGGAACCTGAGACAATGCTGTCAGGAAAGCTGACCTTGGAAAGATCCATCGTCCACATGTTCGTGCCGGTGTATTCGGGCTGAGATTCGTTTCCAGTCCCGGTTGCCTCGGACGCATCGCCGGACGCGTCCTCCATGGCCGGTTTTGGATGCAGCTTCCCGTGCCACACAACCAGCGCCGCCGCCGCTCCACAAACGAGCACGAACAGGACCAGCAAACCGATGGGCAGCGGCGACTTGGACCGCCGTCTCTCGAAGCCTTCCGGTTGCGTCCCGGAGGTTTGCGGACGCGGTTTGCTGGCTTCGCTGGCGGAAAGGACGAATTTCGGGTCATCGGTAGACGGAGCCTGGGGCACGACGATTTTGCGGTAACAGGTGGGGCAGGGAATCTCGGAACCGGTATCTTTGGAATCAGCAGTAATATGCTGACCGCAGATGGGACAGGCAAATTTGAACTCGCTCATGGCTCAGAATTCATTTCAAGAGTCGGAGTTACCGCGGGGAAAGTCTAGCTGAAATCGCCGATTTTCTGGCGATTTTAGCAAGCGTCCATAAGAGCCTGTCTGAAAATTGCCAGGGGCGCTGCGGCGAGGGATTTTGGCCGTGGACAAGGCGGCGAGGCTCCGGGCATCCCCGCAGCGGGCTGTGTGGACCGAGCCAACGCAGTCCACGGACAAAAGACCCGCCGCCCGGAGGGTTTTCGTGCAAAAGGCTCTCTGGCGAGGCGCGACTTAGAACCGCCTAGCCAAAGGCTATGTGACTGAGGAGCAACGAAGCCAGAGAGCCTTTTGCACGAAAACAGCACCCCTTGGAATTTTCAGACAGTCTCTAAGAACCGCTGGACTTTCTGCTTGTGAAGTGGCGTTGTTTTTGTATGCTGCGCATGGTTAGGGCATCGGTCAGAAGAATCCCTAACGTGAGATAACCTTGATAGCCGAACCTAATTCGACCACGACGACCTCTTCAGAAGCGGTGGAAGCAGAAGTCCCGCCGCCGCCGCGTCGCAAGGGCACGATGCTGGTAGTGGACGACGAGGAAGGCCCGAGGCAATCGCTTCGCGTCATCTTCAAAGACGATTACGACATCCTCATGGCCAGCGACGGCGCTTCGGCCATCGAACTCGCGCAGAAAAACAAAATCGACGTTGCCGTGTGCGACATCCGCATGTCCGGCATGTCGGGCATCGAGGTCCTGGAGCGTTTGAAATATGTGGATCCGTCCATCGAAGTCATCATGATGACGGCCTTCGAGACCACGGACACCATGCGCCAAGCCCTGCGCCTGCGCGCGTGTGATTACATCAACAAGCCGTTTGATATTTCCACAATGCGCGCCGCCGTCTCGAACGCGATGCAGCGCCGCACGCTCGAAAGTGAAATTCACAACAACGCCGAGCAACTTCAGGGTATGCTGGCCGAATTGCAGAACCAGAAAATCGACGAGCAAATCGCCACCACCCGCGGCGAAATCTACGCGAGCATTATCCACGATATTAACGGCCCGCTCACGGTCATTTCCGGCTTCGTGCAATTGATGAACCAGCGCTTCACCAACACTAATCGCATGGGCGTCGAAGACCTGGAATTCATCAAGGACCGGCTGAAAATCATCACGCGGCAGATCACGAATTGCATTGAGATTTCGCGCCGTTACCTCGGCTTTCTGCGCAAGCAGGCGGATGAGGCGCCGCGCGTGCCGGTGAACCAGCTCCTGAACGACCTGCACCAGCTCGTCAACGTGCATCCGAGCCTCGGAAATAATGAGTTGGTGGTCCATCCTTTCACCGAAGACATCGGCGTGCGCATCAACGGCACCGACCTGATTCAAATTCTCCTGAACCTGACCGTGAACGGCTTCCAGTGCTCGCCGCAAAACCACACGGTGGAAATTCAGGGCCGCGTGCTGCCCGAGCCGTTGGATTTGACGACGTTCAAGGACGGCGCGGAAACTCGCTGCCTGAACGTGGAGAATTTCGAAAACGCGGCGCCCATCGTGGAGATTTCCGTGCGAGACGACGGCCCGGGCATTCCGCCGGAAATTTTGCCCAAGATTTTTCAGCCGTATTTCACCACCAAAACCTCGCGTCAAGGCACCGGCCTCGGATTGAACATCGTCCAGCGATTCATCAAGGAAGCCAAAGGCGCGCTGCGCGTGGAAACCCGTCCCGGCCAGGGCACGACCTTCACGATCTACGTCCCAGCCGCGCCGTTGAGCAAGTAAGAGAGAGGCCGACAGGCCCTTAAGATGCTCCCCGCACCAGGCGGTAATGTTTCTTGTTGAACTTTAGCCCAAACCACTGCTCCAGCTTTAACATGAAGCGATGTTTTTTCTCACGAGGGGTCAGCCGATGATTTGGATCGGCTTGAAACAATCCCTCTGCGCGCGGCAGCCACGCCTGGACCGCCTTCGGATGCGTGCCTTGAAAAAGCCGCAGCGTCGCCGGATCGATGTCCGCGTAAGTCGTCATGGGTGTGGTATTGCGGCCGAGTTTTTTAACCTCGTCGGTTTTTAGCTGCATCAATTCCTCGCTGCGCACCCAGCCATAATGATAAATGGTCGCGCCGGAATGCGCCGCGCGCGGGTAACGTGTTTTCTTTTGCGTGTCGAGCACGGTGAAAAACAATCCCTTTGGCGCCCAGGCAGGTATCGTGTTGCGCAAAATGCGCGGCGCGGTGCGATACCAGCGCGGCGACCAGGCGTAGGTGTTCGCATTGCCGTAAAAATGCAGATAGTCGAACACCAACGCCTCGACGCGCTCGTCGTTCAGATATTTTTCCATGGCGGCGCGGATTTTGGGCAGGTCGTTTTCGTGAACGACTTCGTCGCCTTCCAGGTAAAATGCCCAGTCGCCCGCGCAATTAAACAGCGCGATGGATTTCTGCTGGCCGTAAACAAAGCCCTTGATGCTGTAATCGCTGCGCATCCGTTCGTTCCATTGCGTGTGCAGGATGCGGATTTTGGGATCGCCGATGGCGCGCAATTTTTCCTCGGTCCCATCCGGCGATGGCCCGAGCGCGATGACAAATTCATCCACGATGGGCAGGACGGAGCGGATGGACTCGACGAAGGGGTAGCCCAGTTTCTGGCCATTGCGCAGAAAAGTGAAGCCGCTGACTTTCATGAACGTGACGATTTCCAAATCACCGGTTTACGGTACCCGGGAAAGGCCGCCGCGGGCAATCGCAATTAGAAGCCGCGAGGCTCGCCTCATTGTTGCGCTGACAGGCTGGGCGCGGCTGCCGGCGGCGTGTCGGGATCCAAAAAGTCCAACGCTTTTTTCGCCGCGGCGCGGACTTCGGGATTCGCATCGTTCAGGTAATTGGACAGAAACGCTTCGACGTCGCCATCGGCATCCCTGATGGATTCAATGGCCAGCACTTTGGACGCGGACGGCACATCCGGGGAATTCAGGTAATTGCGAAAAAATTCTTCCGTGTCGGAAAACGGGCGGCGGGCCAAACCGTCAATCACGCTTTCCTGGACATCGTCATCCTGGATTTGCGAAATCGCCTTCGTGAGCAGGTCCTGGGCGCTGGGCGAACTCACATCGCCAAGCGCGAGCGCGGATTCGGTGCGAACACTCAAGGGCGTTTGATCGCTGAACAACAATTTGCCAAGCGTGTTGACGGCGTCCGTATCGCCGCGGGCGGCAAATCCGCGGGCGGCGCCGCGGGCGACGGTTTGATCCTTGCCGGTCACGAGTTGATGCAGCAATTCGGGCGCTTCCGCATTCGGACTTTGACCGAGGCCTTCGGCAATCGCGGCTTTCACGAACGGCGCAGTATTGTTCGTCAGGGCGGATTTGAGCGCGGCCATGGCTTCGTCCGTGCCGATTTTGGCCAAGCCCCGAGCCGCTTCGCGGCGTTGCCGCAGGGGCAACGAATCATCGAGCATGATGGAGCGCAACCGCGCGGTTTCCGGCTCGGACTCGAATTCGGAAGCGCGCGCAGACTCGGCGGAATGGAGTGAAGGGAAAATGTTCGGCGTTGGAGCCGGCGTCGAAGAGATGTTGGAACCGACTGCGCTGTTGGCAGGTTCGATCGAATGTTTGTCAGCGGCCTTGGGCCGGGAACGGGCGAATACGAATGCGATAATGGCCGCCACGAGCAGCAGCCATACCGGCAAGAGCACTTTAGTCCGGATTCGCTTGCGCGAATCTCCGGAGACATTCGACTTCATCGTGCCATAGGTAAGCAGATTGGCGCGGCTCAATCCAGCGCGATGTGCGGTCGATCGCCACTAAATGCGCTAAACTCCGCCGTCGAACATTTTTTCCAACTCCTCCAGGCCCGCCGGTGAGCCGATTTCATAAAAACGCTCGCTTACTTCATAACCGGCAAGCTGCTTCTCGCGAACGAGTCTGCCCATGACTTCCGCGAGATCAAAGGGCTGGTCGGCGGGATAATTTTGAAACGCGGCGGACTTGAAAAGGCTCAGGCCGTAATCGATGTGGCGCATTTCCGGCAGGCGCGCGTTTTTGTCGTAAACCTTAATTTCGCCATCGGAGAAAACCACGTTGCTGGTGTCGTAACGGCCTTCGTTGCGATAAACCGTCGTGCAGCCGAGCTTGCCGGTGCCTTGGAAAAATTCGGCGACGGGCCGGTATTCAATCGGCAAATAGGAATCGCCGTAGAGGACGAAGAATTCCGGGCCGAGCTTCGGCAAGGCGCGCCGAACCGCGCCGCCGGTGCCGAGGAGCTTGGGACCATCGAAGGAATACACCAGCTTCACACCGCTGGCTTCGCCACCGAATTCGCGCTCGATCATTTCGCCAAAATAACCCACGCACAATACCGCGCGGCGGATGCCGCGCGAATGGAGCAGTTCAAGCTGGCGCGTGAGAAATGGCTTTCCCGCCACGGGCACGAGCGATTTGGGAATTCTTTCCGTCACAGGCCGCAATCGCGTGGCAAGACCGCCGGCCAAAATCGCCACCGGAATTTCAGAAAGAGGGAGGCTTATGGCGTTTTCAAAAGCCGTCACAGCGAATCCAGTATCTCCTTCTTTTTTTTGTCGTATTCGTCCTTGCTGATCAATCCCTGTTGAAAAAGCGCGTCGAGTTTTTTGATGCGTTCAACGGGATCGGAAGCATTTCCGCCAGTGGCGGTTTCCGGACTTGGCAAAACATCCACGCCGGCATGCGTGCCATTCGCCAAAGCCTTGATTTCCGCGGCGGACAAGGCCCGGTTGTAAATCCGCACTTCATCAATCAGCCCCTCGAAGCCGAGAAATTCCCCGGTGTCGTAATCGACCACGCTATTGCCGATGCACAAATCCCAGCCATTCTTCTTAAGCGGGCCGGGTCTTCTCACTGGACGGCTTTTCTCCACTCCATCCACGTAACAATGTTGCACCTTTCCGTCATAGCTCATGGCGACAAAATGCCATTTATCGTCATTGAGGACGCGGTCACTTTGAACGTAGCCCACGCTGGACTCCGCCTGCAATCTTCCGCGTGCGGCCCTGCTGTCCGTGTCGCCGCCCAAGTCGAGGCAGTAGCCAAAGCGGTAGTCTTTATCGGCGATCCGGTTCCAAAAACCATCCCGATCCGCGGCTTTAATCCAGGCCGAAACCGTGATGTAATCCGGATTCAGGGTGTCACTGTTGGGAACGACGATTCTGTCCGTAATGTTGGTGATGTGAAACTCGTACGCGCCGCCAAATCGGCCGTCGGCCGTCCATTGTGCGCCGGCCACATGCCCATCATTGCCGGTGCCGCTTTCGTCATGCACGATGCCGTTGTCAGCCGGTGTATCGAAGGAGAAATAAAGCACCAGACCGCCGGGGCCAGGCGGCCCGCTGGTTTTGATTTTGGGATTGGCCGGTCCGCGTTCTCCAGGTTTGAGCCCCTGCATGATCTGCAACTGCGCCCAGTTCAGGCTGGAGGCGCTTTCCAGCGCGCCGCGCTGAATGAGTTGGCGCACGCGCGATCTCATCTTTGCTCCGTCGGCCATCAACGCGGCGGGTGCAGTGCCATTGGGGCGGTCCAACGACTTGAGCATGCCCGAGGCAAAATCGAGCGTGTCCTGGTCATTATAATTTTGAAAATCGCGGATCGCGTTGTTGAGCGCCTTCGTCAATTTCTCTTTGCGTCGGGCGGCTTGTTGTTCCGGCGTGAGATTGGAGTTTTGTGCGTATGCGGCCAATGCGAAACAAAAGACACTGACACTGATGCCAACGAATTGGATGATGGGTTTTGTTTTCATGATTTAACCGAACGTGGGTGAATTTTTGCGGAGTGTTACATGCGTCAACTCTTTAGGAAATCACAAGTTTCGTCCCTTCAAAATCAAACCGGAACCGCACTTCCTGCAAACCGGCGGTGGTCATCGCGTGGCGCAAGCGCGTTTTTTCCTCGGCGTAAAACATGAGAAAACCGCCGCCGCCCGCGCCGATGAGTTTTCCGCCGAGGGCGCCGCTGGCCATGGCGAGGTCGTACCACTCGTTGATCTTTGGATTGCTCATGCCGCCGCTGCGCCGCTTTTTGTGCTGCCAATGCACATCCATCAGGCGTGCGAATTCGGCCAGGTTGCCGCTTTCCAGCGCGGCCTGGCTTTGAAAACCGAGGTCTTTCACGAAATGCAAATTCTCCAGCATCGACTGATCATCCGATTTCGATTTGTCGTCCTGCTCCTTGAGAATGGCCGAGGCGCTGCGCGAATAATTCGTGAAGAACAACAGCAAATTGTCCTCGAGATTATTCCGGGTCTCCGCGGAAAGTTTCAATGGCCAGGCTTCGACATTCCCATTCGGCAAAAATTTGAAGCACGTGATGCCGCCATACGCCGCGATGTATTGGTCCTGTTTGCCAATCGGCTCCTTGAGGCGGCCCAATTCGACTTCACACGCCTGCGCCGCGAGTTCCGCGGGGTGAACGAGGCTTCGCTTGTGCGCGTGCAGTGCCTTGAGCAACGCGGTGGTAAAACTGCCGGAAGAGCCGAGGCCCGCGCCCGCGGGAATATCCGCCATCGAAGTCAATTCCAGCGAATGGCCGTCCAGGCCCACCAAGCCGAACGCCTCGCGAATGATCGGGTGCTTGAGCAGTTTCGCATCGGCGACGCGTTCCAGTTCCGAATACTTCACGATCAGATCCGGCACGAACGTGTCATGCAGCGTGATGTAAACGTATTTGTCGATGGCCGCGGCGATGAGGAACCCGCCGAATTTTTGGTAATAGGAAGGCAGGTCCGTTCCGCCCCCGCCGAGCGTGACGCGAAGTGGTGAACGCGCGATGATCATGCGGGGATATGAAAAGCGGAAGCCTGTTCGTTGAAAAGCGAAAAGCGGAAAGCGGGAAAGCGGAAACGGCGACCTCCGGCATCAAACCGTTCGTCGAGCACTGCCGTTTCTTGCCAGTTTGCCTTTGGCCTTTCGACCAATCGTTGTCAAAATGGCCCAAAGCTCGTTCGCTTCGCCGAGTAGAGATTGAATTTCGCGGAGATCGCCGAGAATGGCGGACTCACAGATTTCAAGCCCACACACGCTTTCGAAAGCTTCTTTCTCGGAAATGCCGACGTTATGAATGAAATCACTTTTCGATTCGGCCCGATTCGCCTCCCGGTAGTTTGCCCAACGGATGTTCCTGACTTCAAGAGCTGCCTTCCGAGCTCAATCCCCGTCGACCGTTTTTGGGAAAGTCCTGATGAATCTCACAATTCGCACTGCGAACTCCTTGGTCCTTCCTTCCAATTCAGTTTTCATTCGCTTTTGATTTTTGTGTTTCGAGTGGTTTTCGTTTCCGCATTTCCGCTTTCCGCTTTCCGCCTTTATAAATTCTCTGGACGATTTCCAAAGCCGCCCTCGCCTCATTCAACCCCGCGCGTCGAACGCGCCCATTCTGAACGTTTCCGCTTTCCCGCTTTCCGCTTTCCGCTTTTTTTAGATCTTCTTCGAACTCCATCATTTCGAGGCGCCACGATTCGTCCGCACCGGGAAATTCGTAGACTTTGGCATCCGGAATCCCCATCTCCGGCTTCATTTGGTAATGATACAGTTTCTCCACGCCGTAACTGCCGCCGAGGCCTTCGATGTGCAGCTTCGTGTGGCGGCCATAGATTTCGAACGAGAACAGATTTTTCCATTCCGTGCAGCTCGCGTGCAGCCACGCCGTCTGGCCTTTGGCGGTTTGCAAACTGAGAAACGCATTGTCATCCACCGGCATGTTCCAGAAGTAAGTTGTCGCGTGGCCTTCGGCCTTCTTGAACTCACCCAAAAACCAGCTCGCGAGATCAATCAAATGAATCCCCTGGTCGATCAATTCGCCGCCACCGGAAAGTTTCGGGTCCGCGCGCCATTCCTGGTCGTAGCCGATCCGGCCGCCGTGCCCATAGCGCGCGCGAATGAACATCAACTCACCCATGACGCCCGATTCAAAAATCTCGCGCGCTTTGATGAACGCCGGATGATAACGATGATTGAAACCCACGCGCACACGGACATCGTGCTTCTTCTCGAGCGCGATCAATTCGTCAATTTGCTTCACCGAAATGCCCGCGGGTTTTTCCACCAGCACATGTTTGCCTGCGCGAATGGCCTCAGCGGAAATCTCGGCCAGCGCCGAATTGATCGTTGCAACGATGACCGCCTCGACCTGCGGATCCGCAATGGCCTCCCGAAAATCAGCAACCGCCCGGCCGCTTTGCGCCGTTTTAACCAATGCCTCCGCGCGCTCCAAATTCGCATCGCACGCAACCACGAGCTTTGACCTTTCAGGCAGTCCAGCAAGACGCTTCTTGCCAATCAACCCACAGCCAATAATGGCGTAGTTCATTCGTGTTTATTCGTGTCGATTCGTGGTTTCATTTATCACCCCAAGTCTTGCCACGGTCACGTGGCAAGATGCGGCGGAGTGCGTAAATATCGCCGTCCAGATCAGCTTTGAATTCGTGCAATTGTTCCCACGGATCCCATTGCGCGCTGATGAGCTTGCCCGTGATGCCATCGCTCTGCGCGCTCGCCAGATAAACCGCGAGCCGGGCGCCAAGCTCAGGCGACGTGGCGCCGCATTCCTTCCAGCGCTTGTTCTTCTCGTAAAACGCCGCGCCGACTTTCTCCGGCCCGGCCGCGAGCACTTCATCCACCAACCGCGTCGCGAGCGCGCCCGGCGCGATGGCGTTCACATCCACACCGAAAGGTTTCAACTCCTCCGCCAGCGTTTCCATCAAACGAACCGTGGCCGCCTTCGAGGCCGCGTAAGCGCTGATATTCGGCAATGGGCTCGTGGCGCCGCCGCCACTGACGATGATGATTTTGGCGTGAGGCTCTGGCTTAATTTGAGCCTCCTTACCTCCGCTGCTAGGGGATTGATTTTTTAGATGCGGAATTATCGCGCGGCAAGGCAACAGGACGCCGTAAAGATTGATGTCCAAAGCGCGCCGCCATTCGGCCAGCGAAACTTCCTCGGTCGGCCCCATCGGCCCGTAAACTCCGGCGTTCAATACGAGGACCTGCAACGAACCCAACTCACGCATCGCAAAAGCAATCAACGCATTCACTTCGGCTTCGTCCGAAACATCGCACGTTTTTGCGACAATTTTTTGCGCGCGAAATTTTTTTACCAGTCCATCGCGGGTCGCCAGCAAATCCTTTTCCGTGCGCGCGCAAATGGCCACATTTGCGCCCTCGCCAAGGAACTCTTCGGCGATGACTTTGCCCAGTCCCTGGCTGCCGCCGGTGATCAGCCCGTTGAGGTTCTTCAGTTTCATGCAGCGCGGCCGATGGAAAGATGCTCCACTCCGGGGATGTTTTTCAATTCGTTTTCCAGAAACCGGTTGGGGTCCACAATCAACGGCCGGCGCATCCGCGGGACCAGTTTCATCCAATCCGCCTGGCGAATTTCCGGCCATTCCGTGCAAACCACCACCGCATCCGCCCCCGGCAACGCAGCAGAAACATCTTTGACGAGCCTTGCCGCGCTTAACCGTGACGGCAATTGTTTCACTGCGGCATCCATCGTCACCACGCTCGCGCCGGCGTCCAGCAAATAGTTGCAAAGCTCCACCGCGGCACTGCGGCGCAATGTATCCGTGCCGGACTTATACGTGAGACCAAGAATCGCCACGGTTTTGCCGCGTAAATCGCCGAGCTTTGTTTGCAGCCGGCGCAATGCCCAGCCGCGATGCACATCATTGCTTTGCTTGATGGCCGGAATCAGTGAGAGCATTTCGCCTTTCACCGACGCGAGTTTCGTGAGCGCAACGACATCGCGGGCGAGCGTGCCACCGGCGAACGGGCCGCCGGGATTGAGATATGCCTTCGGTCCGATGCGCGGCTCGCTCTTCAATCCGGCGGAAACTTCCTTCGCATCCGCGCCGGTCTGCTCGCAAAGGCGCGCGATTTCGTTGATGAAGGTAATTGACAGCGCCAGGAACGAATTCAGCGCGTGTTTCACCATCTCCGCCGATTCCGTGCGCATGAACAAAATCTGCGAGGTGAACGGCGCGAACAGTTTTTCCAGCAAAGGTTTTTTTGTTTCATCGCGAATGCCCACCACCACGCGCTCGGCTTTTTCGAAGGAATCGACGGCTTTGCCGAGCCGCAGGTTTTCCGGCGAACAGGCGAAAGAAAATTGCGGAAATTCTTTTTCGAGCTGCCGGCAAGTGCCTGCCGGCAATTGCGCCGAAATTAGAACCAATGAGCCGTTTTGCAAATGCACCAGCGCGCGACGAACGTTTTCCAAAACGAAGGACACATCGGATTCATCGGCATCATTCACCGGCGTGTCATAAGTCACCCAAAGCACGTCCGCGCTCGCGCAGGCAGCTTTTGCGTCGGTCGTGAACGAAAGTTTTCCCGCAGCAATTCCCGACGCGAGAAGCTCATTCAGACCCGGCTCGAACAGCGGCGCTTTTCCGGATTTCAGGCCGACCACATTCGCTTCATTGAAGTCCAGGCCGGTGACACGAAAATGTTTCGCGCAGCACGCCGCGGTAACGCAGCCAAGATGCCACAAGCCAAGGACGGTCACGTTCATCGGCGCGCCTCGTAAACCCATTGATTTTGTTCCAGCCATCGCAACGTGCGAACAATGGCTTGTTCAATGGTGATTTTAGGTTTCCAGCCGGTTTCGCGGATTTTTTTGGTGTCGAGAAAAATAAACGGATTATCGCCAATCCAGCCGCGGCCGCCGCCGGAATACTCGATGCGCGGCTTCAGTCCCAAAGCGGCACAGATGAAACCGATGGAATCGTTCACGGTCACATATTCATCCGTGCCGAGATTATAAACGGCGATGCGATGTTTGGCTTCCTTCGCCTTGGCCAGTTTCATCACGTGCAGCATGGCATTGATGCAATCGCCGACATATAAATAGGACTTTCGCTGCGTGCCATCGCCGAGAACTTTCAGACGGTTGGGGTGATCGAGCAGTTGTTTATAGAAATCGAGCACGTGCCCGTGCGTGTAGCGTTCGCCGAGAATGGAAACGAAGCGAAAAATGTAGCCCTCAAAACCGTAGCCCTCGCAATACGCGTGAATCAATCCCTCGCCCGCAAGTTTGGAAGCCGCGTACAGCGACGTCTGAATGGGAAAGGGATGATTCTCGGGCGTGGGAATGATTTCAGCTTCGCCATAAACCGAGCCGGTGGAGGGAAACGCGATCGTTTTGATGCCGTTCGCGCGCATGGCTTCGAGGACGTTGAACGTCGCAACCGTGTTTTGCTCGAAATCCTTCGAAGGATGTTCAAGACCGAACCGGACATCGGCATTGGCCGCGAGGTGAAAAACGATGTCGCACCCGGCCATGGCTTTGGTTAGGGCAGGCAAATCCAGATTATCGCCTCGCGCCAGCGTGAAATTCGGAAATTGACGGGCGGACGCGGTGAACTCTTCGCGGCCGGTGGAAAAATTATCCCAACCGACCACGGGTACTCCCGAGCGCAATAAAAAATCGGCCAGGGAACTGCCGACGAAACCGGCTGCCCCGGTAATGAAAACTCGCTTCATACGGCCCCGCAAGTTGAACGGGTAGCTGCCGTTTTGGCAAGCATTAGACGGGCGCGGCCGGAATTTCGTTTTGATTTGACGCGTTTCCACATCGGCGGTAAAAACGACTCGGAAAGGAGATGGATTGTGCAAAGGCAAATGAAAGGGCATTCCGAAGCACTCAACAAATTCGTTTTTCTGCGTGCCCCGCTGCCTCGAGACAGCGCATCGCAGCCTGTGACGGCTGGGACTTTTGGGACTAATTCCGGGTAATTCCGGGTAATTCGGGTTAAAATTTTTGACAAAAGCGCGGCACGCGGCACGCGGATACTCTCACATCCGCCCCGCTGAACGCCCGAGCGCCCGCTCGGCCTGAAAAAACTGAATCTTCCCGCGTTCCGCAATCGGGAAAGCCTGCGGAGGTATTCAGTTGCCGCCCGGCATCGACGGCGGCAAGCAAAAGAACTTGAACGGCATTCCCGGAAGCCGCAATTTTGCGCGCTGACACGCGGCTGCCTGCCCGAGAGCCACGCGCCATCAGCGAGAAGCGTTCGAACATGAGTCAGATTTTGCCTTCACACACGGCCTATGACTGAGCCGCGAAAACGGATTTATTTCTTCGCCAACGGGATTTACAGCCACCAAATTTCGGGCGGAGACATCCATTTTTTTCACATGACCCAGGCCGCGATGGACGCCGGCTATATCGTGCATTTTTTCGGCGGACACGCGTTGGAAAAACAATTGCGCGAGCGCTTCAAGGATTTTGAACTCACGCTGACAGACAAAACCGAAGCGAAGCCGTTTAACGCCAATTCGTTCTTCGGGCAATTTCGGCTTTTGTTTGATTATGGGCGGCGATTCATCGGCAGTCTGCGACAAACGGGAAAAATCGGGCGCGACGAAATCGCCTACGCCGTGAGCGATTATTGGTTCGACGTCTGGCCGGTGGTTTTTTGCCGGGCAAAACGGAAACTGATGATCTGGCACATGGAAGCGCCGTCGTTTGGACAGATCATCCGCAAAAGCCGCGCGGATGTGGATTCAACGCGAGTTGCCTCGCTCTATTATTGGCTCAGCCAGAATCTTTCGATCCTATTGTTTCGATGCTGCCGGGACAAACACATGTTTTTTGTGCATCCAAACATGCGCCGGTGGCTGTTGCGCTGCGGTTATCGGGAAAAGGAATTGAGCTATATTTCCTTCGGCGTCGACGCAGCGCGAGCCGCGCGCGTGCCGCCGCAACCGAAAATCTACGATGCCGTCTGGATCGGGCGCGTGCATCGGCAAAAAGGCATTGATGACCTGCTCGCGACGCTGTCGCACCTTTCGCAAACCGTGGAGAACTTCCGCGCGGTATTGATCGGAAATCTCCGCGAGTTGCAACCCCGCGTCGAAGCGATGGGCCTGAGTCGAAACGTGGAATTCGCCGGGTTCGTCTCAGAGGACGAGAAATTCCGGCTGTTTCACACGAGCCGCTTGTTCCTGATGACCAGCCGTTTCGAAGGCTCACCGCGCGTGGTGGCCGAAGCTCTCGTGTGCAATGTGCCCGTAGTGGCTTACGAAGTGGAAACCTACCGCGCCATTTTCGGCGATTTCATGCACTACGTGCCGTGCTTCGACGTGGAAGCGTTCAAGAGCACATCGAAACGCATCATTGAAGAGATGCGTGTCGGAAAGAATTATCTGTCCAAACTGGAATTGCGTGAATTTTGCCATGTGCATTCGTGGGGAAGTGCTGGACCGAGCTTTTTGAAGTACCTTGTACCAATAACCCAAAGAAATGGAAATTGAAGGGGGAACGCCAAAACGAACCGATCATGCCAGCACTTAGCTGGGTGTCGGCGAGGCGTTCATCACGTTTTAACCGTTTTAATTTTAACGGTTTTGAGCGTGGGAAACCGTTAAAACCCGGATTTTGCAATAGGTGCTGATTTGAGCGCGAAATGCCAAACAAAATTCAGTGACATCCCATAACGGGAGAAGATGAGGGCAAACCGGTTGTCTTTCCGTGAAAGCGGAACGGTCTTTAGGGGAACGACGTTAAGAGTTTTTCGACTGTTTTACATGACGGAAAAAGCAAAAGTGCGCTGGAAGTTGTTAGGCTGTCGCACAGCCTTATGCAATTCCGGGCAAATACGCTTGCTCGGGGCGGGCCAGATAGCGGAAGTGACCACCGGCTGTCCCATAGCGCTTGAGCAGCGCCAGCAAATCCCATTTCTTCCACAGCACCGTGCGGATCAGCGTGAAGAGGCGCGAGAAACTGTGGCTCCAATCCGAAAGAAAACTCAGGTAACGCAACAGGAGGTAAACCAGCAGCGCCGTCCAGATCTGCCACCGGCACCGATACAATTCCACGATGCTCTTGGCGCTCCACTGCAGGTTGTTGCTCAGGAAAACCATTTCGACTTCCTTGCCGTCGACCTCCACCAACGCCACGATCCGGCGGAGCAGTTCCGGGAAGTCCTTGCGCGAAGCCGGAGTGGTGAGACCAACCAGATCGTCGCGAAGAATTTTGCCCACGGCCCCGCGCTGATAGCGGCGCACGACCTTGAAGCACAGATTGTCCTTGGCCCGCGTCACCCAAAAGACCATGCGCCGGCACAGGTCGGCCAGATGAGCGAAGTCGACGTAAGCCTTGTCGAATATGACGATTTCGCCCGGCTTGATCCCGGCGCACAGCTCCCGGGCGCGTTTGGCGTCGTTATGCCGGGCGGTGTCCACGATGGCGAAACGCGGCAGGAAACTTTGCAGGTCCAGGCGCAGATGGCACTTGGCGGCGGCCTTGCGCCGACGATGTCGCGCCCAATCCATGCAGGAAGCGATCAACGGGAGGGTGGTCGAGTCCACGAGGTGAATGGTCCGTTTGAATTTTCGGGCAAAGCGGTTGCCGGCTTTGCCGCTGACAAAACGCGGCGAGAGTTTTCCCAGGTGCTCGAACACGGCCCAGAAGAGTTGCTCGGCCAATTCGGCGGGGCGGACTTTATTGGAGTTGGAAAGATTGTTGCGGGTGGGCGCGGTGGCGCCCCGCAAACTGGAAAGCGGACCGGAATGCAGGTTCAGGGCGTCACAGACATCATTGAGGCCGATGCTGTGGGTCAGTTGCGCATAAAGCAGCGCAACGACATGACTCCAGGGGCTGAACGAACGGACTTTCTTGTCCACCCCGGTCTCACGGGCAAGCTTGGGAACCAGAAAATCGGGAATGAAGTTGCAAATCTGGCGCAACAGATTCAGTTTCGACGCGGCTGGAACGGTTCTGTTTTTCTTTTTCACCCCTGCCGTGTGGCAGGGCAAAACAAATCGTTCCAGCTTTTTCTTATTCCTATGGGATGGCTGTGA
>DATNEA010000078.1:0-88533 GCA_035606845.1 Candidatus Angelobacter sp. | reverse complement strand
CCGATGCATTTTGCGTGCAGCGTGGCCATGAGCGGGCGGTTCGGCATGGACCTGGATCTGACGAAATTATCGGCTGAAGACAAAGCGATCTGCGCCGGCGCGATCAGCGCCTACAAAGAAATTCGCGACATCACGTCGCTCGGTGATTTGTACCGGCTGGAAGATCCGCATCAGGGCATTCGCGGCGCGTTGAATTTTGTTTCGCCGGACCAATCGCGTGCCGTGGTGTTCGTGTTTCAATTGCAGGATGGCAAAAGCACGGCGGTTCGTCCGCAGGGCCTTGACCCGGCCAAAAACTACACCGTCACGGAATTAAATCCGGCGCCGGGCCGCTCGCCTCTGGCGCAGGAAGGCAAAACATTTACGGGCGAAGAGCTGATGCGCGACGGCATTGCTCCGTCGTGCTCGAAGGCGCTGGAGGCGTGCGTGATTGAGTTGAAATGATACGCTTTTTGGCGCATGAGGCTGGCTCGTGCCTTCCGATTCTCGCGGGCGAGGCGGCCGTCAGCATCCGTGGGTGCAAGAATGGCCAACGCCTGGGCAGCCTGCGCTACACTACAGCGTGAAATCCCTGTCCGCGAGCTGGAGCTACTTTCTGCGGCAATTAAAAAACTATGGCCGCAAAAGAACGCAGAGAACACACAGAAATAAACTGTTCTTTGCGTTTTTTGCGTTCTTTTGCGGCTATAAATTTATTTACCTGCTTTAGTCCCGGATTTTCACTCGTTTAATCCCCTAGACATAGATGCTCTTGCCAGGATGGCTATTTCTTGACTTATTTCGTTGTAAATGTTTAATGGGGGCGGATTTACTGATGCTTGGAAAAAGGAGCGCAGGTTTTATTTATGAAAAAATTTTCTTTTTTAGGTTTGATAGCGACAGGCTTGCTTTGCACGTATTCGGCTTCGGCGACTTCGCCCAATGATGCTTTCAGCAACAGCATTCAGCTTTCGGGAACAAATGTCACCTACTCAGGCACTTTCGACGATGCCACGCTGGAACCGGGTGAGCCGCATCCTTATGGCACGAATACAGTGTGGTTTTCGTGGGCGGCGCCGGCCACCGGACCGGTCCAGATCAGCGCGACCACGCCGGCATTCGGGCAGGCGCCTTTGGGATATCCGGCGGCGGTTTTCACAGGCGCAACGATCGATGATTTGCAGGCGGTGGCGACGGCTCCAATTTATTGGTACCAACCAGATCCCGTCCGTTTCCTGGCTGTGCAGGGTGTCGTTTATAAATTCCAAATTTCCGGCCCGCAGACGAATTACACCTTTTCTCTCCAATCCCAACCGTACGGGCCTTGCATCAACGATTATTTTACGAATGCGATTTTGATTCAAGGAGACGTCCAGGGGCCGCAACCCATAGCGGATGCGACGATGGAACTGGGCGAGCCCGCGCATTGGGGTTCGCTGCCAGTAAAAAGTCTTTGGTGGAAATGGCCGCCACAGCACTGGAGCGCCGCCACCATCGATGCCAGCTCGAGCCTGGCTTCAAACTATGTCATCGCAGTCTATGAGGGCAATTCGGTCGACACACTGGGGTTGGTAGCGAAGGCCACGAATTCGCCTTGCCAATTTACGGCTGACGGCGGCGCCACTTATTACATCGCGGCGGCGGCGCCGACGAACGAAGTCGGCGACATACGATTGTTTGTGCAGACCCCTCAATCTTCGGCGTCGCATATCCCGGACGGGAATGTTTTGTATGAGCCGAGCTGGGAGGGGACAGCGATTCTGAACGCGGTTCATTGGCAACATTCGGGTTCGCTCGGCGGGTGGGTGAATGAGAACGGCGGTGCCGATGGAACGACGTGGCCGGAGCTCCCAGGCGGAACCGCTATTTGGCAGGATTTTCCGACGATTCGCGGGCATAGATACGCGGTGCGCTTTGCTTGCAAAACAGGAAGCAACCCGAACAGCGGAGAGACCGGCGATGCACTTGTGGCAGTAGCGTGGGATAACCAGCAATTAGGCACATTAGATATTCCGGAAGCGGAAATAGGCTATTGGCACTGGGACAACACCTATTCAGTCATCGCCAGCAATACGACGTCAGAGATTGCGTTTACGAATGTCGGACGGACCATCCAGATGGATGCTTTCAGCGTAGTCGATGTCAGTGATCCGCCGGTGATTGTCACGCAACCCGGCTCGATCAGCAGTGTGGCGGGAGGATCGGCGACATTCGCCGTGGGCGCGACGGGTACGGAGCCGTTGCAATATCAGTGGTATTTCCAGGATATGCCAATCGAAGGAGCCAACGATTCCCAACTTGAGCTGACGGCGCTCACGACCAATCAGATTGGCGATTATCATGTGGTCATTACGAATAATTTCGGCATGGTGACGAGCGCGGTGGCATCGTTGCTCGTGGATGTCCCTCATGGCGCGACGATTCTTTTTGAGCCTTATGGGGATACGGTGCCCGTGGGGAACGATTACAATTTCACCGTCGTCGCGACGGGAACGCCGCCGTTGAGCTATCAATGGTTTTTCAACGGCGCCAATATCGAGGGCGCCACCAACCAAAATTTGGCGCTTACGAATGTCCAGAGCGCGGCGGCGGGTGTTTATACGGTTCGCGTGAAGGATCGTTCAAGCACGGTGTTCAGCCTGCCGGCAACGCTGACGGTGAGCACAACGGATGTGGGAGGCGGACAAATTAATTTCGCCAATTGGTTTGTCACCACGCAAACGAACGCGCTTCCGGTGTTCGACGTCGATGGAACGACGTTGCTCAGCGGGAGCGAATACATGGCGCAATTATACGCCGGCCCTGACCTTGCTTCGTTGCGGCCCGTGGGGCAGCCGACGCCGTTTCAAAGCAGTTATAACGCCGGTTATTTCGTGCCGCAAACGCTCACGCTGGGCAACGTGGCCCCGGGCAGCAATGCGGTGGTGCAGGTGCGCGCGTGGGACACGGCATTTGGTTCCAGCTTCGAGGCTGCACGGACGCTCGGCGGGAGATTTGGCGCGTCCGGGATTTTTCAAGTCGTGGCAGGCGGGAACGGCGGACCTCCGGCGAATTTGCAGGGATTGCAGAGTTTTTCTCTTCAGGCCGGATTACCCTATTTCCAGGTCGCCACACTGCAATATGTCCGAGAGCAACCTCTCGGGACGCTGGTCTGGGCCCTCCACGGTCAGCCGGGCTATATTTATTCGGTCGAGAAAAGGTATCCCGGACTGGTCTGGCAACCCTTTACCGTCGTGACCAATATCACTGGCACCGTGAATTTCACAAGTACCCTGGAACGAGGTTTGGGCAACGACGCAGTTCTTTATCGCGCGCGTATTCTTAATTGATTGGAACGCTATCGCGTTTGGTCCTGCTTCATCTCCCAGCCGCCGCGGAGGGTCTGGTAGAGTTGGACGGTGTTTTGCAGGTGATCAGCGTGACGCTGCATGTCGCTCCTACGGAGCTTGGAAACTCTCGATTTGGATGGTGCTACAAAGATGTCGCGCCCTACGGCGCTAAACGAGGCCTTCCACGTTTTCCATCACGGATAAACTAATCGGTAGAACAGGCTTCCGACAGCGGGATCGAAGGGCAGGACTACGCTGTTGGTCAGAGTCGAACCGGGCACGTCCAACCAATTTGTGCCCGTCAGGCTGTTGGTTTGCACCTGGAGACGCCAGCCGATGTGGTCAGCGGGCCAGGAAAGCGTCAGCGCGGTTTCGCTCACGTTGAAGGAAATATTGGTCACGGTGGTGAGCGGATTGATCTGAAGGCTGCCAGAGCCGGCAATAAAGTCTGGCGCGGTGGCGCTGTTGTAAATGCCCGGCGATTGCGAGATGCCGTTTAAGATAAGTCCGGCGATGGAGTCCGTGGTTGTGAAATCCAGTTGCAGCACCGCACCGTTGGAAATCACGACGGTGGAGTTTGTCGCGAGTGTGGCCTGCGCGAGTTCGAGCATTCCGGCGTTGACCGTCGTGTTTCCGGTGTAAGTGTTCGCGCCGGTCAAGGTCAGCGTGCCGTTTCCGTTCTTGGTCAAGCCGCCATCAGTGATGTTGTCGCCGACGATGGCAGAATGTTGCAACGGCTGAGCAATCGATACATCGAATCCGGCAGTGTCGATGATGGCGCCGTTATCGCGGACGTTGGCGCGAGACAAACCGGTCATGAACGCAGCGTTATTCTCGGTCGGCAGCAAGGTTCCACCGTTGAAATTAAACGTGCGCGTGCCGCTGGCTGACGAAACAATTATTTCTGGTACGGTCAAAGTGCCTCCGTTGAGGTTGTAGGTGTTTACGCTGTTCGTGCCACCGGCATAATTCAAATCCAGATTGCCGCCGCCGCCAACGGTGGAACCGGCGTCACTATAAAATGTCACTGCGCCGCCAGACTGATTCACCACATTCGCGCCCGTGTTGTTATTGCCGCGGCACATTTTGAGGGAGGAACCGTTTTCGAGGAGGAGGTTGCCATTGGCGATATCCAGTTCCGCCGCGCCGCTGTCCCAATAGCCAACCATCAGCCATTTCGTTGCCGCGGGACCGATGATGAAATTGCCGCCGTTGAGGGCGAGCTTGCCGGCGCCGGCGCCGGCGAATTTGATGATGGCGTCGTTCGTGGACACAACCGTGCTGCCGCTGTTCACGGTCAGCGTGCCCGAAACTGAATTGTCGAGATAATTGCCGCGAGCGATGGCCAGCGCACCCAATGAGAGCGTCGCATTGGAAACCGTGGCGGTGCCCGCGGCGTTGTATTGGCTTCCATTTTGGTCCGAGCCGCCCACGCGCAGTTCGCCGCCGAGATTCAGGCTGCCGCCGGTCATCGTGAGATTACCGCTTCCGGTCAGATATCCGACATACGAAACACTGCTGCCAAAAATGGTGGATCCAGAGGTGATGTTCAGAGAGCCCGCGTTGACCGATAATCCGCCGCCGAGCGAATTGTTCGCGTTCAACACCAGCGTGCCGTTGCCAACTTTGGCAAAACCACCGCTGCCGGCGAGCGGCGTGGAAATGGTGGTGGTATTTTGGTTCACGGCGATGGTCGCCGGGTTTGACGCACCGCCGTCGAGCGTCAGCGTGTTGGCGTCGGACAAAGTCCAATTTTGCGAGCCCGATAAGTCGCCGAATTTTAATCCGCCGATGGTGCGGGCGGCGTCGAGGGTGATCGTGCGGTCCGCGGCGAGGTCCAGCGTGCTGAAATCGGCCAGGACGCCCGGGCCATTCGCGATCATGCCGCCGTTCCAATTCGTGCCGGCGCTCCAAATGCCATCGGCGTTGTTGGTCCATGCGCCGCCCGTGTAGACCGGATTCAGCGTGCTGTGATAGAGCGCGGAAATTTGGGCGGCGGTCATGGCGTAATCGGCGATTTCGACTTCGTCGAGTTTGCCGCCGAACGGCGGGTCCGCGGCGAACTGGCTTTTGCCAAAATAATTTTTCATCGGACTGAAAGTCGATGGGGCGATTGAAAAGCTGGTTGACGACGCGGCCTGAACGCCATTGACGTAAAGAGTCGCGGTGCTGCCATTCAGGGTAACGGCGACATGCTGCCACGAACCAGAGGCCAGCGCGCCGGCGCGTTCAACAATTTGTTCACCGCTGCCGTTATTGATGGCGAAGCGCAAGGTGCCGCTGTCGGAATTCGGGGTCAGGAATAGATAATGCGAGGTGTCGTTGCCGAAATCAAAAATGCGCTGCCACGCCGCGCCGCCGTTCCAATAAACCCAGCCGGCAAAGGTAAAGCCGCCGCCTTTGGCGATGTTGGCGGGCAATTGAACGTAGTTGTTCGTTCCATCCAAAACGATTGCATCTGTAAAGCTGTTGTGTCCCGCGGTGAAGGCCGGCGCTCCGATAGCCATGCCGTTGTTGCAAAAGCCGGAGCTGTCCCAGGTGTTGGTCGCAAAAAGATATTCCGCGATACCGCGCGTGCCGTTGTCGGGCATGGCCTGGGAATAGGAAAGGCTCGATACGGTGTTGGAATAAACCGTGCCCGCCGGCGTGACGGTGTTGCTGCTGGTCACCAGGGAACGGCCATCCTCGACCCAATTGTAAAGCGCGTAACGTTCCACGAAGGGCGTGGATTCCAGCATGTTCACCATCGCTTGAATGCAGGCCTGCTGTTGCGCGTAGGTTGGGACGGGCCATTGGCCATCGGTCCAGTTGGCACCGTTGTTCCATTCGGTGATCCAGATCGGCCGATGCGTGTTGTTCCAGAGGTTCAGCAGGAAATTATACATTTGCGAGGCGCAGCCGGATGGGTCGGCGGGATTGTGGGCTTGATAATAATGAACGGCCACAAAGTCCACGCGCAGCCCGGCGGCATCGGCCTGGGAAACGAACGGAATCAGCCAGCTATTCGGGCCGCCGTCGGAAGTCGCGGGCGAGCCGACGCGCAGACCGGTGGCGAGCAAATCGCCCCAGGAGGAAATGGCGGCGCTGACGGACAGGTTGGCCTGGTTCGCCTGGTCGGGTTCGTTGTAACCGAGCACCGTATTGATGCCGAGCGATTTCCAATTTTGACTGAGGCTGGGCCAGGATTGGTTTTGGCGAATGGCCACGTATTCCAAATCCCGCGTGGAACTGGAGCTGATGTTCCAGTTATACCACCAGTTTAGATTCAGTCGGCTGATTCCGGGATCACCGGCGATGCCCTTTTTGCTCGTCCAACGCCACGGCGTGACATAGATAAATCGCACCTGCCGGTCCAAGGTGACAGGCAGCACGCCGATTTCCATATCGCCGTCCTGCGCCGTGTAACATTTGCTGAAATTCTTGCCATCGGCTGACTGCGCGAAAACGACCTGATAACCGCGTTTCAATTTGAAGGAGCTGATGTTGGTAATGCTGTTGCCGGTGTAATAGGTCCATTGGCTGAATTGCCTGGCCGCACCGCTAAACTGTGTTCCGGTGAACACGGTGAGAGGTTGAAAAGTAGAAGATTGCGGAATCACGACGGCGCCGTTCTGGCCGTATTGCACGACGCGCACGTTGCTGTCGGCGACGGCGGTGGTTCCGTTCACGCGCACATGGCTTAAATAGGTGGATGCGACGACGGAGGGCTTGATGCCGGGCAGAAACAACCAGGCGTCGATGGAATTCAAATTGATCGTGCAACCAGAAAGCGGCGTGGTGGAATTCGTGACCCATAGCTCGCATTTGCCGCTCAGGTTCGCCGTGGCGCCGGTGAGCGAGGCGTATTTTTGCACGCCGTTGGTAATCGTCAGGGATTGCGCGGTTGCGGCAAAGGATAGGAGCGTCACGATTGTGATCGTGAGAATCGGCGACTTTGAAATTTTCAAATTCATTCTGTGTTTTTCAGCCGTCCCTTCGGGACTTGATCCGTTTCCGCTCCGAACCCGGCAGTGAACTGCCGGGCTATTTTCAGCGGTTCCTTCGGAACCGAGCGGCAATCCGCAGTTCTCTCAAAGCGAACCTGCAGATCCCCTCAAAATGACTGTGGCCATCACAGTTCTTCAAAATATCATGATCAGAGTGGGCGAAGCATTATATCGTTTTCGCGCATTATGGCGATTTACCCGAAAGGGTGAAAAATGATATCGCAGTGATTTCCCGTGAACTTGAGGTGCGGAGCGCGAATTCATCGGGGACCATGCAGTTCGAATGGTTTTCCGAATCTACGCAGAGACGCCGAGAACGCAAAGCGGCGCAGAGTTTTCAAGGATTGCCAGAATCACCGTCGAGCGTTCGCCAAAACATCGCTTATCCTCCGCGGAACTCTGCGTCCTCAGCGTCTCCGCGTTCATCGTTTTCCATCCAACTGCATCATTCCGGGTTCATTCCGCGTGTCTTCGCGAATTTGAGCAACTCGTGAACGTTTTCACGCGCAACGGTGAGCCGCGAGGCGCGGCTCACTGCGCCCGAGGCGGGGGCGTTCCCCTTTTCAACTGACATGACGGAAACTTCTCAGATTCTCAGCCGCTGGATTTTTGGAATGACGAGGCAAATCAAGAGGAAGGCCGCGATGTGCAGGGAGCCGGAAATGATCAAGACCGGCTGGTAGCTGTAATGGTGATCACGCAGGTAGCCGGCGATCTGGCCGAGCACGATGCCGCCCATGGCGCCGCCAAAACCGACCAACCCGGCGAGCGTGCCGAGGGCGTTGCGCGAGATGAGGTCGGTCGGCAGAATCATCACCAGCGTGGACCAGGATTGCTGGCCGAAGAATGCGAGGCTGAACAAAAAAATCACCACGCCAACGGAATGGAATCGCGGCGCGAGCATGACCCACGGCATCAAGGCCGCGCTGGCGCCCAGCGCAATTTTTCGCGACCCATTCACGGAAAACCCACGCGCCAACAGCCAGCTTGAAAAGGCGCCGCCAATCAGGCTGCCGACTCCTGCGGCGGCGTAAGGAATCCAGCCGACGGTAGTTGCCACGCTGAATTTGATGGAAAACGTCTCCATTAGGAATTTCGGCAGCCAGAAGATGTAGAAATACCACGCGCCGTCGCTCAGGAATTTTGCGCCGATAATGGCCCAGGTTTCACGGTGTTGCAGCAGTTGACGGAGAGAGATTTTTTGTTCGACCGGCGCGGCGGGACTTTGGCTTTGAGTTTCCGGCGTGAAATAGCTGCGCGACCACCAAATCGACCACAGCAGCCCGAGCGCGCCAGTCACAAAGAACACCCAGCGCCACGAGGCAAGGCCGAACCAACCGGTATATTTCAACACGACCCAAATCAAACCCGGCGCCACCACAGCGCCGACGGCAGTGCCGGCGTTGATGAGGCCCATCGCCGAGGCGCGTTCGTTCACTGGAAACCATTCCGCGACGACGCGCGTCGCCGCCGGAAATCCCCCGCCCTCTCCGATGCCCAGCAGCCCCCGGCTTCCAATCAGCATCACGAGCGCAAAGGACATTCCGAACACAGGAGCCATTCCGTAGTTGCCCGCCAGGCCCTGGCTTGCCGATGCGATCGACCAAAAAATCATCACGAGTAACATCCCGCGGCGCGTTCCCAATTTGTCCATGAGCAATCCGCCGCCCAAATACATCAGCCCGTAGGTGATTAAAAATGCGGAGTCGAAAAGCGCTTTGATTTCGTCGGAAAATGGGTAATCGGCGTGAATCTGGCTTAACGTCCATGGCAGCGTTTGGCGATCCAAATAACTCAAGACAATTGCCGCGGTGATCAGCACTGCGATACTCCAGCGTCGCGCTGTCTTCTGTGTTGTTGCTCCTGAAATGGTCGCGGTCGAATTCATCCAAAACAGTACTTTTACCAACATCGATCTAAATCTGCGCCGTTTAAAAAGCGCCGGAGGACCGGCGTAGTCTCCCGCCGTGGCGGGACCGGCCCGACGCAACGAGCGCAAGGTCAGGTTAACGGTTGAACCGTGATCAATCGGTCTTCCTCGCGCGCGATGCGAAGAGGATTGCGCAGCGGGCGGCCGAAGCCGGTGAAGGACACTTCCATCACGTCGCCGTCCTGCAATTGGATGCCGTCGCCGAAACTGAGGCTGCACGCGCCAAAATAATGAACGTGCACATCGCCGGGCCGGCGATGTGCGCCAAATTTGAAGTGGTGATGCTCAAGGTTGGCGAGGCTGTGGCACATTTCCTTTTCGCCGGTGACGATTTCGCGCGACCAGAGTGTTTCGCCGTTGCGCAACACGGTTGCTTTGCCAGCGACGGAATCAAATGTTGGATCGATCACCAGTTCAGGACCGAGCGAGCAGGTGCGCAATTTGGAGCCGGCGAGATTCAGATAATTCTTCTTCTCGAATTTATGATCGGAAAATTCGTTGCCGGTGGCCATGCCGATGCGTCGAGGCATGCCATTCGCGTCGATGAAATAAATTCCCGCGATCTCCGCTTCCTCGCCGCCATCCTCCGCATAGGACGGCACATCGAGCGGTTGTCCATGGGCGCGGAGGATTGTGCCGTTGCCTTTGTAAAACCATTCGGGCGCGATGCCAATTTTTCTCGGAGCAGGCTTCCCGCCCTCAACGCCCCATTTGAAAATCTTCATGCTGTCGTTCAACTCGGCTTGGCTCGCGCTGTGCATCGCCTGGCGATTTTTGGCGCTGCCCAGGTGCGTCAGGCCGGTGCCGGACACGAGGCAACGCGATGGCTCTCCCGGGTGATCGATGGGCGGCAGCAATTTCCACGCGCTTTTGCCGCTGTAGACTTCGTCGTAATTTACCGTTTCATCCGTGAGGGAATCGCGAACGAGTTGAGACAGCGAAATCCGCTTCGAATCGCCGGCGGACGCGAGATCGTAAACCGTCGTGCTCGTGAGCAACTTCAAATGCGGCTCCTCGACCAGCGCCACGCGGCGGTTCGAGGCGTTTTGGATTTGGACGAGGCGCATCATTCAGTGATTTTGAATTTTTTCAACGACTGTTCATCCACGGTGAGGCCAAGGCCGGGAGTGTTTTCGTCCAAATCGATAAAGCCGTTCTTCGCCATCGGTTCGCCTTTGAAACAATACCAAAACAGTTCGTTGCCGACTTCGACATCCACCGGCGGGAAGAATTCGGCCATGGGCGAATTCAGGCTGGCCATGACGATGTGATAATTGTGCATCTGGCCGGCGTGCGGAATGACGGGAATCGAATGCGCCTCGGCGAGCGCGGCGATTTTGCGGGCTTGCGTGAGGCCGCCGACGCGATTCGTATCGAACTGGATGTAATCCACCGCGCGGGCTTCGATGATCTGGCGGAAACCGTAAATCGTGTGCTCGTGCTCACCCCCGGCAATGGGAATGCGGCCAGATTTCTTCAACTCCGCGTAGCCGTGAATGTCATCGGGTATGACCGGTTCCTCGAGCCAGCGCAGATTATATTTTTCCAGCAGTGGCAACATGCGTTTCGCGTAATCGAGATTCCAGCCCATGTAGGCGTCAGCCATGATATCGACACCGTCGCCGACGGTTTCGCGTACCGTGCGAACCAGGGCGACGTTTTTTTGCATGCCTTCGGCGCCGTCGGTGGGTCCCCAGCCGAAACGCAGTTTCATCGCCTGGTAGCCCTGTTTTTTATATTTGTTCGCTTCGGCGGCGAGTTCTTTCAGCGGCGTGGAATAAAGGCGGCTGGCGTACACGGGAATTTTCGGTTTGGTGCGTCCGCCGAGTAGACGATAGACCGGTTGTTTGGCGGACTTACCGAGCAGGTCCCACAATGCGATGTCCACCGCGCTGATGGCGACCATGGCGATTCCTTTGCGGCCAAAGGCCATCGTTTTGCGATACATGTGTTGCCAAAGAAACTCGATGTCCCACGGGTCGGCGCCGATGAGCAGCGGCTTGAGATAGAGTTCGATGACTTGCTTCGTGGCGAGCGGCGAAAGGGCGGCGTTGCCGATGCCGACGAGGCCGTTGTCCGTGAAAATTTCCACGATGACCCATCCGTGAAACGTGAACGTGCCCATGGTCGCGTCGGTGAGCATCGGCGCGATGGCATCCATGGGGTTGGTGCAAAAATGGGGCGGCAGCGGAACAGTTTTGCCCTTCCATTGAACGACTCGAGTCCGGATTTCCGTGATTTTCATTTAGTCAATTGTCGCAATGAATTGGAGCGAAGGGTGAACGTTTCAATGGAGCCCACTGATATATCAGTTTCAAAATCCGAGCAATCACAAACCAAGCTTGTGGAAATGCGGGTGTGTATCTCAAAAATTGTGCGCCGTTTCAGCCGCGGAGCGGCGAGAGAGCGTTGGAATTCCGTTTGTCTTTCGCCCCTTCGGGGCTCGGTCACTTCCCGCCCTTCCCACAGCTCACGCCGTGGGCCACCTTCTGACGCTGCTCCGCAGCTATTCCCGAGATTTTGGGATTGGCTAAAACCAAGCTGGCCCCGACGGACGGGCGTTGATTCGCGCCGATCAGGAGATCGGCGCTCCTATTTTACTGAGCTAATGTTCAGCGCGCTCGGTCGGTCGTTTTTATGGCTGCTCGAAAGGGCTCAACGACGGCGGCGAGGTCTTTCTCGCCGTGGCCGGCGGCGATGGCTTTTTGAAACTCATCCAGGGCAGCGGCGGCGGTGGCGAGTTCTATGGAATTCTTTTTGGCTTCGGCTATGGCGTAGGTGAGGTCCTTGGCCATGAGCCTGAGCAGGAAATTCGGGGCGTAATCGGGCGCGGTCATGCGGATCCACACGGCTTTGACCAGCGGGCCGCCCGGGGCGCCGTGGGCGATGATTTCGTGGGCCTTCGCGCAATCCAAACCGTTGGCTTCAATCAGAGCCATGGCCTCGGCGAGCGCCGCAATTTGAACACCGCAAACGAAATTGTTGATGAGCTTGAGCAAGGCACCGCTGCCGATCGGGCCAATGTGCGTGATGGACTTGCTCATGGCCGCGAGGACAGGACGGGCTTTTTCCAGCGCGGCGACATTTCCGCCGACCATGAATTTCAATTCACCGGACGCGGCTTGCGCTTTGCTGCCGGTGACCGGCGCATCCAGCAACTCGCACTTTTGTTTTTGAGCGGCGGCGGCGAGTTCGCGAATCCAGCCCACGGAAAGAGTGCTGCATTCGATGCAGATCGTTCCTACTTTTGCCGTGGCCAGCGCGCCAGTTTCGCCCAGCCACAGGCTGCGCGACGCCTTATCATCGGCGACCATGCTGATGATCACATCGGCGTTTCGAGCCGCTTCAGCGGGCGAGTCGGCCACGCGCGCGCCTTCGCTTGCAAACGGTTTTGATTTTTCCTGGTTGCGATTGAACACCGCCAATGGAAAACCGGCTGCCAAAATCCGCCGGGCCATGCCGCCGCCCATGATGCCGAGACCGAGGAAGGAGATGTGAGGTTTGGCGGGGTTGGGTTCGGAGGCAGAGACGTTGGGGGTTGATTTCGTGCGCATATCGTGGTGGGCGAGTATCGCGCAAAATTGTGCGCAATCAAATTTTTTAAGGGGGAGCAGCGTGCGCACCGGTGCATCCTGACACTGCCCCCAATTTTTTGGCAGGGACAGCGCGCTACGCTGTCCGCGCCGCCTCAGCGGCGCAACGTGAGGTGTGATTTATGCAGTGGAAATGATTGTTGCCCAGGCGTGCGCACTCTGGACTGACACCGGGACGGTGCCGTCACTCGCAGGGGGGACGCCTGCGCTACGAATCCCGACGTTCTCATCAGCGGCGTCAGACAAAGTTCGTGACAAAGGCGCTTCTCGGATGAGAAACTGATTTTTCGAAACCGCAGTGGCGAAGCAACCGTCTTACCCTTTGTGAGAACCGAGCCGAAGCTGTTGGCAATTCGAAATTTGCCAGGATTTTGGCATTCCGGTTTTTTTAACGACGCAGCATTTTGTGAAAAAATTGATCTTTGCAGGCGGGGCGGCCGTCCTCGTTGTTATCGGCGGCATTTGGTGGTGGCATTCGCACAGCGGCGAAAAATGGTCTTTCTCCACCGTTCCCGTTCAACGCGGCGATGTGATCGCGAGCATCAGCGCGTCGGGAACCATTGAGCCGCTGGAAGTGGTGGACGTGGGCGCGCAAGTCGCCGGCCGCATCAGTGAATTCGGCACCGGTCAGGATGGCAAAACCCTTGATTACGGTTCCGTGGTCACGCAAGGCGCCCTGCTCGCCAAAATCGATGATTCCGTTTACGCCGCCGATCTTTCGGTGGCCAAAGCGGCGGAGTTGAGCGCGGAGGCGAACGTGGAACAAATGACGGCCAAGTTCGACGAGGCGGCGGCGGATTGGAAGCGATCGCAGGAACTGTTCAACAGCAAACTGATTTCGCAGACCGATTACGACACGGCGAAGGCGGATTACGAAGTAGCGAAATCGAACGTCTCGGTGGCCAAATCGGGCGTGGCGCAGGCTAAGGCGGATTTGGAAAAGGCCCAGCGCAATCTGGATTTTTGCACCATCAATTCGCCGGTCGGCGGCGTGATCATCGATCGGCGCGTGAATATCGGCCAAACGGTGGTGGCGAGTCTCAATGCGCCGAGCTTGTTCCTCATCGCGCGCGATTTGACCAAGATGCAGATCTGGGTGTCGGTGAACGAGGCGGACGTGGGACGGATCAAGCCGGGCGCGCCGGTCACGTTCACGGTGGACGCTTTCCCTGACCGGGAATTTCACGGCGTCGTCAACAAAGTCCGGCTCAATGCCACGATGACCCAGAATGTCGTGCTTTACACGGTGGAGGTGAACATTGACAACCCCGACAAACTCCTGTTGCCGTACCTGACTGCCAATGTGGATTTCGTCTTGAAGGGCGAGACCAATACATTGTACGTGGCCAACTCCGCGCTGCGCTGGACGCCGTCATCATTGGCAGAAGTCGCGCCGGACGCACGGAAAGCCTTCGCGGATGATCCGCCGGCAAATGATCCGCCGGGCGCCGAACAACCGGCGGCAAACAAAGAAAAGCAGCAGAAGCCAGCCACGCATACGCTGTGGTTGCGAGATGGCGATTTCGTGCGGCCCATTGAAGTGACTCTCGGAACTTCCGATGGCTCAAATACGGCAATCGCCGGAAATGGATTGCGCGAAGGCCAGGAGATTGTCACCGGCGAAGATTTCGATTCAGGCCAATCCGACGTGAATCCATTTTTGCCGAAAATCCGCCGCCGCTGAACGGGTATGCCGCCGATTGATTCAACAGTTTCTGAAGCGCAACGTCCTTCGTCCGGGGGCAGCGCGGCTTCCAGCAGTCCCACCGATGAAGTCATTCGCCTCGAAGACATCACCAAGACGTACCGGCGCGGCAATATGGAAATCCCGGTGTTGCGGGGCGTGTCACTCACGATTCGCCGCGGCGAATTGGTGGCGCTGGTGGGCACGAGCGGCTCAGGCAAGAGCACACTGATGAATATTCTCGGCTGCCTGGACCGGCCCACTTCCGGCAGCTATCGATTGGACGGCAAGGAAACCGCCTCATTGTCTCCGGACGAACGCGCCGGCATGCGCAATACGAAAATCGGTTTCGTTTTTCAGAATTTCAACCTGCTGACGCGCACGACCGCCCTGAACAACGCGCGGATGCCGCTGGATTATTCGCCCGCGCACCCCTCGGATGCGGACACGCGCGCGCACGCCGAGAGAATGTTAAAGCTCGTCGGGCTGGGCGAACGCATGGATCACCACCCGTCGGCGTTGTCCGGCGGCCAGCAGCAACGGGTGGCCATTGCGCGCTCGCTCATCAACCGGCCGCAATTGCTGCTCGCGGACGAACCCACCGGCAACCTCGACTCGCGCACGACGGAGGAAGTGCTGCAAATGTTCCAGCAGCTCAACGAGCGCGAAGGCCTGACGATCATCATTGTCACTCACGACGAAAGCGTGGCGCGCCATGCGCAACGAGTCATTCGCATGAAGGACGGCGTGATTGTGGATGAGGGAGCGCCGGCGCATCTGGAAATGCAACATCGCGTCGAGACTCCGAATCTGCCGCCGCCGCCCGGCGTGCCGCTGCACAAAAATGCGAGCCAGATCAAACATGCCCTGCGCACCACGCGGATGGCGTTGCGCGCGCTGCGCCGGAACATCATGCGTTCCATGCTGACGTGCCTGGGCATTGTCATTGGCATCGCGGCCGTGATCGCCATGATGGAATTGGGCGGCGGATCTTCGCGTTCGATCGAGCACGCCATCGCCAGCCTGGGCGCGAGCATGATTCAAATTGATCCGGCTTCGATCTCGGTGGGCGGGGTGAATTCGGGAAGCGGCGGCCGGCCGACTTTAACCATCGAAGACGCGGAGGCGTTACGGAAGGAATGCACGGCGCTGCAGAGTGTCGCTCCCAGCGTGGATTGCTGGGGCCAGGCTATTTATGGAAACCGCAATTGGCATCCCTGGCGGATCCTTGGATCGACGCCGGACTATCTCGCGGTTCGCAACTGGCCGATCGCGCAAGGCGATCCGTTTACCGACGAGGATGTGCGGAGTTCGGCCGCGGTCTGCGTGATCGGACAAACGGTCGCGGATAAATTGTTCGACACCGATTCGCCGATTGGAAAGGAAATTCGGCTGCGGGGAGTGAACCTGAAGGTGGTGGGGGTTTTGGCGCGCAAAGGCGCGGATATCATGGGACACGATCAGGATGACTTTCTGCTCGCGCCGCTGACCACGGTGAAATATCGGATTTTTGGGCAGCGGCAGGGTTCACAGCCGGCTCAAGGAATGGTGACCGCGGCCAGCGCGAGCGCGGTTTATCCGAGTCAGCAACCGCCTTTATACCCTCCGCCATCGGCGACGCAGGGAGCGGACACGCCCCAACTGGTGCGCTTTACTGATCTTGACGACGTTTGGGTGGCGGCGGGTTCGCCACAAAACATTCAACCGGCCATTCGCCAAATCACCGCCGTGCTGCGCGATCGGCATCATCTGCCGCCGGACAGTCCGGACGATTTCAGAATCCGCGACCATACGGAAATGGCGCAAACGTTTGCCTCCACGAGCCGCGTCATGACGAATTTGCTGTTGGTGGTGGCGCTCATTTCGCTGGTCGTCGGCGGTGTGGGCATCATGAACATCATGCTGGTATCCGTCACCGAACGGACACGCGAGATCGGCATTCGCATGGCGGTGGGGGCGAGGGCTCAGGACATTTTGCGGCAGTTTCTGATCGAGGCGGTGGTGCTTTGTATGGGGGGCGGAATCGTGGGAATTGTGCTGGGGCGGACGGCGTCGATTCTTATCACTTCGTTGCTGCACTGGCCTACGGTGCTGTCGCTGCCGGCGATCTTTGCGTCGGTGGCGGTGTCTTCGGCGGTGGGAATTATTTTTGGGTTTTATCCGGCGTGGAAAGCCTCGCGATTGGACCCGATTGAAGCTCTGCGGTACGAGTGAAAGAAAGTCTTCGGGCGGGAGCGGCTTGAATATTTCGAGCGCAAAGAACGTAGAGCGCACGCGCAGAAGAAGCCGTTTGTGTTCTCGGCGTTCGTTTGCGGCATAAACCACTTTTTCGGTGAAACCCTTCCCTTGATCTGGCAGTCTCATTAATACATCGATGAAAACCTACCCGCTGATTTTGTGTCTGGCTTTGTGTTTCACTGTTTCTGCGGCGCCCAGTTCCAACGATTCCCTGGCCGCCGGCTTTCGATCACCGCCGGCCTCAGCGAAGCCGCAAATCTGGTGGCATTGGATGAACGGGAACGTCACGAAGGAAGGCATCGCCGCCGATCTCGAAGCCATGCAACGCGTGGGCATCGGCGGCGTGGAAATTTTCAATGCCAGCGAAGGCATCCCGGCGGGACCGGTGAAATTCAATTCGCCGGAATGGCACGACATGTTCTCGTTCGCGGTCAAGGAAGCCAACCGGCTCGGGCTGCAATTGTGCGTTCACAATTGCGCGGGCTGGTCCAGCAGCGGCGGGCCGTGGGACTCGCCCGAACATTCGATGGAGCATGTGGTCATCACGGAGACAAAAGTGGCCGGCGGACAAAAATTTTCCGGCACGCTGCCGCAGCCGCGCACGGAATGGAATGTCTACCACGATATCGCGGTGCTGGCCTTTCGCACGCCGGATGGTGAAGGCGTTTCCATGAAATCCGCCGATCCAAAAATTTCCGCGAGCATCCCGAACATAGACGGAGGCGCGTTGCTGGATGGCAGCCTGTTTACCATGGTTACGTTGCCCACGAACCAGATGCCGCAGCATGTGCAATTGGAATTTCCGCAGCCGTTCGCTTCGCGCAACGCGGTGCTGACGTTCGGCCAGGGCGCGGGCACGGTAACCGGCGTCATCCAGATTTCCGACAACGGCAAAACCTTCCGCGATTTGCGCGAGTTCACCACGCCCAGCAAGCCAACGCGCCCGCTGACGTTTGCGTTCGGCAAGCAGGTCAGCGCAAAGTTTTACCGGATCCAATTCACTGCAACGGGAAGCCGCACGAAAAGTCTGGACCTGGCGGGAATTGATCTCAGCCCGCGCCTGCGTATCGAAAACGTGGATGCGAAAGACGGTGACAGCGGCGCGTTTGTCGCGTCCTCCGATGTTCCCAACGACGCGCCGGAAAATCTGCTCCTGAAGCACCGCGAGGTTCTTGATCTCACCAGCCATATGGACGCGAACGGGCACCTCGATTGGGACGCGCCCGCGGGCAATTGGACCGTGCTGCGGGTTGGCCGCACGCCAACCGGCCGCAACAATCATCCCGCCCCCGACGAAGGCACCGGGCCGGAATGCGATAAATTCAGCGCCGCCGCGCTCGATGCGCATTGGGCGGGCTTTGTTCAGAAATGCATCGACGACGCCGGGCCGCTCGCGGGCAAAGGAAAGACGTTTAACGGGGTGCTGATTGACAGCTACGAAGTCGGCGGCCAGAACTGGTCGGAAAATTTCCGCGCGGAATTCCGGAAGCGGCGCGGCTACGATCCGTTGAAATTCCTGCCGACGTTCACGGGCCGCGTCGTGGACAGTCCGGAAATTTCCGAGCGCTTCCTGTTCGACGTGCGCCGGACGATTTCGGATCTTTTCGCGGACGATTACTACGGCCATTTCAAGGAACTTTGCGACGCGCACGGCATGACGGCGTCCATCGAGCCTTACACCGGGCCTTACGAATCGTTGCAGCAGGGCAAGGCGGCGGAGATTCCGATGGGCGAATTCTGGGTGGGCGGAAATAATATCGACTCCTCCGTCAAGCTTGCATCTTCCGTGGGTCATATTTATGGGCGCAATGTCATCGGCGCGGAATCGTTCACCGCCCGCCCCAGCGCGCAGCATGGCCGCTGGCTGGACGATCCTTATGCCCTCAAAGCGCTCGGCGATCGCGTCTTCTGCTCCGGCATCAACCGCTATATTTTTCATCGCTTCGCCATGCAGCCATGGACGAATCGCTGGCCAGGCATGACCATGGGCCAGTGGGGAACGCACTTCGACCGGACCTGCACCTGGTGGGAACAGGGCCGCGCCTGGCTGAAATACGTGACGCGCTGCCAATTCCTGTTGCAGCAGGGCCGATTCGTGGCGGACGCGGCGTATTTCTGCGGCGAGAATTCTCCCGCCGAAATGCGCATCGGCGATCCTCCCCTGCCCCCCGGCTACGATTTCGATGCCGTCGGCGCCGACGTGCTGAAAGATGCGACGGTGGAAAATCACGAACTCGTTCTGAAAAGCGGGATGCGATATCGCGTGCTGATTTTACCGCCGAGCGACCGGAATATTTCCCCGCCGCTTCTGAAAAAAATCCGCTCGCTCGTGGCTGCCGGGCTGACGCTCGTTGGCCCGCCGCCTGAACATGCGCCCGGGCTGGAAAACTATCCCCGATGCGATCAGGAAGTGAAATCGCTCGCCAATGACATTTGGGGCGATTGCGACAGCAAAAAAGTGACGACCCACGGCTTCGGCAAGGGCCGCGTTTACTGGGGCGCAACCATGGAAACGGTTTTTGCCGCTCTGGACATCAAGCCCGATTTTGAATTTTCGCCATCGCTCAAATCCGACTTGTGTTACATCCACCGCACGGATGGGGACACGGAAATTTATTTCGTATCGAACCAGCGGGATCAATATGATTCAGCGGACTGCACGTTCCGCGTTTCGGGAAAAACGCCCGAACTGTGGCACGCGGACACCGGCGTGATGGAACCGGCACCGGTCTGGCGCGAAGAAAATGGGCGCACGATTGTGCCACTGCGGTTTGATCCTTCGGGATCAGTCTTCGTGGTGTTTCGCCATCCGGCAGCCGGCGATCACGTGGTTGCGGTTTCAAAGAATGTTCAGCCGCAAAAATCCGTCCACGTTCCGGAACTTGTCATTCATAGCGCGGTGTATGGCGTCGATCTCACGTCCAAAACCGGCAAAACGTTTGACCTGACCGCGAAACTTTCGCGATTGGTGGAAAACGGCGCGCTCTCCGTGAAGATCGACAATGATTTTGCCGGCGGCGACCCGCTTTATGGCCAGCCGAAAGAATGCGTCGTGGACTACTCGCTCGATGGCGTTCGCAAGTCCGTGACCGTGGCGGAAAATGAAACGCTCGTTATCGGCAAGCCGGGCACGTCCGGCGAACCACCGGCGGTGCAATTGCACGCGGAAGCGGACGGCCAGATGATTGTGTCTTCGACGGCTCCCGGCACGGTCGAGCTCACTTTCGCTTCCGGAAAGAAGAGGCGCGCGGAAATCAGCGATGTGCCCGCCGTGACCACTGTTTCCGGCCCCTGGAATCTAACGTTCCCGCCGAACTGGGGCGCGCCGGTAAACGTGACGTTTGATAAATTGATGTCATGGACGGATTCGCCCGATAAGGGCGTGAGATATTTTTCCGGCACGGCCACGTATACCAAGGACATCGATGTGCCTGCGAAAGATTTGCAGGCCGGCCATTCGCTCTGGCTGGATCTGGGCGGAGTCAAGAACCTCGCCCAAGTTTTCGTGAATGGAGAATCGCTGGGCATTTTGTGGAAACCGCCATTCCGCGTGAATCTCACCGGCGTGGCGCAGCCGGGAAAGAACACGTTGGAAATCAAGATCACCAACTTATGGCCGAACCGCCTGATCGGCGATGAGCAGCTTCCCGATGACCGCGAGTGGGTCGGTAAACGGCTCAAGGCCTGGCCGCAGTGGGTGCTCGACGGCAAGCCAAGCCCGACGGGCCGTTTCACGTTCACGACCTGGCATCACTGGACGAAGGATGACGCCTTGCTGGAATCAGGATTGCTTGGACCGGTACAATTGATTGTGGGAGTGCGGGCGCCATTGAGCGAGTAATCTGACGGCGTGATAGGCCCAATAAAAAGCGCCGGAGGGGCGGCGCACTCCGGAACGCTATCGCGAGTTATTGGACCAAGGGCTCTGGCGTTATATGCGTTTTCTTTGTGCAAGAAAAACTCCCGCTGCCACCAGCGCGCAACTCGCGGCAAACCATCCGATCCGGTTCCGATTTTTGGCGAACCAAAACTCCGTGCTACCTCGGCGGGCCTTGGCGTCAAACGTGCCGTGCGCGCCGTGGTCGCCGGGAATAGGCGCCCAAAGATTATCCGGCTGATCCGGATCTTTCGGTTGTGAAGTTTGCTGGCCTTTATATCCGTTGCGGCCGAGATATTGGTCCAGCAGGCCGGGAGCCACCTTGTTGCCCACAATGGACTCCACGGAAGGCATTCCCAAATACAACTCGCGCCGGCGATGATGCGCGGCCCAATGAATCGCTTCGGCGGCAACTTCCGGTTGAAAAATTTTGCCCAGCGGTTTCGCTTTATTCGGAAGTTTGCTCTTTACCCAGCCAAACTGCGTGGTATTGACCGCGGGCAATTGCACCATGGTGAGATGCACGTTGCTTTTGTCGTGAATCAATTCGCATCGCAGCGAATCCGTGAAACCGTGAATCGCGTGTTTGGCCCCGCAATACGCGGATTGCAGTGGGATGCTGCGATACGCCAGCGCCGAACCCACCTGCACAATCGTGCCACGATCACGCGGCAGCATGCGCCTGAGCGCGGACATCGTGCCATACACCACGCCCAGATAGGTCACCTCCGTGACGCGGCGGAATTCTTCCGGCGTCATTTCCTTTACCGGCGCAAAGACGCTCGTCATCGCGTCATTGACCCAGATATCAATCGGTCCGAACTCCCGTTCGACGGTTTCGGCCGCGGCCTCGACTTGCGTTGGATCGGCCACGTCGGTCGGCAACACGAGCGCGCGTCCGCCGGCGTTTTCCACTTCCCGCTTCGCTCCTTCAAGGCCATCCACGCCGCGCGCAAGCAATCCAATGCGCGCTCCGTCACGAGCAAACCGCCGCACCGTGGCGCGGCCAACTCCCGCCGAGGCCCCCGTGATGACCACCACCTCGGTTTTTTTGATGGTTTTGATTGGCTGGCGTTCCTTCAATTCAGGTTCCACAGTGTTCATTTGTCCTCGTCTTCGTGTTTTTTTCTCCGGGTGAGAAAATAAGCTCCCGCCAATCCCGCGAGCACCGCGCTGGCGCTCGCCAGCAGTCTTCCTTCATGCGCGTGTTCGCCGCCATCTTCGGCCTCGGCCGTTTCACGTTTTGCTTCCGACTTCGGAGGCTTGGGAGCTTCCGTCCGGCGCGTCGTTCCCCGCTTCATTGCCAGATGCAATATCTCAGCAATATGCAACGGCTTTTTTCCTGTTTGCTGCAAAATTTGTTCATGGCAACTGAATCCGTTGGCAATGACGAGCGTCTCATTCTTGGTTTCGCGAACGGCCGGCAGCAAATGGCGTTCGCCGCATTTGATCGAGACATCGTAATGCTCCCCCTTCTCGAACCCAAACGCCCCCGCCATGCCGCAGCAGCCGGATTCCGGAATTTGGACGTCCAGCCCGAGCTTTTTGAAAAGTTCCTGCTCGGCATCCGCCTTCATGATGGCGTGATGATGGCAATGGATGTGCACCAAGGCTTTTCGCCCGGCCAGTTCCTTTGCGGGATATTTCGGCGCATACTTGCCGAGGAATTCCGAAAGCAAATAGGTTTGCTTGTGCAATCGCTGCGCGTCCTGATCGTGAGGAAACAGACCTGTCAATTCGTCCCGAAATACGGTGCAGCAACTCGGCTCCAGCACGACCATTGGCGTGCCGCCGCGAATTTCATCCTGCATTCCTTCGAGGATGTGCTTCAGCCACTTTTCAGCGGTATCGAGCATCCCGTAATCGTACAGCGGCCGTCCGCAGCACATGTTTTTCTCGGGAACCACCACCTGAAATCCGGCGTCTTCCAGCACCTCCACCGCCGCCTTTGAGACGTCCGGATGAAAAAAGTTATTGAACGTATCGGCAAACAACAGCACTCGCGGTTTTCCCGCATTGACTTCGCCGCGCTTGAAAAACCAGTGCTTGAAGGTTTCGGTGGCAAACGGCGGCATCTCGCGCTCCGGCGCCACGCCGATGAGAAATTTTCCAATCGCGGCGAACAACGGGTTTTGCGAAAAGAAATTCGCCACGCGCGGCGCCACGCTCGCCAGGCGCGCCCAAACGTGAATCAAGCCGAAGGCATAGGCATGCGGCGGACGGATGCGATGCTTGTAATAGTGCGAGAGAAATTCCGCCTTGTACGTGGCCATGTCGACCTTCACCGGGCAATCGCCCTTGCAACCTTTGCACGACAAGCAAAGGTCGAGCGATTCCTTGACCTCCTTGCTCCGCCAGCCGTCGCGAATGGTTTCGCCGCGCAGCATTTCGAACAGCAAATGCGCCCGCCCGCGCGTCGCGTGCTCCTCTTCATGAAGCACGCGGTAGCTGGGGCACATCGTCCCCTTCTCTTCCCGGCGGCATTCGCCAATGCCCACGCAACGCAACGCAGCGCGCGAAAAGCTGTTGCCGTCCAGCGGAAATTTAAAATGCGTTTCCGGTTCCCACGGATGATAATCCGTGCCGAGCCGCAAATTGTCGGTTCGTCCCCAGGGCCTGACCACCTTGCCGGGATTCATCTTCCATTCCGGGTCCCAGATTTTTTTGAACTCCACAAAGGCACGGCAGATTTCCGGCCCGAACATTTTGGGAAGCAAATCCGCCCGCGCCTGCCCGTCTCCATGTTCACCCGAAACCGATCCACCGTATTTCAAAGCCAGATCGGCCGCCTGATCAGTGAATTTGACATAATTCTCAATTCCCTCGGCCGTTCTGAGATCAAAAGGAATTCGGCAATGAATGCAACCCTGCCCGAAATGCCCGTAGAGCGACGTGTCGTAATCGAACTTCTTGAACAGTTTTCGAAGCTCGCGCAAATAATCGCTCACGCATTCCGGCGGCACCGCTGAATCCTCCCAGCCGGGCCACGCATCCGGTTTGCCGGGAATGAAAGCGGTGGCGCCCAATCCCGACTCGCGGATTTTCCAAACCTTTTCCTCCTCATCCTTGTCGTCAAAGAGTTTCATCTTGGGAGCGTTTGGTTTCCGCTTCAAAGCGGCCATCAATTCGTGCGCGCGAGCATCGGATTCGCCCTTATTGTCGCCCCCGAATTCCACCAGCAGAAAGCCCTTTCCATCCGGCAAGAGTTTGACGTTTTTGCTGTGCGTGCCGGTCAACTGCATGTAATTGATCAATTTGTGATCGATGCCCTCGAGGGCAATGGGCTTGAACTCCAGGATTTCCATGATGTGATCCGCGGCGGAATAAACATCCGGATATCCCAGCACGATCAGCGACCGTGAGGGTGGATTTTTTATCAGGCTCAATTTCGCTTCGAGAATCGTGACCAGCGTGGATTCCGAACCGACCACGGCCCGCGCCACGTTAAATCCCTTTTCCGGCAACAAATCGTCCAGGTTGTAACCCGACACCCGGCGCGGAATATGGGGATAACGCGCGCGGATCAAATCCGCGTACATGTCCCGCAATTTTTTCATGGCGGCATAAATCTCTCCGCGCCGGCCGCCTCCGGAAATAATCTCTTCCAATTCCTCATCGCTCGTTTCGCCGACGCGCATCCGCAGGCCGTCGTATGTGACAATTTCCAATTCCTCGACGTTCTCCGAAGTGCGCGAACCAGGACCATAAAATTGGGTCATGACGGAATGAACGCCGCAGGAATTGTTGCCCAGCATGCCGCCGAACGTGCAATGATTGTGCGTCGAAGGATCGGGCCCCCACGTCAGTCCGCATTGGGCCGTGGCCTGCTTGCGCAAATGGTCCAGCACCACTCCCGGTTGCACCTGCGCGAATTTTCCCGCCTCATTGATTTCGAGAATGCGGTTGAAATACTTCGACATGTCCATCACCACGGCAACATTGCAGCATTGCCCGGCCAGGCTCGTGCCACCGCCGCGTGAAAGAATCGGCGCGCCAAACTCGCGGCAAAGCGCGAGGGTTTCCACGACATCTTCCGCGCTTTTGGGAATCACCACGCCGATCGGCACTTGATGATAATTCGAGCCGTCCGTGGCATAAAGCGCGCGCGAGCCGTCGTCGAAACGCACCTCGCCCTCAATGCGTTTCTTGAGCTTGCGCGCCAATGAACCGGCGTTGATTTTTTCGACTCCTTCTGGCTTAAAATGCGTCCTTCCGATTGTGCTTGTATTCATGGTCTGGCGGCGAAAATTCCAATGAGAGAACTTCTCCCGATTTGGACACGCTGCCAGTAGGTTATAACCGTATCTTCTTTGGTTTTGATCCCTGCAACCGGAATGAGAGAAGTTTCCACGCCCAAAAATGGACGCGCACCCAGCCTATGAACAGGAGCGCCGATCTCCCGATCGGCGCGAACAATGCGCTCTTCAACCAACCCGATATTTTTCAACATCCTTTTGCTTCAGTTCAATACCCAAACCATGCCGGGACAAATCCGGACGCAGCCAGCCATCCGCCGCCCGCGCCGCTCCCTCAAAGAACATCTCCTCAATCCGCACATGGTCATGAAAATATTCCACGTGGCGCGCCCGGCTGCTGGCGCAACAAACATGCTGGTGCAACGTCGGCGCCGTGTGCGCGGAAAGCGGAACTTGGAATGCCTCGCACAGCGCGGCTGCCTGCAAAAAACCCGTGATTCCACCGCAGCGCGTGCCGTCCGCTTGCAATACGTCCACCGCGCCGGCTTCGAGCATGCGGCGAAAATAATAGGCGTCGTAGCCATACTCTCCCGCCGCGATTTCCACTCCGGGAGCGGCGTGCTCTCGCACAAAACGAAGCCCTTCGAGGTCATCCGAACTCACCGGCTCCTCAAACCATGCCACCTTCTCCGCTGCAAATGCCGCCGCGTTTGAGAGCGCCTGCTTGGGCGCATACGCTCCATTGGCGTCCACGAACAACTGCACTTCGCCGCCGATGGCTTCCCGCGCCGTGCGGACACGTTCCCCATCCCGGCCTGGGTCGCGGCCGATTTTCATTTTCACCATCTTGAAACCGCCATCCGCCCAACCCTGCATCTGGTCGTACAATTTTTCCGGCGGATATGACGTGAATCCGCCGCTGCCATAGGCGGGAATTTTTTCGCGCACCTGTCCGAGCAATTTGACCAATGGCAGGCCCAACAAACGCGCTTTCAGGTCCCACAACGCCACATCCACCGCCGAGATGGCCGAGGATGCAATGCCGGGCCGGCCGAGATTTCGAACGGCGATGGTCATCTCGGTCCAGGAGTGATTTATATCCATCGCGTTGGCGCCGATGACAATTTTGGCCAGCTTCTCGCGGATCAAGCCGGCGGCACTCGGGCCGGCGTACGCGTATCCCATTCCCTGCCCGCCGCCACCGCTCACCTCAACCACCACAATCGAGGTTGAATCCCATTCGAGTGTTCCGTCGGATTCCGGAAAATCAGCCGGCACGCGATAGACCGACGCTTGCACCTTTTCGACCGTCGCATCCGCTTTTTGGCTCGCTTCCATCGCGGGCGATTGATGCGTCAACTCGGCAATGCTCATGAATTCCTTCCTTAAACAGTTCGATGATTTGATTGTTATTCGTGAGAGTGGCGGCTTGCAGAATCACATTGACCACCGTGGTTCACCTTTTCCTTATGCTCCATGAGTATTAACCCTGCCCTGAGTTTTCGAAGAGCGCCTGCAATGGTTTACTTTGGCTTGCAGTCAGGGCCTGGCCCATGCTCCAATAGCGGTGTTTTTAAGCAACCTTTGGAAGGGGTTGTTTTTGGCGAGAATCTTGTGTGGCTGGGATGAAATAAACGACATGCAAAATGGGCTCTTCTTTACTTTTGGAATTTCCTGCTTCGCCCTGACCGGCCGCTTCCTTTTTTATTCTCGAAGTTAAAATAAACCACCAAAAAAACACCAAGGAAAAAATGAAATCCATCGAACACAATGCGCCGATATCCCTGACACAGCCGGGCCGCAAATCCTCCCCATGGATGTTTGCGTTTGCGTTGTTGAGCGGGCTGTTGGTATTTCCGGGCTGCGCCTCGATCGTCACCGGCACCAAGCAGAATGTCAAAATCACCTCCAGCCCAACCGCGGCCGACGTGAAAGTGGAGCGTTTGAGCTACGCTACCAATTTCGTCGAGTGGCAAGGCAAAACACCGGCGGCCGTCAAACTTTCCAGAAACGGATCGTACCTGGTGACGATTTCTTCTGACGGTTATCGCACGGAGCAAATTCCGGTTTCAGAGGGAGGCATGAATGGCTGGGTTTGGGGAAATATCGCCTTCGGCGGGCTTATTGGGATACTCATTGATTCTTCGGATGGCGCCGCCAAAAATCTCGATCCCGGCGTGATCAACGTCAATCTCGTCTCGAAAACTTCCCAGGGCGATCAGCCAACCAGCGGAAACGCCACGGCCGACACGGCTGCGCCGGAAAGCGCGCCCAAGCCCCGCTCCGCAGTTTCGCCAAAACAAATAGCGAATTAGACGGAACCGCAATTGCGCCCCGGCCTAGCCATTCCAGGATGACATGAAAATTATTCGAACTCTCGCCGGCGCGCCCCTGCTCCTGTGTGCCGTGCTGTTCGCCGGTTGCGCTTCGCCCGCGCAGCCCGGCAACATGGTGGTCAATACGGTTGTGCACAATGGAACTCCACATGGCGCCGTGACCGTGCGCGTGACCGGCGGCCATAAAACCGACCCGATGTGGGCCTCGCAGATTGCGGGAAAGGACTTTCAGACGGCATTGGTGGAATCCCTCCGCAAATCGGGCATTTTCCAATCGGTCGACGCGGACGGCAATGCGCCGTACCGGTTGGATGTGCGGCTTGACTCGCTGGACCAACCGGTGTTCGGCTTCGATATCACCGTTAAGCTGCGAGCCGATTGGAGTTTGTCGAAATCTCAGGATGATAATCCCCTCTGGCAACAACCAATCCTTTCGGAATACACCGCCACGGTCGGAGACGCTTTCGCGGGGATCAAACGACTGCGCCTGGCCGATGAGGGCGCGGCGCGGGCGAATATCGAGCAGGGACTGAACAAATTGTCGGCTATGCAGCTCGATCCCTGACCCGCAACTTCATTGCCGGTTCACTTTTGCACCGAGCCACTGCTCCAGTTTCGAATAGAACAATTCCTTTTGTTCCGGTGAAAACGCGCTGATGCGCGCGCCGTGATGGCTGTCCGCGACCACAATTTTGATCGCGTCGGTGCGCCCGATCAATTGCATTTGCGTGGCCGACCACGCATCGAGTTCTCCGTAAATGTAAGCCACATGGTTGGCCTGGTACTGGAGAAAATGGTAGACGAACGCCATCGTCGCCGGATTATAAACGATCTTCACGCCATCGGGGCAAATCACGAGATTGGACGGATCCTTCAGCGTCTTCATGTAAGGTTTGAAATCCGTGATGTCGTAATTGTAATAACCAATTTCGGTGAAGGCCTGATACAGGAACGGCTCAAATTGCTTTTTACCCTGGTCGGAATAGTAATAAAGCGTATTTACCTGGCGGTAATGCTCGGCGAGCTTCTCCGCCGGCGCGTCCGGCGCAGGAATGTCCGTGGCCTTGGTGCCGAATTGCCAGAACGCGTACGGATATTCCAGCACGCCATATTCGTAGGCCGCTGAAAGCCCCATCTTGAATGTCCAGTGCCGGCGCTCGGCCTCTTGTTTGACCAACGGCAAGATCTCGTCCTCGCGTTTGAACATCGCGATTTGATACTCCTTGATTTTGTTCCGCGTCGCCTCGTCGCCCACGGTCTGGAGAAACTGATAAATGCGCGGATCTTCCTGCGCCAGATTGATCGGGGCGACGTACGGGACGGTTGCATCCACGTCATCCGGGTAATAGCACTTGTAAAACAGCGCCGTCTGGCCTCCTTTGCTCGTGCCGGAACTCACCCATTTGCCCGGATATAATGTCTTCAAGGCGCTCACAATGGCGTGCAGGTCGTCGGCGGATTGTTTGACGGTCAGAAATTCCCAATTGAGCGGTGACGGCACCGAACGTCCAAAAAAACGGTGCTCGACCGCCACCTGGTTGCCGCCGAGAATGCGCTGGAGTTCGCCTCCGGAAGTCCCGCGCGCGGCATAGCCTTCCGTTTCCAGCAGCATGGGCTTTGCGTAATCGTTGTGCCCGAGGAAGAATCGCTGCTGGAACTTTTTGCCATTCGGATTTTGATGATCGAGCGGCTGCTCGAACTTGATTTCATAGGATTCCTTGAACGATTGCGAATTGGCCTTTATTTCGCGCACTTCGACCACTCCCGGCAGGGCCTTCAATTTTTGATACAGCTCGGATTCGGAACCCGTTGGCGGCGTGGCCGGCTGCGACCGGACAGCGGGACACAACCATAACGTCAACAGGACGGTGGCGAACGCGCGTGACGTTCGTAATACGGTGTTTCGCATGATCATTGAACGATGGAATCGACCGGCGCGGTGCCGGTGAGTTTGAATTGGTACGGCCATGCCTCGTTGGGACTCGCGGCCGTGCTGCTGTTTCCGCGCCGGAAACGACGCCCAGCGTGAATCCAATGCTCCGTGGGAGCGCCGCTGACGACGAGCCAGAGGAATTTCGTGTCCGCCGGCACGGTGAATTCAGCGGTACCGGGAGATTTGGAAAAGGTGTCGCCATAAACACGCGAGCCGTCTTCCCTCGACGCGAGGAAGCCATAGCGCCACCCGGCCCATTCGGGATGGACGCTATTATAACCTTCCGCACCCACGATGCCTCTGAAATCCAGAGAGATTTTCGTTTCGCCTGCGGGAACCTTGAGCTGAATGGCATTGTAACCGTAGTTCTGCGGGCACTTATTCGTCGCGATCTGATACCAGCCGTTGGTCACGGCATCAATCGCCGTCGTATGCTGGTTGGCGTACCGCGCGGCGACTTTTTCAATGCGAGGCATGTCCCAGGTCACGAAATGGCGGGCGGCGTCGAAGACTTCATCGTTGAATTGGTCTTGCGTGATGCCGGTAAGCCGCTTGTAAGTCATCACCGGATCTTCGCCGCGCTGCACCTCGCGCCACATTTTGGCGATGAAATCCACGCCATGCTTTTCCGACCAGTACTCGAGAAGCTGGGGCGCGTGATATTGATTTTCCTCGTGAAGGAACGCCAAATGTGTCGCCTTCATATACGCGACGAGGTGATAATTTTCGAACGTCATCCAATCCGGATACACCTGCCAGAGCATCCATTGCGAAGTCATCTCGTTGATGCTGCCCCCGGAAAAACCCGCGCCGGCTTCGGAGCGTATAAGCCCTTGAAAGGAATGGCCCAGTTCATGCGCAACGACACCATACGGCCCGTGATTGATGCGCGTCGCCGGGGTCCAGAACGCGCCAATCTTGTTATCGATGGTGCCGCCGAACGCCGTCCCGCCCGGTCCGCCAATCACGAAAAACAGGAACTTGTATTTCTTCGCGGGTGATTTGTCATCGGCCCATTTGAGAGTGTCGATGTAATAATTGTAGAAACGATCAGCCTCTTTGAGGATTTCATCCACATCGAAGCGGCGATTCGTGACGGCATTTGCCATCGGGTCATCGCCATATTCCTTGTCCCAAAAAAGAACGAAGTTGTCGGTCGATTTGCTGTGCTTGAAACTGAATTCGCTGTCGGGATTGTAGAAATCATTTGTATCGGGCACGCGCGTGATATGAAGCGGAATGAGGACCTCCTTGCCCGTGGCATTTGTAATGGTGATCACCGCGCGGTTGGTTTGGCCGAATGCGAGCGGCGTGGCGCCGATCGAAAAAAGGACAGCAAGAATGGCAGCCGTTTTGTGGAATGAATGATGGGGCATAGGTTATTTAGGTTCAGTTGGATTTCACGGGCGCACGGCGCGTGTTGATGGATATGCATTCGAAACGGCCAGGTTCGGATCGAGGTAAGACCAGCGCAGCCGCGTGTTCACGTAGAATAAATCATCCGCCACCTTGAAATCTTCCGGCGCGATTCCGCTCAGCTTGATCGTCTGCCAATCCGTTGTGGGCGTAATGAACTCATATTTGCCGGGCGCCGTGGTGACTTTGATGGGCATCCGAAAGTCATCCACATCCGCTTCCCAGCGCACGCGCGCCGTCACGGTATCGCCTTGTTTGGTCGTTTGCGCGATGAGCGTGGGAATATTTTTGTGCCGGAAATATTGGTTGAAGAAATATGACAAATCGCGGCCGGATTTCTGATTGATGAAGGCGAACACCTCGTCCGCGCTGACATTGCTGTATTTGTATTTCTCCTGAAGGCCGCGAAGAATTGAGAACCAAAGCGTGTCATTATTAAGCACGCTGCGCAGTGTGTTCAGGACGAGCTGGCCCTTGTCGTACATATCGACCGGGCTTTTTTGGAAACGGCCGGTCTGGCTGATGATCGGGGCGTCGTTGCGCACATTTCCTTTTTTGCCGTTGATGTATTTGATCGCCTCGTCGTGGCCGAATTGGTCCTCGACAAACAACGATTCCGCGTAAGCGCCGAAGCTCTCGTGAATCCACATGTCCGCGATGTCGTCCATCGTGACGCTGTTGCCCCACCATTCGTGCGCGGATTCATGGATGATGATGAAATCAAACTTCAGCCCCACGGCGGACGAAGATCGCCCGCGGTAGCCGCCGAGATAATGATTGCCGTAAGCGATGCAACTTTGGTGCTCCATGCCGGTGTGCGGACATTCAACGAGTTTGTAGCCATCGCGATAGAAAGGATATTTGCCAAAATATTTTTCGTAGGTCGCGAGCATCGTTTTGACCTGTTGAAATTGTTTCTTCGCCTTCTCCAGATTTTTGGGCAGGACGTAATAATCCAGCGTCAACTTCTCGCCATCGGCGCTCACGTACTCGTCACTGAAGTGGGCGTATTTGCCGATGTTAAACGTGACGCAATAATTATCGATGGGATAGCTGACAAACCAATCGTAACGCACCCAGCCGTCGGGCTGGACGGCTTTGGCTTTGAGGCGTCCATTGGAAATTTCGTCCAGCCCGGGCGGGACCGTGATGCTGATGGTCACGTTCTCAGGCTTGTCGGAAGCGTGGTCCTTGTTCGGCCACCAAATGCTCGCGCCGGTTTCCGAGCAGGTCACCACGTCCCAGGGATTGCCATCATCATCGTGATCCCAACTGATGCCGCCATCCCACGGCGGCCGCCGCGCAACGACTGGCGTACCGGAATAAAAAACGGTGACCGAATGCACGCTGTCCTTGCGCGCGGTTTCAGGAAGTTCGACAAATACGGCGTTCAGCTCGCGCGTGAACGTCGCCGGCGCTCCATCGTCGAAAATAATTTTGCTAATGGGCAAATTGCTCCACAAATCCACTTGCATCCGTGTGAAGTCATTCATCGTTTTGAACGTGATCTTGTTCGAGCCGCTTATCGATTTCGTCGCCGGATCAATCCGCACGTCGAGATGATAAGAGGTCACGTCGTAACAAGTTCGTTCGGGCGTCAAAGCGCCCTTGAGAATTTCAGCGCGAGTCGGCGGAGAAGTTGTCGTTTGCGCAGGCGCAAAGGGTGTGAACGCAACAACCATGGCCGCGATGAAAGCAATTTTTGGTGATCCGGTCGGTGCGTTCATATTTTTTTCAATTGAACATTCACGCGCCGTCAACTACCGCGGGCCGGCCGGCAAATGTTCTTCCAGGAATCCGTACCGCAGTGTATCGAGATGCACGCCGGTGATTCCATGACGGCGGTTCGGATATTCCATGAAACTGAACTGCTTGTTCAGATCGATGAGCTTGTTCAGCAGCCGCTGCGTCCCCTGGAAATGAACGTTGTCATCGCCCGTGCCGTGGATGATCAATAATTTGCCTTTCAGGCCGCCGGCGAAATTGATCGGCGAACCGTCGTGATAACCTTGCGCGTTTTGATCCGGCAACCCCATATATCGCTCCTGGTAAATCGAATCGTAAAGCGTCTGGTCCGGCACCGGCGCGCCGGCGACGCCGACTTTGAACAAATCCGGCGAGCGAAAAAGCAGGTTGAGCGTCATCGAACCGCCGCCGCTCCAGCCGAACACTCCGACGCGATCCAAGTCCACATAGGGCCGCGAAGCCGCCAATGCGCGCACCGCCGCCGCCTGCTCCTTCGAGGCGAGCACGCCGACCGAGCCGTAAATGACCTTTCGCCACGCGCGTCCTTTCGGCGCGGGCGTGCCTTCATTATCAAAGCTCGCCACCAGATAACCGTCGTCCGCCAGCGCCGCGAGCAGGATTCGTCCGCTCCCGCCCCAGCTATCGTTCACCGTGGTGGCTGCCGGCTCGCCATAGACATTGACAATGAGCGGATATTTTTTCGATTCATCAAAATGACTCGGCTTGATCAGCCAGCCGTCGAGTTTCACGCCATTACCGATGTCCACCTGGAGCATTTCCGTTCGTCCGGCAAGCATCGACGCCATGTTCGTCCTCGACTCCGCGTTGTCCTGAAACACGCGAATGACTTTATGATCGGGCAGACTGACGAGATCGGAAATCGGCGGTTCATCAAATTGCGAGTAGGTATGAAAAGCCCAATGCGCATCCGGCGAAATATTGTAGGTGTGTGTGCCTGGCAAATTGGCCGGCGTGATCCGCTCCGGCGCGCCGGTGCCATCGAACCGCGAGCGATATAAATACCGCTGCGTGGCATTCTCCGGCGACGCGATGTAATAAAGCCAGCCACCGGCTTCATCAACTCGAGAAATCGAAACCAGATCGAACGCGCCGGTCGTAATCAGTCGCGAAGCGCCCTCGCGCGAAACTGCGTACGCATGCCGCCAGCCATCGCGTTCGCTGACGTAGATCAATTCCTTGCCGCTCCCCTGCCCCGCCCAAAGAAAGGTGTTGTTGATCACATTGTCCACGTCCACCCACGCGTCATCGCGATCCTGGAACATCAATCGAACATCGCCGTTTTTTGCGTCCGCCAGCCAGATGTTGTTCGTGTTTTGGAGGCGATTCATCTGCTGGAGAATCACCGTGCCCGAATCAGCCCAGCCGAAACGCGGGATATATATATTGCGCCGGTCGCCCGGCACCTTGGCCCAGCGCACCGCACCGCCCGACGCGCGCACCACGCCCAGCCGCACCGCTGAATTGCTCTGGCCGGCTTTCGGATAATGATAGCTCGTGAGCTTGGGATACAACGAATCGGTGTAATTGATCAGCGTGAATAAGGGAACATCGCTTTGGTCGAATTGGAGAAAAGCAATGCGCTGCCCGTCGGGACTCCATTCAAACGCGTCGCGAATGTAAAACTCCTCCTCATTGACCCAATCGGAAGTGCCATTGATGATATTTTCCGATCCATCCGACGTGACTCGCTTGATCGCGCCATTGCGGATCGTCTCCACGTAAATATTATTGTCGCGCACGTAAGCCGCGCGCGTTCCGTCCGGCGAAAGCTTCGCGTAGAGCAATCCCGAATTCGTTTTTCCACCAAGCTTGCGCCAGGAATGGTTGCGCTTATCGAGCACCCAATAATCATTCGCCGTTTTGCGGATCATCACCGTGTGCGGATTCGCCGCGAAGAGCAGGACATTTTTGTTGGTGGAACCGGATTCAATCGGTTGCAGCGCGCGATCAAAGGATGGCGGCGTCAATTCCTGCGCGGACACTAGCACGCCATGATCGCCGCTCGCGGTGTCGTATCGAACCAAGTCGCCGCGCGTCATCATCGTGTAACCTTCCCCATCGTCCACCCATTCCCGCGTGCCGCCACGCCCGCCGCGGCGTCCGCCCCTGAAGCCGCCGAATTCCCCCGAATCGATGCGCACAATCGCGCTCTGCATGTTGGATGACAATTGAGCATTGCCAACCGCAGGGCTGAGGAAGCACACCGCAATGATTACCGGCGCGAACCGAAAGAATTTCATCAGAAAACCTTTGGCTTAGGACACGTTGAGTAAAAAACCCGCGCGAGTACCGGGCCATGCTCGAAACGCACCCGAGGCTATCCGATATCATCAGCGGGTGTATCGCGGATTTGTGGTTGCTCTGTGGACATCACCGCTTGTCGCGAAGCGACTCAGGAAATGGCTTCAAACGAGCAATTCTCAATCGCGCCGCAGAACCTCCCCACTTGCGCGTTTCGCCAGGATTCATATGGTATTCACTATTTGAGGGCATGCGCATTCAATTAAAAACATTGTTGCTGTTTTTATTGCCGTTGCTGGCAGCCATTGCCGCAGCGTACCTGCAATGGGCATTTTTTGGGCTGCCATTCATATCCGTGCAGGCTCAGCCTCCCCCCACGGGCGAGCCGCAAGGTTTTCCGGAATGGCTTCGGCTCGCGCATTACGTCAATTTTTTGTTCCTCACCCTCCTGATTCGCAGCGGCCTCCAAATCCTGTTCGATCATCCGCGGCTCTATTGGAACGTCCACTCCACGCCCGGAACAGAGTGGTTGCGCCTCACACCCGTCAAATTGCCTCGCGAAGGTGTTTGGACTGCCAAAGAGGACGCGCGTTATCTCTCGCCCTGGCTGGGATTGCCCGGCCGGCGGCACACCGTCGGCATGGCGCGGCACTGGCACTTCCTCAGCGTGCTGTTCTGGGTCGTTAACGGGATTGTGTTTGTCGTGCTGCTCCTGAGCGGAAATCAGTGGCGGCGCCTCATCCCCACTTCCTGGAAAATTTTTCCGGACGCCTGGGCGATCTTCGTCAATTACGCGACGTTTCATTTGCCGAAAGAACCCAATGGCTTTTACCACTACAACGCGCTGCAACAACTGACCTACTTCGCCACCATCTTCATTCTCGCGCCGCTCGCCATCCTGACCGGGCCCTCCATGTCGCCCGCGTTGACGAATCGTTTCAAGTGCTATCCCAAATTGCCCGGCAACCGTCAGATTGGCCGCTCGCTCCATTTTCTTGTCATGCTGGCGTTTGTGATCTTCCTCATTTTCCATGTCGGGCTGGTCATCATCACGGGCTTCGCGCGGAACATGAATCACATCGTCGTCGGCACGGATGACACGCGCGCGATCGGTTGGGAACTTGGCCTCGCGGGAATCGCCGTCGTTGTCGCCGTCAATGTCGCCGCCTACTGGCTGGCGTGGAAACGTCCGCGGATGGTTCAGCACACCGCCAAAGCCGTCGTGACTCCCGTGTTGAACCTGCTGCTCAACCGGGCTGTTCCAATAGCCCAGTTCACTTCCAAGGACATTTCACCCTTTTTTTGGCCCAACGGCAAAATGCCCACCTGCGACGAGTGGAAAAATCTCGCCGCGGGAAATTTCAAGGATTACCGGCTGAAAATTCGCGGCCTCGTGGAAAATCCCGCCGAGTTGTCCCTCGAAAGTCTGCGGACCATGCAAAAAAAATCGCAAATCACCCTGCACCACTGCATTCAAGGTTGGTCGGGCATCGCGCAATGGGGCGGCGTGGCGATGGCGGATATCATCCAGTTCGTGAAGCCCAAGCCGGAAGCGCGCGTCGTGGTATTTCATTCCTTCGGCGAGGGCCTCGAAGGGGGCAGTTATTATGACAGCATCTCCCTGGAAAATGCCTGCCACTCCTCCACCTTGCTGGCCTATGAGATGAATCACGCCCCGCTCACCTTGCTGCACGGCGCGCCCTTGCGCATCCGCATCGAAAACCAGCTCGGTTTTAAAATGGTCAAATGGATCGACTCCATTGAATTTGTCGAAAGCGAAGCCGCCATCGGCCAGGGCGAAGGCGGCTACAACGAAGATCACGAATACTTCGGCGAACTCGCGCCGATTTAACGGCCCTTTAAACCGAAGGCAACTGCCCCTGCCGTCTCTCTCGCCGGATTTTTCGCAATTCTTCAATCGTCGAGGCCAGAGATTCCTTTTCTGCTATCAAATGCTTTTCTCGCGGCGGCGCGCACGGAGTGACGCGCCCCTATTCCAGCAAATCAAGAAAAACCATGGCCGCAAAAGAACGCATAGAACGCAAAGAGCACTTTATTTCTCTGCGTTCTATGCGTTCTTTTGCGGCCATGAATTTATTTTGCCTGCCCTCGTCCAAAACTCGTCACCCCCGCCTCAATCTGTTGCAGCGCGAACGCATACGCGCCGATGGCAATGGCTTCGCTGGTGCCGAGCCGGGAAATCCCCACGCCAATTCGTTGCGCCGGATCGTAGGTGAGTTTGCTTTCGCTGCGGGGCACTTTGATCTCGCGGACTTCGCCCGCGAGAAATTTTTCCAATTGCGATCGGTCGTGCAGATTGTAGGCGGTCGAGGCGAGGCGATGGAATTGATTTCCGTTCGGGCCCGTATGAAAGCCATTTAACTCCTCCACCAGCGCCGGAAGAAACAACGGCCACGCGCCCGATAATCCTCCGCCAACCACGGCCAGACCGTCAATCAATGTGAGCGCCGAAGCCATCGCATCGCCGACAACTTCGCCTAGTTGCCGAAATGCCTCCACCGCCGCCGCCTGATTTCCCGGCCGCGTCCCCAATCCGATTTCCGAAATTTCTTTCGGCGTCGGAACCTGGTCGAAGGGAATGCCCGCTTTTTCACCAAACACCCGCCGCACCGCGCGGATGCTCGCGCCTTCTTCCGCATTCATGGCCGGGCTCAATTTGTGGCGCAACAGCCACACTTCGCCGGCAATTGAGTTGTCCCCCAAAAACAATCGCCCATCGCGCGCGATGCCGCCGCCAAAACCGGTGCCAAGCGTGATGCCCAGCAGATTGTGGTAACGTTTCGGGCTGCCGGCCTTTTCGAGCATTTCATTCACGTAAGGCAAAAACCCAGCAATCGCTTCGCCATACGTGAACAGGTCGCCGTCGTTGTTGATGAACACTGGAATTTTGAATTTTTCTTCCAGCATCGGCCCCAGCGCCACGCCGTCCCGGAACGCCGGCAAATTCGGCAGATCGCCGATGATGCCATTGGGATAATCCGCCGGTCCTGGAAAGGCAAAACTGATGGCCGCCGGCGGTTGAGGACATTTTTGGCGCGCCACCTCGAATCCAGCCACGATGTTTTCCAGGCAGCGTTCGAGGTTGTCGGCGTTCGAAGGCATGATCACCGTCGGAACCACCAGCTTGTTTCCGCGCATCGCTGAAAAGCGGAAACTCGTTCCCCCGGCGTCGAGCGTCATCACGACGCGCGAGTCTTGATCATTTGCGGCCATGGAATGGAATCAGGCCGCCACGGCGCGGTCGCGTCCGATTTTGTATCCTTTTAGGCCATAGAAGCCCACGTATGCGAAGGCGATAATCGGAACGATGAACGAGTGCTGCACGCCAATGCGATCGGCGAGTCTTCCCTGAAGGGCCGGAAGCGCCGCGCCTCCAATAATCGCCATCACAAGCAAAGAAGATGCCTGGCTCTTCAACTCGCCCAAGCCTTCAATCGCAAGAGAAAATATGTTTGACCACATCACCGAACAGAAGAGCCCCACGCACAATACCGTCCATTTGGCGGTCTCGTGGGCAGTTGTCATGCCGGTAGCCAACAAGGCGATGATAATCGCACCAAAAAGCGCCAACATCCGATTCGGGCTCCCTCCGCCAACAAAAAACGCAACCACAAGAACTGCCAGAAAAATTCCATAGTGCGCCGCGTTATGCCAATCCGAAAGCAAACCCACGACGATAAACGCGACTGCAGGCACCAATACCGTAAATGTGACTTTCAACTGCTTCCGTAGATCGCTTAAGGCAAAGGCTCCCATAAAGCGGCCGATCATTAAACCGCCCCAGTAAAAAGCAAGGAATTGACTCGCATCCGCCCGCGTAATGCTACCGAGTTGAGGAGTGCCCAGGAACAATATCACATTGTTGCCCACAGTGACCTCGCCGCCGACATACATAAAAATGGCGACCATCCCGAGCACCGTGTGCCAATGTCGCAGCGCTCCAACTCCACGAACGATGTGTTCTTTGTTTGTGAAACTGGGGACATGGGCGAACTTGAAAATGATGGCCAGAATGACAAAGACAATCGCAAAACAAATGTACGGAATTTTCACCGAATCCACACCGTGGCCGAACACCTTAAAGATCAAATGGGCGCCCACGATTGGCGCCAACGTCGTTCCCAACGAATTGAAAGCTTGCGAAAGATTCAATCGACTTGAGGCCGTTCGCTCCGGTCCAAGAATGGTCACATAGGGGTTCGCCGCAATTTGTAGAATGGTGACGCCTAGCCCTTCAATAAACAACGCAACCAAAAAGAATGGGTATGAAGCCATAATCGAAGCCGGAAGAAAAAGGCCCGTGCCAACCGCGCAAACGAGAAGACCGATGACAACGCCATTTTTGTATCCAATACGATTGATCGGATCGCCGGAGGTCATTGACACGATAAAATAGATCAACGATCCAATGCCAAAAGCTCCGAAAAAGGCGGATTGCACGAGCGCCGCCTGAAAATTTGTGAGGGTGAAGACATCCTTGAAATGCGCGTTCAGGAGATCGTTCAAGACGGTCATGAACCCCCACATAAAGAACAAAACCGTCATGATCGCAAACGGACCACGGTAGGTTTGTCCGTTTGTCTTTTCGGAAACGGCGGCGGGGGCCGTTGAGCTTATGCTTGCCATAGAATGATTGGTTTAGATATCAGCGTTGAATGGTGAAACGCATCGGCCCAAACGAGTCGGCGTCTTTTATCGAAAGCATTCCGTCGGCGAACGACCATCCGTGCGTTGCTCCGGCGAGTGCGGCGGCGTCCAGGCGCGGCAACACGCTGCCATTGGCCAGGGTGACAGACGCCGGCGCATGGTCCGTCCAGATTTCTAAAATCAGAGCGCGCGGCGCCGTCCGATAAATTCCTTCCGGCGCGGAGATTGCCACAGTGGTGCCGCGGTCATCGCTGGTCTGAGAAAACCGGCGGCGCATGAAAGCGCCCTTGCGGTATTGAAGCGTTTCGCCGTCGTCTTCGTAAAGCGAAGCCTGCGATTCCTTTGCCGGAGCGATCAGCACGCGCAATGGTTTGCCCCGCATCTCGCCCGTGTATTGCACCACCGGCTGGCAGAAAATGAAACCGCCGCCGCGCACAAACATCGGAATGGAATCGATCGTCACAGGCACATTGATCGTCGCCCCGCCAGTGTAGTGTTCGCCGGTCCAGTAGTCGAACCAATCCCCCGCCGGCAAATAAACGCCGCGCTTCTCCACGCCTTGCCACAGCACCGGCGCGACCAGCAGGTCGGAGCCGAACAAAAATTCATCGTCGATCGAGGCCGCATGGTTGTCTCGCGGGTATTCCAGAAACAGCGGGCGCAGCGCCGGCAGGCCCGTTTCGCTGGCTTGCTGCATCACATTGTAAATGTAAGGAAGCAGTTCGTAGCGCAATTCAATCGCGCGTTTGTTGATGGCTTCATAGCGCCAGCCGAACGACCACGGCTCCTTGTCGGGCGTGGAAATTTCCGTATGCATCCGCATGAAGGGATAGAAGACCGCCGCTTGCAGCCAGCGCGTGCACAATTCCGCCGAGGGCATATGCACGAATCCGCCAATATCACTGCCCACGTAGGGAAAACCGGAAATCCCCATTCCGAGCAGCATGGAAACTGATTGCCGTAGCGAGCCCCAATCCGCCGTCGCATCACCGGTCCAGACCGCCGCGTAACGTTGCCCGCCCGCAAAGCTCGAGCGCGTCAGCACAAACGCGCGCTCGTCCGGCCGATGGCGGCTCAAGCCTTCGTAAGTCGAACGGCTCATCAATTGGCCGTAGGTGTTGTGCATTTCACGGCTCGTCGCGGGCTGGCCCTCGTTGTCGAACATCACATTGTCCGGCATGGTTCCGTTGGCCGTGTCGAAAACGGATGGCTCATCCATGTCATTCCAGATTCCGGCGACGCCGACATCGAGCAGGTTGGTGTAAAGATCGCCCCACCAATGCCGCGCAGACGGTTTGCTGAAATCCGGGAAGACACTCAGCGGATGGCCTTCCGCCTGCGACGGCCAGACCGGCCCTTCATAAACCTTGCCGTCCGGCAATTTCACAAAATCATCGCCGGCCATGCCCGAGTCGTACGGCGCGTAGCCTTTTAATGCGGGCGGATGGCCGTCGAGAATCGTGACCAGGTGAAACCCCTGCGCGCGCAAATCCGAAATCATTTTCTTCGGATTCGGGAACCGTTCATGGCTCCAGGTGAACGGCTTGTAGCCATCCATGTAATGAATATCGAGCCAGAGCGTGTCGCAGGGGACTTTTTTCTGGCGGAACGTATTGGCCAGCAGCCGCACGCGCGATTCGGGATAATAGCTCCAGCGGCATTGGTTGTAGCCGAGCGACCACAGCGGCGGCAACGGCATCCGGCCAGTCAGCGCGGTGTAGCGTTCGATGACCTTTTCGGGGTCCGGACCGTTGATAAAATAATAATCCAGTTCGCCGCCGTCGGCGCCGAAGGCCAGCACGTTCGGCTGTTCGCGGCCAATGTCGAAAAAAGTCCGCCAGGTGCTGTCGAGAAAAATCCCGTGCGCCTGCCCCTGACGCGTCACCATGAAAAACGGAACATCACAATAAAGCGGATCGGTGCTGGAGTCATAGGCGGGCGTGTCGGAATTCCACATGGTGTAATTGTAACCGCCGAGTTTCCAGCCGCGTTTGTCGAGCGCTCCGGTTTTTTCGCCGAGGCCATAGACGTGTTCGTCGTCGTGCAGCACCTTGGCCACGCGGTATTCGGCGCCCGAGAGCGAAATGCCCTGTCCGGCGTCGTCGGCATCCAGAATTTCTCCCTTGGCGTTCGCGAAGGAAATTCGCAACGGCGATTGCTGCACGATGACTTTCAGCGAGGGCGTGGAGAGCGTCGTGGTGCTCGCGCCGATTTCCGCTTTCGCGTTGGCGACGCCGAGATCGCGATTGATCACGGCATAAGAATGGTCGCGGCCGAAATCACTGTTCGTGGTGAAGCGAACGCGCACAACGTCCGGCGACAACGGCGTCAGCGCGAGCGTGCCTTGCTCGCTGTGGAACAGCAGCGTCTTGCCATTCCAGGACGGGGCCGGCATGGCCCCGAGCGTGCTCCAACCGCCGGCCGGCGACTGGGCGAGAGCCACGGCGAGGCTCAGCAACATTGCCAGCGAAGCGCAAGTGAGTTTCGTCAAGGGACGCATTTTCATTTAACGAATGTAGCGGGATTCAGGTTCAAACTGGACGGCGGAAAATCCGCGGGGTTGGCGCCGAGCGAGGTATTCGGCGTGTTCGACATATCGAGCCGAACCGTGAGTCCCTTGAGAACATCCGAATGACGGAACCAGATTTGATTTTGCGATTTTCCGTTGAGACGCACGCTTTGGATGTATTTGTTACCAACCGAATTGTTTTTGCAAATCAGCCGGAATGTTTTGCCATCGTGGAGGCGAATGGTCACGCGGTCAAACACCGGGCTGCCCAGTTCATAAACCGGCACTCCCGGCACAACGGGATAGAAGCCCATCATCGAGAACACCACAAAGGCCGACATGCCGCCGCCGTCTTCATCGCCGGGAATGCCGAGAGCCGTATCCGTGAACCAGAAGTCGAGCAGTTGCCGGATGCGCTTTTGAGTTTTCCACGGCACCCCGAGGTGATTGTAGATGTAAGGAATCGCGAAGCTCGGCTCGTTGCCCATGGAGAATTCGCCGACCATGCCGGTCGAGTCGGCATAGCGGGCATAGAAATCCTTTTTCGACATGCCGATGTCCGTGCGGAACAATGCGTCGAGCTTCGCCTCAGCAGCGCGGTCGCCGCCCATCAACTGCGCCAGCCCCTGAAAATCATGCTGCACGTCCCAGTTGTAGGTGTAGGTGTTGTTCTCGGTGAAATAATTTCTTCCACCGCGTCCGGTCGGAAACTTCGGATCGAACGGCTCAACCCAATTGCCGTCAGCGTCCTTCGGCCAGACAAAACCTTTGTCCGCGCGATACACGTTTTTGTAATTCCCCGCGCGTTTGAGAAAGAGCTGATAGTCCGCGCTGTTGCCCAACTGACGCGCGAGTTGCGCCGTGCACCAATCGTCGTAGCTCTGCTCCTCGGTCACGGAAACCGCCTGCCGCAACTCGTTTGAATTCACTTCGGGCACGGTTTCCTTTTCACCCACATCCAACGCGGGAAAATAGCCATGCTCATTGTAAAAATCGTCGAGCACCGTTTTCGGCCCGTTGCGCCACGGCAACAGCGTGGCTTCGAGGGAATTTTTCCGCAGCCCTTCATAAGCCGTTTTCAAATCGAAATTGCGCACGCCTTTGAACCACGCGTCCGCCATCCACGCCGCGGCGTGATTTCCAGTCATGCATGGATTGTCGCCGAAAAGGACCGCGAAGGACGGCATCCAGCCGCTCTGCTCGTACATGCGCACGTAGGATTGGATCTTGTCGGCTTCCTGCTCGGGATTCAGCAACGTCTGCAGCGGCTCTTCCGCGCGATACATATCCCAAAGCCAGTTGTCCACGTAGAATGGCCGCGCGTCGGTGTGAATCTGGTGATCGAACGAACTGTAGTAACGCCCGTCCTCCGAAATGTTAACCATGCGCTCATAGCAGCGATAGAGCGCGGTGTAGAAAACGCGCCGCTGCGCCAGTGTGCCGCCCTCGACTTGAATCTGACCGAGCACATCATTCCAGCGGTCGCGCGCTTTGCCTTTGACGTGGTCGAAGTTCCAATCAGGAATTTCCTCGCGCAAATTTTTCCGCGCCTGATCGACGCTGATGAAGGAAATGCCGTAGCGAAGCTCGATGGTTTTCGCCGGCTCGGCGGCGCTCGCGGCCAGGTGCGATTTGCCGGCGTGATTGCTTCGTTCAAAATTCACCGGCACGCTGAACTCGCCATACACAAACGCCTGCATTCCTTTGAAGTTCTCCACTCCGGAAAACGCATTCGTGCCTTCCGCCTTCATGTCGCCGCCGACACGGTTTCTCAATAGCACAACTGGTTTGCCGGACGGAAACGTGAAGCGGAAAAAGCCGCAACGCGCCGTGGGCGTGAACTCCGTTTCGATCATGGAGCCGTCGAAACGCGTGGAATAATAATAGGGCGTCTCATGCTCCTGGTCGTAAGCCAATGGCCGATTCCACGCACCCGCATCCGGCTGGCTATCGCACGGCATCACCCAGAACAACTCGCCCAGTCGATGCGAAATGATCGTCAGCGGAAAGGAATCAATCTGATCGTCCAACCCGTCTTTGCGGACGGGGTAAACGCGCACCATGCTGTTCGGCAGCGAAACGGTCGGGCGCGTCGGCTGCAACAGATGGCCCACACTGCCGATGTTTGGATCCACATATTCCACCTGCGCCGACGAGCGTAGCGCAATGAGCATCGTGGCGCCTGCGATCAGGCTGGAAATAATTCCGAACCTTGCCACCGCGTTTGTCTTAATCGTCGCCATTGATCAATCCAGGTTGCCCGTTTCGATGTTCCAGCCGTCCGTGGTCACCCGAACATCTTTGTTGGAATCGCGCGTTTCGATCTCGATGTTCCGCGATTCGCCCGGAAGCAACGAGAAATAATTATCATGGTAATACACTGGCAAAACGCGATTGCCCGTCTTCGCATCGCGCAAGGTCAGGCGAACCTGCAAGGCCGGCGTCCGCGAAGGATTCGTAACCTTGACGTAAATGACCGTGCCGCTCGACGTTTTTTTGGCGTGGTATTTCCCGCTCAACTTCACGCGTGGCATCGCGTCCAATTGCTGCAATTGGTGCTCATCGCGCGCGTGCCAGTAAAAGTTCCGCGAGAGCAAATGGCCATTTGTGTCATGCAATTCCAGTCGCGCGAGATAAGCGCCGCTGGCAGGCCAGTCGAGCGTGAAGGCGTCGGTGGTGGCATCGGCAGCCGCCGTCAGCGTTTCCTTGCGGCTTTGCACCTGCTTGCCGGCAAGATCGTAGATCGTGGCGGTGGCAACGGCGTCATTGATGACTGCGGAGCGATGGTTGACGACGGCGACCTTGCATTCCGGGTCGCTCATCTGGATATGGATCGGCTCCGCGCCTTCCTTCGCGCCGAACAGCGAACCGTCCGGATCGTAATCCCACGAGTAGAAATCCCACACCAGGCTCGGCCACGACGGCTGGCTCATCCACACCACCACGCCGCTGCAATCATTCCACATCCGGCTGTTGAAGCCTTCGTAGATGCCGCGGAAGGTTTCGTAATTGAGCATCTGCGCCTTGCGGCAGCAATCCTCGAGGTTCGTCGGCGCGCCGTAGCGGGCCGTCATCCGTTCAAACGTGGACGTGTGATCCCCGGCGCCGTGGGCGTGAAGATCGTGATACGCCCACAGGTCGTTGTAAGGCCACAAGTCCGCTTCCGGAATAAACGTGCGCATGACCTCCGCCGAGGGAATCGAACTGGCGCCAATTTCCGTGCTGAAACCGCGGTTCAATTCGTGGAAATAATTAGTGAGCGGCATGTTCGACCACGGGCCGCTGTTGTCCATGTTCACCAGGCGCGAATTCGGCTGGTAATAGCGCGTGCCGTCGAGTTGGTAGATGAGCTTGTTGTAGGCCTCGTGCAACGGTTCGGGCGGCACGCCTTCGTTGCCCGAGCACCAGAGGGCGATGCTTGGGTGATTGCGAAAGCGCTTCAACATGTCCGCGACATTCCGCTCGGAAAGGTCAAAATCCGCCGGCATGTAATTGTGAACCTCGGTATTGTCCCAGAAATCGTTCCAGACCATGATGCCATACTCATCGCACAAATCGTAAAATGCCTCGGACGTGCTCTGGCCCGCCCAATTCAGAATCATGTTCATGTTCGCGTCGCGGGTCATGCGGATATACGGCTCGAGACGTTCACGCGAAATACGTTTCATCGCGTCGTCCATGCCCCAGTCGCCGCCGAGACATTCGATTTTTTGTCCGTTGACCTTGATGACCAGATAGCGGCCCATGCCGTCGTCATCCGTCACTTTCCGCAGCGCCGGCGATGCTTCCGCGCCCGGATAGAGGCCAACCATCGTGTCCTGTCCCCTGCCCCACCAGAACGGCGTGGTTGGCGGTTTCTCGCCCTTCTCAATAGCGGCGGCATCGCGCTTCGCCTTGTTCTCCAACCCCCAAACCATTGTGTCGCGGCGATTGTCGATCACCTGTTTGTCACCACGCGCGAGTGTGGGCGTGAATTCAACCCGTTCTGTCCCGCCATCGGGCTTCTTCACGCCAAATTCATAACTCATTTCGCGGATGCCGAAGCGCAATGACTTTTCGTCCGATTCCTTTTTATCGCCGGTCACGAAGCTTAGCTTCAGATGATACAACTCCGGTTTGCCATAGCCATTCGGCCACCAAAGGCGCGGATGATTGACGGTCAACTGAGAAAATTCGCTGGGCGTGAAACGGACGGTAGTCGTTTCGCCGGCCTTCAGCGTGACGGGTTGCTCAAAACTCACTCCTTCGAACGAGCCTTTCAGCACGCCGTGCTGGTCTGAGTCAGAGGCATTGCGCAAATCGGTTTCGACCGTGACGTCCGCGCGCGATGTGTCCGGCAGCGGCAATTTCGTGATCACCTGCGGGTCGCCAATGATCACCGGGCCGGTGGCGCGGAGAATCACGTCCTGCCAGATGCCCGTGCAACGGTCGCGCACGCCGGGAATCCAGTCCCAACCTTCCGTGCATTCAAATGTCGGACCATCGAGGCAGAGCTTGCCGCCATTGTCGCCCGGCCCGCCTTTGACCGATTGCTCGCTCGGGATGCCCGGATCCGGCGGCGGAACGATCATGACCGCCAGCACATTTTTTTCGCCCGGCACCGCATATTTGGTAATATCGAAATCCCCGCGAATGAAAGCGCCCGTGATATGCCCAAGATACTGGCCGTTGAACCAGACTTCGGCGTAGTAATTGATGCCGTTGAATTGCAGCGTCAGCTCGCGCCCGTTGAAATTCTTCGGAATGGTAAATTCCGTGCGATACCAATAGTCCTGTTTGTTGAGGCTCTCGGGAATGAGCAGATTGTTGAGGCCGTAATACGGGTCCGGATAAACGCCCTGGTCCACGAGCGTCGTGAGCACGGTGCCCGGGACGGTGGCATCATACCAATCCTGCGTCTTCACGCCGGGTTTCGAGAGTGTGGCGCCATCGGCATTCTTCAGCCGCGGCGCCTCGATCATTTCCCAGCCCGCGTTGAAAACCAATTCGCTTCCGCGCCACGTCGGCTCGCCTGGATTGGTAAGCTTTGGCTTGCGTTTCGCCGTGTTCACCAGCGGTGCTTTGGATTTTGGGTACGTATTGAGAGGCTGCACGTCGGTGCCCTTGGCCTCGGCGTTCTCGACGGGATGTTCAATCGGCTTGGGCCGGAATTCGCCCGGCGTTTCAGCCGCGAGACGCGCGGCGCCGGCAAACGCGACGCTCGTGACGCACGCCGTGGTGAGCCATCGGCGCATGGGGAATTTAGGGAACGTGGTGGGAATTCTCATAATGATCTATGTGCGAATATGGGATTTAATCGTCGTCATCATCCTTCGGATGCGAGAAAACAAAGGCAGCGTGAACCGGCGCCGGCATCGGCTGATCGGCGCCCCTGACGGAATGCCAGATGATTTCATTCAGCGCCTGCTCGTCGGTCGCATCTTCCTTCGAGAAATCCATTTTTCCGGATGCGGCGCTGCCCCAGGACTGCGGAGTGTTGCGCTGATGGAGATCCACTTGCGGCGGGGCAGTTTCGAACGGCTGCAAATCGGCTTCCGCCTGGAACGCGTTGTACATCGGCTGCGCTGCGGCGTCGTATTGCGTCATCGGCTGCAAACCGAGAATGAGTTCCATCGTGTGCAACATGCTGCTCGTGGAATACATCGTGGAATCCACCGCATGCCGCCGCGTGTACGGGCTGACTATGTAAGCCGGGCTGCGATGCGCATCCACGTGGTCCGGCCCGTCCTGAGCGTCGTCCTCCAAAATGAAAATGGCCGTCCGCGGCCAGAATTTGGAATGGCTGACCGCATCCACCAGCATGCCGACACCCTGGTCATTGTCAGCCGCCAGGGCAGTCGGCGTGAGCCTGCCTTTCAAGGTTCCCGCCGTGTGGTCATTCGGCATTCGGACAATTTGCAGCCGCGGCATTTCGCCTTCGTTTTCAAATCGTTTCAGCTCGGAAATGAAACGCTCGGCCCGTTTGACATCAGGATAACCGATATCGAAGCCGCGATACCACGGGTCAAAGTGATCCTTTAGCGCGGCCACCCTGGCGTAACCCGGATCGCTGGGGGTCTTACCGGATTGCACGAATTCGCCGTAGCTCCGGTAACTCACGCCCGCCTCGCGCGCCCGATCCCACAGATAACCGTTGGCCGGAAACGCGATCGGAAAAATGCCTTCCGACGGATACGGATATTTGCCATTGCGATTGTGCCCGTAATTCAGCGGCCAGGTTTTCTCGACAAAATCCGTCGCGATTGCGCCCATGCTCCATTCGTGGCCGTCCGCGCTGACTTCGGCGTCCACATAAAAATTGTCGAGCAGCACGAAATCACGCGCGATTTTGTGCAGGTTCGGCGTGACCTTTTCCGGAAAAAGGCAAATGTCGGGATCACCGTTTCCCTCTTTCATATCACCCAGCACCTGATCGTAAGTGCGATTCTCTTTAATGATGTAAATGCAATACTTGATGGGACTCGGCTGGCCCGGTTGCGCGGGAATGGGATTGTCCGCGGCGCGCGTCATGTTGGGCCGCGGCACGCACGCAAATGCCTGCTTCGTGTAGGCGGCGAGTCGGGCGGTGAATTGTTTTCCTCGGCCGAGATCAACAATGCTCAACGTGCCGGCTAAAACAGTCTTGATCGACTCTGTCGAGCGAAAATTCTTCTTGCCCGGCTCCGGCCCCAGTGGATCCGCGCGGGAAATCAGCCCTTTGCCGTTGGCCACGAGCAATTCCCTGCCGTCCGGCGTCACGCGGACGGAAGTCGGAAACCAGCCGACGGGAATGAACCCAAGCGAATGGCTTTTGCCGATGGTGCTGACGTCGAACACCGCAATGTTGTTGTTGCACGCGTTGGCGACGAACAATTTCGTTTCATCCGGCGACAGCGCGAGGCTGTTGGGCATCGAACCCGGCGGTTCCCCCGGCGAGAGCGAGGCATCCAGTGTCTCGACGGTTTTTCCGGTGGACGTGTCGAGCACCGTCACGGTGTTTTGATTGGCGTTGGCGACGAACAAATAGCGCCCGGATTTCGTCAACGCCATTTCATTCGGGTGCTCGCCCGTTGGCCAATCAGCAACAACTTTGAGCGATTTCAAATCAACCACCGCCACGCACGATTGCGCCCAAAGGCTGACATACAAACGCCCATGCCGCTCATCGAGGCAACAGGCGTATGGAAACGGCGCGTCCGGCTTGGTTGGATCCAATGTCGCCTTCGCGCGCTTGGTAATGGCCGCGAGATCAAAATTGACCGGCCCTTGATTGGTAAAGCTCGCCGCGGAATTGGTGACATCCGGAGTAAAAGCGATTTCCGCCACATTCGCGCGCGCCGGCAAATCCACTTCGGAAACTGTCTGGCCCCAGACATTCGCCACGAATAGCCATTTTCCATTTTTCGTTATGGCGAGCCCCGCAGGAATGCCGCGCCGCTGTTCTTCGCGCAATCGGATATCCGGCTTCGCGGTGAGTTGTCCATCGTGGAAATCGAACACATGCACGACTTCCTGACCCGCGCCGCTGCAATAGAGATGTTTGCCGTCGTGCGAAAAGGTCAATCCGTAAAAGCTCTCCCCCACCTCCACGTGCGAAACAACTTTTGAATCCTTGACGTCGACGACCCGAATCTCATGCTTGCCGAAACCCGAATGAAGCACGGCGGCGAACCTGCCTCCCGGGTGCACGGCGATGTTCACCGGAAAATCCCCCATCGGCACCTGCCGTCCCGCCGGCCGCAGGGACCATTGATTGGGCAGGAGCACGGAACCATCCGCGCGTTTTCCGGGCAATTCCACCGGCTTGGGAACGCTGACTTTGATCGAACCTTTGGCCGGAATGTTGACCTTGACCAACACGGCGGTCTTGCTGCCGTCAGCGCTGTCGTATTCGGCGAGCACAATTCCGTTTTTGACGATCGGATAGTTTCCCTTTGGCAAAACAAATCGCACGCGGCCATCGTAAAAATCGTGCGGCAGATCGTTGATGATCGTCACCGAATTGGTGGTGATGTTCCTCGTGTCCGGCTGATCGGCGCGGACTTTTTTCGTGATTCCGTTGTCGGTGAACAACCCCCAAACGTCGTTTGTTTTATCGCGCGGCGCGGCCGTTTGATCGCACGACCAGTCATCCCCAGTGCGGCGGAAATTGAAGAATCCCGCCGTGCCGTATTTGAAGGCCGCGCGGTCTTCATAAATGGGATACGGTTCGGCCTGGACATTCACCGTCGTGTGGCCGTGCCCGACCAGCATCAAATCACATTTAGCCGGCACGAACGGTTCCTTGGCGTCTGACTTTTTGTAAAAATGCTGGCCGATCAGGCGAAACTTGATGCTCGGATCATCCAGCGCCGCGGCGTAATCCTTCGCCGCCCATTGCTTCAATCTCGCGCTGCTCCAGTCGTGCATCAGCACGTAAAAATCGCCCATGCGGAACGACCAATCGCGCTGGCCAAATTGCTCCTCGTAGATGCGGGCTGAAATCGGATGCCAGTCGATGTCCGAACCCTTCAGCCGTTTTCCCGGCGGCGTGACATCGTGGTTCCCCGGTGTTTCCACGTAAGGCACGTGATACCCCTTGTGGCAATCCTTGTACATCGCGCTCAACCGGTATTCCAAATCCAGCGTCTCCTGCTTGGTGAAGATTTTTTTCCCGTGCGGCGCATAGCCCCAGTTCGCCCAGTTGTTCCAGCCGTCAAGCGCGCCATTGAAATCGATCTGGTCACCCGTCACGATCACGAAACGCGGGTTGATGAGGTTCACGGGCTGCTGCATCCATTTCATCTCCTCCCAGGTGCCGACCATCTTGTAATATTGGCCGGACGGATCGGTGTGATATTGATTCACGATCTGCTCGTCGGTGATATGCAGGACGTAAAAATTCGTCTCGAAATCTTCAATGACGCCGACCGACTGCGGTTGAACACTCACGAATTCGTTGCACGCGACGGTGAGGGTGAACAACTCCGGCGGCGCGTCCGCCGGCACGCTGACCTTGACCCGCCAGCCCGGCTCGGAGGCATTGTTGATTTTCGAATACGCCGCAGAAACAATTTCGCACGGCCAGCTTCTCAAATCGTTCGCGATGCTGGCGCTCCAGCTTTTCGCCGACGACGAAGCGCGGATTTCGGCAACGAATTGCCGGTCCGCAGCGCTGTCCAGCGCGACAATTGCCGGCGTCGCCAGGCGCGGGCGCCACAGCGCGGCATTGTTTGTGATCCCATCCTTGGCGGGGCAAGTGAATGCGGCTGCTGCCAGCCATAAGGCGGCTGCGGCATATTTGGATTTGAAGAGAAAAGAGTGTCTGGAATTCACTGGGATTCGAGGCGATAAAAGCGGTTGTTGTCGCTGCCCACCGGCAGCAGGATTTGCCATTGGTTATTGGTAAAAACGGGCTGATTCGTGGCCGGCGTCCAGACCACCGGCGGCGTCAGATTCGTTGCCGCCAGCAATTCAAACCCGACGCCGCTCGCCGGCCAGCTCAACGCAACGCCGCTGCCCGTCGAGGGATTGATGATGAGCGAAGGCGCTGTTTGCGTGACCGGGGAGTAACTGGCCAGGGCATCGTTGGACACAACATTCATCCAACTCGCCCAGATCCAATTCGATGAGCACGTGCCCGCCTTGATGCGCGCTTCATCCAAATTTCCTTCGAAAAAAAAAGCGTTGTTGGTGATGCGGCCAAGATTCACATCGGACTGATTTGGAAACGCCGTATCCACCGAACCGGACGCGGTGCGGTCCGTTCCATCCACAAACAGCCGCGCCGTTCCGCCGTTTTCGTCAATGGAAGCGGCCACCTGATGCCATTGGCCGGGGGCAATCACGCCCGCGGCGGTTGAGGTGTTGAAACCATTCACACCATCACCGGTTTCGAGACTCAACGTTCCATCCTTGGTGTTGTAGGTGTTCACGTACAGCGAGAACCCGGCGGTATTCCAGCCACCGGGTTTGTTGGCCCAGATGGTCTGAATGTTGGTCTCGGTGGCACCCAATTTCACCCAGGCGAAAAGAGTGAACGCGGCCCCGACATTGACCGGCCCGGCATCGAGAAACTGCGAACTGCCGTTGAACGCGCAGGCTTGTCCGATTTCGCCGCTGGTGGAAACCGGCGCCGAGCCGGAAAGCGCCGGATGTTGACCCGCGCTGTCGGCGTAGGGGAAGCCGCTCTCCTTCAAATGCCACACGAGGTCGTGCTGCGGCCACACCATGCCGTTCGTGGTGGAGGCCGGCGGATTTGTGGCCGCCGGATTGCCCCAATAGGCCCAGATGTAGTCATTGTTGCTGGAAAGCAACGGCACATTGACCCACACCTTCGAGGCGCCGTTCGTGTTCCACTCGTCAATTTCATAAGGAATCGGCGTCACGCCGCCCGAGTCCGTAAAGCGCAAATCCGCGCCGATTGGCGAAGCGAATTGTTGGTACGAGAACCCGGCGAGATTCGTGGACAGGTTCACCAGCATCGGAAAATTGACGAGCGGCTCGCTACGATGGTACCCGGAGAACGAAATCTTCAGCCGCGAACCAAAGTCCGCAGGGTGGATCATCTCGGTGGAAATCGTCGAACTCGCGGAAAAAGCCGAGCTGTGCGGATTGATCGCGAAGAAGCGGAAGAAATAATTGGTATTGGGCGCCAGGTCTGTGAGCGTGGCCGTGTAGGTGGTGGGATTAAAATGCGTGTTGACGCCGAGCAACTGGCTGTTTTCCCACGCGTTGAAATTCGTCCCGCCGTCATGCAATCCCCAAACCACCCGCACCGCCGCTTCGTCGTCCCCATAAACCCCCTGCGCGACCACGCCGGAAACGTTCGCGCTGTTGCTCGAGGTCATGGTGAAGCCGACGTTCGCCACCGACAAGGCGACCGGCGCGGGAATCGGCTGGTTCAACATAGGCGTAACCATCGCAACAAATTCCGAATCCGTCGGCAGCCGGCCATTGGTTTCCTTGAATTGCGCCACCCGCATCCGCGCATCGTTGTAAAAATAATGGTGCAGGTACCAGGACGCCACTTTATTGGTTTGATAATCAATCAGGCAAAAGTTCGTGCCCCCATTCGGATTGAAATTGCTGTACATTTCCCAATAAAGGATGAAACGCAACGCCCCGCCGACGGAATTCCATTTCAATAGCCGCTGGATGTAAGCGCGGTTAAACGGCTCCTGCGCGTCCGTCGAATCACGTCCACGACCATATTCGCCAATCCACATGCGCGGTTCCGGGAGAGTGCCGGCTTTGTTGGTCGGCATGTGCGCATGGATGTAATCCAGTGTGCTGTACAAATCGGCCGCGCTGAGGTTCTGCGCGTCATAGGAGGAATAAGAGACGCAATCGATATTCGTGACGTACGGCAGCACCGCATTGACCACGCGGATGTTATTATTGGGACCATTCAGCATCGCGTCGCGCACTCGGTTCACTTCCGTGTAATGGTAAACGTACACATTCGTGTGAGGCGTCGCGGCTCGGGCGTCGTCCACCGCCTTCTGCCGGTTGTTCAGCCAGGCAATCATGGCCTGCACGACCGCGGGGCTAGGGTTCGCCGACCAGTTATTCACGCTGAGATAACCGTCCCCCTCCCAATGGCCCAGGAAGAATTCCCGGCCGGAATTGTTGTAATTGGTCAGGAGATAACATGTGAGATCATACATTTCGCGGTAATCATCTGCCTGCTCTGAAGCGGTGTAGTCGCCGTCCGTGAAGGGCGGTTCCGGGTTCTTGAGCGGGTAAGTCCAGATGATCATATGCCGGAAAGGCATATCGAAGACCTTGCGATAGCTCGGTTCATCGCGAACCATGGCCACCAGGTTCGTGATATTCGGTCCCAGCGTGACGCCGCTCTGGAAGGAGGTGTTGGGGCCGCAATACAGTTTGATCACATCGCTGCCCATGTTCGTGATCGCCTCGGCGGTTTCCACCAGCAGAGTGTTCGTGGTGAATTGGTACATCCCGGCAAACGTCTGCGTTCCGATGCGCATGTTGTACGCATCCACCTGCGGATCGGAAAGCGTCCCCGCCTGCGCGGAGTAAGACACGGCGAGACTCAAAATAAGTCCCGCCATGAACTGCACTAACCAGCAAACAGATGCGCCCCCAAAGCAACGGCGGCCTTTTATAATCATTGCGTGGAATCCCCCGATCGAATCTTAGTAGCCCAGCCAGGTGCCGTCGCTGCGTGATGAAGTGTGTGAGGCCACCCAAAGAATGTCCGGATCACGCAATTCGAAAATGCCGCCTTTCGTCAGGGGCTGGTACGTGATTGGCGGAATGTTTGCCGGCGACAGCCACTTGTGAATTTCAGAATGTCCGTCCGCAAACGAAAAGCCGCAGGAATTGCCATGCGCCTTGGATGGCACATCGATCCACTTCGTAGCCGCGGGGCCGGAGGGCATCTGGACGGCAAACGATCCATCGTTAATGCTGTCTGGATGTTCATCGACCAGCACCCACAGGTCCGCCGGACCCGGGTTCCTCAGATCACTTTCCTTGATGAAATTCCGGTAGGTTGGGTAAGGCAGCCAGCTTTTGGGCTTGTTATACGGGTCGCTCTGCGAAGTTCCGTCCGGGCCAACGGCATTGTTCATGGAATAGGTGCGCACGCGGTCCATCCCGGTTAATCCCTGCGACCGGCTGACGTCTGCCGGACAATGGTAAACGGCCGCACTTTTCACATAAGTCCCGAGCAAGGAACCGTATTGGGGATTGATCAGAAAATCCTTATTCGTATCGGCCTCATTGTTATTGTAATCCTCCCAGCCCACCACCCAGCTCGGGGTGGTATCGCTGGAACTCATTCCGGCATGGTTCACCACAAAATTCCCATTATTATCGCTGTTATACATGTACCATCCCGTGGTGATTTGCTTGAGGTCGTTCATGCACTGGATCGACTGCGCCCGAAGTTTCGCTTTGCTCAAGGCGGGCAACAGCATCGCGGCTAAAATAGCGATGATCGCAATGACCACCAAAAGTTCGATCAAAGTGAACCCGCGTGGTGGCGTCGCGGCTTCGGTTTTAGTGGCTCTGGGCTGCAAATTGTTCATTGACTTTCCTTGTTTCCGATGGCGGCCGGGAGTTTTGTCCCGACCGCCTCGTCACATGTTATCTAATAATCTTTCGCGTTTTTCTCAGGGATTATGGAATCACAATCTGGAAGTATTCCGATGGCTTCGTCGGGTCGATCGGAACCTTGTTGGTAAAGTTGCCGCTCTGGTCGAAGTTGCTGCTCAGCACCGTCGTCCATTGCGACATCGGCAGATTCAAGTTCGTTGAACCCACCACGCGGTATGCCAGACCCGCGTCGGCATTCCCGCCGGATCCGCTCAGCACGATGTTCGTGCTGCCACTGGACGTGGCGAACTGGATCGTGACCGGCGTCACGCTCACCACCGTGCTGTCGACCGAGGAATAGCTTTCCAGGGCCGAGTTCTGCGCCACCGTGGCCCAGCTCGCCCAAACCCAGTTGGAGGAGCTGACGCTGGTCCGGATGCGCGCTTCGTCGATGGCCCCATGGAATGGGAAGGCTCCGCCGACGAACCGCCCCAGGTTCACATCGTTGGTGGCGGTCGGGAAGTCCTGGATGACCTTGACGCTGTTCGCCACGTTGTTGCCATCATAGTAGAACGCCGCCGTGCCGTTGGTTCGGTTAACGGCCACCGAAACCATGTGCCAGGACGCGGTCTGCACCGTGTTCGCCGGAGTTTTATCTTCCTCGCCCGCCGTGCCGTCGCCGGTCGAAAAGTCGAGGACCCCGTCGGTGGTCTGGTACGAGTTCACATAGAAGGCAAATCCGGGAAGCTTGAATCCTCCTCCAAAGTCGGCCCAGATGCCCTGGATGTCATAGGCGTTGTTCGTCACGTTCACCCAGGCGGACAGCGTAAACGCGCTGCCCTCGTCGTTGGTGCCCGCGTCGAGCCATTCGGCGCCATCGAAATAGCCGGCCGTGCCGACAACGCCGTTTGTCTGTCCGGGCGCAACGCCATTGGTCGAAGTATGCATCGATGTGGAATCGGCGAATGGGAACGCGCCCTCCTTCATGTGATACACAATCTGATAGGCGGGCAGGTTTTCGAACGACTGCGGCACCCACACATTCGTGCCGGCTGGAGCCGTCGTGTCGGAAGCATTGCCCCAGTAAGCCCAGATAGAATCGGTGGGTCCGCTCAATGCCGGGACTTGCACCCACACGGTCGAGACGCCGCCCGGATTCCATTCATCGATTTCAGACGGAAGCACGCGCGTGCCGTTCGCGTCGGTGAAACGCAGGTCGCCGCCGGTCCCCGAGGCGAAGTGCGCGTAATTGAAGCCGTTGACGCCCGGGCCCAACTTCACCAGGACCGGGAAGTCCTTCAGTGTTTCATTGCGATTGTAACCCGAGAACGTGATCTTCATCTTGTCGGTGAAATTCGCCGGATTCAAGGTCGTCACCGGCATGCCCGTCACCGTTCCCGTGGAACTGACCGCCGGTGTTCCACCGCTTTGTGCGTTGGTCACGCTGACGTAATAGCTGTGCGATCCCACCAGAGCTGCGAACGAGAGGTCCGCATTGGTGGCGTTGGGAATGGCCGAGCCATCCTGATACCATTGATACGAGAATGGAGGCGTGCCCGAGGCGATGATGGTGTAGGTAATCTGCGACCCGGCGTAGACTGTCTGTTCCGTCGGAGTCAGATCCGTCGCAATGACCGCTGCGCCTTGATTGACCGTCAGATTGACGTTGGTCGTGGCATTGCCATAGAGGTTGTTCACCGTCACGCTATAGCCGCCGCTCTGCGATGGCTGCACGTTGTTCAATGTCAGCGTGGCGTTGGTTTCATTTGGAATTGGATTGGCGCCCGGATCGTACCATTGATACGTCAGCGGCGCCGTGCCGGTCACGGTGACCGTGAATGTCACCGTCGAAGCCTCATTGGTCGTGAGGTCCTGCGGCGAGACTTGGGTAATAATCGGTCCTATGCCTGAAGCGAGGTAATGGCTTTGAATCTCATTCGCGCTCAGCGCCCGGTTGTAAATGGCCACTTCATCAATTTGTCCAAGGAATTGATAGCCATAGCCCACCGGGTTGGAATTGCCGGCGTCCCGCGCTCCGATGGTCATCGGCATCGATGAGCTGAGCAGGCCGCTGCCGGGAGTGATCGCTCCGGTGGCCAGCAATTGGCCATCCATGTAAAGCTTCACCGTCCCGCCCGCTTCATCGCAGACACCCACGACGTGGTGCCAGTGGCTGTCCGCCGCCGCAAAGGCACTCGTGGCGCCCGAAGTGTTTCCCGCCGCGTTGCGAACAAAGAACCGCAAGTCGCCACCGGCGCCGGAATCGAGCACGAATTGTTCGCCGCCACCGCCGGAACCGAGCCCGACAATGCAGTTGCCGCCGTTCTGGTATAGCACTTCATTGATCCAGGCCTCCACCGAGAATTCTGCATTGCCGCCGTTGGTCGTGCCGAAATTCAACAAGGTGGGCACATTGTGCACCAGGTTGTTGGTCGGGCTTTGCTGAGGAACCAGTCCAAAGAAGGGCGCGAAATTGCCCGGATCGCTGAACACGTTGTAACCCTGCTGGGCGAGGGTGGTATTGGTGTAAACGCCATTGTATCCTCCCGCGTTATCGTAGGCAGTGCGATCGTTATTGCCGAGTCCGTCGTCCGGACTTTCGTTCAGGCGATAATACGCAATCGGGCCGCTGGCCAGCACGGCCTCGGGATAAGGCGCTGTGGGCGGTGCCATGACCGCGACGGTCACCGGAGTGAACCCGGGCGAAGCGACTCCCACGGCATTCGTCACCGCGCAGGTATAGGTGCCGCCGGTCTGTACATTGGCGATCACGTAGCTGGAGTTGGTCGCGTCAGGAATCGCCGTGCCGTTCAGGCTCCATTGATAACTGATCGGCTGCGCGCCACTCGCCACGATTTTCAGAGTGGGGCTCGTTCCCTGGAACACCTGAATATCGGACAACGGTTGCTCCAGGATATCTGGCTGGGTGTAAAGGGAGAGAGTCACGACGGAACTGGTCACCGCGCCCGAGGTGTTGGTGGCGATCAGGGTGTAGTCACCGGCATCGGTCACTTGCGCGGGCGTCAAGTTCAGGTTGACATTGGTCTGGTTGGCCACCGGCGTTCCGCCCTTATACCATTGGAATGACAAAGGCGCGCTGCCATGAACACTCGCGGGGATCGTGACGTTCGCCAGGGCGTTATTGGTTGTCGACTGAGGAACTTCCACGAAATACGGCGGAACGCCCGCCGCTGAATATAATTGCTGAATATCCGTCGCTGAAAGCGCGTTGGTGAAAACCGCGAACTGCGCGATCTGCCCGTCAAAATAGCGCGGCTCTGAACCGGAGTTGCCGTTCCAGATCGGAACCAGCGTGGAAGGATCGCCGCCCAGCAGCGCGTCCCCGTTCGTGCCGGCAACGCTCCCCGCGTTGGCCGCGGTTCTGGCCAGCAAACCGTCAATGTAAAGATAATCATTCGTGCCGTCCGAAACACCGGCCACGAAGTGCCAGTTGCCATCGTTCGCCAGGAAGCCGTTGGTCAAAATGTCCGGCGTGTTGGTAAACTGAAGCTCAGGGCCATTGCCCGGATTGAACCGCAGACCGGCAGCGTTGTTGTCCATCGCAATGCGCCAGGACGCGTTGCCGTGACCCGCGAGCATCTGGAAGCGCGACGGCGCATCGGCCGGACCCGCCTGGAACCACCCCGCTACCGTCACCGGGGATGTGCCCGCGGGATTGAGTTCGGGCGGCAAATTGCCCGCGCCCACATCCACCGCGCCGCTGTAACCATTGATGGCAACCGCACGGCTATCCGTACCGAAACCACTGAAGGGCGGGCCGGAAACTCCCGGCGTCGTGCCCGGCTGATAAAAGCCATTGCCTGCCCCGCCGATCGATCCGTAATTGGCCGCCACCGGGTAGGTGCTCCGGTCCGGATAATTGCTCGCGGGAAAATTCGGGTCGTCCAGACGAACGTAGATGCTGGGGCTGTCGGCGAGCACGGCGTTCTTGTAGCTGCTGTCAGTGGCGGTGTAGGCAGCATAGTGGTTGGCCACGGCCGTGGCATCAAGGACGTTCGTGTAAATCGAAACATCATCGATCAACCCGTTAAACTCGCTGCCGCCGTTTCCCGCGCCAATGATGCTGCCGCTGCCGATCAGCAGCGGGCAGGTCTGGTTCGGAACATAGAGCTGGCCCAGCGCATTCGCGCCCGACTGTTGGATTGTCATTTGTGCGGATTGAGCGCCATCGGTGTACCAAGTGATATTCGTGCCATCAAAGGTAACCACCATGTCCTGCCACACACCCGAGGCCAGCGGCGTATCAAGCTCCTGCTTCGCATTGCCGTTCCCATTGAACGTCGCAAAAAAGAAATTTCCGCCATATTGCCCGACGCAGAAGCCGGTCCAATTCCCGCTGGCATAGCCGAAGTCAGCCCCTTGCTGCTCGGGAACGCGGCCTTCATTGACAATCGGCATCACGGCCTTTGTTGTCGAGCCGGGATTCGCCCAAAATTCAATCGAGAACGGCGGCGTCATATTGATCGCCGAATTCACCACGCCGTTCGTGTTGCGAGGGAAGACAACAAACCCGCCCGCCCCCGCCGCGCTGCGCGTGCATTGCAACGCCATGTCGGCGTCACCAATGGGCCCGACGATGTGCTGGATGTTGTTGGTCTGGTAATAAAGCACGTTCGTCCCCGTGTTCCACGGCTGAAACCAGGTTTCATAGAATCCATTTCCCGCCGCGCCCGCCGTGCCTAGATTGTTGGCCACGTAAGCGCCGGCCGGCGGCTGGACCGTTTCCGCCAGCGGCCAATAAGCCACCGGCTTCAATGCCTGCACGGCATTCGAATAAGTTTGGGCGTGGGCAGGCAAGGATGCGGCCACAAGGGCCGCGGCTGCCGCTCCAATGGTGAGGGGGATTCTTTTTACCATAATGCTGACGGTTTGGTTTGCAGGGTTTTTACTCGCGCGGGATTTGGGATTTTTATTTGGGACGATACAACGACACTTAGGAATCGAACGATACAGGGAAATCGAGAGGATGCTTTAATGGATGAACTGCCAGCGGCTTTTTTACTTCGGTTACGAACCAGGCTTCTGAATCCAGCGTAACGGACCCGACGCGATCCCGTCTTTCAGAGAAACTCCCCTTATCGCGTAAGCCTTTGTCTGACGAAGCCGCATTCTGCCTTTGCACGCAGAGCTGAAATCGACCAGCGTGAACCGTGGGCTTAGAGTTCATGCTGCAACCGTGACACAAAATAATGCTTCCTCGTAGTCATAGATTTATACGGGTCGTCATTATTGAGCCTTATTGAATGCCCACGTTTCCGGCGGAGCAGACCCACTAATTTTTTCCGGATGCAACGAACGCCAGCATCACTGACACCGTGTAACAAAATGCATTGGCGGTAGGGCGCGTCGCTCCGCGCGCGCCGCGACCCCGCTCAACAACGGCGCGCACGGAGTGACGCGCCCCACCACCGCGGGCAAGAAGCCTCATTTCGTCATAGCGTCTAAGTCGTAGCGCAGGATGGCATCCTGCTGTATCGCCGAATGGCATTCGGCAGGGTTGTTACGGCCAGATCATTGCCGTCGCAGAAACACGAATGAACACGAACCATTCGTGTCCATTCGTGGTTGAAAACCGCCGAGCCGTGTCAGCGATGGAGATACTTCACGACCGCCTCCGTGCGCGAATGCACGTGCAGCTTTTCGTAGATATTGCGAATGTAACTATGCAGTGTGCCGTGGCTGATGCCGAGATTGTCCACGATTTCCTTGTAGCGAAATCCCTTCGAAAGCTGGTCCAGCACCTCCGTTTCGCGCGGGGCCAGCCGTTCCAGTTCGGATTCCGAATTCCGCTGGCTGAAATGTTGCACCACGCGTCGCGCAATCTGCGGCGTCATCGGCGATCCGCCCAGGTGCGCCTCCCGAATCGCCTGCAACAATTTCGCCGGCGACGTTCTTTTCAATAAATAACCGCTCGCCCCCGCCGTCAGCGATTTGAACAACCGGTTATTGTCCTCATACACCGTGAGCATCAGAAATTGCGTCGTCGGCATCTGGGGTTTTAACGTCCGCACGCATTCCACCCCATCCATTTGCGGGAGATTGATATCCATCAGCACCACGTCGGGTTTGCGCGTCGGCAAATTCGTCACCGCCGTTTCGGCATCGCAAAACGTGCCGAGAAGTTCAAACGCCGAGTTGCTGCCAATCCTGTGGGAAAGATTGGCCCGGATCTCCTCATCGTCTTCCACTATGGCCACGCGAATCGGCACGGAATCTTCGAACTCGTCACTTACAGCATTAATCACGCTGGGACTGTAGCATCTTCGCCACAGTCTCCAATCCGTATAAACATACGAGTCGCGGCCGGTTATGCAACTGCGCTCGGCGCGCGGCAGCGTCCTATTCTCCGGAGTATGCGGAGCGCGGGTCTGCGACCTGCAGCAACTCAGCAAGCCAAGCGTCAGATTTCGCAAAACGTTCTGACATTAGAGCACGCTGCGGCTCACAGAGCCGCGCTCCTTCGAAGTTAAGACGCTGCCCGGCACGCTGGATTTCAACTTTAGGATGAACTTCAACGAAGTCCCCTGCCCCGGCGCGCTGCTGATTTCGCAATGCCCGCCCAGATGTTCCATCCGGTTGCGCATGTTCCGGAGGCCGTTGCCGAGGCCCGGCCCGCCATTGCCATTCAATTCGAATCCACGGCCGTTGTCCGCCACCACAATCTCCAGCGCGGCATCCTTCACCGCCGCGTCGACCCGCACCTCCGTCGCGCCCGAATGTTTCAACGCGTTGTGCAGCGCCTCCTTCACGACCAGGAACAGGTTGTGCCTGACCTCGGCGGCGAGATTGAATTCCGGCAATTCCGGCGGCAATTCCAGCCGGCAGCTCAGGCGCGTGTTTTCGAAGAATTCGTTGGCGTAATGCCCAATGTACTCCAACAAGCCATTCAACGTGTCGTTCTCCGGATTCACCGCCCAAACTATTTCATCCAGCGACTGCAAGGTATGCCGCGCCGACGACACGATCTTGTTTACCTGCGGCGCAATGTCCTCGCGCCGACCCAATCCCTCCTCGACACGTTCGCCGAGCATCATGATGCGCGTCAGGCTCGATCCCAAATCATCATGGATGTCCTTGGCGATGCGGCCCCGCTCTTTTTCAATCGCATGGCGTTGTTCCACCAGCTCGAGCTTCCGCTGCATCCTCCGGCGCGTAGCATACAATACCGCTCCGCTGGCGCCGCCGAGGATGAGACCCGCCAGCAATCCCCGGAACCACCAGGTCTGCCAAAAATACGGTTTAAGAATGAACTCCAGCGACGCGCCCGTTTCATTCCAGATGCCGTCCTTGTTGCAACCGATCACGTGAAACGTGTAGCGCCCGGGAGAAACATTATTATAATACGCCGTCCGCCGCGCGCCCGCATCCACCCAGTCCGAATCGACGGAATCCAGTTTGTATTTGAACCGGTTTTTTTCCGGGGCCGACAGGCTCAAAGCCGCATAGTGAAATTCCAACTCCCCGCGGCCAGGCGGAATCACCAGCGGCTCCTCGCTCGTTCGACGCTCCACCGGCAACCGCGCCACGCGGTCCGCGAGCACCTGCTCGACGTAAATCGGCGGCGGTTTCCGGTCAATTCTCACCGTGGCCGGGTCCACTTCCACCACGCCCTTCGTGGTCGCAAACCACAACCGGCCGTCCCGGTCCCGCCACGCGGCCGGACTGCCGATGCCGTTGCATTGCGGAGTTTCCATGCCATCGGTTTTGCCGTACGCGATGCTGACGATACGCTTCGCGCGCTGCACGGCGTAGTCGTTCAGCACCTGTTTGCTCACCCGAAAAACCCCCTTCGAGCAGCTCATCCAAAGCCAGCCCTCCCTGTCTTCCAGAATCGAAAAAATTTCGTCACTAAAAAGCCCCTGCCGCATCGTGTAGGACGTGAACTTCCCGTCCGCATAGCGATTTAATCCGCCGCTGGCCGTGCCGATCCACAACACCCCGTCCTCGTCTTCATAAAGAGCCGTGACAAGATTCTGTGACAAACCGTTCCTGGTGGTCAGATTGACGAATGTGCCATTGTTCCAACGGCTCAGCCCGCCGTCCGTTCCAAACCACAAATTGCCGGCGTGGTCCTCGCAAATCGCGTGCACCGCATTGCCGGCGAGACCATCCCTGGTGGTGTAGTTGGCGAATTTCCCGTTTTCAAAACAACTCAAACCGCGCATCGTCCCAATCCACAGATTTCCATTTCGGTCTTCGTGCAGCGCGCGCAAACCGGCGTTAATCAATCCATTCGTCCAGGTGTAATGCGTGACCACCCCATTCTTGAGCCGCGTCAACCCTCCGTCAAAATCCGCCCCCACCCACAGGCTGCCATCGTCGCTTTCGCACAATGAAAGGATCAGGTCCTGGGAAAGACCATTGGTCGGCGCGTAATCCGTCACTTTTTCGTCCTTCATCTCATTCAACCCGCCACCCCACGTCCCCAGCCACAGGCTCCCGCTGCTGTCTTCCATGACCGAAGTCACATTGTTGTGAGTCAATCCCTGTTGCCGCGTGTAGGCAAAAAATCGCTTGGGCGTCAGCCGCACCAGGCCTTCGGTCGTTCCCACCCACATGTCGCCTTCGCGATCTTCAAACATGGCGTTCACGCGGCCAAACGGCGATCCCTCGTCATCCAACTGGCTGTAAAACCGCCCTTCGCGAAACCGGTTCAAGCCGCTATAGGTGCCGACCCAAAGATTGCCTTCGCGGTCCTCGCAAATGGCGCTGACGAACGTATCCGACAAACCATAACGAGTGTTGTAAGCGTAGAAACTCTGGCCCCAATACCAGTTGTACCAGAGCAGGCCGTTGTTCGATCCGATCCAAATGCGGCCCCCTTTGTCCTGGCAAATTCCCCGGACCGAATCATTGGGCAAACCGTTCGGCATGGTGAACGAATCCATGGTGCCGCCGGGCCGCAGGCGGTTGAGCCCCTTGCCCGTCGCAATCCAGAGATTCCCCCCGCGATCTTCGCAGATATTTCGGACCACGTCCGACGACAAACCTTGGGCCTGCGTGTAGGTGTGGAATTGCCCGCCCTCATATCGGCTCAGCCCGGTGGTGGTGCCAATCCAAAGCGAACCGTTCGTGCCTTCGGAAATCACCCGCACATTCTCCCCCGCCAGCCCATTGGTTTTGCCAAAGCGGCTAAAGACACCGTTCATCAGGCGCACCAATCCCCCGCCGTCCGTTCCAATCCAAAGCACGCCGGTTCTGTCCGCCCACAATGCCGTAATGGAGGAATTTTTCAGTTGCGGCGTGTTGTTCGTATTGAATGCCGTGAACTGCACCCCGTCAAACCGTGCCAAACCATGCTGCGTGCCGATCCATAGGTAGCCGTCCGCTGTCTGCGCAATCGCCTGGACAGTGTTGCCCGGCAGGCCTTCATCAGTCCGCCAGGTTCGGGAGGCATATTGAAACGTGGGCGCATCCAGCCGCGACCAATCCAGCCAATCGCTGGCAAAACTGATTTGACGGCGATGATGAATCACGTTCGCGTCCCGCGGGTCCGCCGCGAACACCTCCAAATTGCCGTCCTCGTTCGCCCCCGCCGCGGGATAGGGGCTCACCTTTTCGTCCATGGTGGCCCACGGCGACCATCGATCCGAACCGCCATGCAGTGTCTCCCATCGATGCAGGAGGCTGCCGTCCACGGCGTTCACGGCATAAACTTCCAGGCGTCCGTCCTTGCTCTTCGCCGTCGCCAGACCCGGTTTGAGATCGCTGCCGAAAGTGCGCCAATTTCCCGGAATATCGCGCGAAGCCGGCGCGTTGGTGATTTGTTGTTCGTCGCCAAAACTCAGCCACCCGGTCCAGTGCTGGCTGTCGCCGGGATTAATCTGATAAATGCGCACGCCTGCATGACGCTGATTGACGGCGAACAACTCCACATGCCCCACCGCGTTTTTCTCCACGGCAAACCCCGGTAAAATGTTGCCGCCGAGATTCACCCAGCGCGACCAATCGCCGCTGGCATTCAAGCGTTGCTCCCAGCAATGCAGGACTTGGCCCCCGCCGGCGGCAATGCCGAAGAGTTCGAGGCGTCCGCCCTCGCTTCTAATCGCAGCCAGTTGGGATTGAACGGCGCCGCCGAGATCCGACCATGCGGACCAGCCATTTTGGGCGTTTGTCTGCCAGATATGCTTCACCGTGCTGCCGTCCATACTAAACGCAAACACCTCCAGCCGCCCATCCGCGTCCTGCCCGGCCGCCAGGGGTGCGCGAATTTTTCCGCCCAAATCCGTCCAGTCCGACCAGTTCAAACTATTCGTCTCGCGCTGGCAAATGTACCTGAGCGTGTGGTTTGAGCTATCCTCGGCAAAAACCGCCATTCGCCCATCAGCGAAATTGGCGATGGCGATGCCGGGCGAAACTCCGCTGCCGAGAGTGGACCAGGAAGACCAATCGCCGTTCGATGGTTTCTGCCAGCGGTGCCGCAATTGTCCGTCAGCCGCGACTTGAAACACCTCCAGCACGCCATTGGCATTCCTGCCCAGCACCGGCTGGCCCGCGAGCGAACTGCTCCCGGCCGATTCCGGCGCCTCCGCCGCGACCAGCCGCACCGATGCGCCCGCGATGCTCATCACAGCGCAGATGCAAGCCAAACAGCGGCTTCTAAAGTGAATCATCAGCATGACATGCTAACGAACCCGCGGCATCCGGCCAAACGAATTTTAAGCAACGCCGGCCCAATCGAGCAATTCGATGCGCTCCCCGCCACAAACCCGTATAAACATATGGTTATTGCCGGCGAAACGATTCTGCCAGACTGGCACGCGAACGCGTAACTCATGACTACTGCAGCACAAAACTCCGCACCGGACGCCACCAATGCCGATCATAAACCGTCGCGGCGATCGTTTCTCAAATTGAGCGCCGGCGTCGTCGGGGCGCTGGCGTTGGGCGATGCCGCCCTCGATGCATTCGGCGCGGAATCATCCCCGCCAAAGCAAAAACCGAATCTGATTATTTTTCTCGGCGAAGGATTGCGCTACGACGAATTAAGTTGCGCCGGGCATCCCATCGTCAAAACCCCGCACATGGACCGAATGGCCCGCGAAGGCATGATGTTCAAAAACGCGTTTGTGACCAACGCGCTTTGCCTCCCCTCCCGCGCCGGCCTGTTGACCGGACTCTATTCCCACAGCATCAATGCCACCGGAAACGTGCCCGCCAAACCCGGTCCCGATCAAAAAGGAAACGGCAACGGCCCCATCCCGCACAACATTCCGCTCGTGTCGGATCTCCTGCATAAGGCCGGCTACGAAGTGGCCTTTTTTGGCAAGGCCCATATCAAGCACGCGCTTCAGGATCGTTACTGGGATTATTATTTCGGTTTCAATGGCCGGACGGATTACTACAACCCGCTCTTGACCGAAGGCATCGCCGGCAAGTATTCCGAGCCGAAACGTTATGAAGGTTATTTGGACGATGTCGTCACCGACCGCGCGCTGCAATGGCTCGAGCAGAAACGCGAAAAACCATTTTGCGTTTTTCTGAATCCCTTCGCGCCGCATGCGCCGTTTTATCGCGCGCGCCGCCATCTGGACCTTTACAACGGCATCCCGATTCCCAAGCCGGCGACCTTTGATGACGACCTGAAAGGTTATCCCGGCAAGCCGCGCGCCTTCGCCGAAGCCAACAATAAAATCGGCACCACCATTTTAGGCGACGACAATCCGCGGACGCTGGAAGAAGTCGCCAAGGACCACTATGCCGGTGTGGTGGACAACGACGATAACCTTGGCCGCGTGGTGGACCTGCTGGAGCGCGAGGGGCAATTGGATGACACCGCGGTGATTGTCACATCGGACCACGGATTTTTCCTCGGTGAATGGCGGATGTACGACAAACGTTTCATGCACGAGCCTTCCATCCGGGTGCCGCTCATCGTGCGTTATCCCCGCCTGGTGAAAGCCGGTTCATCCTGTGAAGAAATGGCGTTGAATGTGGACATTGCGCCCACATTGCTGGAACTGGCCGGTGTCCGCCCGCCATCGCTCCAGCATGGACGCAGCCTCGTCCCAATTCTCAAAAGCGAGCCGCCCGCGGACTGGCGGAAAGATTGGCTCTACGAATATTTCGAGTATCCGGAATGGGAACACGTGCGGCCGCATCGCGGCGTGCGCACCGAGCGCTACAAACTCATTCACTATCACAAGCTGGCGGCATTCCCCGAGGAACCGGAGGAATTCGAACTCTACGATTTGGACAAAGACCCCGGTGAACTTAACAACCTCTACGGCAGACCCGGCTACGCGACGCTCACCCTGCATCTGCTCGCCCGCATCACGGAATTGCGGAAGGAAACCGGAGATGATTTGGCGGATAGTTAATTCGGCTGGTAGGGCGCGTCGCTCCGCGCCCTACCATCAAATGCATTTCGTTATACGCTCCAAATTCACTCCCGGCGGCAAACACTCCAACAGCACCACTCCATCGGCGTCGATCTCCAGCGCGTCCATGCCATGCGGAACCACGATGCGATCAAATCGGGCAAGCGCTACTTTCTCCCCTGCCGTAGAAACAGTGCATTCGCCATCCACAACCAAAAGAACGGTGAATCCCACCGGACGCCAAGGCGCGCGCCCCTTCACTTCAGTACGCAGAATATTGAACCGCTCCGTGACGCGACCATCCACCAAGGCCTCACGCCGCATGGCCGGATTCTCGACCAATACGCGTGGCTCGCATTTCCAACGAGATTGCACCTCAGACAAACTCACTGGCGCCAATGAAAACATATCCAGCGCAAAATCCACATCGCGGCCCATGAACCGCGCCGATTCAGGAATCACGCGCCCCGCCACATTGAACTCCACCCGCGCCACGAAATCCGTCGGCTCCATGACCTCAACCATGAGCACCCCGCCGCCAATGGCGTGCGGCAATCCACCGGGCACGACATACACATCACCGGGCTGGACCGGAATTTTATCGAAGCACCGTTCCATCGCGGCGATGTCCTGCTCGACAATCATCCGCCGCAATTCCCCGCGCGTAGGTGGATGTTGAAAGCCGAGGTAAATGTAGGGAGCGCTGATTTCCGGCCGCGTGTTCAATATGTAATAAGCTTCCGTCTTGCCACTCGCGGCATTCAGGCGGGCCTTGGAAAAATCCACGGTGGGATGAACCTGAAACGGCAACCGCACCGCCGAATCCAGGTATTTGACCAGCATCATTGGATTCGCACCAAAGCGGCTCAAATGTTCCCGGCCAAGAAAGTATTCCGGATCGGCCGCAAGCAAATCCGCCAGCAACGCTTCCCCGCCCGCAAAAACAACACGCGCCAATCCTTCGTTCTCGTTTTCACGATTCGGATTGATCGCGCGCACCGTCGAGCCGAGCCAATCTTCCGGGAACGGACCGTCGGCGGGCGATGCGCGGCCTTCCATGCGGTCGAGCATGAGGCCGCCGGAATAGGTGCGCCAGACGCGGTTTGGCGGCAGCCGCAGGACTTTTCCGCGATGCGCGTTCATCGGATTCGGATTTCCTCGGGCTTCACGTTCCATCCTTCGGCAAGCAACTTTGGCGACGCGCCGGCCAGAGTTGCGTCGTCAAACGTCACCGAGATCGTCCGGCTTTCACCAGGCAGCAATGAAAAATAATTGTCGCTGTAAAACACCGGCAGCACGCGCGCGCCGGAATCCGCGCGCTGCACTTTCAATCGAATCGCAAGCGCGATGGTTTGCGCGGGGTTGGTCACGCGCACCAAGATCTGGCGACGGCCCTTGCGATCGTACTGCGTGGCTTTGGTGGACAGTTCCACCGGCGGCAATTGATTCAGCGCCTGACAAGTTCCGCCCTTCGCGCAGCCCCAGTAAAAATTATCCGAGAGCATTTGCCCGCCCTTCCGCAGCACAAGTTTCACAAAAAAAACAGGAGATATTTCCGTCGGACGCGTGATGGGAAAACAATCTTTGACACTGGTTTCTGGAACGTCGAGCCGGACGGATTTATGCCATAATTCTTTTCCATCCAGGCTGTAAACGCGCGCCTCCGCGCTCAGGCTATCGAGATTCGTCTGCGTGTCGTTGGCGGTTTTGATGACATCCGCATTGGCGTCCCAAAAAATGTGCACCGGTTCGCAACCGCTTTTTGCCCCGAAATAAGCGGCGGTCATCTCGAAATAGTGATCGTAGAGTTGGCAAATGAGCGATGGCCAGGCGGATTGCGTCATCCACACCAATGTGCCGCCCCCCTGATTGGCTTGCAGAGATTCATACATGGCCTTGGCCGATTCCAGATTCACCATTTGCGCTTCACGGCAGTAATCCGCAAGATTGGCTGGCTCGCCGTAGCGTTCGGCGACGCGCTTGGTGAACATCTGCGAGCGCGGTTTCTGATAATCATGCACCGCCCACATGTCGTTTATGGGCCACAGGTCCTCCGCCGGCATCATCGCCTTCATGCTCTCAATCGTTGGGATGGCCACAATACCGAGCTCGCTATGAAAGGTCTTTCCGCGATTCGCAAAATACCATTCCACATCTTGCGGCACATAAGGGCCGTAGCCGGTGACAACGCCTGCCGCCGAGTGAGGAATATAATATCTCGTGCGATCCAGCGAATTCACCGCCTCGCGCATGCCGGCATCCAAATCCGCCGGCGGCATGCCTTCATTGCGTCCACAATAAAGCGCGAGCGAGGGATGACTGCGAACGCGGCGAATTTTGTCACGCGCATTCTCCATGAACATTTTGTGATCGTCCGGGTCCGGGCCGTCGACGGGATTGGCCAGCCAGAAATCATCCCAAATCAAAATACCGCAACGATCGCACGCGTCATAAAACGCTTCGTGCCCTTCCATGCCCACCCAGTTGCGGATCATGTTCAGATTCGCGTCATGATGGAGGCGCACGCGGAGCGCGAGGCCGGCCGCGTCGCAATTGAGCATGCCCTCGGCCATGCCCCAATTTCCACCGCGGCAAAGTATGCGCGTGTCGTTCACGAAAATGGTGAGGACATTGTCAATCACGCGGCATTCCAATTTCCGCACGCCGAAGTTCACGGATTTTTCGTCGCTGATCCGACCGGCTTCTTCAAATCGCAAGTTGAGCTGGTACAGCGGCTGTTCGCCATAATCGTTCGGCCACCAAAGTCGGGGATGATTCAACGCCAAATTCGGCCACGTGGTTTTGTCGAACGCCAAACTTCGCGTCTCATTCGCAGCAAACGCGATATTGGTTTCGAATTTCAAATCGCCGATCGTGGCGATGAGTTTTCCGGTCACGGGCGACGGCGAATGATTTTCCAGCTCAGTGCGAACGCTGATTTCGGCATGAGTGTGGTCCGGCGAGAGCGAATCCGTGGCCACCCACGGATCGACGATGTTGACGTCGCCGGAAGTTTCCAAACGAACATCATTCCAAATGCCGATGTCGCGGCCGCGAATGATTGGCACCCAATTCCAACCGGCACTCGAAAGAAACGTCGGGCTATCATGACCGAGCAAGTCACCATTGGTAGTCGGCCCACCCAGGAATTTGTGTCGCAATTTCTTCAGGCCAGGCACCGCGTGCGCCACGTGATGGATGAGCACAGCAACACAATTGGTCGCGCCAGGCTTCGCTATTTCGGTGACATCGAATCGGCCACGAATGAATGCGCCATCGATCTCGCCGACACGAACGCCGTCGAAGAAAACATCCGCCTTCCAGTTGATGCCGTCGAAATTCAGCCACAACCTCCGACCGGCGTCCTTTTTTGGAACCACGAATTCGTCGCGATACCAGAAATCGTGACGCGAAAAAAAATCATCTGAAATCTGGCTCATCTGGTCGCCAAACCACGGATCGGGAACCGCGCCAATCGCCAGGTAACTCCCCAGCACCGTTCCCGGCACGATGGCGGGAAGCCATTTCGCATCATCAAATCCTGCGCGGGAAATCTGCTGCGGCGCGGCTTGGACAAACATGGCATTGCACAATTTCCAACGCCCGCCCGTAAGCAGTATTGAGCCGTCCGCATCGGCCTTCGGTTGTGGCGCGGGAATGAAATGAGTCTTTCGCGTTCCATACACTTCAAATTCCGACAGCACGCAACCGCGCGCCAAGGTGACATCCGCGGGAATGACGAGACGCACATAACGCGCCTTGCTGGCGGGAGAATCTATTTCACGGACAGCCGCAGAATTCGTGAACGCAAACAAATCGCGCCAGGTTTTCGATTGGGCATCATCACTCGAAATTTGAATCCGGCCCCTCGCGGGACGAGATTCGCCCCACTTCAGGACAATGCGATCAAAGGAACAAACCTCGCCCAGATCGATCATGATCCACGAATTGCTGCCGGGGTGGCTTTCCCAAAAGGTCGCGTCGCTGCCGTCGGTCACCAGATCCGCCGTGTGGTCGTCATCGATGGAATCGGACTGATAGGCGGCGCGATTGAGCGCGATGTTTTCGAGGGAATTCGTTGCCAGTTCGCGCGCCATCGCGGCAGCACAACAGCACGCTAGAATTGTGGCGAGCAAACAGATTCTCTTCATTGGAATGACAGCAGAGCAATTTCGGAGAAACTATAGGCGCCGGCGGAAAGAGTAAAGAGAGCGGTGCTGTCAGCTCAGGCCTCGCGCATTCAAATTGAAAAACAAAGCTCAAGTTGGCAAAAGCCGTCCGATTTGTAACGCAGGCGTCTCGCCTGCGAGTTCCGGCACCGTCCCGGCGCCAGGAACAGCGGTCGTTTAATTGTGCTTCAACGTCGTCTGGCGGCGAGACGCCGCCGACACTCGCAGCCGTGACGGCCGCGCTACATTTAAATGCGTGGGGCCCGGGTGTCAGCGGACCACGCGATCGGGATGCAACGCACACACCTTTAACCGCTCCTCGAATATGTCACGATTAATCGCCTGCGCCGCAATAGCGCCCTGCCCGGCGGCAATAATCATCTGGCAATTGGCGGGTGTCACACAACCGGCGGCGTAAAGTTTTTCCACCGTGGTGCTCATATCCAATTGCACCTCGATTTCTCCGGTGGAATCCACTTCCGCGCCAAGCCCTTTCGCCAGGCTATTGAAATAAATATCGCCGCGGGTGGTGAACAATTTTGCCACCGGCAACTTTGCTCCGCCTTCCAGCAACAAAAACTGAATCTGCCCGCGCTCATGCCGCACCTTAAGAATTTCTTCCTGATGGACCGGTATCCCGTACACCTCAAGTTGTTGCTCCCAGAAGCCGTCCCACCGCGGCTTTCGCCCGTCAGTAAGAATGGCGACTCGCCTGGAATAGGTGAGCATCGCCAGCGCGTACTCCACCGCCTCGTTCGTCCAACCGTAAATGGCGATGTTCTGGCCTTTCACTCGATAGCCATCGCAGTCCTTGCAAAAAAACATGCTGCGCCCGAGGCAGACCTGAACGCCGGGAATATCCGGAGGCACGTGCAAAATTCCGGTCGCCAGCAGCAATCGCCGGCAAACGTAGGAAGCGTTCATCCCTCGTAGAAAAAATTTGTGATTCCGTCTCCGCGCCGAAAGTATCTTGTCCCTGACAAAGGCTGCCTGATAGCGCTGTGCCTGTTTGCGCGCCCGGAGCAAGAGATCCTTGCCCGAAATGCCTTCCGGGAATCCCAAAAAATTCTGCACGTCCGGCTCCCATTTCGCCATGGACTTGCCCGCATCGATGACCAGCGTTTCCCGTTCCGCCCGGCCCAGATAAATTGCGGCCGAAAGTCCCGCCATGCCTCCGCCCACGATAATCACCTCCCAGCATCTCGCACCACCAGGTCCATTCTCCTTTATTTGTTTGCGCCGCGCCGAAGGTTTCGACATAAAAATCAAAAATTGCGGAACAACCGAATCTAGTCGCGGCAGGCTGAAATACGATAGGTGTAATTCCCTATTGTTGCGAACCCAATCCACACAGTACTCTATCTATCAAATCCACTGACATACCCTATTACCTATTATGCCTAGAGGAGATAAATCGAGCTATACCGGCAAGCAAAAGCGCCAGGCCGCGCACATCGAAAAAAGCTACGAAAAACGCGGCACGAGCAAGAAGACCGCCAAGAAAAGAGCCTGGGCGACGGTGAACAAACGAACTGGCGGCGGAAAAAAGGGCGGGAAAAAGAAAAAACGGTGATTGAATCGTTTTCGCCGGGCGACCAGCAATGAACACTCACCAATTGGTGTCCATTTGTGAGCATTCGTGGTTTCCTGTTCCCAAGACTCATTCCGCCAACGCCATTTCCTCGCCTTCGTTGCGGATAAGTCCCCGCGTCTGGCGCTCCACCAGTGTTGAATAATATCCGCGCTGCCGCATCAGTTCTTCGTGCGTGCCGGACTCCACAATATGTCCATGCTTCAGTACGATGATCCGGTCCGCGTGGACCACCGTGGCCAGCCGGTGTGCGATGACAAACGTCGTTCGCCCTTTCATCAAGCGATCCAGGGCGTCCTGGACCAGCGCTTCGGATTCCGCGTCCAGCGAGGACGTCGCCTCGTCGAGCACCAAAATCGGAGGATCTTTCAGCAGTGCGCGCGCGATGGCAATGCGCTGACGCTCGCCCACCGACAGCAGGCTTCCGCGCTCACCCACCATGGTTTCATAACCCTGCGGCAAGTGAGAAATAAAATCATGCGCGTTTGCCGCCCGCGCCGCGCGCTCCACCTCCTCCATGCTCGCCTCCGGTTTTCCATAGGCAATGTTGTCGCGAATCGTGTCATTAAAAAGCAGCGGATCCTGAAGGACGGTTCCGATGTTTTTTCGCAACGTGCGCTGTTTCAGCGTTCGCAAGTCCTCATTGTCCAGCAGCACCGCTCCATTTTCCGGATCGTAGAACCTCATGAGCAGAGCCATCATCGTGGTTTTGCCCGATCCACTGGGCCCCACCACGGCGAGCGTTTGTCCCGCTTTTATATCCAGGCTGACGCCATCCAGCACCGGACGCTTCCGCTGCTCATAGGTAAATTTGACGTCCTTGAATGACACGTCGCCTTTCACGTGCCCCACATCGCGCGCGTTCGGCGCGTCGCCGAGATGATCCTGGACGTCGATGATAGCGAAAATGTCGTCCAACGAAACGTAGGCGCGTTGGATCGTTTGATAAATTCCGGTAAGTCCCTGGACCGGTCCAAACAAACCTCCGATGTAGCCCAGGAACGTCAGCAACGTGCCCGTCGTGATCCGCCCCTGGAGCACGAAGGAGCCGCCCAGCGCCACGGCCGCAATGCGCGCGAACGCCACCACCATGTTCGTCGCCGCGCTCACGCCTGTGTCAATGCCCACCCCTCGCACCACCGTATTGTTGGCGCTTTTCACGTCGCCCAGAAATCTTGTTTTCTCGGCATCTTCCATCGAGAAACTGCGCACCGTCACGATGCCGGAAAGCACTTCATTGAAGCGCGAATATATTTTGGACCATTGCTCCAGCAGATTCCTTTCGCGCCGCGTCTGTTCCGGGCCAGCCATCCCTGCGATTATGGCGGGCACCGGCACGAAACACATAACGATGACCGTGAGCTGCCAATTCAGCCGAAACATTATCGCAATGGAAATGACCAGATAAAGAACCGCCGGGAAGATGTTGAAGAGAATCTGCGTGACGCCGGTGATGAAACCCTGAATGCCCCGGTCCAGCTTGGTCATCACGGCGCCGACGCCCTGCTCGCGATGGAAACCCAGCGGCATGCGATGAAGCCGCTCAACCGTGACCTCCAACAAGGAATAGTGTATTCCCAATCGCGCATGCCACGTCAGCCAATTGGAAATCGCCGTAGCCGCCTCGCGAAAAATTCCCAGGCCGATCAGAATACAGATGCCGACCACCAGCACATGGTTTGAACCGTGGAGAACCAGGCTGTCGAAAATGTATTTGAACAGCACCACCGGCTCCGCCGCGTTGGCGGCGGCGATGCACAGGGTGATGATAAAAATGACGCCGACGGCATAGCGAAATGGGAACGCGAACGCCAAGGCGCGACGAAGGCGGCTTTGGCCATTTGCTGTCATCGGGGCTCCAGCTTCGTCTCAGGCAATTAGGTCTTGCGCGACAGCTTCCCGCGGCGGGTCCGAATTTTTCCCGCCGCCTCCCCAACCGCCCGGCTCCGCGCCGGCGTCCGTTTCGGTGTTGCATCCACCGAGACTGGCGTCGCCGTTTTGCGGCTGACTGCTGGAAGAGCGTTTCGCCGGCGACGCGGGGCCATGCTGGACTGCCGGGCACCTCTCCTGGTGATTGCTCTCTGTTTCATTTTGAAAAATCGTAAGAAAGTTCACCGCGCTCAACTGGGCTATTTCCTACCCGCAAATACGGGTTTCGGCCTCATGTGCGGCCGCGCTCGCGAGACTTCCGTGCAAGACGGCGAATGAACTTTCACGCGTTTGCCGGATAAACCGCCCGCGGCTCTTCCGATGACACGGGTTGCCATTTGCAGACGAACACCTCCTCCTCGGGATGTTCCAAAATTTCGAACCCGGAACTTCGCAGCATGGCTTCCGCGCAGGCGCGATTGGGAATCCACCAATTCGTCGGGTCGCCGGCGTATTTATTTTCGATGAAATACATGCTCGGGAATCCAGACTGCGTGAAAATATCCCGCTGCCAGAAAGGATAGTCCCCCTGCACCGGCACAATTTCATCGCTGCCCCGCTGCATGGACTGAAAAATCAAAAGATCGCGCGCCACATGTTCGTGGAGCAGATCGAGGGCAAGCAAAGGATGGCGCAAGTGATAGAGCACGCCCATGAACAGCACGATGTCGAATTTTTCGCCCAGCTTCGCGACGTCATAAACAGACAATTTCTGGAAATCGATTTCCACATCGCACACTTCCGCGGCAAACCGCGCCTGGGCCAGGTACGCTTCGTCAAAATCGATCGCCACCACGCGCTCCGCGCCGCGGCGCTTCATTTCGATGGAATAAAATCCGCCATTGCAGCCTATATCAAGCACCGTGCGGCCGCTCAAATCCGAAGGGATCGCATTGGCGAAATGCTGCCACTTGCTGCGCGGATAATCGCCCAGGAAATGGTCCGGCGCGGTTTCAACGCCGCCGAGGTTCAGGTTGTGAAACCATTTTCCCAATTCCCGCACTCGCGTGCGTATTTGCTCGACACTCAAAGCAGTCCGGATCGTGGATGTATCGGAAATCGTATTCATTCGCTGTGGGCGGATAAAATGGGTTCTTCACGCTTAAGTGGGATTGGAGGCGCGGTTGGAATTGCGATGGAATTCGATCTTTCGATGGACGCGGAACTCAGCAACGAAATGGCGGCCCGGTAGCCATGCAACGTGCCGATGTCGACGTAGGATTTTCCGGCACGAACGCCGTGAGCGATTCCGCCGCGCGCCAACCACGCATTGACCAGCGTGCCAATATACTCATCGCTTCGCCCGCGCTCATTCCAGAGATCGAAAAGCTCTCGAAGAATTCCGGCCGGCATTTTAAACGCGCCCCAAATCCAATTCGAAGCCGCGCCGGGTTGCTTCACCTGGATTTCCTCCACGCGCCCGTTTTCATCGGTCACTACCGCGTCGAAAAATTCCGGATGCTCCACCGGAAACAACAGGAAAGAGAAAGCATCCCGCGGCAGCTCTCGCAGGCCATCTTCCGGAGACCAAATCGTGTCCGGAAGCCCAATCAAGACAGTTTCATCGGGAGAAATCACCGGCAACGCCCGAAAAATGGCGTCGCATAAACCACCCGGACGCGGCTGCACGACGTAAGCAAAATTCGCATCGCCGATGCCTCCGCCGTAATAGGAAATGATGTCCGATTTTCCGGGCGAAATCACGAAGCAGATTTTATCCGCTCCCGCCAGAATCATGCGTTCAATGATGTACTCGCTGGCTGCCCGCGGCCGTTCCGTTTCTCCATCGCGTCGGCTGCCTACCGGAAGAAGTTCCTTTGAGAATGCCAAGGGTTGAATGCGGCTGCCGGCTCCTGCTGCTGGAATGATGCCCCACATAGTTAGTTCGCTGATGTCAGTGTTGCTTCGTGTTCCGTGCTCCGTGTTCCGTGATGTGACACCACGGCGGATTTATGGTTCCACGCGTTTTGGACAGCGGTCTCAAAATCGATGGCGCGATGATCGGCCGTGTGTTGGGCCAAAGTCCTTTCGCGAGCGGCCTGGGAAATTTTTTTGAGTTCCGCTGCGGACAAACCAAGAATATTGACCACGTCCTCTGCCGCGCGCGAGAGAAGAATTTCGGATTGCGGCTCAAAAAACTCGTCCAATCCCTCCCACCAGTCGCTAATCATCGGCGTTCCGCTGGCCGCCGCTTCGAAGAGCCGTCCCGACGGGCAATAACCCATCTGCGCCATGGCCGACCGCGTGATGTTCAATGTGAGCTGCGAGGAACTGTAAAATGCCGGATGATCCGGGGGCGCTACATGCCTCGCGAAGAAAATGTTTTCCGCCCACGGAAATTCCTGCGGGTATTGAGCGCCGCCGATCAGGAATTTCCGATCCGGAACGCGGCGCGCCGGTTCAATGAACAAATCCTGCAAGACGCTTTGCCGGTCCTCCGCGTAGGTGCCGAGATAGGACAGATCGCATTCAAACATTTTCACCGGCGCCACCGGCTTGTGGACTTCCGGATCCACACTGCCGTAAAGCGGCGCCACCTGCCTCGCGCCAAGTTCCGTTTTCAACAACTCCAGCGCCGTTCCGCCGGTGTAGCTCAACACCAAACCAAAGTCCTGCAGCCCGCGTGACCCGATGTATTCGACGGGTTGCCCGGCGCGCAGGCGGTTCAACGTCACGGGAGTATCCAGGTCATAAAACACGCTGCAAGTTCCGGATTCCAATACCAAGGCAGCGGCGTTAATCGCGTCCGGACAATACGAGGTCACCATGCCCACATCGGCGTCGCGCAATTGCCGCCGCGCCTTGGGCAGAATTTCATTCCAATCGCTGTATAACGCGAGGCGGCCGCCGAACAATTCCGAAAGATCGCGGTGCTTTGCGTAATACGGAACATCCCGCTCGAAAAATGTCACGTCATGCCCGCGCCGCGATAGCGCCTTGATCAGCCCGCGCCAAAGCGTCGCGTGGCCGTTCCCCCACGATGAACTCACGGTCAGGCCGAAAATCACGATTTTCATATCACGGAAAATTTCATTACTTCCCTCGCGTAACTTTCCAATTCAAAGGCGCGATGTTTGGCCGTGTGTCCCCTCAGAACCCGCGCGCGCGCACGTGCTCCAATATCGCGGTGTTTCAGCTCGGAAATTTCCTGAAGATAAATCAGCGTCTCATCCGCCGATCGCGAAATGAGTATCTCCTCGTCCGGTTGGAAAAAGCTGTCGATGCCTCGCCAAAAATCGCTGATGATCGGCGTGCCGCAGGCCGCGGCTTCAAACAAGCGGACACTGGGAGAAAACCCGGCGGCGATCATGTTCGCGCGCGTGACATTCAAAGTAAATCGTTGAGAGTTGTAGAAATTGCGGTGTTTGCCCGGCGGCAAATGCGTAAACCGCTTTACATTCTTCGCCCAGCGGATGGATCGGGGATATTGCGGTCCCGCCACGACAAACCTTCGATCCGTCAACCGTCGTGCCGGCTCGAGCAGCAAACGATCCAGCGTCGGTTGCCGATCGTCGCTGTAAGTCCCCATGTAACCGAGGTCCCATTTCAACTCGCGCTCTTCGGGAAAATAAAGCGTCGCGTCGACGGAACAATATAGTGGACGCGCCATGGGCGAACCGTAGTGTTCCTCAATGAACTCCAGCAATGGCCCTCCGGTGAATGAGAGATATATTTGGTAACGCGGGATCAGTGCCGATGAAATGTAGTCCACCCCGTCCTTGATCAATTGCGCCATGGTGACCGGCGTATCGATGTCATAAAACGCCGTCGCACCCTCCGCAATCCGCGTGACCCATTCGCCAATTTCAATTCCTTCCTGAACGTAAGAGCCCACGATGACAAAATCCGCCGCCCGAATTTCACTCGCGAAACGGTTTTTCAATTCCCGCAGCGAGGAATAAAGTTCGGTGCGGCCGTAAGGAGGGTTCGGCAAATCCCGGTTCGCCGCGTACCATTCGACATCGCGCTCCAGGAAAAGCACCTCATGCCCGCGCGCGCACAACTCACGCACCAAACCTCGGTACGTCGTCGCGTGGCCGTTGCCCCAGGACGATGTGATCGACAACCCAAGGATGACTATTTTCAGCCGATGCCTGCTGAATGCGAGACGCTCACCGCCCAAAATCCCCGAGGATTCACCGCCGTTCGGCTCCGGCGCATATGCCAGGTGAGACTCTCCCTCGATGCGCTCCAAAAGCGCGTGGCCATTCCCATTCGGAGATTGCCGCCGCGTTTTCATGCGGTGACACCTCCTGCTTTTCCATCCAAAACTTTTTCCAATTCATCCGCGCGATGAGCATAGGTATGCTGATCCAGCACCCGCGAATAGGCCGCGCGCCCGATTTTGCGGGCGTCTTCCGGTGTCAATTGTTTGAGGTGTTGCACCACTTCGTCACCACTCCCGGCGACGAGCACCTCGCGTCCCGGTTCCAGGAATAATTCAATTCCCTCCCACTTGTCCGTAATCAGGCAGGCGCCCGCGCCGGCCGCTTCGAACACTCGTGTTGGTGGAGAAAACCCGTATCGCGCCATGCTGCCGCGATTGATATTCAGCACCGCGCGCGGCGTAACGTTGAAGGCATTGTGTTCGTGGGTATAAACGTGGCCGAGATAAGCCACATTGGCCGTAGTGGATTTGTCCCGCCAGCCGCTTCCGCCCAAAAGAAATTTGCAATCCGCGAGTTGCGCGGCGGGCTTCAGAAAAAATTCCTCCACGCGCGCCTCCCGGTCGGGCATCCGGTTTCCGAGAAAGCCGAGGTCTCCTTCAAACCGGCGCTCCGGCGGCACCGGATAATGCGTGTGCGGATCGAGAGCATTGTAAATCGGCACGCATTCCGCCGCGCCGGCCGCCAGATAAGCCTCCACTACCGGCCTTCCACCGCCATAAGTGAGGATGAAATCGTATTCCGGAATGAGCCGGTGAAACGGATCTTTCGGATCGTTGTGAATTCTGTCGAGTGTCGCCGGCGCGTCCACATCCAAAAAGGCCACGAGTGTCTCCGGCTTTTTCAATTCCAACACTCCCGCCTCAAGCAAGGCGTCATTCACTCCCACACCGCTGCACTTGATCACCAAATCGCTTTCTCGCGCCTGTTCCACCGCGGCCAATGCGCTCTGTTCCGTCGCCGCATACACGACCACCCGCGCCCAATCCGGGTCCTTCATGTCCCGATGCTGCTGCCGCTCGTACGCGTCCGGTTCATAGAACGTGACCCGATGCCCTCGCTCCGAAAGCGCGCGTATCAGCCCGCGGTAATACGTGGCCGCCCCGTTCCAATACGCGGAGACAAGACTCGACCCAAAAAAGGAGATATTCAAACGATGGTTCATGCGTTTACGGTATTTTCAGTTGGTTGTTTCAAGCTGGAATAAATCGCGAGCAGTTCATTCACGCGATGCGCGCAGGTATGGCGTGAGCGAATGGTGTTCAGGCCGCGCATGGCCAGTTGCGCGGCCAGGTCTTCGTCATTTAACAGATCGCGAAGATGACGCGACATTTCCTTTCCGTTTCGCGCGACGAGATAATCTTCGCCCTGCGCAAAGAGATGTTCGGCGTCCTCCCACGGCGAACACACCAGCGGAATCTCGCACGCCAGCGCTTCAAAGACGCGAATCGTCGGAATGCCCGGCAACGCCTCCACATACGGCCGGCGCGGCACATGGACCGTGCATTTGAATTCCGCAAAGACCCGCGGCGCTTCGTAATTCGGCAGCCATCCGGCGTAATCAATCCCCGCATTCGCCAGCGCCCGCCGCGCATGTTCGGGATAACGCACACCGTGAACGCGGGCCTGCAACTCCAATTGGCGCGCCGGCTCAATCAAAAATTCACGGAGCTCCGCCGTGCGCTCCTCATCGCCCCAGTTGCCAATCCACACCAATTCGCCGGATGATTTTTCGGGCGGCAAAGGACGAAAGACCCGCGTGTCCGCCGCTTCGTGCCACGTCCATGCCTGGTTCGCCATTTGCGTGGATTCATAAAGCCGCCGCAAAACTTCCCCGTACGCCAGCACGCCGTCATAGTTCGACAAATCATAATTGGCCATGCTGTCCCGGTCCGTAACCAGCCGATGGTGCGTATCGTGAAACAGAAGCCGATAATCGCTGCGGCAGCGATGTTTGCCAATTCGCGGGACTAAATCGTGATCATTCCATTCGTGAACAATAACTAGATCCGCGTCATCGAGTGCTTGATCCAAATCCAGGCTGTTCAATTCGTATCGATTCGAGGACAACTGCGGGTAAGCCGCTCGAAATTTCTCAATCGGCCCCTCCCCGTGCTCAGCAATTAAATGTTGCAAGCTCCAGGCATTGGCCGGTTCGTAGACGGAAACCTGATGCCCGCGCGCGAGCAATTCCGTCGCAATGCCGCGCAGAAAATGGGCGTTGCCATGGTTCCAATCCGACAGCAGCGAATGATAAAACATCACAATGCGCATGAAGTCCCTTTCCAGGTTGTGGTGATTCCCGGGGCGGTGTGCGCTCGCGCCAAAACTGCCGTGTCGCTGGCAGCGCCATGCGTTCGCGCGAGAACGTTGGAGTACATCAGCAAATAACTCTCACCCATTCGTTTTGGCGTGAGACGGGATGCAATATCGCGAGCCTTGGCTGAAAGCTCACAGCGCAAGCGCGGGGTTGCGATAAGTTTTTGAAGCGCCGCCTCCAATGCGTTCAAATCGTCGGGAGGAACAAACAGCGCGGCCCCGTTCCAATTTTCCCGCAAACTTGGAATGTCTCCCAAAACCAGCGCGCAATCCGCCAGCGCCGCTTCCAGAATCGACAAGCCAAATGGCTCATATTTCGCGGGCGCGGCAAAGATCGCCGCGCGTTCATACCACGCCTGCAATCTCCTTTGCGACAGGTGCCCCAAATAACGGACCTGTGGCTGCCGCGTCTCGCGGCTATTGGCATCACGGCTTTCACCCGCCAGGCACACCGGCCACGGCAGATCGGCGGCGCAGTCCACCAGTGCGCCAATATTCTTCCCTTCATCCCACAACCGCCCCGCGCCCAGGATAAAATTTCGCTTCGAACGCAGACGAGTTTTTGAAATGGATCGTCCGTTTGGGATCACCGCGCTGCCCGCAAAAGGACCATAATGCTCCTCCAACGCCATCAACATGGCATTCGTGGGCGCCACGACGAAATCCGCCAGCGCAAGCCCCTCCAAAACCCGCGTGCGATATTCATTCCATTCCGGGGGCGCATCGCAACCTTTCGTTGCCCGCCACCAGGAAAGCACGCACGAATGGCCCACCACCATTTTCGGCGCCCGCCAGGGCAGCGAGCCATGCGCGAAATTATTCAAATGCACAACATCCGGCTGAAACTGATCTTCCAGCCGCAACAACCATTCGCCGGCGCTGTACACGTCGTCCCAGGGCTCGCTCATCCATTCGAGTTTGTAATCGCTCTCAGAAACTTTGATGTTCCCAAGCGCGGCAACCTCCGTTCGCTGGCTGCGGCTTAACGGCGCGCCCATGGTGGCAAGGACAATCTCAATTCCATACGCGCCCAGCGCGTGGCAGAGTTCCATCGCATAAGTCCACACGCCGCCCACCGTATCGGCGGTCATCAGGACGCGTTTTGGAACTGGGAATGCAACGGTCATGCGTGAATGAAAGTTGTGCGCGAGATATCCTGCGGCTTGATTGTCGCCGGGTCGTAGATGGCATCCAGCGCGTGGGCCACTTGAATGACGGTTTCGATCTCGGGCGAGAAACTCCGGTCGGCCGCCAGGCGCCGCGCCCAATCCACCGCGGCGCAGCCCCCCCAATTTTCGGGCGGCAACGCCAGCACTTCCCGTTTCGTTCCGAGGAAATGTTCCGCCTTAAAATCATAGAAGGAGCCGTTCACATTCTGGAAACTGGCCGCGCCTTTCGTGCCGTAAAAATGGGCCGAAATCACCGCGTCGCATCCCACCGGCAATTTCCATGAACACGCCAGTTTCACGGTGGCGCCGTTTTCAAGATCAAGCCGCGCCAAGGCGTAGTCCTCGACCGTGTCGCGCCGGCTTTGAATGGGCGCTCCCTGCGCAAACAGGCGGCCCGTGACATTCGTGACGCGCGGGAAGCCAAGATTCCACAACGCCAAATCCACCAAATGAATTCCCAAATCAATCACACAACCGCCGCCGGACAATTTGGCATCATAGAACCACGGTTTGTCAGGGCCGTAGCCATTGTGAAAAATCAGATCGATGGCAAACACGTCGCCAAGTTCACCGCTTCGGCAGAGTTGATGGACTTTTTGCGCGGCGCTAATGAACCGATAGGAAAGGTCCACTCCCAGCAATCGATTCGAGGCGCGCGCAGCATCCACCACTCGGCGCGTTTCCTCGGCATTGCGTCCCAAAGGTTTTTGGCAAAAAACGGCCATCCCACTCTCAAACGCGCTCACTGCCTGCCCCGCGTGCAACGCGCTCGGCGTCGCAATCACAATTCCATCCAGATCCGCTTCCAGCAGTTCCTCCAAACCCGAAGACACAGCAGCCTTGGGAAACGATCGCGCCACCTGGCCAGCCGCGCCCGGCGATGCATCGGCAATGGCGGTGATTTCCGCAATCCCATCCGCCGCAATGGCCTCCAGCCGATTTTTTCCAATCCAGCCCACTCCCAAAAATCCGAGCCGTGGCCGAATGGGCTTCTTCTTCGCGGGAATTTTTGTCGCGACCGATTCAGTCAGCAGAGTTGTCATAAGTAATGAGTGCCTTCAGAAAACCTTCGGGCCGCTGCTTCATCGCATTCAACGCATCGGAAAGCTGCCGCAGCGGAAAGGTGTGGGTATAAAGCGGCGAAGGATCAAAAACGCCTTCCGCAATCGCCTCCGCGGCCGCCTGCATTCCGGAAATGTAGATGCGCGGGTCGCGTTCGTGGGCGTTGATGACATCCAGACCGCGCCAGTTCCATAACTGCATGTTCACCTCGCGCGGTCCGTCCTGGTGATAACCTGCAATAATCAAGCGTCCCCGTTCCCGCGCCAGCTCGCCGGCCAGGTCCAAAGGCGCTTGCTTTCCGGCCGCTTCAATGACGCAATCGCACAAATTCCCAGCCGTGAGCGCTTTGACTTTCTCCACGATTCCGTTGCGGTCCTCCAGGGCAATCGTCTCGGCGGCTCCCATTTTGCGCGCGATTTCCAAAGCGAACCCGCGCCGCGAAATGGCGATCACCTTCGCGCCCGCGTGCGCGCACAGTGCGGTCAAAACCGCGCCGAGAAAACCAACCCCGATGATCGCCACCTTTTGCTCGGGAAAAATATCGCTCCGGCGAAAAACGTTCATGGCGCAGCCAAGCGCCTCTCCCGGAAACGGCTGGCCATTTAGTTGTGACGGCAAACCAATCACGCTGCTTTCCGGCGCGACGTCATATTCCGCGTAAGCGCGATACGACAACAACGAGACGCGATCGCCCACCGACACTTGAGAAACGCCGGGGCCGATTTTGTCCACCATCCCCCATCCTTCATGGCCGAGTTCTCCAGGCGCGAGAGGATAATTGAACCACGGACGCCCCTCCCACGGCGCGAGACTGGAACCGCAGACGCCGCAACCTTCCAGCCGCACGCGCACTTCGTTTTCCCCCAGCTCCGGCAAGTCCTTTTGCACCAATTCCACGCGCCCCGGGGCCGCAATGACCGCAGCCGTCATGATCGGCTTTTTTTTAAGCAGCCCGACCCTCCGGGTTTCCGGATTGCGAATAGTCAATGTGTCCATGGCTTAAACGGCTTTCGCGAATTGCGGTTCCGCGCGTCGCACATTTCTGCCGCTGGACTTGAGACTTTTTCCATTGCGCTGGACGGATATGAAAGTTTCAGCGGCCTTCTCGCTCCGGAATTCCCGGAGCCACTCGTAAAGCCGGCTCACGCCCGCACGCACATCCACCTGCTGCGCCCACCCCGTGGCCTCCGAAAACCGGCGCGTGTCCGACACGTAGTACTGCTGATCTGCCGATCGCCACGCGTCGAAACGGACTTCCGGTCGTTTGCCATGCAATTCCCCGATGAGGTCCAGCAATTCCAGCAGGCTGATGGTATTGCGCATGCCGCCGCCAATGTTGAAGGCGTTTCCGCTCAACGAATCGATGTTGTCCTGCGCCGCCAGAAACGCTTCCACCAGGTCATCCACGAACAAGACATCGCGCACTTGCCGGCCATCGCCGTAAATGGTAATGGGCTCGTTCTTCAGCGCCTGGATCAGGAAATGCGCTACCCATCCCTGGTCTTCATTCCCGAACTGGTGCAGTCCGTAAATGCAGCTCATCCGAAAAACCGCTGTGCGCATCCCGAACGTCCGGGCGTAATCGAGCACGTATTGCTCGGCGCACCCTTTGGAACATCCGTAAGGACTATGAAAATGAAGACAGCGATCCTCGCTGAAACCATGTTCACGCACCTGCGCGTCCTCCGGTTCGTAACGGCCATTGTCGATGCGGAGCGACACCTCGCGCATTTCGCCATAAACCTTGTTCGTGCTGGTGAAAATGAGCGGCGGCGGCTCGTCCAAAGAGCGCATCGCCTCCAGCAAGTTCAACGTCCCGCGCGCATTGACATCGAAATCGTCAATGGGATCGTCCAGGCTCGTGGTCACCGCGACCTGGGCGGCAAAATGAAAAATCTGCGACGCGTTTTGAACCGCTTTGCGAAGCGTCTCGCGATTGCGAGTGTCGCTCAACTGAAACTGAACCAGGTCCCTGTGTTCCCGCCGCAGCCACGCCAGGTTCTGCTCCACTCCCGCCCGTGAGAGATTGTCGTAAATCAACACCGACCTTCCCTCCGAAAGCAGCCGATGGGCAAGATTGGTCCCGATGAATCCCGCGCCGCCCGTGATGAGCACGGGCCGGGCAAGATGGTTCCCATTGCGACGCTCTCGCTTCGAAAGCGGAAATGCCAGTTCGTTATGTTTGTGACGCGCGATGCTCATACGGTAAGCCCCCTTGCTAAAAGTTCCGCGCTCGCCTGTTCGGCGCGATCTTCCGCCACCTGCCCTTCCAGCCACGCCACCAATTCGCTCAAACCGTCTTCGAGTGAAACCTTCGGCTCGTAGCCAAGTTCGCGTCGCGCCAGGCTGATGTCCGCAAAACAATGGCGGATGTCGCCCACGCGATACTTCCCGGTCACCTGCGGTTCGATGTATTCCTTGCTCATCACTTCGGCGATGCGCTGGGCCAGTTCGCGAATGGTGTAATGATTTCCACTGCCGATATTGAACACCTGCCCGGCCGCAGCGGAGGTTTCCAACGCCCGCCGGCAACCGCGCGCCACATCGCGCACGCTCACGAAATCACGCTGCTGCAACCCATCCTCAAAAATCAACGGCGGATTGTTATTCAGCAGTCGCGAGGCAAAAATCGCCATGACTCCGGTATAAGGATTGGAAAGCGATTGCCGCGTGCCATAGACATTGAAAAACCGGAGCGCCACAGTGGGTATCTGATACGCGCGCCCGACGATGAGGCACATTCGCTCCTGGTCGTACTTCGAAAGCGCGTAAACGGAAGCGAGCGCCGGCACTTTGTTCTCGGGCGTCGCCACCGGCGTCAGATCGTTTCCGTCCGCATCGTGCAGTTCCCAGTCTCGCGCCTTCAATTGTTCAATCGACCGTTCGTGGCCGGGAATAAATTCTCCCACCGCCGTGCGATAAAGCCCCTCGCCATAAAGACTCATGCTCGAGGCGACTACGAGACGATCCACCGGTTTCTCAATCAATGCCTGCAACAACGCCGCCGTTCCTTCATTGTTCACCGAGGTATATTTGGCCACTTCATACATGCTCTGCCCAACTCCCACCATCGCGGCGAGATGGAACACCGCATCCACGCCGCGCAGACTTTTTTTGAGGACGTTTTCATCGCGAACATCGCCCACGATGAGTTCGGCATTGGGATCCAGGTAGTCGGGCGGTTCTCCTCTTGGCCCATGCACCTGGGAAGAAAGAGAATCGAGCACTCGCACTTCATAACCCGCGCCCAAAAGCTCGTCCGCCAGATGTGAACCAATAAACCCGGCGCCGCCGGTGATAAGAATTTTTTTCATCGTGTTTTGTTCCTTGGTTTCGATTGTGATTAACAATAGGTTTTGGAACGCATGGAACAATCGGGACACCACCCCGTTTATGCGTTGGGGGAATCCCGCAGTTGAACTCAGAAAGGTTGTAAGACACCGAACGAAAAATTTTGGAAACCGAAAAAGTCCATGGGCACAAATCCTTTATTGCATTTCCAGCACGGTCACAGACTCGTCTTTCACCACGCACAAAACACGGGCACTGTGTCCGCGATGGATAACTGAAATCCTTCCTTCCGGGACTCCCGTTTCACTAAACATCTCCCCGTTTCCCAGCGGCAAAGGAAAATCCAGTTCAATCCTTGATTCGCGCCGGTCTGCGACCGGATCGCCGGAAGCTGCGTCCGCCCGCTGCCCCGGCACATACGTCCGCAACCACGCCGCCACCACAATGCCGCCATCCGGTTTTTGAAAAACATGCGTCTCCACCGGCGCGCCGATGATTTTATCGATGCGCACTCCGTCATCCAAACAGCGGAAACCGCGCGCAAAAAGCGAATTGAAAAAATACAGCGTGCTCAGCGCCGGCTTGGCGCGATTCTGGTTGTCGAGCACGCCCAGGTGCCGGTTGTTCTCATCGCCAATCACCTCCTCCGCGCCCGGCAAGTCATGAATGCGATACCACGCCACCAAGTCCACATGCCCGGAAGCCAGCGCCAGCGTCAAAACGCGAAACATGCTTTCCGCCTGCGTTGCCGCCGTGTGCTCCTGTTGAAAATGGGCAAAGTACTGACCCGAAACGAAATCGCCGCGCCGAAAATCACTGTAGCCGACTTCCGCCATCCAGATGGGTTTCCGGACATGATAGTGCGCGAGCAAATCGGCGGCGCGGCCGACATACTCCGGAATCCTTTCCAGCGGCTCCGATGCCCAGGTTTCATAATAATTATGCACGTTGACCACATCCACATTCGTAATGGCGGCGGGAGTTGAAACAATTGATTCCAAAAATTCCGGATTCCACGCCAGACCGCCCATGACAATGTTCGCCGTCGGATCTATTTGCCGCACCGCCGTCGCGCCCGCCTCCAGCAGCGCCGCAAATTGCCCCGCCGACCCGCGCCAGTAGTATGGATTGTCCGGTTCATTCCAGATTTCCCAGGAATGAATGCGCTGCTTGTATCTCGAAACGAGCTGGCGCATGAATTCCGCAAACTGACGGTTATCCTTCGGCGGTTGCTGCCAATAATCCGCATTGGTGCTCGACGACGCCCACCGCGGCGTGTAGCAAACGTAAGGGATCAGCCGGATTTGATATTCGTCGGCCGCCATGTGGACAAAATCATCCCAGAAACTCCAATCGAATTTTCCCGGCGCTGGCTCCATGTCCAGCCACGAAAACGAAATGCGCATCACGTGAATGCCGTTGGTCTTCAACAGCTCCAGATCGTTCCGCGCCGCCGCGAGTGAACGCGTCGACTTCGGATAATCCTCGCAAAGTCCGATGGGCACCTGGCGGAAATCCCGTTTCGCTCGCGGCGCCAAAGGCGTTCGCGATTTCGTGGCGCAACCCGAACAAAGACAAATCATCGCGAGAAGGATCGTGAGCGCGCGCAGGTGATTCATAAGATTTCAACGAATGTCCTACAGGAATGTTGTACTTCCCCCGAAAAAATGGACACGGCGTTGTCAGTTCTTTTTATAATAGAGTTGTTGTTCAAATTCCACAGGTGAATGATAGCCGAGAGCGCTGTGGAGCCGCTTTGGGTTATAAAAGGTTTCGATGTAATCGAAG
>DATNEA010000077.1:0-67242 GCA_035606845.1 Candidatus Angelobacter sp. | reverse complement strand
CAAGCGACCGAAAACCTCGCTGCCATGCGGCGCCTGGCCGTCAATCTGTTGCGGCGGGACAAACTGTGCAAACGCAGCATCAAAGGCAAACTCATGCGTGCAGCCATTGATCCCAATTACCTCCGCCATCTCCTCATAATTATTATACCCGCTTTCCTCGGTATAATGCCTTTTTTAAATTAGACGCGTCAGCCCTGCGGTGACGAGCTATTTTGAATGCGATTAGAAATGGCCATCGTCAATAACATCACCAAAAGCCGCATCGGCTACCTGGCGTATCCGGGCGAGTTGCCGGTGTTCAATTTCACGAATGTGCAACCCGTCGGTTACCGCGTGACGGCGTTTCATGTCACGGCGAGCGGTTGTGTGTTTCGGGGATTCGACGTGGTCGGCGTGCAGGTGACGATTCAAACCAATCACACACAGTCGGAATGTTTCCGAATCGACGGCGGAAATAACAATCTGTTTCAGCAGTTGCGAATGCATGATGGGATGGCGAACGGATGGTATTTGACGAAGGACGCGAGCAATGTGGTGCTCAACTGCGATGCCTATAACAACAAGGGGCTGGATAGCGGCTCGATCGGCAACACGGACGGCTTTGGGTGTCATCCTTCGGCGGGCGGGCGGAGCAATGTGCTCTACGGCTGCCGCGCGTGGTTCAACAGCGATGACGGTTATGATTGCATCAATGCGTTTGAGACGGTGCGCTTCGATCATTGCTGGTCTTTTTACAACGGCTACTGGACGAATTTCAGCAGCACGGGCGGCGATGGGAATGGATTCAAGGCCGGTGGTTATGGAGTTTCCGGAAGCGCGGTGCCGTCGCCGGTGCCGCGGCATGTGGTGCAATTCTGTCTGGCCGTCAGAAACAAGGCCAATGGTTTTTATTCCAATCATCATCCGGGCGGCAGCGATTGGTTTTGCAACACCGGATTTTCCAACGGCGTGAACTTCGACATGCTTTGCAATACGAACGACACCAGTTCCACATACGACGTTCCCGGCTTCGATCACGTGATGAAAAACAACGTGGGTTACAGGGCCAAGTTTTCCGAAGTGGCCAATCTCGGCCCGAGCACTACCAATGACATCACGTTCAATTATTTCACACTGCCTGTCACGGTCGCCGCGAGCGATTTTGTGACGCTCGATCCGACCCTGCTCACCACGCCACGGCGGGCGGATGGCAGCCTGCCTTACATCAGCTTTGCGCGGCTCGCGGATACGAGTGATTGCATCGATGCGGGGCACGAATGTCAATTTCGCGTTTTACGGCGCCGCGCCGGATTTGGGAGCGTTCGAGTTTGGGCCGACGAATGCGCCCAATCCGATGATTGCCAACTTGGGAACTAATGTGATTCTCAGCACGGGCGGTTGGGCGAATCGGACGAGTTATTTGTTTGCCTCGGCGGACCTGCTCGCGCCAACCGCGCAGTGGACGTGCGTTGCGACGAATCGATCGGACCTGGCAGGCAATTGTGTGTTTACAAATGCGATCGCGCCGGATGTGGCAAACAGATTTTATAGGATTGCGGTGCCGGACTTGTGACAAACACTGTAAACCGACGTGAGGAGGCTCTGAACTCTTTGGCCAGAAAATTCGAGAGACTCCTCACGTCGGCTCCTACATCATTTTGATGATTGCACTAGGACGCGGAAACCGCGGCCGAGGTGTTCTGGGTGAGTGAGGGTTTGAAATTCGCGGGTTTGCTTCGGAGCCCATTCGCCGCAGGAGCCGGGCTGCTTGAAAATTTTTTCCACGATGCGAGTGAGAAATCGCGGTTGGGTGCAGAATGCCTCCGTCCAGAGGCCGGCTTCCTCGCCGGTTTTTTGAATGGTGGAAAAGTTCACGTGCGCGGTGATGTCCTGTTCACCGGGATTTGCGAGGATGTCGTGGGTGACTTGATGACGATGGTAAGCGCGAAGGGTGCCGTGCGCGCGGGCGGGTAGGAATTGTTCTTCAGCGGTAAAACCGTAATCAATGGCCATCAGTTTGCCGCGGGTGAGGGCTTCCGATGCTTCGCGCCACCATTTCTCCGCGGCGGGCGAAGTTTCGATGATATAGCCGTCCGGCAGGACGGATTCGAGGCCGGAGAGCGGAGGCACAAGGCTGGGATTTTTGAGGCGCGACCAGATGAATTTTTCACTATTGAGAGCGACGCCCCACTCGAACCATTTTTTTTCGCGAGCGTCCCAGCCGAAGCGATGCAGGGGCATGGCGTCGAGGAGTTCGTTGGAGAAAATTATCGTGTAGGGTAGTAATTGCGTGCTCGAGGAGAGATGGTGTTCCCCCTGAGCCCTCAGCGCCGCCTCACCCCGGCCCAATGACTCGCTCGCTCCCGCTCGCTCGGCCCTCTCGGGCCTTTGCTCCGCAAATTCCTTTCGCCGCTTCCCAAGCGGCTCAAGTCCCCCGCTTCGTGGCGGAGAGGGAGACGAAATACTGCGTTCGGGCGGGTTTTCACCGAAGGATTGAACTGTCTTTAAATCGGAAATCTCCGTGAGCCATTTGATCACGTTGCCGAAGTCCTTGAGCTTCTCCCGTTGCCATTTTCGGCGGTGTTCGGAGGGCTCGACGATGTAATATTCCAGGCGGCGAAATGTCTCGTTTCGATGTTCACGCAGCCAAGTCAAAATATCGTACGCGAGTTGCCCATTATGCGCGCCGGCTTCGACGATTCGGAGTTCTGTGCTCCGCCCTGCGGCTTCCGCATGGAGCCATTCGTCGAATTGAAATGCGAGCAGTTGGCCGAACAAATTGCCGACGCTGACGCTGGTGAAAAAATCCCCGCTTTTACCGATATTGTCCTCTTCTTTTTCATAAAATCCACAATCGGGACAATACAACGCGAGTTCCATGAAACGGGCGAAGGAAATCGCCCCCTCGGCCCTTATCGTTGCCGCAATTTTTTCGATGATTTTGCTCACAGTTGGAGTGTGGTGCGGATTTAGCTACTGAGCACGCAGAAGTTATGGCAAAGATCGATGCTTTCTTCAATTTGATGTTCGAGCAAAAGGCTTCGGACCTCCATTTGTCGTCCGGCAATTCGCCCATCCTGCGCATCAACGGCGAATTGCAGCGCGTGGATTTTCCGCCGCTGGAAAGTGACAGCCTCAAGGCGATGCTTTACGAAATCGCGCCGGAGTACAAGATCAAAACGTTTGAAGAAACGGGCGATGTCGATTTCGGTTACGAGATTCCCAACATTTCCCGTTTCCGCGCCAATTTCTTCAACCAAAAAAACGGCATCGCGGCGGTGTTCCGGCAAATTCCGAGCAAGGTGCTCTCCTTCGAGGATTTTGAAAAATTTGACGCGCCGCTGCCGGCGGTGCTGAAAAAATTCGCCATGCTGCATCGCGGGCTGGTGGTCGTGACCGGCCCCACGGGTTCGGGCAAATCCACCACCCTGGCCGCGATGGTCGACTACGCGAACAAAAACCGCCGCGACCATATCATCACGGTGGAGGACCCGATCGAATTCGTGCACGAGAGCAAGAGCTGCCTGGTGAACCACCGCGAAGTCGGCGTGCATACGAAAAGTTTCGCCTCGGCGCTGCGCGGCGCGTTGCGCGAAGACCCGGACATGATCCTGGTCGGCGAGTTGCGCGATTTGGAAACCATCGAGCTGGCGCTCATCGCGGCGAGCACGGGGCATCTTGTCTTCGGCACCCTGCATACGCCGAGCGCGGCCAAGACGGTGGACCGTATCATCGACGTTTTCCCGGCCGAACAGCAGAACAAAATCCGCGCGACCCTTTCCGAAGCGCTCAAGGGCATCGTGGCGCAAAATCTTTTCAAACGCGTGGACAAAAAAGGCCGCGTGGCCGCGCTGGAAATTTTGGTCTTCACAACGGCCATCGCGAACCTGGTGCGCGAAGGCAAGACGCATCAAATCCCCGGCATGATCCAAGTGGGCAAACGCCAGGGCAACCAGCCGCTGGACGACGCCATCATGGAGCATTTACGCATGAAACGCATTTCACCGGAGGAAGCCTACGACAAAGCTTTGGACAAAAAGAAATTCCGTTCCTTCCTGCCTCATCCGCCGGAAGACGAAGAAACCTGATTGAGTTATGCGCCGCCCTGAACTGGATCTTATTCTCAACACGATGCTGGAATCGCAGCCGGAAGTTTCCGACCTGCTGTTCACAGTGGACAAACCGTTGCAGGTGGAATCCTTCGGCGAATTGAAGCCGGTTGAATTCGATCCGCCCATTCCCGCGTTGACGCCGTTCCAGACCGAGATGATCGCGCTGAACCTGATCGGCGAAAATCACTGGCACGCGGAGGATTTGCTGCGGCGCGGCTCGTGTGATGCCGCCTACACGGTCATCGACAAGGCCCGGTTCCGCATCAATATTTTTTCGCAGCGCGGCAATTATTCCATCGTTTGCCGGAAGCTGAACACGGAAATTCCCACGCTCGACAAGCTCGCCTTGCCGGAAATCATCCGGCTGGTGCCGCGCGAAAAGACGGGCCTCGTGCTCGTCACCGGCGCGACCGGTTCGGGCAAATCCACCACGCTGGCGGCGATTCTCAATGAGATCAACAAGTCCAAGCCGGTCCATATCATCACGCTGGAAGACCCGGTGGAATTCGTGCATCCGCATTATTCGGCGACGTTCAATCAGCGCGAACTGGGAACGGACTTTGACAATTATTCGAATGGGTTGCGCGCCGCGTTGCGCCAGGCGCCGAAGGTGATTCTCGTCGGAGAAATGCGCGACCGCGAGACGGTGAAGATTGCGTTGAGCGCGGCGGAAACGGGCCACCTGGTCCTGAGCACGCTGCACACGATCGACGCCGGCCAGACCATCAATCGTATTTTGGGCATGTTCGAGACCGAGGAGCAGGAGCAAATCCGCGGACGTCTGGCGGAAACGCTCCGCTGGATTGTCAGCCAGCGCCTCGTGCCGCGCGAGAGCGGTGGACGATTCGCGCTGCTCGAAATCATGGGCTCAAATTTGCGCACGCAGGAAACCGTTCGCCTCGGGGAAACCGAAGGGAAAAGTTTCTACGAGATCATCGAGTCCAGCCAGCCGTTCGGCTGGCGCACCTTCGATCAATCGGCGCTCGAATCGTATGAGAACGGCACGATCAGTGAAGAAACCGCCCTGCTCTATTGCACGAAACGCGGCCCGGTCACGCGCGGCATTGACAACATCAAGAAAGCCCGCGGTGAATCCACGACGGATATTTCATCCCTGCGCATGAAGGACAAAGAAGCCGCGGCGAAAGCATCGCAATCGCTGGAAGCCGGATTAAAGCTCAAATTGAAATAACCTATGTCCGACCAATTTGATTTCATCAGCACGACCGACAAGCCGGCGTTGCTCGCCTTTTCGACGCCGGAATGGCTTGAGTCCGCGCGCTCAGCGCTGAGCGAACTCGGCTACAAAGTCCACACGGCGGCCACGCATGGCGATTTTCTGATTCGCTTCAGCCAGGTTCGTTACCAGGTGGTGATCATCGAGGAACGGTTCGCGGCGAACGACATCACCGAAAACCTGACGCTGCAATCGATGCAGCGGATGCCGATGAACCAGCGGCGCAATGCCACGGTGATTTTGCTCGGCGATTCTTTTCAAACGTTCACGCCGCTCCAGGCGTTTCAGCAAAGCGTTCATGCGGTCATCAACAGTTCCGAACTCTTCCTGCTCAAACAATTGATCGAGAAAACCATCGCCGACAACGAAGTGTTCCTGCAGACCTTCCGCGAAACGCAGACGCGGGTGCATACGACGAGCCGGGAAGATTAAAACCGGAAGGCAGAATGCACAGGCCGCAAGCGTGCTTGCACTGCTTCACTTCGTGACCAGATCATCCGGTGTCCACATGATGCGGTCCGGGCCGGCGGAGCGGATTTCCATTTCCTGGCCGGAAATTTGATGAAAGAAAAACGGCGTGCCGTAGGCGTCCAGCATTTCTCCCTTTTCATTCACGCGCAGGCTCGAGTCGGCGAGAAAATCAATGCTTTTGGGATTTTTGCCCCGCAGCGCGGCGGTGATTTCGGGGTTGGTGCCCACCGGGTTCTCGCCGAAGGCGGCGTTGTAGTTGTGAATGACGACGCGGGCTTTGTCCAGAACAGTCAATGGCGGCAGGGCTGCGGCTTCGTTTGTTTCTGTGGCCGAATTTGAAGGAGAGTTTGGTGAGGCGGCGCGGGACGCCATATCCGCGGGCGCAACTGGATTTGCATATGCATTGGGAGATGTCGAAATGGGATTTTGCCGTCTGGAACGAACCATAGTCGAATTGGACCTGACGACAGTTTGGACGGCGGGCGGAGAAATCTCCGACGGCGTTTTTGTTCTAAAGATCAAGAATAATGCGGCGAGGACTGCGATGATGCCAATGATCGTCCAAAACGTTTTCATCACGCGATAGAGCCGTAGCGGCCGACGTGAGGGCGTGTTGCCCAAACCGAAAGGAGCGCGGGTCTGCGGCCCGCAGCGAGGTGTGGATGCAAAACGTGTGAAGAAATTCGACGGCTTTCCAAAGTGGAACGTTGCTGCGGCTCACAGAGCCGCGCTCCGTCCGTTCGGGCAACATGCCCGGCAGGAGGTTCTAATTTCATTCGCCAAAACAGATGGAGCCTACTCACGTCGGCTGCTACGAAAGTTTGGCGAGCCTTCATCATGAAGTTTTCATGAAGCCGAGATTCGGCGTGGCGAAGCGGCCAATATTGGGGAAGACGGTGGCGAGATTGCTGCCGTCCACGCCGAACCAGGTGGCGATGGTCGCGAAGTATTGGTCGATGGCCGTGGTCGGAATCCAGCGGCCAGTGCCGGTATCGTCGGGTCCGTTGACGGCGAGCGTGGGAAATTTCCCATAAGTCTTGCCGCCGAGGACGGAGCCGTTGCCGGCGGCGCCGGAGCCTCCGAGAATGAGATGGTGGCTGCCCCAGCCGTGGTCGCTCCCCTGCCCGTTGCTTGGGAATGTGCGGCTGAAATCGCTGGCGGTGAAGGCGGTCACGCTATCCTGCAACCCGAGTTGCTCCATGGCCTGTTGAAAAGCAAGGAGCGACTGGCTCAATTCGGCGAGCAAATTGGCGTGGGCGCCGATCATCACGTTGCCGGGGGTGTTCGTGTCGTAACTGGTCTGGCCGCTGTGCAAATCGTAGCCGCCAACCTGACAGAAGAAAATCTGGCGTTTCATGCCAAAACCGTTGGTCGGACTTCCCGCGGCCCGATGGCCGGCTTCAATCAGGCGCGCGACCATTTTTAATTGCGAACTCAGCGAGGAAGTGAAGGTGCTGCCGCCGTTTGGTGTGGTGATTTTGGCCGGGAACGGGTTGCTCCAGTAATTCGCCGCGGCGGTGTTGGTGATGGCGTTGTTTAGAAGCGAGCCGGTATTGATGCTATGGGTCTCGACGCCGGCGTAGGCCTGCGCCTGCATGTTCGCATAAGGCAGGCCGAGAATGTTCGTGAGGGCGGCCAGGCGCGCGCCGCTGACGCCGGTGAGCGAGATGGCGCCGCTGGTCGAGACGGCGTATTGGGAGACGATGTTGCCGACTTCGAAAGTGTTCGCGCCAGCCAGGGAAACGGACAGGGAAATTCCGGCGCCGGGGTTCACCGAATTCAACAAATCGGCGCAACGCCCGCCCCATCCCGTCACCGCCGGTTGATCGGGCACGGAGGTCTGCCATTGCGTAACCTGATCGGCGTGTGAGAAGAGTTGAGGCGGCCTTTTCCCGCCACTTTGATATTGCGCGCGCGTGATGGGCATCACGAGCGTGCCGGTATTCATCAAGACGGCGAGTTTGCCCGTCGTGAAAAGCTGCTGCAATTCCAGGCACGCCGGATGAAGCCCGAAGCTGTGCCCATCCGGATCCACGTAATCGGTCGTGCCATCGCTTTGCTTGAGCGGCAGCAATGCGCTTTGCGGCAGCGCCAGCACGGGCGTGCGAATGGCCGAATAGTTGTCGTACTCGGAACTGATCGTCGGGATGATCATGTTGTTCGAGTCATTTCCGCCCGCCAAAAAAATGCAAACCAACGCCTTGTAATCGGTGAGGTCGGATTGCGCCACGGCCGCGTTCATGAACCGCAAATCGCGAATGGCCGCGGTCATTGCCGCCGTGCCGACCGCGGCGCAGGCGGCGCGACGGATGAAATCGCGCCGCGTAATGACCGAAACGTTCTTCTCTTTCATAAATTATTTCTGGATCGTGAAGTCGGGCGACGCGGTAATCAAATGAATCACCGCCCGCGTGCGATCGCGCATCTGCTTTTGCGTCGGAGGAGAACCGAACGGAAAATTCGCGGTGTTCGTCACATAATTGATGATGTTGCTTTTTGCGGCGGCGGACAATTGTCCGGCGACCAGCAGGGAATTGAGCGAATCGACCTGCGCGGAGACGTTGGTTGATTCCTGCATCCAGGGATGGATGTCGAGGACGATGGCGCCGCCGCCATTGTTGAAACTGGTGAGGCCGTTGGTGTTGTTGTTGTCCACCAGAATGCCGCCTTCGAGGAAATTCATTTGCAGCGCGACGCTGGTGTCGGAAGTGAGTTGAAATTCAGGCGTGGTGAGACCGGCGGACGCGAGCGCGCCGGGGAACTCGTAGTTTGGATAAAAGAAATTGAACACCGTCGGCGGGCTGAGCGGCGATTGCGAAAGATTGAAGGTCGAACCGCTGTCGGTGTAGCCCAGATTCCACGTGCTCCACTGAATGGTGACATTGCCGGAACGGTTGAGGGGCGGCGGCACCAACGGAAAGACGTTGAAGCTGTTGTCGGATTGATTGGCGGAGTTCGTGGTGATGAGCGTGAAATGTGTCGCATCGGGAACGGTCATCACCTGGTATTCGCCATCGCCGGGTTTGACGGTGCCGAAATCGCAAAACACCATATCGTTCGCCTGCAATCCATGCGGTCCGGCGCAACTGACGGTGATGTTCGTTTTGCTCTGAGTGAAACCGCTCGCCACAATTTTTGGCAGCAAACAATTTCCTGAGCGCACCGCTGTGTCCATCGTCGGGACGGTGAAAACCGAAGTCGAAACGACGGTCGCGACTTGATAAACACCGCTGGCCGCGCCGCCGCTGGTGAACTGTAGGTAAACGGGGTATCCAGCGAGCAATCCATGGCCGGAATTGGTCACGGTGATCACGTTCGTTTTCTGATAATAAGTGCAGATATTCATGTTCGGCATGTTCACGGTGAAGGTGTTCGAACTGGTCACGGTGGCGGAGTAGCCCTGGTTCGCCGGAGCGGGATTGCCGGAGGTGTCCGTAAATGAAAGCATGACCACATCGCCATTATTCAATCGGTGCGCGGTGGGCGTGGTGATTTTGTTGGTTTGCGTGCCGCTTTCCACGTAGGCGCCAGTCATGGCCGGCGGCGCCGGCAGCGCGCGGGCCATGGCGGTGACGCGCAACAAAGGCTCGCGTTGTTTGCCGAAGGCCGGGTCGGAAATGGAATTGGTACCGCGCGCGGCGGGATCGAGGAGAATTGCCGCGATCACCGCCTTCATATCGCCGCGCACACCGTTGCCGTTGTCGTTGAACTTCTGCACCACGCGATACAGGTAATCGCGGCTGGGATTGCTCGTGACGAGCCGTTGGATGAGCTGACGGCAAATGAACGGCCCGACGTTTTGGTTGTTGAAAATGGCGTCCAGCGCCTGCTCGAGGTCTTGCGAGCAGTAATAATCATAATTCGTCAACGAACTATTCGCCGCGTTGCCCAGCGCGGGCGGCAGGACGATGTTGTCCAGCACGAGCTTTGCATTCAAATCGTGATGCGACGGCACGAGCACCATTGCGTTGGTGTAATTGACTGCCGGGCTGAACCCAGCCGGCAGGCGGCCATTGGCCTGGTTGGCTTGATAATAATTCCAGCCGGTGAACGCCTGCGCGAAGCCGCTGACCACATCCTGATCGTAGGTCGGCACAAGATTGCCTTGCGAATTCAGAATCAACGTGCCGTCCGGCCAGAGGCGGTTCAGGCCGATGGAGAACAATTGATTGATTTCACGCGCGTAATTTTCATTCGCGTGCGTGCCGGCAGTGATGCTGCCTTTGCTGTTGCCCTGCATGTTCAGATAAACACCCATCGCGGGCGTGAGCGTGACCGCCTTGAGCAACGGGCGATAATTTCCGAAGGCGTTATCCAGCAGCGTGTCGTAATAATAGGCGAGCGCGTCGGCGTGGTCCTGCAGCGTGCCGGTCTCCGAGGCGACCATGATTTCACTCAGGGCGAACGCGACGCGCTGGCGCAATTGGTCGGGCGCGGTCACGGAATTCCGCCACCAGGCATTGAACCAATCGCTACTCGGGAAAGGCCGGGTCGGATCCGCGCTTTTGTTGGCGAATACGACCGGCAATGCATGAGTCGCGGGCATTGAAAATTGGTTGCTGATCCAATTGCTGTAACCGAGCGATTGCACGGAAGCGATGTCCGTTGGGCTGGGGCCAAAGGTCGCCTGCGTCAGGAAACGCGCCGCGGCATTCGGGTTCGCGGAATCGTCTGTCCAGCCAGGCGGCGGTGGAGGCGGAGTGAACGTCTGCGAACCGGCGGCGAGCGTGAAGTGACCGGCAATTTCACCGCCCGGATTCGCCGCGGTTGCAATCAGGATGTAACACTTGTTTTCGTTGATGATTTCCAGAATGTCGCTGGTGGAGAGCGCGCCGGTGGGTCGGATGGTCCAAACGTAGCTGCCGTCGAGTTGCGGCTGGGCGGCGGCGATGTCGAACAACAACGTGCTCGGGAAATTCAGGTACGGGTCGGAATAGATATGGTCCACGTGCGCGCCGGCGAGATTGTTGATCGAATAATTCAAAATGGCCTTGGTGCCGTCCGCGCTCAGGCGCAACGAAGCGGAGCCGACGGCATCGCTGTTGATGCCGGGCAGCGCGAGCATGTTGGCGGAATAGAGCGTGCCGGGAACGTTGACCGGAGTTGGCGGATAATAACGGGAAATCAGGTAACTCGGCGTGAGGCCGGCGGGCGTGGTGCTCGTGCCCGTGGGATCCTGGAGCCAGCCGACGGACCAGTTGTCGCCGGCGCCGATGCCTGCCTTGTGCAGGATTTCGAGATAATACTTTTGGCCGGCGACGAGCGAAAGCCAGCCGGAACGTTGCGAGGCCTGCACGTTCCACTGGCGCGGTGAGGTTCCGTTTTGGCCGGGCGCAGTCGGGTTGTTGGTGGGCGCGACCCAGGCGCGCAGGACTTTGTTCACCGCGTCGCCATCGTTCGAGAGCCACAGTTGCGCCGAATCGCTGCCGGCGATCCAGAAATAATAATTGCCCGTCACAGGCGGAATAAAATAACCGCGAATGCGTTCGCCGTAGTTATCGCCAAAATCCGTGATGCCTTCCAACGCGCCCAGCGGCACGATGGAATCGGCGGGCGTGTTTACCGGGATGTCCGAGATATTGACGCCGGGCGCATTGGTCCATACCTCGCGCACGACCGAGCTGCCAGTGTCGTAGATCGTGATGTTTAGCAGCGATGCGCCGACTCCGACGGAATTGCTCGCCGTGAGCGGCACGGAATAATATCCCGCCTGCAACGGAATTCCCGTGAGTGCGCCATTCGTGGTGTTGAACGCCAGCCCCGGCGGCAGGTTCGTGGCCGTGAAGCCCAATGGCAAATTCGCGCCGGTCACGTTGAATCTGAACGGCTGGCCGACGAAGCCGACCGCGGTCAATGGACTGGTGATAACCGACGGCGCATTTGATGTGCTGCCGGTCGCGCTGTTGGCGGGATAAAAGCGGTCCGCCGGGATGATTTGCCGCGGCTGGCTGGCGCTGTACCAATACAAATGTATCTGCGCTTTCCCCGTGTGTTGGAAATACTCCAGCTTGATGTCATAGCGGGTGTTGGCCTGGAGCGCGATGGCGTTGGTCCATTCCGTGCCGGACTGGGTTTGCCATTTGTCGATGAGCATTTGATCGTTGACCCAAAGCCTCACGCCGTCATCGGAAATGGTGTCGAAGAAATAGGTCTCGGAGAATTCCGGTTGAATCTGACCGGTCCAACGCACGCAATAGAGGCCGTTGGTTAGATTGGGGGACGTGCCGTTGGTCCAGGTGAAATCAATCGCCGGGTCTACACGCGTGAGGAAAAGATTGGTGGGATTAAAATTGGCCGCGTTCGAGTAGGTGGTGCTGCAATTGGTGTAATACGCGCCGGCCAATCCCGAACCGCTGGCCGTTGGCGAGGGGTAAATGACCACGTTCGCGCTCGCTTGCTGGCCGAGGGAATAACCGCCTCCGGAAAGCAGATTCAATTGGGCGATGACGGGCACCTGCCGGTTCGTGTTCGCCAACGGGATGACCAAGATCGTCTTGGACAGCGTGCCGGCGGAAAACGTCACTGACGTCGGAAGGGTGTCGACGTAGTCCACGCCCGGGGCCGCGAAACCGGCGCCCGGACCGCCGGTGTTCACCTGCACGGTGACGGTATCCAGGCCAAAACCCGAACGCGTCACGGTGAACTGGCCCAAATCCGCCGCCGATTGTCCCGCGTCGGGCTGCACGGTGGACGGGTCGGTGGCCACGATGTTAATGACGTTTTGCGTGGCCATGTTATTGGCCGCGTATTGAAAGTCCGAGATTGCGATGCCGTTGGAATCAAGCCGGCCGTTGCTGTTTGGATTCAATGGGTCGAGGCCGAGTTGATATTCCTCCCAATCGGTCAATCCGTCACCATCGCTATCCACGTCGCCCATCATCACGCGGAAAAATTTCCCGGAGACGTCCGTCGGAACGGGAAAACTGACATTGGTCATGCCGGGCCGCATGACGACGCTCGATTCATTTGTCCACGAAGACGAGTCGCCGAGCGTTTGGGCGCTTTGCAGTTGATATGATTTCCCCAGAACGCCGGGCAGCGTCATCACGAGGTTAGTGCCGGAAAGAGCGACACCGGCAATTTTCGGATAGGAATTTGGGTTGAAAGGATCCGTGCCCGCGGCGATTTCCATGACATTCGGAAAACCATCACCGTCCGAATCCAGATTGGGATCGATGCCGGTCGCTCCGTGAATCTGCTCCCAGATGTCACTAATGTCATTACCGTTTGTATCAAGTATCGCGGAGACACGTCCGGCTGCGGCGAGGAAAATAAAAACCAGAACGAGGCGCCGGAAAACACTGGCGGGGGATTCACGCATTGGCGAAGCGAAGACCTGCGTCTCGATGTTTTGTGCGGTTACAACTCAGTGGCGCGTTCAGCGTCCTACAACGCAAATTTAATGTCAAGAATTAGCGGGCGCGGCTGTCGCAATTTCCACCAAAAAAAAGCTTCAGCGCGTTAACGCTGAAGCTCGGAAAACGTTAAAGGACAGTTCAATGGCTGTGTCCGCAACCGCAACCCTCGTGCCCGCAGCCGTCGTCGCCTTCGAAATCCGCCTCGGTTGGCATCCGGCCCAGTTCCAAGGTCTTGCTGACGAACTGATTGATGGATTGATGGACGTGATGCATTTCCTCCTGCGCTTCCAGGAAACCGCGCGCGACCGGATTGCTCAACAGGTCTTCACGTTGCTTTTCAAACGCCGAAATTTCCTCGCCGCTCAATTGCTGGGAACGCTGCTGCTTTTGCTGGAGCGCCTGGCCTTTATTCATGAGGTCCTCGTATTGCGCGCGAGCCTTGTCGTCGGCAACGAAGGTTTGAATCCGTTGACGCGCGGAAACCATCTCCGGCTGATCCAAAATTGCCTGGCAGAGTTCCCGTGTCTTGTCCGTAATCCGGCTGGCTTGAGTCGTTTGCATAATCTTTTGGTTAAGTATGAGCGCCATAATACAACACAGCCTTCCTCAAAATGCAAATGAATGTTCCGGAAATGGCCCAGGAGAGAGCGGGGTTCCAAAACCATCGTTCAGCCGCGGATTGCGATGTGTCTTCGACGCGGCCTGACCTCCCACCAGGACGGCGCCGAAACTCGCAGACTGGCAGTCTGCGACACAGCAGGCTAGGCAGTCTGCGCTACCAGACTCGCCACGCAGCAGCACCGCAAGACCTTCTACGCCGTGAGTTTGTAGGACATTTTTAAATTTCCCCCGCACTTCACCCTATTTTTGGGGCTGAAAAAAGTTTCTATTCTGGGAGAGTCGTCGGAATGAACAAAGAACTTCGCATCCTGGTCGTGGAAGATGCGCCGCAGGACATGGCACTGATCAATCATGAGCTGCGCAAGGCGGGCTTGCGATTCCGCTCGCGACGGGTGGAATCGCGCGACGCTTTTCTTCACGAACTGGAGCATCATTCGCCGGACATCATCCTTTCCGACCATGGCGTGCCGGGGTTCGACGGCTTCGCCGCCCTCGCCGAAGCGCGCAATCGCTGCCCGGAAGCGCCGTTTATTTTTGTCACCGGCGCGCCGCGCGATGAAGCGGTGCGGCAGACGCTGCATAGCGGGGCCGACGATTACGTTTTAAAAAGCCATTTGAACCTGCTCGGCGCGGCCGTGGAACGCGCCTTGCGCGAAGCCTCCACGCGGGCCAGCCGCACGCAGTTGGAAACCGCGCTGCAGGATGCGGAGGAACAACTTCGCCTGCTGACCCAGGAATTGAAGGAGCACGCCACATTAATGCTGGACACGGAGGGCCGCATCGCGAGCTGGAACCCCGGCGCGGAGGTCATGCTCGGTTACGAGCCGAACGATATTCTCGACCGGCCCTTCGTTGAATTGTGCATCCCGGACATTCGCGGCGAGACGGGTGCGAAGAAATTGCTCGAAACGGCGGCGCGCGATGGGCGCGCCGGGCTGAACCTTTCGCTGGCCCGAAAAAATCTCGAACCGCTCCAGGTCAACACAACCATCATCGCGGCGCGCAGTCCGTCGCGAAAAATGCGGGGCTTTTTTTGCGTGCTGCATGACGCCTCCGCAAGCGCCGGCGGACAGCCGAAGGTGGACGTTGCGCGACTGCAGGCGGCCAGCCGGGAAATGGAGCATTTCACCCACGCCATCGCCCTCGATTTGCAGCGCCCTTTGCGCGACATCGAGAGTTGCTCTGAACTGCTCGGAAAAAGCGCGCGCGATCAACTCGACAAGAAAAACCAGGGCTACCTTGAGACGATTTCCCAGTCGGCGCATCGCATGGGCCGGCTGGTCGACGATCTGCTCACCTTTTCGCGCATCGGCCAAACCGACATGTATCATCTGCGATTGAGCCTTCAGCAGATTGTGAAGGAAGTGATTCATGATTTTCGGCATGAAACGGAGGGTCGAGACATGGAATGGGTCATCGGGAAATTGCCCGAAGTGAACGGCGATTCGGTCATGCTGTGGCAGGTGATGAACAATTTGATCGCCAACGCGGTGAAATTCACGCGGACGAAGGAGCATGCGCGCATCGAGATCGGCGCGACAAACGATGGGCAGCAGCACACGATTTTCGTGCGCGACAACGGCGTGGGCTTCGATCCGCACCGCGCGAACCGGCTTTTTGGCGTTTTTCAACGCCTGCACCGGCACGAGTTCGAAGGCACCGGCGTGGGGCTGGCCAATGTGCGGCGGATTATTGAACGGCATGGCGGAAACGTCTGGGCGGAGGGCGCCGAGGGGGAAGGCGCGACGTTCTATTTCACTTTGCCGAGAGGGACTTAACTGTAGCGCAGATTTGTAATCTGCTGTATCGCCGAATTGCATTCGACCCGCGGGTCATCATTTCCAAACGTCATCCATTTTCACCTGATGCGGATTATAAATCCGCGATACAGCAAATTGAAAATCTGCGCTACATTAAATGCGCCTGCCCTTTTTTGGGGGTTGACCCGGGCGGAAAAACGCGTATAAAGCGATTCAATATGAGGGGAATGCGGCGAAAATCCATCAACGTTGGACATGCCGCGAGCGCAAGCATGAGAGCATTTATTTTTGTAGGGTTGTTCAGCTTGTTAGGTGGTTTATCATCCTTCGCCGCAGACACCCCGCCGAACGATGCGGCGATTCAACAGCGGATCGTCGGCACCTGGCTGATGAATTGGATGGTCCTCCGCAGCACCACCACGATTGCCACGAACGGTGATTATGTGAGGTATGATGTGGGCAATAGCGCGCATTCGCGGACGAATCGTTTTGAGGGCACGATCGAGATTAAAGATGGATTGATGATTAATACCCTCAAAAAGAGCAGCGTCACAAACCAGCCGGTGCCTCTTGTTTCCACGAACGTGATTATCCAACTGACGGACCACGAGTTGGAGTTTCGAGCAAAGAATGAAAGTCGGCCGATACTGTGGGAACGAGTAAAGCAATGATGCCTACGGAGAATGGCGCGAAAGCGTCTGGCTTTATGCTGGAAGCCATTGGCGCCGTCTTTTATCCGCATCGTTAGGCATCATTGTCTGCCATGAAACGGCAGTGAAGGCCCCTTCGCGCATTCCCCGTATTTCCTCAACTTGGGTTTTTACCCTATTTTACAGTTCCAAAATCATGGCCTAAATTCCGGCCAGTCGTATTGTCTTGATTACCAACTGCAAACTTTGGCTACCAAACAGAAACTTCGCATATTGATGATAGAGGATGAGGCGAAAGACGCCGAGCTGGCTGAGCACACTCTCCGGCAAGGCGGCTTCGACTTTTCGTTCAGGCGCGTCGATACCGAAGACGGTTTTCTGCGGGAGGTGGACCATTTCAAGCCGAATGTCATTCTGTCAGACCATGGTTTGCCGGCCTTCGACGGGTTTTCCGCGCTCGTTTTGGCACAGCAAAAATGTCCGGATGTGCCGTTTATTTTCGTCACTGGCTCGCTGGGCGAGGAAATGGCCATCAAGGCGTTGAAAAGCGGCGCCACGGATTTTGTTTTGAAACACCATCTCAGCACGCTGCCCCCTGCCCTGCATCGCGCCTTGAACCAGGCCGAATTTCAAGTTCAACGCAAGCGCGCCGAGGAAGCCCTGCTGATGAGCGAGGAGCGTTATCGCAGCCTCGTGGAACTTTCGCCCGACGCCTTGTTCGTCCAGATCGATGAAGAAATTGTTTTCATCAACACCGCCGGAGTCAGATTGCTCGGCGGCCATCGAGCGCGCGACATCATTGGCCGGTCGGCGGCGAATTTCATTCATCCGGACGACCGGAAAAGAATTCTGTATCGTGTCCGCAAAGTGCTCGATGACCATAGAACATTGAATTTCATCGAGCATCGGATTATCCGGCTGGACGGTGTGGCCATCGACGTGGAAATGGGCGCCGCTCCGCTCACTTTCGAGGGCAAGGCCGCGGCGCAGGTCATTTTGCACGACGTGACGGACCGCAAACGCGCCGAGGAGGAAATTCGCCGCTTGAACCTGGAACTGGAGCAGCGCGTGGTCGAACGCACGGCGGAACTCGAGGCGGCCAACAAGGAACTGGAGGCATTCAGTTATTCCGTTTCGCACGATTTGCGCGCGCCGCTGCGGCACATTGAAGGGTTCATCGAAATCCTGCGTTCCACGAAAGCCGATTGCCTGGATGAGGAAGGAATGCGCCATTTGCGAACCATCGCCGACTCCTCCCGGCAAATGGGCAAATTGATTGACGATCTTTTGAGCTTTTCCCGCACGAGCCGGGTGGAATTGCGCAAAATCAATGTCGGCCTGGAAAGCCTCATTCAGGGCGTCATTCACGAAATGGAGCCGGACATCAAAGATCGTGAGATCGAGTGGGAGGTCAGCGAATTGCCGGTCATAGAAGGAGACCCGGCACTGCTCCATCAGGTCTTTTACAACCTCCTCAGCAACGCTTTGAAATACACCCGCACGCGGCCGGTGGCTAAAATTGAAATTGGCAGCACGCAGACGGAGAATGAATTCGTGATTTTTGTGCGCGACAACGGCGTGGGCTTCGATCCGCGCTATTCGCAGAAGCTGTTTGGAGTCTTCCAGCGGCTGCATCGCGCGGCGGAATTTGAAGGCTCGGGCATCGGCCTGGCGAATGTTCGCCGCATTATTACGCGGCACGGAGGACGCACCTGGGCGGAAAGCGAGTTGGACCAGGGCGCGACGTTTTTCTTTTCGTTGCCAAAGAACTAAAGCTTTGTCCGGATCAGCGCAGCAGATTATAAATCTGCGCTACATTGAGGCATCTGTCCCGAGGCCGCAGACAGACCATGTTAAAAAAGGAAATTCACATCCTGATGCTCGAAGACAATCCGATGGATTCGGAACTGGCCGGGCACACCTTGCGCCGCGGCGGCGTGAAATTCACGGCCACGCGCGTGGAAACCGAGGAGGATTTTACCCGCGAACTCGAAAAGAATCCGCCGGACCTGATTCTGTCGGATTACGCGCTGCCGGGTTTTGACGGTTACGCGGCGCTGGAAATCGCCAAGCGAAAAACGCCGAACATTCCCTTTATCTTTGTGACCGGCACGATGGGCGAAGAAGTGGCCATTGAAACGCTCAAGAGCGGCGCGACGGATTACGTTTTGAAGCATCGCCTCAGCCGGCTCGTTCCCTCGGTCCACCGCGCGCTGCGGGAAGCGGGCGAGCGGGACGAACGGCGGCGGGCACAGGAACAATTGCGCGAATCGCACGAGCAATTGCGCGCGCTCTCGGTGTACCTGCAACACGTCCGCGAAGAGGAACGGACGCGGATCGCGCGCGAGGTCCATGATGAACTCGGGCAGGCATTGACCAGTTGCAAACTCGACCTGTCGCTGCTGGCGAACAAATTGCCGACCAATCTCCGGGGGCTGAAGGAAAAGGCCAAGGCGCTGTCCGCGCACATTGACGCGACGATCCAGACGGTGCGGCGCATTGCCACGGAACTGCGGCCGGGCATCCTGGATCATTTGGGCCTCATCGCGGCGCTGGAGTGGCAGGCGAATGAATTCCAGACGCGCACCGGCATTCGCTGCGACGTCCACGCTGATTTGCACGAGCCCAAGCTCACACCGGAGCTGGCGACGACATTCTTCCGCATTTTCCAGGAAACGCTGACGAACATTATCCGCCATGCCGGCGCGACGCATGTGACCGTTCATTTGAAAGAAGCGGCGGGACGGATTATTCTGGAAGTGAGGGACAACGGCCGCGGAATTTCTTCGGAAGAAATTTCCAACACGAGGTCCATGGGATTGCTGGGCATGAAAGAACGCGCTTCATTGCTCGGGGGAACGTTCAAAATCGGCCCGGTCAACGGTCATAAAGGCACGCTCGCGACGGTGTCGGTTCCGCTGCGCCAAATGAGCCCGAAGAAACATGAAAATACTTCTAACAGACGATCACGCCGTCGTGCGCCACGGCTTGAAACAAATTCTCGCCGATGAGTTCAAGAAGGCGACCTTCGGAGAGGCGCGCAATGCCCAGGAGGCGTTGAACAAGGTTTGGAAGGAGAACTGGGACGTGGTGGTGTTGGACATCACGATGCCGGGCCGGAGCGGGCTGGAGGTGCTGCGCGAAATCAAGAAGTCCAAGCCAAAATTGCCCGTGCTGGTGCTGAGCATGCATCCGGAGGGGCAATTTGCCGTGCGCGTGCTCAAGCGCGGCGCGTCCGGTTACATGACCAAGGAAAGCGCGCCGGAAGAACTCGTGGGCGCGATCAAGAAAGTCCTCGCCGGCGGCCGTTACGTCAGCCCGTCATTGGCGGAGAAACTGGCCACGTATCTTTCCGCCGACGGCCAGAAGCCGCCGCAGGAAAAACTGTCCGATCGCGAATTCCAGGTGTTGCGGCTGATCGCTTCGGGAAAAATTGTGAGCGAAATTGCGAAGGAACTTTCGTTGAGCGTGAAGACCATCAGCACCTATCGCTCGCGGATCCTGGAAAAGATGGGGATGAAGAACAATGCGGAGTTGATGCATTACGCGATGCAGCACCAGTTGGTGGAGTGATGGATTTTTCTGGGGAGCGCCGGTCTCCGACCTGGCAAGTGAAGAGAACCCGCGGTAACCCAGCTTGAATCCCTTTGGGATTCAGATTCGCGATATAAAACTGTCGGCTGGTCCTCGCCACCGGATTAAGCTACCTTCGTCAATTCTAATTCCCCGGATTCGGCATGCCGAAGCCGGCGACCATTTTGACGAGGGCCTCGAAGGAGGCGGGTTTGACAAAATAGGAGCTGGCGCCTTCAGCCAGGGCACGAGTCCGGTCGTCGTTCGAAACGGAGGCCGTGAAGACCAGGGCGGGCAGCCCGGCAAAGTCCGGGATTTGGCGCAGCCATTTCAGGAATTCAAAGCCATTCATGCGCGGCATTTTCAGGTCGAGCACGATCACCTGTGGCAGCGGATATTTAACGCGGTCGGCAAAAAGTCCTTCCGCAAGCAGATAGCTCCGGGCCAGGTCAGCCGATTCCACGCGAAACGTCTGCACGGGCAGGCCCGCGCGTTCGCACGCCTTGGCGAACAACAACGCGTCGTTGTCATCGTCTTCAACGTGCAGAATCAGCAACGGCTTGGAATCTTTTCTCGCCACAAATGTTCCGTTTCATACGCCCGCGTAGATGTGAATGGTGCGCCGGCAATGCTTGTCCGGACAACTGATACTGATTACTGCAAATAAATCAAGTCAGGTCGTCATTTTTGGGCTGATCATTTTTGCACCAGCCATTTCTCTTGAATTGCAAAACAGATTCGGCCAGATGCACCATGCTTTCAAAGTCCCTCGGTTTGACAAAGTATCCGGCGGCGCCTTCAGCCATCGCACGGGCCTTGTCGGCGACGTTGGCGGAAATCGTGAAGACCAGGACGGGGATCGGGCAAATGTTCGGTTCGCCCTGGACCCATTTTAGAAAATCAAACCCTCCCATCCCCGGCAAATTCAAGTCCAAGACGATCAAATCCGGAAGCGGATGCCGGTTCCGATCGTCAAAAATCCCTTCGCCTTTTAGATACGCGATGGCCTCATGGCCATCTTTGACGCAATGAAATTTGGCCGGCAGGCCCGCCGCCTCGCAAGCTCTGCCAAAAAGCATCAAATCCTCATCGCTGTCGTCGACGTGAAGAATCTTCAACGGACGCATATAACCTCCAATCAACTCTTTAGCCGAAAATACGCAAAAAACCGGGCATTGCAACAGGCCCGCAACATTTATGTGGAAAAACTTTCCGCCGTGTGTTAACGAATAACGATGCCAGCTAAAGTAACGAGCCAAGTATCCATTCTGGTAGCCGACGATGATGCGCAGGACACCATGCTGGTTCGGTTGGCCGTCGAGCGCGCTTCGCTGGGTTTGAAGCTTCAGTCAGTGAAGGACGGCGAGGAGGCGATCAATTATCTCATGGGGCGCGCCGACTTTGCGAACCGGCATACTCATCCTTTTCCCAGCATGATGTTGCTGGACCTGAAAATGCCGCGTTTGAGCGGATTTGATGTGCTGGATTTTGTGCGGCGGCAACCCGGATTGAAGCAGCTTCCGATCGTCATCTTTTCATCCTCGGACGATCCCAAGGACATTCGGCGCGCCTATGATGCCGGCGCGAATTCCTATTTGTGCAAGCCGCATTCGAACGGTGATTTGGCGGAGCTGTTGAAAGCGCTGGAGGAGTATTGGTGCAAGTTCAACCAGTTTCCGGCGTGCGACTGAGCCGCGAGTTTCGACCGGATATTCTGAAACCATTGGTTTCGAACTATATTTGGCTGATACACCTTTACAATGTTTTAATATCGAAGTAACCAGATGGATATGAAAAAGCTGGAGCACATTCTACTGGCCAAGGACAATGAGGATTATGCCCTGCTTTTCGAACGCGCGCTCAAGGCGGCTGGAGTCGAGGCCAGACTGAACGTCGTCAGCGACGGACAGGAAGCGGTCGATTACCTGACCGGAACCGATCCGTTCAGCGACCGCACCAAGCACCCGTTTCCCAAATTGCTGTTGTTGGATTTAAAGATGCCGCGCATGGATGGTTTTGAGGTGCTGAGCGCGGTACGCCAGCGGCTTGGGTTCACCCAATTGCCGGTCATTGTGCTGACTCATTCGGATAACCCAGCCGATGTGCGCCGCGCCTATGAACTCGGCGCCACCTCTTATTTTCGCAAGCCGGACAGCCTGGAGGGCCTGGACGAAATGATTCACGTCCTGCACGCCTACTGGCTCAAGTTCAATCACTTTCCCGAGTGATGGTTCCAGCCGGATTCAGAATCCAACACCCCCGATGGCGACTTTAGAAATCAAATCCCCTGCCTCCTGCAAATACGATCTTCTTTCACTTGGCGAAATCATGCTGCGCTTCGATCCCGGCGAAGGCCGCATTCGCTGCGCGCGCGAATTCAAGGTTTGGGAAGGCGGCGGTGAATACAACGTGGCGCGCGGCTTGCGCCGATGTTTTGGATTGCGCACTGCCGTGGCCACCGCGTTCGCGGACAACGATGTCGGGCGCTTGCTCGAGGATTTCATTTTGCAAGGCGGCTTGGCGACGGAATTCATCAAGTGGTTTCCGTTCGACGGCGTGGGACGAACGGTCCGGAACGGTTTGAATTTTACCGAACGCGGCTTTGGCATGCGCGGCGCGGTGGGTGTTTCCGATCGCGGCCTGACAGCGGCGAGCCAGCTCAAGGCCGGTGACTTCGATTGGAACCATATCTTCGGCAAACTCGGCGTTCGCTGGCTGCACACGGGCGGCATTTTCGCCGCGCTGAGCGATTCCACGCCGCAACTGGTTATTGAAGCCGTGCGGGCGGCCCGGAAGCACGGCACGATTGTTTCCTATGATCTCAATTATCGCCCGAGCCTGTGGAAAAGCATCGGCGGCCAAAAACGCGCGCAGGAAGTGAACAAGGAAATCGCGAAGCACGTGGACATGATGATCGGCAACGAGGAGGATTTCACGGCGTGCCTCGGTTTCGACGTGGATGGCGTGGACGAGCACATTTCCAAAATCGAGGTGGCCGCCTTCAAGAAAATGATCGGCGAGGCGCTGAAGGCATTTCCGAATTTCAAAGTGACGGCCACAACCCTGCGCACGGTAAAATCCGCGTCGCGCAATGATTGGGGCGCGATTTGCTGGGCGGGCGGGAAATTTTACGAAGCGCCGCAGCGCGAACATTTGGAAATCCTCGACCGCGTCGGCGGCGGCGATAGTTTCGCGAGCGGATTGATTTACGGCTTCATGCAGTTCAATGATCCGCAAAAAGCCGTGGAATACGGCGCCGCCCATGGTGCCCTGGCGATGACCACTCCCGGCGATACCAGCATGGCGTCGTTGAAGGAGGTGGAGGCCATGGTCAACGGCGGCAGCGCGCGCGTGCAGCGGTAGTGGCACGGGCGTCTCGCCCGCGCGAACCTAAATTCGAAACTCACGGGCGAGCCGCCCGTGCCACTAAGAAGCCCAGCCCCGCCTTGCATCCGGTGATTTCCCTGATACATAGTTCTCATGCAAGCCGTCATTGATTTTCTAAAGCGGAACGAATCCCGATTTATCAACGAACTCTGCGATTACGTCCGCTTCCCCAGCGTCTCCGCCCAACCGAAGCATCGCAATGACATGAAAGCGTGCGCCGAGTGGGTGGTGAAGCGCTGCCAACAAAATGGGTTGCAGGCCGAACTTTGCGAGACGCAGGGCCATCCGATCGTCCTGGCGAAAACGCCGAAGCGCGAGGGCAAGGCGCGTCCGCATTTTCTCGTTTACGGCCATTACGACGTGCAACCGCCGGAACCGTTTGAACTTTGGAAGACGCCGCCATTCGAGCCGCGCATCGAGGGCCGCTCGCTCTTTGGCCGCGGCGCCAGCGACAACAAGGGCCAGAACCTCGCGCACCTCGCGGCGGTGGAAGCGTATTTCAAAACCGGAACGGATTTGCCTTGCGATCTCACGTTCATCATTGAAGGCGAGGAGGAAGTGGGCAGCGCCAGCCTCGCCACGTTTCTCAAGGAGCGCCAGGCTGAATTGAAGTGCGATGCGGTGGTCATTTCGGACACCGGCATGCCGGACAAGCGCGTGCCCGCCCTCACCTACGCGTTGCGCGGCATTGCGGCGTTCGAGGTGACGTTGCACGGGCCCGGGCGCGATCTGCATTCGGGCATTTTTGGCGGCACGGTGGATAATCCAGCGATGGCACTCTGCCAATTGATGGCGAAGTTGCGCGATGAAAACGGCCGCGTCGCCATTCCCAGTTTTTATGACGACGTGCAGCCGCTCTCCGAGTACGAACACGAACAGTTCAAGCGATTGCCCTTCACCGAAGAGCAATACCGGCAGATGCTCGGCGTCCCGAAATTATTTGGCGAGAAAGGCTTTACCGCTTTTGAACAGCGCTCGGCACGGCCGACGCTCGAAATCAACGGGCTCACCAGCGGCTACCAGGGTGAGGGCAGCAAAACCATAGTGCCGGCCTGGGCGCGCGTGAAAATCACGACGCGGCTCGTGCCGAATCAAAGCCCGTCCAAAATCATCGAGCTGGTCACGAACCATTTGAAAAAAATCTGCCCGCCGACGGCGCGAATTGAAATCGAATCCGGCCACGGCGCCGAGCCTTACCTGGTTTCGCCGACCGGCCCGAAAACCCAGGCTGCGTTGCGCGCGTTGAAAGCGGCGTTTGGCACCGAGCCCATCCTGATGCGCGAAGGCGGCTCGATTCCGATTGTGAACGATTTCAAAAAAATTCTCGGTGTGGACACGCTGCTGCTCGGCCTGGCGCTCCCGGACGACAACGCGCATTCGCCCAATGAAAAATTTGACCTGGATTGCTTTGCCAAAGGCCAGTTGATGGCCGCCCACTTGTGGCAGGAATTGGCCAAGGCGTGAGAAACCACGAATAGACATGAATGAACACGAATTCATTAGTGTTATTCGTGGTTGCACATATTACGGTAAATGTTGCTCACGTACAGTGAAAACCGCATCGCTTTCCCAATGGCTTCCATCTGGTGACGTTGCGGTGATATTCTTTCCTTGTGGATTTGCCAGGAGCTGCCAGGTGTGGTCGCCGTTGCTGGCCTCGACCAGCACGGCCTCGGATTGATCAACAGCACTCCCTTCTGATTCAACGCCATCGGCTCGGAGTTTTACGGGCGAGCCGTCGAGCGAAACGGCCCAGATAAATGCGGTCCGTTGCGCGCGGCGACGCTGGACCAGCATTGGCACTTTGTCCTCGGTCGTTTTCCAAATTCCGCAGCCGGTGATGACCTGCGTCGGGCCGGTTTCCTCCAACGTGATTCGCGGATGCCAATCGCCATGGATTTGTGTCGATAATGCGAGACCGGTGTCCGTTTCACGCGTGGTTGCCTCGGAAAAATATTTGTAACCCGCGCCCTTCGAGGACGACCATGGCTTTCCGGCGGGTAAATTCTCCCATTTCCCAACCTGATGATACGCCAAATCAAATGTATGGAATGTGTCAGCTTCGATTTGATCCACGAACACGATCACGTCCGGCGTGAGCATGGCCGCGGAGCGGATGAAGCGCACGCCCGGATAAATCGGTCCCGCGTCCGTGACGGAATAATCCACGCCGCGTTCGCTGCCGAAGGCGAGGCATTTGCCTTGCGCGGGAGTTTGAGATTTTCCGTCCACAACCAGCGTATTATGCGCGAGCGTGGTTTTGTCCCAGCCCTGGTGCAACGGCGAACCATACGCGTGCGTGCCGACGTCCGGCGCGACCACTTCGCCGCGCGCGTAAAGGATGAAGCTGTTCTTGTCCGGGTGCCCGTGCCCGCCGCCATGCGGGCCGTATTTGAGCGCCAGCCAGGTGGCGTTCGTATCCGCGCCGCGTTCGAGAATGGCATAACCGGGCCCCGCCAGGTTTCGGCTGGCCCTTGGAACGCGCACATTCCCCTGCCCCAAATCCGTTGCGCCGAAGAGCAGTGCCATGCGGCTGGAGCGGTTCCCCTTCAGCAATGCGGCGTAAGCTGGGTCATGATAGCGGGCCACGGCCAGTTCGTAGATTTCCGCGTGGCTTTCGAGGGGAGAAATGCCGCTGTCGTTGAAATTGGGAAGAGAAAAATTGGGCATCGCCAGCGAAATCGGGCCATCAAACAAGCTTTTGAATTCCGGCCCGTAGAGGTCCGTGCCGCAATTGCGCGCGGCCTCCATCAGCGGCCACATGCCATCCATTGCGAAAAAGTGATACCCCGTGCTGCCCTCCAGCCAAAAACCACCCGGCAGCACGCCGTGTTTCATCTGCGCGCGAAAGCCGTATTTGGGATCGTCGATGGCGAGAGAAATCAGCCCGGGATCGTTCAGCAAATATCCCACCAGCCCGATCGCACTGTCTTCGCGGCATTGAATGTTATGGATTCCATATTTTTGCGGAATAATGATTTGCTCGAGCGCCGGGCGAAGCATTTTGTTTTCGATGGCGCTGCGGTTCGCCTCGCTCAACGTGTTCCAGACCAGGTCCGCGCCTTGAACAACGTCAATCAACCAGGTCGCTTCAGTCAATGACTGAGATGCCACGTGGCCGCCACGCCCGCCGGGACGGCCTTGATTATCGTGGACTGGGTAGGTCAAATAACGATCGGCGTAGGCGAGCAAAATTTCCCGCGCGTGCGCGGCGTAACGCGCGTCGCGGGTGACCTGATAAACAAGCCCGTCATCCACAATTTCGCGGGCGTAATTCATGTGGATGTTTGCGATGGCATTGCCGTCGAAGTCGAGCGCGGCCTTGGCTGGATTTCCGAGCAGGACATGATCGCCCACCGGGCAGATGTGTTCCCATTGCCACGGACCGATTTGTCTGCCCTGCTTGAGCCGCGCCCCGTGCACCGGGCACACGTAGTTGTGGCTCCAATTTCCTCCGCGAGGCGGCAGCACGACGGGCTTTTGCAATTCCTCATCGACCTTCGCCTTCAACTCCCTCCACGACCTCGCGGCCCAGGGAGCGGCGGCGATGCGCTGCTTCAGCGCGGTGATGCCATGCGCGCTGAGCAACAGGCGCGGATGCGGCGGCAGCGCATTGGTTTGCGCGGGGCTGGAAAGGGTGAAGGTGAACGCAGCGAGCGCCAGGAACGCGCAACGACCGGTGGAAATTAAAGAAAAACGTCTGAGAGATTGTGCCATTACTGGCCTCTCAGACGTATTAATCCAGCATTTTGTTTCAGCCTATGACTTCACCCACTCGGAACTTAAATAAGCTTTCTGAGAACCCGGAAATACTTATTGGCAATTTTCTGCTCGCCCGGAACATTCGGATGAACACCGTCGTCCTTGGTGTCTCTTCGCCGGCTAAAGCCACCCGCGATGTTGACCACGATCACATTGACGCCGGCTTTTCTCTCGTCTTTGGCTGCCTTCGCCACCGCGCCGCCGAGGCCGGACATAAATTGCTTCGTGCCTTTGTCCGTTGTCACCCAAGGGGTCGGTCTGGCCAGCAGGATAATCGTATTCGGATTATTCTGAGCGAAGGCCTGAATGGCGGCATCAAGGCTGGTGCGCACCCCCGCCAGCGTATCTTTGGGGCTCTGGCTACCATCGTAATCATTGGAACCAAAATCCATGAGCACAATATCCGGTTGTGTTTGGCTCGCGATACCGGGAGCCTCACCGGCTGCCTCCGCAGCGGTCTGCCCACCACCTCCAGAATATTCCTCGGCAGGCCAATTATTGGCCGGCGGCCCGTCTTCAGTGCCGGATTTGTCTCCGACAAAAACGAAATCCTGCTGAAATTGAAATCCCGCATTGGTCAAGTCGACAAAGAGCCAATAGCGATAGCTCGATTCCGGCGAAGAACCGAAGCTCGTCACAGAGTCACCGAAAGGCAGAATTCGTATTTGAGCACTGGCATTGGCAGAACCAAGGATGAAACTCGCCCCCGCGACTAGTGTAGCCAAAAATAATTTTTTCATGCGGGACATTTTAGAAAATCCCGCGAGTGTGATAATGGGGAAAAGTCCGAATTCTTGCTGGGGTGAACCATCCGCCGGTTTTCAGGCCTCGGAGCGGGCAATGCTGATTTGATGGCATTTTTGGGCTTGAATCCGGCTTTTTTTTAGGGAAGCGCCGCAAGAATTGACTTAATACCCCTCAGCGGACCCAAGGAGTTAGGTTTTAGCTGGAAGCATCCTTCACGAAAAAACCACCTCAACCGGGGTCTAGACCCCGGCTTTGACGCCGTTCTCCGCGGCAGCTTTGGGTCTTTAACGGCCCAACATCTTTGCGATGATGAAGATGAGTATCGCCCCGCCCAATCCCCCGCCGAAAAGCAAATACAAGAGCGCCCATCCCGCAGCGCCAAACATAGGTGTTATTGCAAACATATAAACCTCCGGTTTTGTTTCCGTCCTTGAAAAACTGTCGCGCCGGGCTCGCTGCGCGCAACGTAGGTAATATCCGCCTTCCCGATTCACCCGGGTTGGCGACATTAGGCGATGGAAGAACTGTATCCGATTCTCATCGCCGAAGACGATGAAAACGACACCATCATACTGGAACGAGTTTTGCGGCGGGTGGGATTCAGGAACCCTTTTCAGTTTTGCCGGGACGGCACGGAGGTGATCAGTTATTTGCGCGGCGAAGGGCGCTATGAGGACCGATCCTCCTTTCCTTTTCCGCGCATTCTCATCACGGATTTAAAAATGCCGAAGATGAGCGGGCTGGAAGTATTGAAATGGCTCCATGAACATCCGAAATGCAACGTGATTCCCAAAATTGTGCTGACCGCCTCCCGCCACGAAACCGACATCCAGGAAGCCTACAAGTGGGGCGTCAATTCCTACCTGGTGAAACCCGGCGGCTATGAACGGCTGACGCAGATCATGAAAGTATTCTTTGATTATTGGGATCTGTGCGAAAAACCACAATTGCCATCGAAATGTTGAGGGCGGGCGGCGGACTTGCGCAGCTCGTTGTTCTTGGAAGCGCAGCATATTCACACCCGTGAAACGGGATGCGTGAAACGTGAATGCGGGGTTCACCTTGAATTCACGCTTCACGTTTCAATTAGACCCACGCGTCATTTCACCTTGCGCTGAAAATGGTTGGCGATGTTGGTGCTTGATATTAAATTTGTTGAAGAATATCAAACAATTGAAAAGCTTTTTTGATGCTCCGCAACACCCCATTTTTACAGGCGCCTTTCCCCTGCTATCTTCAAGCCATGTTTGCGATTGGGAGACGATGCATCATTGGTTTGTCTATGGTATTGCTGGCGGCGAGTTTGCGCGCGGCCCAACCTTACGGATTGAACGAGCGCGCGCCGATTGGCGCATTTCTCGATGGACGCCTTCCTTCGTCCGTGCTGGTTCAAACCGGCAAGTGGGCGGTTGTCGACGCGTTCACGAATTTGAGTTTCGATGACCCGACCATGTTGATTCCCGAACCGGGAACTCATCGCCTCTTCGTTTCCACGCGGCAAGGACAAATTTTTTCATTCGAAAACCGCCCGGACGCATCCAACCTGGTCGAATTCCTGAATCTCACGAACGTCACGCAAGGCTGGGATGATTGCGGGCTGCTGGCGTTTGCCTTTCATCCGGATTTCAATCGCGCGGACGCGGCCAAGCGGTACGTTTACGTGTGGTATCATTATTCCCCTGCCCCGATCCTCGGGCCGGACCGGCCGTCGTCATTCACGCCCGGGTATGATCGGCTGTCGCGCTTTACCGTGCCGGAGGGTTCGCTGGTGGCGGATCGCAATTCGGAACAAATCCTGATCAATCAATTCGATCACAATCTCTGGCATGAAGGCAGCGGAATGGCTTTTGGGCCGGATGGCTTTCTTTATTTGAGCGTCTCCGATGAGGGTGATGCCTACGATTCTTATCACAACACGCAAACCATCCGCCGCAGAATGTTTTCCGGTGTCCTGCGCATTGACGTGGACGAGGACTCGACTCGCAGCCATCCCATCCGTCGCCAACCGCTTCCCGCCGACGATTTGCCGAAGGGCTGGACGCTGAACAGTTTCACCACGAATTATTTCATTCCGAACGATAATCCGTTTGTCGATCCGAGCGGCAGCCAGCTTGAGGAATTTTGGGCGGTCGGCTTGCGCAACCCGCATCGGATGACGCTCGACCCGGCGACCGGGAATTTTTGGATCGGCGACGTGGGCCAGGACACATGGGAGGAAGTGGACTTGCTCAAGCGCGGCGCGAACTACCAGTGGAGCTACATGGAGGGCAATCATCCGGTGCCCGGCAAGACCAAACCGCCGCCGCAGGATTTCATCGGATTCGAACAGCCGCCGGTTTACGATTACGAACATGGGCCGCAGGGCGGTTGCGTGATCGGCGGCTATGTTTATCGCGGCGCAAAGTTCGCCGATGAATTGGGCGGCAAATATATTTTCGGCGACAACGGCTCGGGACGGCTCTGGTCGATGACGTGGGACGGGACGAACTCGCCCAAGGTGGATTACCTCTGCAACATGCCGCCGGGCTTCAATTACACCGGCCTTTCCAGTTTTGGCATCGATGAAAGCAACGAACTCTACATGCTCAAGATGGGCCGGCCGTCCAAAATCTATAAACTGGTGAGCATCGGCGGCTCGAACCAGCCCGTAAGCATCAGCTACAAATTGCCGCGACAGCTTTCCGAACTTCACGCTTTCAGCGATTTGAAAAACATGGTTCCGGCGGCGGGAATTATTCCTTATGACGTTAACGTGTCGTTTTGGTCGGACGGCGCGCTGAAGCAGCGATGGATCGCCTTGCCGCGCGGCCAAAAGATCGGATTTTCGCCCAAAGATAGTTTTTCCTTCCCGGCGGGCACGGTATTCATCAAAAACTTTGCGCTGAACGTGAATGAAACGAACCACACAATTCATCGCTTGGAAACGCGTTTCCTGGTGCGTGACAACAAGGGCGGCGCGTACGGCATCACTTACCGATGGCGACCGGACGGCTCGGATGCGGACATCGTAACCGCGCCCATGACCGAGACGTTCAACATCACCAACGCCGCGGGTGTCCACGCGCAAACGTGGTATTATCCCGGCCCGCTCGATTGCCTCACGTGCCACACGCCGAATGCCGGAAGCGTGCTCGGCGTCACAGCGCGCCAGCTCAACGGCGCATTCAAGTATCCGAAAACCGGCGTCACCGACAACCAGCTTCGCACCTGGAACCATCTTGGCTTGTTCAAAACGGCGCAGGACGAGAATTCGCTGACGAATGTTCCGAAGCTCGTCCGCGTGGATGACACGCATTCTCCGCTGGAAGATCGCGTGCGCTCGTATCTGGATGCGAATTGCGCGCAATGCCATCGGCCCAATGGCGTGCAGGGCTATTTCGATGCGCGCTTCAGCACGCCGTTGTCGCAGCAGCGTTTGATTAACGGGCCCTTGGCGAATTCCTTGAATGACGCGGGGAAGCGAGTCGTGCGTCCGGGAGATCTGTCCAAGTCCGTCCTGTTCGCGCGCATCAATCGCGTGGGCGATTTGCAAATGCCGCCGCTCGCGAGAAATGTGATCGATACGAACTCCGTGAACGTGGTCGGCGAATGGATTCGGTCCCTGCCGAAAAACGATACGAGCGGTGGCCCGAGCACGGCGACGAGGTGAGCGGGAAAACTTTGGAGTGCGGCGACATGTCGCCGCTTTTTGACCGGGAGACATGCCTCCCGGTCCAAAGCGCGGTCATGCCTGGCATGACCGCGCACTCCAAATCGAGATTCAGCTCGCGGCAAAATCCTTTTGACATTTGGAACGCGGCCTCTAAATTGTGCGCTCCGGATGGGGTCGTAGCTCAGTTGGTAGAGCACCACAATGGCATTGTGGGGGTCAGGAGTTCGAATCTCCTCGGCTCCACCATCCTTTCTCGTGACGGTGATACTCCGTGGAAAGCCGAAACCCGCTCGGCCTTGACAACGCGAAACATTACTCCAAAAAGAAACGAGCCACCGAAGTTATTTCCAGTGGCTCGTAACTGAAATTCGATTAGTCTTTCCCCTATTGATGTCCGGTTGGCGTTAGCGGGTTATACCAAAGGTCATTCTTGTATGTAGTGGCCCTCGCCATGCTGATCATTGCAGCCATCGGAATCCGCTCCGCGCCACCGTCCATTCTGCCAACCTGAGCGGCGTTGCCATGGCGTTTGGAGAAGGTGGGATTGCCGCTTTCCAGAGGAAAATTAGACAGATCGTTCCAGGCGCCCGTAACCGTATTCTTCTCGTCATTTTCCCATTCCAAAATATTGCTTGCGAGAAATTTGTTGAGTTTGTAGGTCAAATGTTCCGTCGCACCGGGAGTTGGGTGATAGACCTGGCTGTTCCCGAATGAAACAATTGAGCCATCCCAAACGTAGCTGCTGATCAATTCTCTGCGTTGGTAGGTGCTAGGATTCACGATATCTTGGGGACAAAGCAACAAACTTTGATTTTTAATGAATTGATAAAGCTGGCCGGTGCTCGTAGGTGATGTTGTACCAGATGTGCCCGAGTATTTTACCCCATTAAAGTACGAGACTTGACCATTGTAATCGTTCTGGTATGTCGCGGCTGTATGTGTGGGTGAGAATATAGTTCCGGGGGCACTGCTGATTGAACCGCTGGTTGCCCAACAATCAAACTGCATTTCCCAACCTGGCTCGGGCAGAAAATCGTTGTTGTCGAGGGCATACATCTGCACGCCAAGCATTGTCTCCTTACAGTTATTAATATCCGTTGCAGCCACGGCTCGGCTTTTGGCCTTGGCCAGCACGGGCAAAAGGATCGCGGCCAAAATGGCGATGATGGCGATGACCACCAGGAGTTCAATCAGGGTGAAGCCGTTACCGCGCTTAGGGGCGGAAGCGTTGCAATTAGGTTTCATAAACTCTTCGATTAAATGTTTTCCCTAAATCCCTGCGCGAAATTACGTCCGCGTGCCGGTAAAATCCAGAGAATTCCAGCCACTCTTTAGGGTAACCTGATGTGCGTTTCGAGGCACACGCGGCATGGCTCTGATTCCGCGGCGGCGGCTTTTCGGCGTGAGGCCAGGGTTTTGTTCATTGAGGACACAAAAAAGGTACGCTAATTCGCAAAGGGATGGTATCCACAGTACTGGCGATGTTAAAAAAGCTCCAAGCGCCCAAGCACCAAGCTTCAGAGAAGATCCAAGTTCCAAATTCCAAGTTCCAAAGATCGGGATTTGGTGCTTGGAGCTTCTCTGGAGCTTGGACGCTTGGTGCTTGGGGCTTTAGTTCGATGCTCGGACACTTCGTTGCTCGCGGCTTTATGATGGCGTTTCGGCGGGCGGATCGATATGATTGGAGTAGTGGTCCACGTAGCTGATTTATTTTCTTTGCGTCGCAAACGCGCCGGAGGCATCACGGCGGCGCTGTTGCTTTTGTGCGGCGTTCACGCGCGCGCGGCGACGACGGATTATTTGATCGATGGCTGGGACACGGAAAACAATTTGCCCAGCAGCACGGTCACGTCCATTGAGCAAACGCGGGACGGTTATTTGTGGGTGGGCACTTATAATGGCCTGGCGCGCTTCGATGGCGCGCGTTTCGTCACCTACGACCCGGTGAATCAGCCGGCGCTGTCGCAGAACCGCATCCAGGGCCTTTATTTGGATGCGAACGGGACGCTTTGGATTGCCACCTTCCGCGGCGGACTGACCTCGTATCGCGATGGCGAGTTTCGCCGCGAATGGCCGGACCAAACGCTCTTTGACCAGCATACCATCCTGGTTCATTCCACGACCAACCTAGTGACGTTCGTCACGCAAGCCGGCGATGTGCTGCAGCGCAATCCGCTCGCCACCAACCAGGATTGGAATTTGGTGACGCAGCCGGAAAATGCGAATGCCATTTACCAATGCGTGGACCGCGCGGGCACGCTTTGGTTCCTCACGCGCGACCGGCACATTTTGCAATTCAGCAATGGCGCCTTCCGGGAGTTGCCGAAGGATGGCGGGCTTCCGGGCGGCCATATCAATACGGTCGCCGCGGATAAACGCGGCCAGGTGTGGGCCGGCGCGGACAACGAAATCGCGCGCTGGGACGGAAAACAATTCGCGGACATGACGCCCACGAACAATACCGCGCCGTTTCGGCCGGTGCAGCTTTTCCCAATGAAATCCGGCGCGGTGTGGCTGCTGGACGGCAACCGGCTCCGCCAAATGGAGGGGCGCGCGTGGACGGCGGAAATCACGCAATGGCGCGGGTTGCTCGGCGCGGCGGCGGGCCGGGGCATGGGCGCGCATGAAGATCGCGAAGGCGGCTTGTGGTTCAATCATTACGGCAACGGCCTCTTCCATATCCTGCCGGACGGGCATCATCAGCGGCTCACGACGCAAAATAATCTGCCGGGCGACCGCGTGGGCGCGTGGTTTCAAAGCAGCGACGGCGGCATTTGGGTCGGTGTCGATCATGGAGGCCTGGCGCGGTTGCGCGACCGGGAATTTCACGTCATCGGCCCCGCCGAAGGTTTGACCGCGCGCACCGCGTTGTCCGTGTGCGGCGACGCGAGCGGCACCGTGTGGATTGGAACGGCGGGCGGTGGATTGTGCTCGTGGCGAAACGGTGAACTCGCTCATTATCCGGTGGGCGCCAGCGATTCAGCGAATTTCGTTTTTGCCATCGCGCCGCGCCCCGATGGCGGCGCGTGGTTGAGCGCGTCGGAGGGTGAGGATTTATTTCAATATTTCGATGGCCGCATCCAGCGCGCTCCGGAAGGCGTGCACGGCGTCAAATCCATTTTGCTGGATAAACACGGGCGGGTCTGGATGGGACTGAAATCGGGCATGGCTTCCTGGAATGAAAATGGAGACGGGCCGGTTGCTTACAACACCAATAGCGTGTTGCCGGCAGTGCGCGCGCTCGCGGAAACGCCGGACGGAACGATTTGGGCGGGCGCGGATGACGGCACGATTTTCCGCTGTTCGACGAATAAGCTGGAACCGTTCCGCGCCAGCGGCGAATTGGCCGGGCAACCGGTGTATTCGCTGTACGCAGATTCCTCCGGTGTCTTGTGGGCGGGAACGTTCCGGGGCGGGTTGCTGCGGTTTCGCAATGGACAATTCTCGCGCATCACGGCCAAGGAAGGTTTGCCCGTGGGCATCATCAGCCAGATCCAGGAGGATGACCAGGGCCGTCTTTGGCTCGGCACGCATCAGGGGATTTATTGCGTGTCCAAGCGGGCGTTGAACGCGTGCATGGATGGCCATGCCAGTTCGGTGGATTACATCGCGTATGGCCGGCGTGATGGTTTGCCGGCGCTGGAATGTTCGGACGGGTATCAACCGGCGAGCTGGCGCAGCCCGGACGGAAAATTGTGGTTCACGACCGTGCGCGGCGTAGTATGGGTCAATCCGGATGAATTGACCGCCAAATCGTCGCCGCCACGCGTGCTTGTGGAGGAATTGACGGTCGATGGCCAACCAGTCCCGCTGCGATCGGACAAGATCATCGTGCCGCCCGGGCATCAGCAATACGATTTCCGTTTCACTGCGTTGAGTTTTGATGCCGGCGAGCGCGCGCGGTTCCGGTATCAGCTCGAAGGCTATTCCGGCTGGCTGGACGCCGACACGCTGCGCACGGCGCATTTTGGCCCCCTGCCCCCGCGCGATTATCGTTTCCATGTCATCGCCTGCAACAGCGAGGGCGTGTGGAATGTTATCGGCGCTACGGTGAAATTCACCGTCGAGCCTTACTTTTACGAAACCACCTGGTTTCTGGTGCTGGCCAGCGTCTCGGTGCTCGGCGGTGTGGCCTTTGCCGTGCGCCGCGCGGCCATGCTGAAATACCGCCGCAAGCTCGCGCAAATGGAAAAGCAGCACGCCATCGAACGCGACCGCGCCCGCATCGCCAAGGACATCCACGATGATGTCGGCGCCGGGTTGACGCAAATCACCCTGCTCACCGAACTCGCGCGGCGCAATCCGGAGCAAACGAATGCCAACCTGGAGCGGATCACGCAATCCGCGCGCCAATTAACGAAGGCCATGGATGAAATTGTCTGGGCCGTGGATCCGCAGCACGACACGCTGGCGGGATTGATGGATTACATTTCGGCTTACACGGAGGATTATTTGCGCGTGGCGGGACTGCGTTGCCGCATGGATATGCCCGTGGATTTGCCGGCGACGCACGTCAGCGCCGAGGCCCGTTACAATTTGTTCCTCGCGCTGAAAGAAGTTCTAAACAATATCGTCAAGCACGCGCAGGCCACCGAGGTGCGGCTTCGGCTGCAACTTGAGCCGAACAAGTTCACCCTGGTTGTGGAAGACGATGGCCGGGGCATGGCCGAGGCCAAAAATGGCAATGGCAATGGCAACGGCGCGCACGCAACGAACCGCATTGCCTCCGGTTCCGGGCTGGGCAACCTGGAAATGCGCCTGAGCGCCATTGGCGGCCGCTGCGAAATCCACAGCGAGCCTGGTTTGGGCACGCGCGTGACGCTCACGGTGTTTTTGAAAAATCCGACATCGCCAGTATTGGTGATTGGCTCGGATGCAACCGCCAACTAGATTGAGTCCCATGGAAGACCGTTTTTCCTTTGCGACGGTTATTGGCCGGCGAGTGGCGCAAAGGAGTGAAAGATTTGAATGAGTATTGCCGTTTCGATAGTTGAAGATGATCCGCAAGTCCGAGGAAGCCTGGGGAAACTGATTGATAGCGCACCCGGTTTTCGATGTGTCAGCATGCATGGCAGCGCGGAGGATGCCCTGGTGGAGATTCCGAAAGTGAAGCCTGAGGTGGTGTTGATGGACATTAACCTGCCCGGCGCCAATGGCGTGGAATGCGTGCGGCGGCTCAAACCGCACCTCCCCGACACCCAGATCATCATGCTCACCGTCTATCAAAAAACGGAGCACATCTTCAACGCCCTCGCGGCCGGTGCCACCGGTTACATGCTCAAGCAAACGCCCCCGGCGGAATTGCTTGTGGCCATCAAGGAAGTCCATGCCGGCGGTTCGCCGATGAGCAGCCATATTGCCCGCAAAATCGTGCAGTCCTTCCAAAATTCGGCCCCTCCACCCGACGAAGCCGCCAACTTGTCGCCGCGCGAGGCGGAAGTGCTGGATTTGCTGGCCAAAGGCTTTCTTTACAAGGAAATTGCCGACCAGATGAAGGTCAGCTATGCCACGGTGCACACGCACATCCGGCATATTTACGAGAAACTTCACGTGCGTTCCCGCACCGAAGCCGTGGCCAAACACCTCGGCCAAAGCCGCGCCCGGCGTGAAATGGCTTCTCCGGCCTGATTTTGGCGGACAGTTCGATGGTCTAGTGTGGTGTCACACTAAATCTTTATAGCTACAAAAACCACGAATGGACATGAATTATTGGTGTCCATTCCTGGTTGTGAGTAAAGCCAGAATTTCCCAAGCACTCTCCCAAATGGCGCTCATCTTGGGGTGAACGCCCCGTTTTCCTTCTCTCGCGATGTGGACAATGTCTTATGATGGTTGGCGATCAAAAACTTCAGCCTCAAACGCGCGCCCGGAAAACACCCGCGACCACCCGGAATATCCTGAAACGACGATTGCCGGTCGGCGCAGAAATTATCGACAATGGCGTTCATTTCCGTGTCTGGGCGCCCCGTTCGCGGCACGTGGCCGTGCACCTTGGTTCACCATCCAACGGCGGCACGAAAGTTGTCCCGCTAGAACCCGAAGCCGACGGATATTTTTCCGCGCTCGTGGCCGAGGCGCGCGCGAACATGCTCTACAAATTTGAGTTGGATTCCGGAACGTTCCCCGATCCCGCTTCGCGTTTTCAACCCGATGGCCCGCACGGCCCTTCGCAAATCATCGATCCGAATGCGTTCCGGTGGACGGACAAAGCTTGGCGCGGCATCCGGCGCGAGGGCCAGGTCATTTACGAAATGCACATTGGAACGTTTACGCCGGTTGGCACGTGGCTCGCGGCCATTGAGCAACTTCCCGAATTGGCGAATCTCGGCGTCACTGTGCTGGAGATCATGCCCGTCGCGGATTTTCCGGGGCGCTTTGGCTGGGGTTACGATGGCGTGGATCTTTTTGCGCCGACACGGCTCTATGGCGCGCCGGACGATTTTCGCGCTTTCGTGGACCGCGCGCACGCGCTTGGCGTGGGCGTGATTCTCGATGTCGTTTACAACCACGTCGGGCCGGACGGCAATTATTTGAAGGAATTTTCGCCGGACTATTTCACGAGCCGTTATCAAAATGAATGGGGCGAAGCGTTAAACTTCGACGGGCCGAATTCCGGGCCGGTCCGTGAGTTCTTCATCGAAAACGCCGGTTACTGGATTGACGAATTCCACCTGGATGGACTCCGGCTCGATGCCACGCAGCAGATATTTGACAGTTCCAGGGAACACATCCTCGCAGCCCTCGCGCGCCGCGTTCGCGAGGCGGCCAATGGCCGCTCCACGTATCTCGTCGCCGAAAACGAGGCGCAACAATCGCACCTGGTCCGGGACCCACAGGAGGGCGGTTATGGTCTGGACGCGCTATGGAACGATGATCTTCATCACAGCATCACGGTCGCGCTGACGGGGCACAATGAAGCGTATTACAGCGATCACCTGGGCCATCCGCAGGAATTTATTTCAGCCATGAAACGCGGCTACCTATTCCAGGGACAATGGTATTCCTGGCAAAACAAATGCCGCGGCAGGCCGACGACGAATCTGCATCCGTCATCGTTCGTCAATTACCTTCAGAACCACGATCAGATCGCCAACTCGCTCCGCGGTTTCCGGCTGCATCAAGTCACCACCCCGGGCCTTTTGCGGGCGGCGACAGCTCTTTTCCTGCTGGGCCCCGGCACACCGATGCTGTTTCAGGGCCAGGAGTTTGGCGCGTCCACGCCGTTTCTCTATTTTGCCGACCACAATCCGGAACTGGCAAAACTCGTCGCGGCCGGACGGCGCAAATTTCTCGAACAATTTCCCAGCATAGCCTGCCCGGAATGCGCTTCAACCCTGGACAATCCCGAATCGGAGCAAACCTTCAATCGCTGCAAACTCGATTTCAGAGAGCGCGACCGCAACGCAACGTTTTTCAATTTGCATCGTGATCTAATCAAGCTGCGGCGCGACGATCCGGTTTTCGGGGCGCCCAGGCCCGGCGGTGTGGATGGCGCGGTGCTGGGAACCGAGGCGTTCGTCCTGCGCTATTTCGGCGAAAGCTCCGATCGGCTGTTGCTGGTTAATTTTGGCAATGACGTCCAGCTTAAGGTGGCTCCGGAACCGTTGCTCGCGCCGCCCGAACGCGGCCGTTGGAAATTGCTCTGGTCCAGCGAAGATCCACGTTACGGCGGTTTCGGCACGCCGCCGCTGGGAAATATTTGGCGCATTCCCGGGCACGCAGCCATGGCCTTCACCAGCGCGAACTCTCAACCGAGCCATTAAATGGAAAAACTCATCCGACGCATCGATCTCCGAAATATCACCGGCGAAGCCGCTCACAGCCAGCTTAGCCAGGAATGGCTCGTGACCAACGGACTCGGCGGCTATGCTTCCGGGACCGTTTCGGGCTCGGTGACGTGGCGTTATCACGGCCTGCTCATCGCCGCCCTGCCCTCACCGCTCGGCCGTATCGTGATGCTGAATCACCTCTCTGAAACCCTGCATCTGCCCGATGGCCGCGCCGTGCTGCTTTGTGGACATGAAGCGAGCCCGCGCGACAGCATCGCGGCCGGCGGCGAATTTCTCGTCGAATTTCGCCTGGAAAACCAGATGCCCATCTGGCGCTACGAGTTGGAAAATATCGTTCTCGAAAAAAACCTCGTGCTGTTGCACGGCCAGAACACGGTTCACGTCACATATCGGTTGCTCTCCGGCCCGGAATCCCTCGAACTGGAACTCCGTCCGTCCATGCACTTTCGCCGGCACGAACATTCCGTGAGCGAAGCGATGACGCGCGAATATCTGTTCAAGGCGAGAGCAGGCCGTTATGAAGTTTCCGCGGGCGAAGACATGCCTCCCCTGCGCATGATACTCCGTGGCGACGGCCGCACGTTCACTCACGACGGCGGTTCACGCCGCGAGATTTATTATCAAAAAGACGCCGACCGCGGTTACGAGTCGCGCGGGATCCTTTGGAGTCCCGGCTATTTCAATGTGAATTTGATCTCCGGCAAGGACGCCACGCTCATTGCCTCGACGGAATTCTGGAGCACCATGCACGCGCTCAGTCCCCCCGAAGCCGTGGATTTTTACCAGCAACGCCGCGCGCGCCTGATGAGAACGGCGGACCCGAAAACCCACGAGTCCCCGGCGTCCGACCTCGTCATGGCCGCGGACCAATTCATCATCAATCCAGTGGGGCGTGTCCAGGATTCCGCGCGGGCCCACGCGGCGGGGGATGAAATTCGCACCGTGATTGCCGGTTATCATTGGTTCACCGATTGGGGCCGCGACACGATGATCAGCCTCGAGGGGCTCACGCTTATCACGCGCCGGCAGGCCGAGGCGGGCTGGATTTTGCGGACGTTCGCCCACTACATTCGCTACGGACTGATACCGAACCTCTTTCCCGAAGGCGAAAACCAGGGCCTTTACCACACTGCGGACGCCTCGTTGTGGTTTTTTCACGCGCTGGAGCGTTATATCGATTGCACGAATGATCGCGACACGCTGCGCCACATTTTGCCGAAGCTCATCGACATCGCGGAGCATCACTTGCGCGGCACGCGGTTCGGCATCGCGGTCGATCCGCAGGACGGGCTGTTGAAGCAAGGCGCGGAAGGCTATCAACTCACCTGGATGGACGCCAAAGTGGACAACTGGGTGGTGACGCCGCGACGCGGCAAGGCGGTGGAGATCAACGGGCTTTGGTATAACGCGCTCTGCCTCCTGGCGAACTGGCTCCGGGAGGAAAGGCGGGAAGCCGAAGCGGAAGCCTACGCGCAACACGCGGAAAAGGCGAAACAATCCTTCAACCAACGGTTCTGGTACGCGGAAGGAAATTATCTCTATGATGTCATTGACGGCGAAACCGGCCATGATTGGTCGTGCCGGCCGAATCAGTTGCTCGCGTTTTCATTGAAGCACCCGGTGCTGGAGGAACGCTTCTGGAAACCCGTTTTGGAAACGGTGCGCGAAAAACTTTTGACACCGCTCGGCTTGCGCTCGCTCAGCCCTGACAACGCCAATTACAAATCAAAGTATTTTGGCGATCTCCGCGCCCGCGATGCCGCCTACCATCAGGGCACCGTGTGGGCGTGGCTCATCGGGCCGTTCATCGATGCCTGGCTGAAAGTGCACCCCGGTGACTTCGCGAATGCGCGAAAATTTCTCGCCGGCTTTGAACCGAATTTGAATTTGGGTTGCGTCGGCTCCGTCAACGAAATCTTCGATGCGGAACCGCCGTTCACGCCGCGCGGCTGCATCGCGCAGGCCTGGAGCGTGGCGGAAGTCCTGCGCGCCTGGGTCAAAACCGCCGGGCCGGAACAAGATCGTGTCGCGAAATGAAGCTTCTTGCCCGGGTGGCAGGGCGCGTCGCTCCGCGCGCGCCGCAAACCAGTCAACAACGGCGCGCGCGGAGCGGCGCGCCCTACCGTCAAATGCATTTTTACACGCTGTAAACCCTACACTTTTTTCAATAGCGCCACGGGAAAACTTCGCAGAGCCTTTCTCAATTCCAAGGCCGCATTCCCGCCCACATCCACGACTGGCACCATTTCCTCCGTCAGGATGTTGTGAAATAAATTTCCAGGCTGGGCTCGAGGTGCGGGCAGAGCCGTTCCCTTCCACGGCCTGCCGCACAGGGGCGGGATTTCCACCCCCTCGGTCAAACCAAACACCAGCCGCGGAACGACGATCACGATCATCTGCCCCTGCCACTCCCTGGTAAACGCGCAAACGTGCTCCCGTCTCTCACCCATGGCCGCGAGAGGAACGTAATCGCCCGAATCGAACAACTCACGATGAGTTCGCCGGAAGTTCAATGCGCGCCAGATCAGGAATAATTTCATCGCTCCGGCATTCTCGTCCCGGAGCAGCGCCGTAAGAAATCCAGCGCCGTCGCTTGAGAGCGATTCGAAGCTCTTTTTCAACTCCGATAACATTTTTTTTCGCGCGACATAATCCACCGGACGGCGATTGTCGGGATCGACCAGGTTCAAATCCCACAACTCGCCGCCCTGATAAAAATCCGGCACGCCGGGAGAAGTCATTTTCAAAAGAGTTTGAGCGAGCGAATTGAACCGGCCGAAAAACGCCACTCGTTTGGCAAAGCGAGCAACATCGGCCAGAAAAACGTTATCGCCATCGCCGAGCGCGCGCTCGATGAAATCCCGCAGCGCCTTTTCATAGGCTGGGTTTGGCTCGGTCCAACTCGTGCGAATTTTGGCTTCCTTTGCCGCCTTCAACATAAAAGCGGTGATGCGTTCGCGGAAATTTTTCCGCTCGTTTGGGCGCTCTCCATTTTCCGGCCAGGCGCCCACGAGTGTTTGATAAAGCAACCATTCATCGTTCGCGTCCGGCGCGTCTCCGGCCATGGTTTTTTTTCCTCGATTCAGTGCCGCCCAGCGTTTCACTGCTTCGCGCCATTCCGCGGGCATTTCCGACAAGATATTCAGCCGTGCCCGCACGTCCTCGCCGCGCTTCGTATCGTGCGTGGCCGAAGCCAGCAGCGTGTGCGGCCAGTTTTTGGCGATGATGCTGTTCGCATCATGAAATTCCGTCAAGCTGACGCCAAAGTGCCCCGGATCGCCGCCGACTTCATTGAGCGAAATCAGCCGGTTGAAGCGATAAAATGCCGTGTCTTCCAAACCCTTCGCCATGGCCGGCCCGGTGAGTTGCTGGAATTTCATCACGAACTCGCGCGCGGCTTTCACAGCGCTTTCGGCCAATTCACCAGCCCTCTCGCACAGCAGAATTCGTTCGATGAACTGCATTGCCTCGACGTCGCGCTCGTTCCGTTTGCGTGCCTCCTTCATTGCGGTACGAATCACCTCCTGATCCTGTTCCGAAACTTTATCAACGGCATTCGTGATGTAGGTCCGATACACTGGAAAGCTCGCGATGATTTCGACTGTCGCACGGCGCAATTCGGTGAACGTAAAATCGCGTCCGCTGGGGGTCTTGGCGGCTACCGTCGCGAGCCGATGCGTCAATGAATTCAGTTCGCTCGCGAACGAACGCTCCAGCACTTGTTTGCGGCTCTCGTAAACGATCTGCTCGAAAGTCGTGTTGCAGCCAGTGAACTCACGGTAAAATGCCTCCAAGGCATCCGCATTCGCGCCGTCCACAAACAATCCGTTCATCCGGTTCAAAAAATCGTAGCCGGTGGTTCCGTCCACCGGCCAATCCGCTGGCAACGGTTCGTTCCCGGACAGAATTTTTTCCACGAGGATATACCGCGGCCCTTCTTTTTGCAGCCGTTCCAAGTACTCCTTCGGATTCCACAAGCCGTCCGGGTGATCGATCCGCAATCCGGTGATCTTGCCGGCGTTGAGCCATTCGAAAATCAGCCGATGCGTTTCGCGAAAAACCTCCGGCAATTCCATTTTCAAGGCCACCATCTCCGTGACATCGAAAAACCGGCGGTAATTGATCTCTTCGGAAGCGACTCGCCAATAAGCCAGCCGATAATGCTGTCGCTGGATGAGCGCATCTAGTTGGGCGAATGAGCGCGCGTCGTCCGGCTTTCCATTGAGTTCCTCCAGAATTTGCTGCGGCTCAGACCCGCTCAATTTATCCAGCGATGCCGCATTCACGGGAAAATTGCGGTCATAATACGCAATGAAAAAATTGCCATCCTGAAAAGTCAGCCGCAATTTTCCGCTTTCCAGAACTTTGCCGTAATGACCTTCCAGCACCGGCAAAAGAATTTTGTTCCGCAACGCGGGATTTTCCGGCTGCCAGTCGACGTCGAAAAATGGCGCGTATTTCGATTCCCGTCCGTTGCGCAGCACGTCGAGCCACCACGGATTTGACAGCGTGGCGCTCATGTGATTCGGCACCACGTCGAGCAAGAGCCCCATGCCGCGCGCCTTCAAATCCCCGGCTAAGCCATCGAACTCTTCCGTGGAGCCGAGGTTGGGATTGGTTTTGCCGAAGCAGCAGGTGTCGTAACCGTGAGTGCTTTGCGGGCCGGCTTCAAACAGCGGCGAGGCGTAGATGTCCGAAATCCCCAACTCCTCCAGGTATTCCAAAATGCCTCTCGCCTCGCGGAACGTAAATCCGCGATTGAATTGCAGTCGATACGTGGCAGAAGGTATCCGTTTCATTTTTTGGCAGGGGCAGCGCGCAGCGCTGTCCGCGCCGCATTGAGCGGCGCAACAAATCATATAAAACCTTCGGGAATTTCCTTCCGTCCGCTGAACGCGGACGCGACGCCGCAGCGCGGCGTCTCTACCGTTACGCTTTTAGTTCGAGCGCCTGCGGCGCAAAGCCGAGTTTCTCTCCCAATGCCAGGAGCTCGTCGAGTGATTCCTTCGCAGCCGCGTCGCCATTGCCGGCCCGGCGCGCGAATTCCGGCAGCGCCGTTTGTTTCAAATGCCAATACGTATTCTGCACTTCGGCGAGGTTCAACCCGATGGGCAGCGGCATCAACAACCGGGCGATTTCCTCCAACTCCTTCACCTGATTCACGTCTTCAGGCTTTTCCGCGATTTTCTGCATCAATCGTTCCATCCGGTTTTTTGCGGCGTAACTGATGTCGGCATTCAGCACTTCAGTGCCGCGCGGCTGGGCTTCCTGGATCAACGTTTTCAAATGCCCTAGATCCGTGTGGCCGTTGGCCAATTGACGGCGAATGTCACCGCGCAACGTGAGGTCCCACGCCGTTTGCAAACCGCCCGGCAACGGCGCCCCGGCGCTTTCCAAAAATTTCATCAACGGCGCGTATCGTTCCGTGATCAGGCGGAAGCGCCCTTCCAAATCCTCGCGCGCCGTGGCGACGATTCCATCCAGAATCTTCCGCTGCTCATCCTTGAACAACGATTTCAACGTGTAAGACGGGCTGCCGAAATGCTGGTCAATCAGCCGGATGACTTGCGGAAAATCCGCCGCGTGATAAACATCCGTGATTTCCTTCAAGGCCGCCCGGTAGGCCTCATCCGATGTAAACTTGCATACGCCGCCAATGAGGTTGTGCTCGCCCATGTAAAGAATGCTGTAGGAGAGCACCTCGGATTCCTGCGTGATTTCGGAGGTCATGCGCACGCGCCCGACGGACAGTTTCGTTTTGCCGGTCGCAAAAAATTCCCGCTGCTCGTCCTCGAAGGTGAATGAGAACACGCGCGTGACTTTCCCATATTCCTGGAAGGCCGAACTGATCGCGTAATGCGCCGCCGCCCTGGGCCAATCAATCATCGCGGGCTTCACGAATTTCTGGTAAATCAGCCTGCCATCGCGATGTTCGGGAAGGTTGCTCTTCGCTTTTTCGAGCCGTTCGAGGAATGCCGGCTCAAAATCCTGCCCGAAAATTTCGTTCGCCAGTTGAATGACTCGCGCGGCGTATTGGATGACCTGCACCGTTTCAATGCCTGAAAGCTCGTCAAAAAACCACCCGCAGCTCGTATACATCAGCATCGCGTGGCGCTGCATTTCGAGCAGTTTGAAAACGGTGACTTTCTCCGCGTCTTCAAGCGGCCGTTTGGCTTGGGATTCGAAAAATTTTTGGCGGCTCTCCGGCGTCCGATCCAGGATGACTCCGATGTATTCATTGCGCGCGCCCCACGGATCGCGCAACAACTCGGCCGCCTTGGCTTCGTATTTCGGCGCGATTTCGTCCCGCAACCAATCCAGCGCCTCGCGCAAAGGCGCGCGCCATTGTTGGTTCCAATCGCCGTGCCCGCCGCTGTTGCAGCCGCAATCCGTCATCCAGCGCCCCACTCCATGCGAACAACTCCACGCGCTCTTCTCATGAATCCGCGCCTCGTGTTGCGGCGGGTGTTTCTCCAGGTATTCGCCGTAATTCGTCAGCGTCGCGAGATTATTTTTTTCGATATATTGCAGCGCATAGGCCAGCGCCATTTCGCCGTGCTTGTGATGATGCCCGTACGACTCGCCGTCGGTGGCCAGGTGCACCAATTGCTCCCAATCGCGGTCGTCATTGAACGCGCCCGTGATGCGATTGGCGAAACGCTCGCCGCTGACCAGCAACTTTTCAAAAGCCACCGCCTGTGACAGCGGCCCATCGTAAAAAAAGACGTTCATGTTCCGGCCGGCGGGCAGCTTCACGCGATAGGCGCGGCTCGGGTCGATCTTTGCGCCGTTCACATCCTTCCATCGGCGATCGCCGATTTTCCGGGCATGGCTCGCCTGGTAAGGCGACAGGATCGTGAACGAAATCCCCTGCTGGGCCAGCGCGTCCAGGGTTTCGGTGTCCGCGGCGGTTTCCGACAGCCACATGCCTTCCGGCTTGCGGCCAAACCGGTATTCGAAATCACGAATGCCCCAATAAATTTGCGTGAACTTGTCGCGCGGATTCGCCAGCGGCAGGATCATGTGATTGTAAACCTGCGCCATCGTGGAGCCGTGCCCGGAAAATCGTTCACGGCTTAATCTATCCGCCGCCACGATGGCATCGTGCGTCTGCGGCATGCGGTCCTTCATCCACGCCAGCAAGGTCGGCCCGAAATTGAAGCTGATTTTGGAATAGTTGCTGATGATGTTTTCGATCTTGCCGTCGCCGTCGAGGATGCGCGCGGCGGCATTGGGCGCGTAACATTCCACCGTGATGCGTTCGTTCCAATCGTGCCAGGGGGCGGCGGAATCCTGCAATTCAACTGATTCCAGCCAGGGATTTTCACGGGGCGGCTGGTAAAAATGCCCGTGAATACAAATCAACCTCGACATATAAGTAAATCTTGTAGCACTCCTCGAAATTCACAATGGGTGCAAGTCCCCAGCGGCAAATCCCTGCAACACCTGGGTGGGATGGCAGCCTTAAGCTTTCCTAAGTTGCTCCCGACGGTTCAGGCTTGAGGAGCCTGATTTTCGGTGGGGACCATCTTCGATCGAGCGGGAGCCTGCAAACGTTCCTGGAGCATTTCACGGGCACGCGCGAGAGCCAAATCCAAGTTCGCGCAGACGTTCTCCTCTCCCAATTCGGAGAGAAAGCCCGCTTTGGTCATCATGAACAACGGCTGCGTGTGAGGACCGCTCAGAATGAGATGTTTGTGATGCCTTCGCAGCCGTTCGTACAGGTCTTCCAGCGCGTTCAGGCCCGTTGCATCCATGGCCAGAACCTTTCTCATGCGAAGGATCAGCACGTCCGGCTCCTGCTTCATCCGCTTGAGGGAACTCTCCAATTTGTCCGCCGCGCCAAAAAAGAACGAGCCAAATATCCGATACACCATCACTCCCTCTGGAACCTCCTTCCCGATGAGCGAGTGATGCGAACCTTCCGTTTCGGTGCGCTCGTCCACCGCGGTGATTTGAGTGGTGTCGGAGACTCGCTTGATAAAAAGCATCGCCGCCAGAACCATTCCTGTTTCCACCGCTACCGTAAGATCGATGATGACCGTCAGACTGAACGTGGCGAGGAAAACGACGGCATCGCTGCGCGGCCATTTGCGCAAGCGGCTGAAATTGTGCCATTCGCCCATATTCAATGACACATTGATGAGCACGGCGCTTAACGCAGCGAGCGGGATGAATTTCGCCAGCGGCGCCGCAATGAGGATGATCGCCAGCAGCGTCACGCCATGGATGATGCCGGCCACGGGCGTACGCCCGCCGCATTTGACATTCGTGGCAGTGCGCGCAATGGCACCGGTGACCGCAATGCCGCCAAAGATCGGGCTCACGATATTGGCGATCCCCTGGGCCATCAACTCCTGGTTCGAGTCGTGCTGGTCATCTATCATTCCATCGGCCACCACGGCACAGAGAAGCGATTCGATCGCGGCCAGTAACGCAATGGTCACTGCCGGTTGAATCAGATGGCGGATATTATCCCAGGAAAACTTCGGCAGATGCGGCGCCGGCAACCCTTGCGGGATGCCGCCGAACTTCGAGCCGATGGTTTCCACCGAAGGATGAAAGATCGCCACCGCTGCCGTCGCAAGGATCAGGGCAATGATCGATCCGGGCACGCGCCTCTGCCATTTGCCCGGCCACAATTTGATAATGGCCAGCGACGCGCCAGCCAGCAGCAGCGTCGGCCATTGAAAACTATTCAAGTGCTCGACCAGCACTTTCATTTTCTCAATGAAATCTGAGGGCACCTTGTCCACCGTTAGACCGCAGAAATCCTTGATCTGTGTGCTAAAGATGAGAACAGCGATCCCACTCGTGAACCCCGCAGTGACCGGATAGGGAATGTACTTGATCATCGTCCCCAACCGAGCAAAACCCATGATCAGGAGCAAAAAGCCGGCAAGAATCGTGCAAATGGCCAGGTTTTCGGCGCCGTACCTGGCGTAAATACCGTACAGGATGACAATGAACGCGCCCGTCGGCCCGCCGATGGAAACTTTTGTGCCGCCCAGGCTCGAAACAAGAATTCCGGCGATGACGGCCGTAAAAATGCCCGCCTGCGGCGTGACGCCCGAGGCAATGGCAAAAGCCATCGCCAGCGGAAGAGCAACAATGCCCACGGTCACGCCAGCGATGAAATCAGCGCGGAGGTCAGCTCGGCTACACCCCTTCAGTGTGTCCAGGAGTTTCGGGCGAAAAGCGGCCTTGAAGTTCATCCCGTTGGCTAGTGGGTCTGCTCCATTTGCTTCAACATCTCGATGGAGTCCTCAAAATGTTTTTGAAAGTACTGGCGCATCGCGTCCAGGACTTGCGTCAGCAACGGGTCGCGCAGCGAGTAAAGCACCTGGTTGCCATCTTTTCGCGTCACCACCAGATGGCCCTGCCGCAGGACCGACAGATGTTGGGACAAATTGGCTGGCTCTACCCGCACGTGTTCCAGAATCGCCCCCACCGAGAGTTCGCGCTCTCGCAATGTCTCAATGACATGAATGCGCGTCGGGTGCGCCAGAATCTTGAAGATTCCAGCCTTGAACTTCCGCAGCGCGTCGAAATGTTCGGGGGCCAGTGCGTTTTTCGGCATACGATTACGTATATTCGAATGTTCGAAAGTAGGCAATCTCAAAATGAAATCCGAATGGATCAAGTTGATTGAGCTTCCTGCCCTGTGCCCTCAAGTGGGCAGCAGCCGAGACAAACGCTGGTCGTGAAACAACTCCTCCAACGTGAGCCGCGCTTTGCGACGCCAGTTTGGATGTTCGGTTGACGTGCCCGGGACGTTTTGCGGACGTTTCTCCAGCCACAAATCTTCGAGACTCACCAGCACGATTTCCGGCCCCTGCGCCTTCAGCCAGGCCAGCAGCGCACCCAGGACTTCCCGCGCGCCGGCCTTGCGTGTTTTTAGAAACGTTTGCTTTTTCAAAAATGCCGCCAGCGCGGCATTCAATTGCTTTCGATCCGCTTTCGCGGCTTTGAGTTCGTCCGAACGCAGCAAACCAAGCCGAACCCGTTCCAGCAGATCATCCCCCGGCCAGAACGCGGCAAACATCGGCGTGTCGTGCGTGTCCAGGCTCGCGACCGAAAGTTTGGGTGGCTTCGCAAGGGCTGCCTCGGGTTCGAGCCGTTGCTCGAACTGTGTGACATACATTCCAAGCAATCCGTGCCGCGCCATCGCGCGATTCACTTCCTTCGGCACCGTCCCGAGATTTTCTCCGACGAGCCGCGTCCGATGGCGGCGCGATTCCAAATTGAAAATCGCATGCAACTCTTCGGCCGGATAATTCACATAGGTCCCCTGCCGCGCTTCGAAACCGCGCGGCACCCAGTAAAGCCGATGCAATCCCATCACGTGATCGATTCGCAACAGCCGCGCGTGCTGCATCTGGAACCGCAGAAAATCCAGCACATGACGGTAGCCCAGTTCCCGGATGCGCCGCGGATGCAACGGCGCGAATCCCCAATCCTGTCCCTTCGAAAAAAATAAATCCGGCGGAGCGCCTGCATTGGCGCCCAGCGCAAAGCTGTCGCGCTCGCGCCACACATCGTAGCCATCCGGATTCACGCCCAACGGCAGGTCCAGGTACAGCTCGACTCCGTTTTGCTCGCTGCGCCGCACCAGTTCGGCCATCTGCCCATGGGCCAGCCACTGGACATACAAATGAAATCGCCGCGCGGCTGCGGCGTAATCGTTTTCACGCAAGCGCCCCTCGCGCAAGCGCTGCGGCCAGTTTTGCCAGGAGGTTTTCAGCTTTTCGCACGTGGCGCGGAAGGCGGCATATTCGTTCACATCCGGACGCTCCCTCAGGAATTGCTCGAATTCAGCCCGGCGCGGAGAGGCTTTGGAGAAAAAATATTTCGCGAGCAATTCCAGCACGCTTCGGCGCGCCGCCCATTGTTCACGGTAATCAATGATTTCGTCGCGCCGAAAGCATCGCAGCCGATTTTGAAATTTTTTCGAAGCGACGAGTTTTTGGGCTTCGCGGCAGGATGCGAACTCCGGAATTTTCGTAATGTCCAAATAAAATTCATTCCAAAACAGCCGGCTGGCCGGCGAGTACGGGCTCGGTTCACAAATCGGATAGTCCAGGAAACCGGCCAGCAAGGGCAGCGTGCCCGCCACGGTGCCGCCTTGCGAGCCAATCCATTGAGACAGCCGTTCCCAATCGGAAACATTTCCCGCGCCCCAGCTCGCCTTGGAATGCGCCGCATACATCGGCAAAAACGCGCCCCATCTCTTCCCCTTCGACGCATCGGCAAAGCTCTTCACCGGCGCCGAGAGGATCAAGGTGCGATAACTCGAGTTGCCAGCGACAATTTCCAGCGTGTGATAACCCAAAGGCAATTTTCCCAGATGAAATTCCCTGCTAGTGAAGCGCTCCCTTTCCATCTCACGCGTCCCGATTGCTCGCGCTGGTGCGGCAAGTTCCTCTTCGCGCCCACCCTCAAACTGAAGCCCAATCTTCAACCGCTTGCTTGCGAGTTTCGGCGGCAAATGGCAAGTGATTTTTGTATCTCGCTTCTCCCAGGCAACGATCACCGGTTCAATCCCGCGGCGAAAAGGCCTCAAACGGCTGGCGCGCAAACTATCGCGGATTTCTGCTTCGTTCGAAGCGGGCACGCCCAGCGCTGCAAGCACGCCAGCCAGAACTTCCGGCGTCGCGGCTTGACGTTGGTTGGCGGCGTCGACAAAGGAGGTTTGAACGCCATTCAAGCCGGCGAGCTGGCGCAGTTGCCGATCGATCTTCATGGACACTCCGCCGGCGCGATGATGTGCAGAATGCCCTCCAACGGCACGCGAATGACTTCGGCGCGATGTTGAAGTTCCCGGCTCATTTCGATGACTGCCTGGTCTAGCAAAAATGCCTCCAGCAACGCCGCCAGTCCGGCCTTCGTTTTCGGCAGCAGTTCCGTTTTTCCGATGACCTTCAGGTAAGCGCCGAGAAAATCCGCGCTGATCTGGGTTTCCCAATGCCGCGCCCATGGTTGCAAGGCGCGAAGCTGGTCCGCATTCAGGTTCCCGGTTTCCGCATGCTGCCGCAACGCGACGTCCGAAACGTAATGCAGAGAGCGGATCATGCCCGCGATGTCCCGCAACGGGCTGCGTTTGATCCGGCGCTGGCTCAAGGTCCAGCCGGGTTCGCCTTCGAAATCGATGATGTAAAAATCCTTTCCGGTGTGGAGGACGTGGCCGAGATGAAAATTACCGTGGCAACGAATTCTCATCGCCGTCATCGGCGTCTGATGGACTGCGCGGTATCGCGCCAGGATCGCGTCCTGCATGCCCAGGACTTTTTCTGCCAGCGGACGCGCGTTGTCCGAGAGTCTCTTGAGTTCGCGCCGAAGGATTCGAAAGTGAAACGCCAGATGGTTTCGCAGCGATTGATACAACGAACGCTGATAAAAAGGCGTGAACGGTTCCGGCGCGAAATCGCGATTGTCCGGGTCGGAGGAAAGCGCGAGGTGCAATTCGCCGACCCGCTGGCCCAGCAGGCGCGCCGATTCAAAATAGGTCCCAATCGTCTCGACCGCGGCGTCGGAGCCGCCTTTTGCCGCCAATTCAACCAGCGAGTTCACGCTCGCGTCCGGCGGCGGCAGGCTGGGCAAGGTCCGGACGCGTTCATAATATCGCCGCAAGGCGTCCTGCGTGAACTCCCACCCGCGCGTGGCATTGGGAACAAAGCCGCTGAGGATGCCGACGCAGGTGTGTTCGCCGTCGGGACGTTCCAGTTCGAGCGCGCCAAAAAGCGGCGGCACATTCTGAAAATTTTTGTCCGCCAGAAACCGCGCCGATTCCAGCGCCGGGTGCATTCCGGATTCGAGGCGGCGGAATAGTTTCAAAATATATTTGTCGCCATAGACGACGATTGTGTTCCGCTCCTCCGTGCGCGCCGCCGAAGGTTCCGGAATCGGCCCCCGCAGCGTGGAAACCGCCCAACCCGACAGCGAGGCCGCCGTATGTTCGCTGCTGATGGTCCGGCGCCGGGCGATCAATTCAAACAACGCCACGCCAAAATCCTTACCCGCCGACGCGTCGTAGATCACGCCGTCGATGTTTGGCCGCTGAATGTGCTCGCGCGCGAACACGAAGGCAGGCGTGTCTTTCTCCAGGTGCTCCGCTTGCGCGCCGGAAGCGAACGCAAGCGGCAGAAAATATTCCTCCGGCTCGCTCTGCGCGTAATCGGCCGTGACGATGGCGGCAAAATGCAGCTCGGAATGTCGCGGAAGGGCCATCAAGTCACGGATGCGCGCCGACTTTATTTCTCCCTTGTTCGTGAACCAGCGGCGTTGCTGGAGAAACGACGGGAGGCAAACTTCCAATTCATCGCGCTCCTTGCCGACAACCAACTCCTCCCAATTTTCCTCCGCCACCAGCATTTTGCAAAGCCGGCCGGAAAGATCCGCCTCCTGGCGTTCGGCAACCGGCTCCAGCGAAAACCACAGCGCGCTGTGCGGGCTCATCGTGAACGGGTACGGCGCGGCGCCGATCGGCGGAAATTCGGTGCGACCGAACAGTTCCACCGGCATGTACCCCTGAAAGGCCGACAGATCCAGCTCCACCGGTTGCGGAAACCGCGAGAGATTCGCGATCACGAGCACGGTTTGATCCTCATGCCGGCGAATGAACGCGAGCACTTTCCGGTTTTCCGGTTGCACAAACTGCAGTGAGCCAAACCCAAACACCTTCCAGCGCTTGCGCAAAGCCAGCACGCGCCGCGTCCACCAGAGCAACGAATGCTGGTTGTTCTGCTGCGTTTCGACGTTCACCGCTTCATAATGATATTCCGGGTCCAGGATGATCGGCGCGTAAATCGCCTGCGGTGTGCAACGTGAAAAGCCTGCGTTCTTGTCCGCGCTCCAATGCATTGGCGTTCGCACACCGTTGCGATCTCCGAGAAAAATGTTGTCACCCATGCCGATCTCGTCGCCATAATAAATTACCGGCGTGCCCGGCAGCGACAGGAGCAGCAGGTTGAGCAATTCGATGCGCTTGCGATCGTTCTTCAGCAGCGGCGCGAGCCGGCGGCGGATGCCGAGATTCAGGCGCGCCTTTACCTCGCTCGCATAGACGCGATACATGTAATCGCGCTCTTCGTCCGTGACCATTTCGAGCGTCAATTCGTCGTGATTGCGCAGAAAGAGCGCCCATTGGCTGGTCTCGGGAATTTGCGGCGTCTGGTCCAAAATGTCGGTGATCGGAATGCGGTCCTCCAACCGCACCGCCATGAATAACCGCGGCATTAATGGAAAATGAAAGGCCATATGGCACTCATCGCCCTTGCCCGCGCCAAAAAACGTGACCGCCTCCTCCGGCCATTGATTTGCCTCGGCGAGCAACATGCGGTCCCCATATTTCGCATCGAGATGCGCGCGCAACTGCTTCAAATAATTGTGCGTCTCCGGCAAACTTTCGCACGAAGTCCCTTCCCGCTCGTAAAGATACGGCACCGCATCGAGCCGGAAACCGTCCACGCCCAGATCCATCCAGAATTCGAAAATCCGCAGGATTTCGCGGTGCACGGCCGGGTTGTCGAAGTTCAAATCCGGTTGATGCGAATAAAACCGATGCCAATAATATTGCCGCGCCAGCGGGTCCCACGTCCAATTGGACGGCTCGAAGTCCTTGAAGATGATTCGCGCCTCCTTGTACTTCTCGGGCGCGTCGCTCCAGACATAAAAATTCCGGTCCTTGCTTCCCTTGGGCGCGCGGCGCGAACGCTGAAACCACGGATGCTGGTCCGAGGTGTGGTTCAGCACCAGCTCGGTGATGACCCGCAACCCTCGGACTTTCGCTTCACGCATAAACGCCTTGAAATCCGAAAGCGTGCCGTAAATGGGGTTGATGGAATAATAATCCGCGATGTCGTAACCGTCGTCCTTCAGCGGCGAAGGATAAAACGGGAGCAGCCACAAGGCCGTGACGCCGAGGTCCTGGATGTAATCCAGTTTTTGCGTCAGCCCGCGAAAATCTCCGATGCCATCGGCGTTGCTGTCGAAAAACGCGCGGACGGGCACTTCATAAATAATTGCGCTCTTGTACCAGAGCGGATCCAGGTCCTCAGGTGCAGCGCGACTCTCCGGTTTGGCCATGTTGTAAAAAACGCTTACCCGCACGCAGGCGCATTGTCTCTGGGGCGGTTCCCCCACCTTCGACCAACGCTCACTTCCAGTCAAACACCGTCACTGCGTCCAAGTCTTCCCATTTTCCATTTTTCAAAATGCACGGCGTCGTGCGGCCGGTGTATTGCAGCACGCGGTGCGGCGCGGCCTTCTCGACCACGAAATGCAGCGGCGCCACTATTTGCGCGATAATGATGCTGGTCGGTTGCATTCGCACCATCATCACCGGTACTCCCTGCCACGTGGCATCCGATTCTTTGAAGAACTTGAACCCAACCGTCTCCGCGCGCGAGACGGAAATCAGCCGGCACTTGACGCTTTCGCCTTTCGTCAATTCATCGCAATGCGCCGCAATGTAGGGCCCAACCATGTCGCTCGTGAGGATATCGCTGAGGAATTTTTCGCTGCCAGTTTTGGTCGTGCCGCCTTCGGTATAATTGAAGACCAATTTCGCTTCGCCGCCCTCCGATTGAACGACTGCGCTGCCTTTCGCGCCTTTCTGCGGTTCATCCAATTGAAACGATTTTAACTGGCCGTTTTCGTACGTCACGCGCTCGCGCGCCGCGAGTTTGCCATCCGGCAAATTGAAATCGCGCAGGACATTGATCGTGGAGCCAGAAGTCGTCGCCGTCCGGCGAAAGGTGAACAGTTCATGTTTCAAACTCTCGTCAGCGTAGATGGTGCCGGTGAAGTTTTTTGGATTAAGATAATCAACGGCAGGATCTGCGGCGCGGGCCATGCTCCATAAAAACAGAACAACAAAAAATACGAATGCCAACGCGCGCGGTTTGTGTCTCACGTGCGATAAATTATTGAAGAATCGATTTACGTCAATCGCCACCTAAGATCGACGGTTGACGCGAATATGGACTGCGGTGGCAGAGCGTAGCGCCGACACCACTTTTTATCGTGAAAACAATCGTGGAATGTTCAGCAGCGCTCTGCCGGCGCAGCCCAAAGCTCGCGCGGCCAAATGTAGCGCAGAATTATATTCTGCTGTATCGCCGAATTGCATTCGGCAACCGCCGTCGTTCTCTTCAGGCGTAGGTAATTTTCACACGAAGCGGATTATAAACCGCGATACAGCAGTTTGAAAAATTGCGCTACATTCGCATTCGTCCGCCTGCGCCAAAAATCATCCACACTTGATTTTCCGAGGAGAGTGAAGCAATTTGCCCTCGACTTGACCCGTGAAATTGAACAATTAATTGGAAACTATTATGGCATACGAATTACCTCCTCTTCCCTTCCCCAATAACGCGCTCGAGCCGCATATCGACGCGACGACCATGGAAATTCACCACGATCGCCATCACAAAGCCTACGTGGATAATGTCAACAAAGCCATCGCCGGCAACGCCGCTCTCGAATCCAAATCCATCGATGATTTGTGCAAGGCGCTTTCGTCTTCAGTGCCGGACGCCATCAAAGGCCCGGTGCGCAACAACGGCGGCGGCCATTGGAATCACTCGTTCTTCTGGCGCATCCTCGGCCCCAAAGCCGGCGGCGCGCCCACCGGCAAACTCGCCGACGACATCAAGGCCACCTTCGGCAGCTTCGATGATTTCAAAGCCAAATTTGAAAACGCCGGCGCGACCCGTTTCGGCAGCGGCTGGGCCTGGCTCGTCGTCAACAACGGCAAACTGGAAGTCGTCTCCACCGCCAACCAGGACAATCCGCTCATGGGCAAATCCATCTCCGGCGCGGAAGGCACGCCGATCCTCGGCGTGGACGTCTGGGAACATGCCTACTACCTGAAGTACCAGAACAAACGCGGTGATTACCTCAAAGCGTTCTGGAACGTCGTGAACTGGAACGAAGTCGCGAAACATTACGAAGCGGCAAAGAAGTAATTCTTAAAAAAATAATTCCAGCACGGGCCGATTCTAAAAAATGGAATCGGCCCGAATTTTTTGCGGATTTCCTGCGCCGGAGTGTTTAGGGTTGGGTTCTTCGGATGAAGTCTTGCGATTACTGTGGCCGCGAGAATGAAGACGTTTCGGTATTCTGCGCCGAATGCGGCACGCAATTTCAGCAACCCATCGCGGATCGTCCACCATCGCCATCGTCCAAAACTCCTCGCGTGCTGAATGCGAAATACGCGACGATTATTTTCATTCTCACGGTATCGTCATTGAAACTTCCGAGCTGAAGCGCTGGCCGCCGTTTGCCCAAAGCGGCGGAGGGCCGCCGCACTCCGGGACGCTTCGCAACTTCCGGAGCCGGAGACTTCGCGCCAGCGTCCCGGACCGCGCCGGCCCCCCGGCGCTTTTCATTGCGGAGCGCGTTTCTACTTCGATCGCTCGCGCCCGTACGGCCCGGCCGGCGCCACTTTCATATAATGATACTCGATATTCCGCTCCGCGAGCGCATCCTCAAAAATCTTCGACGGCGCATTCGGCGCGGCAACCACGAGCCTCATGCCGATGAACTGGGCATTAGGAAACCGTTTCAGCGCGCGCTCGATGGCGTTGCCGATCAGCCCCATGTGCCGGCTGATGCAAACGACCGGCTTTCCCTGCTTGCGCGCCTCCAATAATTGCCCGGTCAATCCGATGATGTCTTCGTCCGACAATTCCGAATTCATTGTCATGACTTCGACATCGCTGTGATAACCGAGAAGCTTTTTGGCATCGTTGACAATGCTGGCGGAGTCGAACTCATCGAATACGGGAGCGGCTTCGTATTGCCAGTCCTTCGGGACCTTCTCCACTCCGGAACTGGCGCAGCCATACATCAGCGCGCAGGATACAGCGGCAATGAGCAATGGATAGATTCGTTTCATGTCATTTGGTAACCAGCGGTTTCATCGGCCCAACCCACAGCAACGGATGTCGCAACGGCAGGTTGCGCTTCACTTCGGCCACATCGGAGTCCGCTTTCAATTTTTTCCAGACTTCCAGATATTCCGGTTTGTCCAGCGCGATGCCGCCGAAAAGCAGGCATGGCTGGCGCATCGGCCAGTCATCCCAATACAGCACGTCGTGCTTGTAAGGCCACTTCGATTTATCAGCGATATAGGGAAAAATAAATTCCAAACCCTTCGCCATGCCCCGGCCATCCGGCGTCTGATACGTCCACAAATTGTCCGTCGGCGTGGAGGCGATCTGCGCGATGCCTGCCATGGCATCAATCACGAACAAAGAATAACCGTACGGTTTCGTCCGCGCCAGTTCCAGAGGAAAACCGCCATTCGTATCCATGTTGCGCGTGAGATAGACAGTTTTGAATTGGTGCCGCACCCAGTTCAGCACGTCCTCGTTGCCAGTCAACCGCGCGAACTCCGCTGCCTGCATCGACCAGCAGATGCCGTGATTGTTCTTCGCCGCACGCTCCTCTTTGCCGTAAGGATGCGTCGTCAGCCAGGTCAAATAATCGCGAAACCAACCTTTCACCGCTTCGTAATCCTTGGCAGAAAACGACGGCGAATTTTTCAGCAACTCCACGCTGCGCGCGACTTCCACAAGATGAATCGTATCGATCACCCCGATGCTGCGGCCAGTGTATCGGCCATGGATGGCCTGGCTGTAGAGCAAATTCGGATTCATCTTCGTCGCGTCATCCACGAACCAGGCCTTGATGTGTTGCACGGCGTGCTGGGCATATTTTTCGTCGCTGGTCAGGATGTAAGCCGAGGTCATCGTCGCGACGATGTCGCTGAAGCGAACCATGGCATGGCGATGCGCGACGAAATTGTTCGTGTTCGAGAGGCCGTCGTGCTGAATGTAGGGGCCGTCGGGATTTTTCGGGTCCGGCCACCAATAATCGCCTTCGGAAAAGTAATCGTGCAATCCACCCGCGCTGCGCGGCGAATGCGAGGCGGTAACGGTGACGGGTTGTTCGGACAAATATTCCGCCGCCTTGGCCATGATACGCGGGCGCTCGATCGCGACGATGTCAAACGGCGGTTTGTCGGCGGCGCGAATGAATGGAGTGAAAGCGACGAGACCGAGTGCAAACAGCGCCGGGGTGAGGAAATGTTTCAGATGCCAACAATTCAGTGACAACATAGGGGTTTTTAAATTACTCAATTCTTGGATTCAGACGCGGGAAGGTCAAGACAGGTTGCACCATCCTCGAAGCGCGGCTTGTGTCGAAAACCAGCCGCAGCAACGTTGCTCGAGATCGCAGCCAGCGTGTTTTGCTGAATCTTCGCGCCGCTGCGGCTCGCTTTCAGCACAGCCGCGCTCCTATGCATGCGCGAGTCCCACACACCTTGTCACCTTGAATCTTGTTCCGACCGACTCGTCTCTCTATATTTCCCCGCATGAAGAAATTCCTTGCGTTCCTTCTCCCTGTATTGCTCGCCTGGGGTTGTGCTACCCACGAAACCCATTCGCCAAAAATCTCCGTCAACAACCCGGCCACGACTCCAGTCCCGCGTTCGTCGGGCTGGGTGGCGCGGCATGAGGGGTTTGTTCAACAAGCCAAAGCCGGCAACATCGATCTTCTCTTCATGGGCGATTCCATCACGGATTTTTGGCGCAGTCGTGGAAAAAACGTCTGGCAGAAGTTTTACGGTTCGCGTCACGCCGCCAATTTCGGCATCAGCGGGGATCGCACCCAGCACGTTCTCTGGCGCATTGAAAACGGCGAACTCGACGGCATTGATCCGAAAGTCATCGTGCTGATGATCGGCACCAACAACAGCGGCTCCGATTCGCCGGACCAGATCGCGGAAGGCGTGGAGCAAATCGTCGCGGTCATGCGCGAGAAATGTCCGAAATCCAAAATCCTGCTGCTCGCCATTTTCCCGCGCAACCGCCCGACCGATACGCCGAAGCAGATCGACACGATTCGCCAGGTAAACAAACGCATCGCCAAGCTCGGCCACCACCGGATGATCACATTCCTGGATATCAATCATGTTTTCCTCGGCCCGGATGGCAAAGTGCCGGCCAGCATCATGCCTGATTTTCTGCATCCGAATGAACATGGATATGAGCTCTGGGCGGAGGCGATGGAGCCGACGTTGGCCAAGATGCTGAAATAGACAGCCGCAAATCCGAAGTTCGAAATCCGAAATCCGAAACGGCCGACCTACCGGCAGCAACACGGCGGGCGGTCCTCAGGCAAATGCGTCCGACCGGTTGTACCAACAATTCAGACTTCGGATTTCGGAATTCTCTCGGATTTCGGCCTTCGGTCTTCGGGTTTGGCAGATCGTAATCCCCTTGTCCGTTTATTGACTAATCACATCCACCCCGGCTCTCACCGCCGCGACCAGGGCATTCACACGGGTTTCCAACGGGTAATCTGAAGGTGCTTCCAGCGTGTAGCTCTGGCGGGTCTTGTAAGTGATCAAATAAAACGCCTCGGGCCATTGTGGACGGCTCTTGGGATCAAGGTTCGGGCGGATGATGCCATTCCGCGCGGGGCGGCCTTCGATGAGCTCGTTCGGATCGACCGGACAGACTTGGGAGACGGCTTCAATCATGGGCTCCGCGAGCACACGGCGGTTTTCCGGATTTTGTTCGTAGAGATAAAAGCCGTGCGATTCCCAGTCCTCGTGCATCAGCAGGCACAGATCAAAATTCGGCTGGCGTTGGAGCCAGGCGATGTGCGCGGTGATTTCCTCGGCGACGGGTTTCAGGTAATCGCGGTTCAAGTCGATGCCCTTGGAGTTCTCGCGCGAGTTGAGCGCGAAGCCGAGGGGATTCAAGCAGGGGCAAAACCACAGGTCCAGATTGGGCGGCCATTGATTTTCGCGCAGGAGCCTCAAGGCGGCGAGCGGGCCGGCGGGTTCGTCGCCGTGGATGCCGGTCGAAATGTAAACGCGAAAGTTTCGGGCTTCGAGTTTCGAGTTTCGAGTTTGCCCCCGGCGAGTGAGAGCGAACAATTTCAAATCGTGCGTCTCGAAGAAAACCTCGGAATTCCAGCCGTGCTCGCGGGCGGCGAGTTCGATGTCGCGCAGGATTTGCTGGATGTCGATGGTATCCCCGAGATACCGGCCAACATTTTTGCCGAGGCGTTGCATGGCAAGATATTCATCCAAAAAACAAAAAGTTCCAAATTTCAAGTTCCAAAGCCCCAAACCAAACGCAAGTTGCTGAAAGGAACTGAGCGCGTAGATCCGAATCCCGAAACAATTCCGAAATCCGAAAATCGGCGACATCTCGGGATCCGTTTCTGGCCGGCACCGCGAAACTGGTTGGAGGAGGCTTGACCCTGGTTTTCGTTCGGGCTTCGGATTTCGGAATTCTTTCGGATTTCAACCTTCGACCTTCGGATTTGGAAGACCTTATTCAAACACTTCGCAGCCGCCTCTCGGCTCCCTCCGCTTCCTCCCCTTCAAACCGCTGTCTCGGCACAAAATTCGCTTTGCGTTACCGGGGGCTTTCCCCTAGCTTGCCTTAACTGTTTGATGAAAGTTTTTATTGACGGAAAATTCTACAATGAACGCGACGCGAAAGTGTCGGTGTTCGATCACGGCCTTCTGTACGGCGATGGCATTTTCGAGGGCATTCGGGCCTATAACGGGCGCGTGTTCCGGCTGAAGGAACACATCGATCGCCTGTTCTATTCCGCCAAGGCAATCCTGCTGACCGTCCCGATGTCGCACGAAAAAATTTCGCAGGCGGTCGTCGAGAGTTGCCGGCAAAACAAAATCCGCGACGGCTACATCCGGCTCGTGGTCACGCGCGGCATCGGCACGCTCGGCTTGAATCCGAACCGCTGCAAAAATCCGTCCGTGATTTGCATCGCGGACAAGATTCAATTGTATCCCCCGGCATTGTATCAGCGCGGCATGGAAATCATCACCGTGCCGACGGTGCGGAATTTGCATAGCGCGCTGAACCCCGCCATCAAGTCGCTCAATTATCTGAACAACATACTGGCCAAGATCGAGGCGAACAACGCCGGTTGCGAAGAGGCCGTCATGCTCAACGCGGAGGGTTATGTGGCCGAATGCACGGGCGACAACATTTTCATCATCAAAGACAACAAACTGTTCACGCCGCCGTTGTCAGCCGGAGCCCTTTACGGCATCACGCGGCAGGTGGTGATGGAACTGGCGCGGGAATCGGGCCTTTCGGTGAGCGAACCGAACCTGACGCGGTATGATTTGTTCAATGCCGACGAGTGTTTCCTGACGGGCACCGGCGCCGAGATTGTGCCGATCGTCAAAATCGACGGCCGAGTGATTGGCAATGGCAAGCCCGGCCCCTTGACGAAGAAGTTGGTTGGGGAGTATCACTCCTTGACTAAAGCCTCAGGCGAGCCGATATACGAATAAGAAGATTATGTTGTGCTGCATCTGCAAGGAACGCGAAGCGACCGTTCATTACACCAAGATCGATGGGGACAAGGTCCAAAAGGTCGATCTGTGTGAGGAATGTTCCAAGACCAAGGGTGTGAATGACCCGGTCGGCTTTGAGCTTGCGGATCTTTTGCTGGGGTTGGGTGCAGCCAAGGAGATGGAGCAGTCCTCCGGTGCGGAGTTAAAATGCCCCCGCTGCGGTTTTACGCAGGCCGATTTCAAGAAGGCCGGCCGGCTGGGCTGTCCCGAATGTTACAAGACGTTCGCCGAAGGGTTGGAAAGCTTGCTCAAGACGATGCACAAGGGCACGCGGCATATCGGCAAGGTTCCCGAAGCTTTGCGCCAGACCCGCGAGCTCGCCGACCGCTTGAAGACGTTGCAAAAGAAGCTGAACAAAGCCGTCGAAGACGAAAATTTCGAGCAGGCGGCTTCGTTGCGGGACGAGATCAAACAGATGAGCGCGCGCTTGAGCAACATTCCGGCGGCATGAGTTGTCGGTTGAATGAGTTGAACCCGTTAAATGGGTTAAATAAGTTAAAAGGGTTGAATGGCGGGAAGGTTGGCATTCAGCTTTTAACGATTTAACATTTTAACCAATTTAACCGATTTAACTGATTTGACCGACAGAATGAACATTCATGAATTTCTTGAACCGCCCGCCAGCACTGCCCGGCGCAAAGGCCCGCATGACCGCATCGTGATGTCGAGCCGCGTTCGGCTGGCGCGCAATATCAAGGATGCCGCCTTCCCCGGCTGGGCCAAGAAGCCCGAGCGCGTCCGCGTTCTCGACACGATCCGTCCCGCCGTCGCGACCTTGCCGGAAATGAAGGACTCCTTTGCGGAGTCGATGGACAATCTTTCCACGTTGGACAAACAGATTTTGGTGGAACGCCATCTCATCAGTCGCGAACACGCCGCCAAGAGTTCCGGCAGCGGATTGGTGTTGAATCGCGAGGAAACGCTGTGCGTGATGATTAATGAAGAGGATCACATGCGCATGCAGGCCTTGCGGCCCGGCTTGCAAATCCGCGGCGCGTGGAACGCCATCAACCAGGTGGATTCCGAGCTGGAGAAAAAGCTGGATTACGCGTTCAATCCCGATCTCGGTTACCTGACCGCCTGCCCTACTAATATAGGCACCGGCATTCGCGTGAGCGCGATGCTGCATTTGCCCGGGCTGGTGCTGGCCGAGCAGATTAATCCCATTATCCAATCCGTAAACAAACTCGGCCTGGCCGTCCGCGGACTTTACGGCGAAGGCACGGAAGCGCTGGGCAATGTTTTCCAGGTGTCGAACCAAATGACCCTGGGCGAATCCGAAAACGGGATCGTGGAACGCTTGGAAAAGGTGCTGGGACAGATCATTGAGCACGAGGAAAACGCGCGCGCGACGCTCCTGGAAAAGAAAGCCAAGATGGTCTTCAACCACGTTGGGCGGGCTTATGGCATCCTGGCGAATGCCCACAGCATTTCGTCCAAGGAAACCATGAACCTGCTGTCGCTAATGCGTTTAGGGGTTGATTTGGGGGTTTTTCCGGGAGTGGAACGGGCGTTGGTCGACGAGCTGTTTATCCTGACGCAGCCGGCGCATTTGCAGAAACAGCACTCGGAAAAGCTGTCAGCGGAGGAACGCGACTTGCTGCGTGCGGATATGGTGCGCGAGCGATTGAAACCGGTCAGCCGCCCGATTTCAAGGCCGCCGCAGTCGGCGAGTAACTGATTGGACAAACCGGCAAAATATTGCATTGTGAAATAGTCGTATGAGTGAAGAAAGCATGAGTAATTTTACGCCCCGGGCCCAACAGGTGCTCGCGCTGGCGCGGAAGGAAGCCGACCGCTTCAATCACAATTTTGTCGGCACTGAGCATTTGCTGCTCGGGCTGATAAAATTAGGCCAGGGCGTGGCCGTCAACGTCCTCCAGAAAATGGGCCTCGATCTCGAAACCGTCCGCATGGAAGTCGAGAAACAGGTGGGCACCGGCCCCGATCAAAAAATGATCGGCAACATCCCCTACACGCCGCGCGTGAAGAAAGTCCTCGCGCTCGCCGCCAAGGAAGCCAAGGCCCTCAATCATACGTACGTCGGCACCGAACATATTCTCCTCGGCCTGCTCCGCGAAGGCGACGGCGTGGCCGCGCGTGTGTTGAAAAATCTCGATGTCGACATCGAGCAGACGCGCCAGGAAATTTTGAAGGAGTTGGACCCGAATTTTGCCGGCCAGGAAGAACAGGCCACCGCCGAAGCCGGCGAGAAACCGCCGCCGGAGAAAAAAGGCGAAGTCAAGACGCCCGCGTTGAAAGCGTTCGGCCGCGACCTGACGGAAATCGCCCGCAAAGGCGAGATGGACCCCGTCATTGGTCGCAAGAACGAAATTGAGCGCGTCATCCAGATTCTTTGCCGCCGCACCAAGAACAATCCCGTTCTGCTCGGCGAAGCAGGCGTGGGCAAAACCGCGATCGTCGAAGGCCTCGCGCAGGAAATTGCGCAGGGCAACGTGCCGGAATTGCTGCGCGAGAAACGGGTCATCACGCTCGACCTCGCGTTGATGGTTGCGGGCACCAAATATCGTGGCCAATTCGAGGAACGCATCAAGGCGGTCATGGACGAAATCCGCCGCTCCAAAAACATCATCCTTTTCATCGATGAGCTGCACACCATCGTCGGCGCCGGTTCGGCCGAAGGCACGATGGACGCCTCCAATATTATCAAGCCGGCACTCAGCCGCGGCGAATTGCAGTGCATCGGCGCCACCACGCTGAATGAATATCGCAAATACATCGAGAAAGACGCCGCGTTGGAACGCCGTTTCCAAGCCGTGAAGGTCGAAGCGCCGTCCATCGAGGAAGCGGTGCTCATTTTGAAGGGATTGCGCCCGAAATACGAAGACCATCACAAGGCCGAGTTTACGGACAAAGCCATTGAGGCTTCGGTCAAGCTTTCGGATCGGTATATCACCGACCGCTATTTGCCGGACAAAGCCATCGATTTGATGGACGAAGCCGGTTCCCGCGCGCGCATCGGCACGATGACTCGCCCGCCGGAGGTCAAAGACCTCGAAGGGGAGATTGAGGATATCAAATCCAAGAAAGAGCGTGCGATCAAGAACCAGGATTTCGAAGGCGCGGCTTCCATGCGCGACAAGGAGAAGCACGCCAAGGAAAAACTGGAATCGGTTTTGAAGGAATGGCGCACCACGCGCGAAGAAAAGCGCGTGAAAGTCGACGAGGAAGACATTTTGCACGTCGTTTCCAAGTGGACCGGCATCCCGCTCCAGCGCATGGAACAAGGCGAAATGGCGCGGCTGATGAAGGTCGAAGAGGAAATGACCAAGGTCGTCGTCGGCCAGAAAGAAGCCGTTTCTGCGATTTGCAAGGCGTTGCGGCGTTCGCGCGCGGATCTGAAGGACCCGCGCCGGCCCATCGGCACCTTTGCGTTGCTCGGGCCGACCGGCGTCGGCAAGACATTGCTCGCCAAGACGCTCGCGGAACAGATGTTCGGCGACGCCAAGGCGTTGATCCAACTCGACATGAGCGAGTACATGGAAAAGTTCAACGTCTCGCGCCTGATTGGTTCGCCGCCCGGTTACGTCGGTTATGAAGAAGGCGGCCAATTGACCGAACAAGTCCGTCGCAAGCCGTATTCAGTCGTGCTTTTCGACGAAATTGAAAAAGCGCACCCGGACGTCTGGAACATGCTGTTGCAGATTTTGGAAGAAGGCAAACTGACCGATAACATCGGCCGCGTGGTCAACTTCCGGAATACGATCATCCTGATGACGTCCAATGTCGGCTCCGACACCATCAAGAAACAAAGCTCGATGGGTTTCTCGCCGATCACGGACGCGAACAGCTACGAGCAGATGCGCGAGAAGATTCTCGAAGAGGCCAAGAAGACGTTCCGCCCGGAATTTCTCAACCGCCTCGACGACGTGATCGTGTTCCGCTCGCTGACGAAGCCGGACTTGATCGAGATTCTGGACCTGGAAGTCAACAAGGTGATGGCGCGGTTGATGAAGAATCGCAACATTGCGCTGAACCTCGACGAAAAAGCGAAGGACTTCCTGGTCGGCAAAGGCTACGACCCGCAATATGGCGCCCGTCCGATGCGCCGAGCCGTCGAGCGGTATCTCGAAGACCCGCTCGCGGAAGAGTTGCTCAAAGGCAACCTGCACGACGGCGAGCCGATCTCCGTCACCGCCGAGGCCGACAAGCTGGCCTTCAACCAAAAAGCCAGCGCCGAAGGCGCGCTCTCGAGCTAGCCGATCGAAGAATTACAAAGGCCAATCCGGAGATTCCGGATCGCCCTTTTGTTTGGGGAAACCGGAAACATGGTGATGAGCGAAATAGATTTCCGAACGAATCCAGCTCGACTCTGACGACGGCGTTCGGCGCCGTTCGCCACAGCCAGCCGGCAACGAACATGACCCACCACCCAGATCTCCCGACGGACTCCCGCACAACGAGATTTCCGTCGTGCAAGCCAGAGACAAAGTCATGGCCAACAGCCATCACCGCACGCCAGCTTCTCGGCAAATCCAAGGCGCCCCGTCGGCTGTTAGACGTTCTAGAAGCGGTTTCATAAGTATCTGAGCGTGATGATGAGGCAGGCGACGTGAAAAAAGGCTTCATAGACATGCAAATGATGGTCGTGGCGAACCAACAGGCGGCGGAAGTTTCCAAACCAGGCAAAGGTCCGCTCGACCCTCCAGCGTTTGCGATAACGCCGCAGTTCCCGACCATCGTTGAGGGAAGGTTTTTTGCGGCCTTTGCGATGCGGCACGATCAACAGGATGCCTCGTTTGAGCAGTCGTCAGGCGCAAGGGGTCGCTGTCGTAGCCCCGGTCGGCAATGACACGCAAGGGTCTGTTTCGTGGGCGCCCCCGCTTCTGCGGCACGGAAATGTTCTGGAGCGTGCTTTCGGCCAAAGTCACTTCCGCCGGGCTGGCCGAGGCCAGTTGGCTTCCCAAAGGAACACCCGAGCCGTCGACCACCACCATCCACTTTGTGCCCTTGCCCCGCTTGGTTTTGCCAACTCCGAAGCCCCTTTTTTAGCCGGAGCAAAACTGGCGTCCAGAAAACTCTCTTCCCAGTCCAGCGTGCCCCGCGCGTCTAGTTCGGACAAGAACGCGCGCCACACCTTGAGCCAGACACCCTGCTTTTCCCAGCGGCCCAGACGCCGCCAGCAAGTCGCCGCACTGGGATACTCTTTGGGCAGGTCACGCCAGCGAGCTCCCGTTTTGAGCACCCACAAGATTCCTTCAAGCACGCGGCGATTGTCGGCCCATGGACGGCCACGACTTTTGTCGCGTGGCAATAGCGGTTCGATTTTCTTCCATTGCTCATCGGACAAGAATGCTTTTTGCATCCCCAGCTTTTCACAAAAACAGCGCAAAAGTACAAGCTCAAAGCACTTACAACTTTGGACTTATGAAACCGCTTCTAGTCAATCTCGTGGTTTGTCTGGTCTGAAATCCCCCAAATAGGTGCTGCCAAACCAAACATTGGTGACAAAATTTCTGGAAGCTAGCAGCCTGTTGAATAATTCGCATTTTCAAGCGAATCCATTTTTCAAGCATTCCGGAAAAATTCCCCGACCTCATTCCAGACAGACCGGCAAATTGACGTGAGTTGTACTTCCCCCGAAAAAATGGACACGGCGTTGTCAGTTCTTTTTATAATAGAGTTGTTGTTCAAATTCCACAGGTGAATGATAGCCGAGAGCGCTGTGGAGCCGCTTTGGGTTATAAAAGGTTTCGATGTAATCGAAG
>DATNEA010000042.1:0-40877 GCA_035606845.1 Candidatus Angelobacter sp. | reverse complement strand
CAGTGGTCCGACCCGTTCCCATTCCGAACACGGCCGTCAAACGCTGCCGGGCCGATGGTAGTAGTCCTATAGGTTCTGCGAGAGTAGGTCGCCGCCAGTCTTTCAATAAAAAGCCGGAGAAGATTTCTTCTCCGGCTTTTTGTTTTTCCAGGCTTGTGCTGAAAGTTCAATGGCTTAACGCCATCCCCGATAATGCTCCCGAAACTCCGGCCGCGCCTCATGATACTCTCTCCATGGCTGGCGGCTATGAAGCTGCAGATGCACCGAAGCTCCCGGGTTCACATGAAAGCGGGGCGGCAGCCGGCGCCCCCAGCGCCAATGCCCGCCATCATACCAATAATAACGGCCGGCGTTTGGGTAGTAGTAAACATCCCAATCCGGATAATAATCGTAGGCGTAATAACCGCCCGTGGTGCCGGACACATACCAACCTCCGCCGCAGCCGGCCAATACCGCCATGCTCGCGGCGGCCAGCAGGCTCAAAAAAACTTTCGGCATGAATTGTCTGAAATGTGGTCTCATGGTTTTCAAGCTCAGGCTGCGGCCTCATTTGCTCAATGGGGTGAAAAACTACAGCCGCGCAACCGACGGATTTGTGCTAATTTCCCCCCGCCACCCTCTCAAGAATAGAAAGGACACCATGAGCTTGAATGAAGCACTTTTCGTGAAGCTGGAAGCGAAACCGGGAAAGGAAGCGGAAGTGGAGAACTTTCTCCGTGACGGCCTCGCTGTCGTTGAACGGGAAGCGCAGACGATTGTCTGGTTTGCGCTCCGGATGGGCCCGGCCACCTTCGGAATTTTTGACGCGTTTCCCGATGAAGCGGGCCGGGAGGCGCATTTGCAAGGCCAGGTGGCTGCGGCGTTAAAAGAGAAGGCGGGCGATCTTCTGGCCAAACCGCCTGCGATCATGAAGGCCAGTGTCCTCGCGGCAAAAGTGCCGCGGTGATGATTCAGGATGTTTTCTCTTCCAACGCTCTAAGGTTGATGCAGGCGGTAAAAAGCGCCGGAGGGCAGCGGATTCAAATCTGTGTAGTTGGTGGGAGGAATGATCGTTCCCAAGACGGACCAGGAGGACAGGTCGGAGGAACGTTCGACATCGTAACTGAGACCGGAAGTGGCCGCGAATTGGAGAATATTCGAGCTGCCGTACACGGACAGGGAAAGTAAACGAGGCGGCAAGGAGGAGTTGCTCAGTGCGAAAACGCAACCCGCATCGCTGGTGCCGCCAAACTCTGTTGTGCCGTAAAGAACGCCATCGGTGGATTGGAAGAGACCGCATTGCGGTGTGCTGGCATCAGCTCCGGAGGCAAACATCCGCAAGGTGGTATAACCGGATCCATCTTTGTTTATTTTGTAGATTCCACCGCCGTAAGGTTCGCTCGAATCGGACGCCGCGCCGTACAGGGCGCCATTCTGCCCTTCCAATAATTCACCAATCGGTCTTTCTAATCCCGTCTCCGTCCCTTCTGGGAAGGCGTATAAAATCTGGTAGCTTGTCCCGTCCTCGTTAATTTTGAAAACAGTGCCGGAAAACCCGGTGCCTCCTTGGAAACACGTGCCGTAAAGAACATGATCGCTGCCCTCGATCAACCCGCCCATCGGTACGACTCCATCATTGGGATTGCTGTGGAAAAAGTAGAGATTGGTGAAGGCAGTGCCGTCCTTATTGACGCGGAAAATGGCCCCGGCAGAACGAGCGCCACCGTCTCCGGCCACTCCGTACAACGCACCATCGCTTCCTTCCAACAGTCGGCCGACCGGCTGGATGCCGTCAGCGCCCGTGAATGTGTGCAGAATGGAATAGCCGGTGCCGTCCTTTCCGATTTTGAAAAGGGTGCCGGAGGTGTTGGTGTTCACATACCAGGTGGAACCGTATAACATTCCATCGCTTCCCTCGATTAACGCCGCCTCTGGATTTTTGCCGTCTGTTCCGCCGCCGAAGGCGTGAAGGGTCGCGAACCCGGTTCCGTCGGTCTTCAAGCTAAAAACGGTGCCAGCGTTCGACACGCTGCCGCCGGCAATGGTGGTGCCGTACAGATTGCCGTCGCTCGCGAGAAGAACTCCGACGTAAGGGCCGGAGCCGTCATTAGTGCCGTCAAAGCTGTGCAGTATCTTGTAGCCGGTTCCATCCAGATTCATACGGAAGACGGTGCCAAAATTGGATGCGCCTCCAATCAGAGTTGTGCCATAAAGAACGAGGTTCGTATCGGCCGTAAGTGCACCGCAGCAGACCCCGCCGTCGGGCGTCCCGATGAAACTTTTAAGAATGGTGATATTTGTTTGAGCTATGGCGCCACCGACACCGCCAATCAGAATGCATAATGAGAGGATTTTCGAATTGGATGGGCGAAGGCCATTCTTGTTGATGCAGAACCACATCCGACGATTCTCATGTCACGTGGAAAAAATGCAAGCCCGCTCAAGTACGGACAGGATCGATGTTGTTCAGGGGTGTATCTTGGCATTGTGAAATGGTTGCGAGTCCCACCCCTCGAATTGGACGGTTCACGACGGAACGACCCCGCAGCCCGTGCCACAATCAAATAATTACGCCGCAGTCGCCAGCGCGGGCTTCCGGACTTTGGGCTGAACGTTCGGGACAGCCGGGCCGGTGGCCTGTTTGAAATGGACTTTGGAGCGCAGCAGCAGGGTGCCGAAAATCAGGTCGGCCAGGGGGAGGACGACATTGAAATTCTTCCCCATGTAACGGTGATGCAACAAGTGGTGGCCGTTCAGCCGAAAGAAAATCCCGGAGCGTTCCACGTTGCGTTTGCGCGGCAGATGCATGCACCAGTGCATGTATTCGTAGGCGGCAAAATAAGCGCAGCACGCGATGAATGCGCCGGTCACAAAACCCCAGCTTTTCAGATAAAAAGCCACGATCGCGAAGGGAATGATGCCCACCGCAATGATTGCCGGGCCGTTCCACCAGGCCATGGGAATGGTGTGTTTGTCTTCTTCGTGGATGAGATGGTACGTCTCATCGGCTTTGAAGATGTGATGATGAACGAGCGTGTGCCGTTCGAAGGGATACAGGAAAAACTTCACACGGCGGTGCATGATGAACCTGTGCAGGCTCCATTCGAAGAAAGAGGCGAAAACTGTCGCGATCAGGAAACTGACCGCACTCCAAAAGAAAAAGGTCGATATCAAGGTAGTGGGTGTGATGTTGATTGGTTCGGTTTGGTTCAGCGCAGCCTGTAGGTAATGCGCGCTTTGGTCAAGTCGTATGGGGACATTTCCAGCCGCACGCGGTCACCCACCGTCAGGCGGACAAAATGGCGGCGCATTTTCCCCGAGATATGGGCCAGAACCTCGTGCTGGTTGTCCAGGACCACGCGAAACATCGTGCCGGGCAAAACCGTTTGGATGGTTCCTTCCAACTCTATGGGTTGTTCACTGCTCATACTGTGACTGTAAATGCGCCAACTGGACTTTGCCCGAGCATCGGGGTTCCGAAAACTCAATTGAGGGATTCGTTGCCAGAAAAATTGGCAATTCAACCAAGTGTGCCGGCCAAGATGCCTTTAAATACCCTATTGCGCAAGTGATTATTGCGAGCGGCCAAATTTTTTCTCGAGCTCGCGAAAATTCATTTCGATCAGCGTGGGACGGCCGTGCGGGCAGGTGTAGGGCATGGCGCAGCGGCGCAAATCGACCACGAGGTTTTCGAGTTCGGGGCCGGCGAGAGGATCGTTGGCTTTGACGGCATGGCGGCAGACGGTTTTGGCAACGGTGTGTTCGCCGAGGCGGAGGGAATTCACTTCCTGGCCGGCGGCCTTGAGTTCGTCCAGGAGTTCGAGGACGAATTTCCGCGCGTCGGAAACCTTCACGAAGGGCGGCAACGCATCGAGGAGAAAGGTGCGTTCGCCAAATTCGCTGAGGCTCACGCCGAGGCGTGAGAGCGTGGCTAGTTGTTCGCGGATGAAATTGGCGTCGCGCGCGGATAATTCGACGGTTTCCGGCAGCAACAGCTTTTGGGAATCGGCCTGCTGCTTTTGCTCGAGGCGATCGAGCATTTGTTCGAAGAGAATCCGTTCGTGCGCGGCGTGTTGGTCCAGCAATACCAACCCGCGGTCCGATTCCAGCACGACATAGAGTTTTCCAATGACGCCGACGAGGCGCAGCGGGACACTTAGGAGGGGGGAGCCGCTTAAGTTTCGGGTTTCGAGTTTTGGGTTTCGAGTTTCGATTGGCGTTGCCGTGGGCGGATGCTGCGCCGGTTCGGTTGGCGATGGAGCGAAGCCCATTTGCAGCGGGGGTTGTTCGGTCGTGATCGGAGCAGGCTCTGAGACAGGCTCCAATGGCTGAGGGAACTTCGGCAGTGGCGGAGTGGACAATGCGGAACGGAGAATCGTCGGCTGAGTGGGCAACGCTGAGGGCTGAGTGCGAACGACTGTGGACTGTGGAGTGCTTGTCGCGCCGAATCCCGCCAGGGCGGGAGAAGACGGATGGGCCGCGGACTGATTAGCGGACTGACTATGAAACGCCAGCAATGTTTCGCGGACGGCTTGCGCCATGAGTTGCCGGATTTCGCGTTCGCGATGGAATTTCACTTCGCGTTTGGCGGGATGAATGTTCACGTCCACCGCGGCGGGATCCATTTCGAGAAACAGACAACACACCGGGTAGCGGCCTTTCATCAGCGCGGTGTGATAGCCTTCCATCAGGGCAAAATTCAGGCCGCGATTTTCCACAGGGCGACGGTTGACGAACAAATGCTGGTCTTCGCGCGTGCTGCGGGAGACGCCGGGGGCGCCCATGAAGCCCCAGATGCGGAGTGTTGAGTGTCGAGTGTCGAGTGTCGGGGGAGTCGCTGTCGCGGTTTCGAAATTGTCGGATTCTTCGGGTTCGAGATGTGAGGTAAGGGCGCCGGTGAAATTCACTGCGAGCAGTTTTTGTTCGCTGCCGTAGAGGGCGCGGAGACGTTCGCGCAGAGCGGGGAGACGGTCGGGAATTTCTGCGCCGGATTTGATGGAGGGAAGCTGCCAGACGATGCGGCCATCCTTCAGAAACGTGAACGCCACTTCCGGATACGCCATGGCGGCGAGCGTGAGATAATGCTGGATGTGCGCGGCTTCGGTTTCTTCGGTGCGCAAAAATTTTCGGCGCGCGGGCAGGTTGAAAAAAATCTGGCGGACTTCAATCGTCGTTCCCGGAGCGCTGCCGGCGGCCTTGACTTCGAGAATTTTCCCGCCGTGAATGACGATTTGCGTTCCTTCCGGCGAATCGCCTTCACGCTCGCGCGTGGTTAAAGTAAACCGGCTCACGCTGGCGATGCTCGGCAGCGCTTCGCCGCGAAAACCCATCGTGGCAATGGCGGCGAGGTCTTCCGCACGCTGGATTTTGCTGGTGGCGTGGCGTTCCAGCGAAAGCAGGGCGTCATCGCGGCTCATGCCGATGCCGTCGTCAATCACGCGCACGAGGCTGCGTCCGCCGGCTTGGATTTCGACGGTGACGCGCGTGGCGCGGGCGTCGAGGGAATTTTCGACCAGTTCCTTGACCACGCTGGCAGGGCGTTCCACCACTTCGCCGGCGGCGATTTGGTTGGCCACATGGTCGGGAAGCAGACGGATGCGGTTCATTCAGGGTTGGTTAAAGGAGTTGAATGGGTTAAACAAGTTAAATGGTTAAATGGGTTAAATTGTTAAAGAAGTTAAATGGTTGAATGAGTTAAATGGCTGAGAAGTGATTTGTTAAATTGTGAAATAAGTTAAAGGGGAAGCGGCGCAGATCGTGCAACTCATTCCAATAATTCACCTTTTTAACCGTTTTAACAATTTAGCGATTTAACTTCTGCCCGTGGGTAGCGGCAAGGTGAAGGCGAAGACCGCGCCGCGGGCGGGTTGATTGCGCGCCCAGATGCGGCCGTGGTGATCCTCGACGATTTTTTTGCAAATGGAGAGCCCGAGGCCGGTGCCGTGTTCTTTGCCGAAGGTGGCGAAGGCTTCGAACAACGTGCCGGCGATTTCCGGCGCGATTCCGGGGCCGGTGTCTTCAATCTCCGTAATCAATTCATTGTTCTCTTCCAGGAAACGCACGAAAACGGTTCCGCCGCGGGACATGGCGTCCGAGGCGTTGTGAATGAGGTTATGAAAAACGCGGCGGAGGCGTTTGGGGTCGATGGGCAAATCCACCGAGGGCGGCGATTGCAGTTCGATGAGGACGCGCTTGGGTTCCACGTCGGCGCGGATTTCTTCGATAACGGATTGGACGAACGCGGCGTAGTTGGTATTGCCGACGAAGGTGCGCGCCTGCGAGCCATTGGTAAAATCAAGGATATCGCTGATGAGATCGCTGATGCGTTCGACCTGTTTGCGAATGCGCGCCTGGGCGTTTTCGCGGACTTCGGGCTTGGCCGGCTGCATGGCGATGAGCTCCGAGCTCATGCTGATGATGCTCAAGGGATTTTTCAGGTCGTGAATGATGGAGCGGGCAAAACGGCCGATGACGGCGAGGCGCTCGGCCTGGATGGTTTCGTCGATGTAACGGCGATTGAAGTCTCGCAACCGCTGGCTGATGTCGCGGAGCAATTCGAGCGAGAGCGCGGGGGATTTTTCGAGCAACGACAGGAGCGCATCGCGCGGGATGAAATAGACCTGCGTTTTGACGGTGGCGATGGCCGAGGCGGAGCGGGGCTTGAATTCGAGCACGGCCATTTCGCCGAACATTTCGCCGGGGCCGAGTTTGGCGAAGACGCGGCGGACATTTTGGTTCATGGCCACGGAGATTTCGACGGCGCCGTCCTTCACGGCGTAAATGCCATCGCCGCTGTCGCCTTCCTTAAAAATGTGGTCACCCGCGGCGAAGGTTCGTTCCACGGCAATTTTGCGCAATGCGTCCTGCTCCGACGCCTTGAGGCTGCGGAACGGTTTGCAAGTTTCGAGCCCGGCCATGGGGAAATTTTAAGCGAGAGCGAGGGCGGGTGACAAGCCATGTCTGGTATTCCAACCTTTGGCATTTGGCAAATCATGGACGTTGCGTGGTGTGAAAAATTCCAAGTTCCAGGTTCCCAATAAGCCGGGGTGTGTAGCCGCAGCAGCCTTCGGTTTTCACGAATCGCTGCATTTCTTCGCACGTTTTGTTTCCCCAAGCATTGCTGCGGGTCACAGACCCGCGCTCCGCGCATTGCGCAGATTGGGACGCTTCCGCATTCCGCCTGAACTTGACGCGGGGCGCGCGGAAATCTAGTGTGTTCGCGAATGGTGGCCGTAGCTCAATGGTAGAGCCCCAGATTGTGGTTCTGGCTGTTGCGGGTTCGAGTCCCGTCGGCCACCCCATTTCTTTCCGGTTTCGATTTTCCAAGCGGGTGCATTTCCAAGGGAAAATCTTGTCGCTAAAGAAAACAAATATTTCACCAATCACCTTGGTTGTGATTGAATGTTAAAGATTGGCTGCAAAGCGAATGGCATGGCAGCGGCAACATTTCTGCCGCAGCGTGAATTTTAACCAACAAATTAAATAGTTTTTATGTCAAGCGAATCCAAATGTCCGTTCCACAATGGAACTCCCGCCGGCGGCACGACCAACCGCGATTGGTGGCCGAACCAGTTAAAAGTCGAGTTGCTGAACCAGCATTCCTGCCGGTCGAATCCAATGGGCGAAGACTTCAACTACGCCGAAGAATTCAAGAGCCTCGATTTCGCGGCCTTGAAGCAGGACCTCACGAAGCTGATGACCGACTCGCAGGAATGGTGGCCGGCGGATTTTGGCCATTATGGCGGCCTTTTCATTCGCATGGCCTGGCATAGCGCGGGCACTTACCGCACCGGCGATGGCCGCGGCGGCGGCGGGCGGGGCCAGCAACGGTTTGCGCCGCTCAATAGCTGGCCGGACAATGTGAGCCTGGACAAGGCGCGGCGCCTGCTCTGGCCGATCAAGCAAAAGTATGGCCGGAAAATTTCCTGGGCCGATCTGATTATTCTCACTGGCAACGTTGCGCTGGAATCCATGGGCTTCAAGACCTTCGGATTCGGCGGGGGGCGGGCTGATACGTGGGAACCGGATCATGATGTTTATTGGGGCCGGGAGAAGACCTGGCTCGGCGGCGATGTGCGCTACGCGCACGGTTCAGAAGGCGTTGAGAAGAGCACGGCGGTGCTCGTTTCCGATGACTATGCGGATGGAGGAATCCATGGCCGCAACCTGGAGAATCCGCTGGCTGCCGCGCAAATGGGATTGATTTACGTCAATCCTGAAGGTCCGGACGGCAATCCCGACCCGGTTGCCGCTGCGCATGACATTCGCGAAACCTTTGCCCGCATGGCCATGAATGACGAAGAAACGGTGGCGCTGATTGCGGGCGGCCATACCTTTGGCAAGACGCACGGGGCCGGACCAGCATCGCATGTCGGGAAGGAGCCGGAAGCCGGCGGCCTCGAGATGCAGGGCCTGGGCTGGAAAAGCACTTTTGGCACTGGCAAAGGCCGCGACACGATTACCAGCGGCTTGGAAGTCACCTGGAGCCAGACGCCCACGAAATGGAGCAATCGCTATTTTGAAAATTTGTTCAAGCATGAATGGGAACTGACCAAAAGCCCCGCCGGCGCCAATCAATGGGTGGCGAAGGGCGCGGCGGCGGATGTTCCCGATGCGCATGATCCGTCCAAAAAGCAGCGGCCGACGATGCTTACGACGGATTTGTCGCTGCGTTTCGATCCAGCCTACGAAAAAATTTCGCGCCGATTTCACGAGCATCCCGATCAATTCGCCGACGCATTTGCGCGCGCGTGGTTCAAGCTCACACATCGCGACATGGGGCCGCGCTCGCGCTATCTCGGGCCGGAAGTTCCCGCTGAGGAACTCATCTGGCAGGACCCGATTCCAGCAGTGAATCACAAATTGACCGGTGAAAAGGAAATTGCCGATCTAAAGGCCAGGATTCTGGCCGCCGGCTTGCCGGTTTCACAACTGGTTTCGACCGCGTGGGCTTCGGCCTCGACGTTCCGCGGTTCGGACAAACGCGGGGGCGCCAACGGCGCGCGCATTCGGCTTGCGCCGCAAAAGGATTGGGAAGTCAACCAACCGGCCCAATTGGCCCAAGTGCTCAAGGCGTTGCAGGGCATCCAGCGCGAGTTCAATAAATCGCAAACCGATGGCAAGAAGGTTTCGCTGGCGGACCTGATTATTTTGGCTGGTTGCGCCGGCATTGAGCAGGCGGCGAAGAACGCCGGCCACAAGGTTGAAGTGCCCTTCACGCCGGGGCGCATGGACGCGTCGCAGGAACAAACCGATGTCGAGTCCTTCGCGGTGCTCGAACCGGTCGCGGACGGTTTCCGCAATTATCTCAAAAGCAAATATACGATTCCGGCGGAAACGCTCCTGGTGGACAAGGCGCAGTTGCTCACGTTGACCGCGCCGGAAATGGCGGTGCTCATCGGGGGAATGCGCGTGCTAAAGACGAACTTCGGCGGCGCGCAGCATGGTGTCTTCACCAATCGGCCGGAAGCGTTGACCAATGACTTTTTCGTGAACCTGCTGGACATGGGGACGGAATGGAAGCCGGTTTCGGAAGCGGCCGATCTGTTTGAAGGCCGTGATCGCAAGACGGGCAAAGTCAAATGGACCGCCACGCGCGTTGATCTCGTGTTCGGATCAAACGCCGTTCTGCGAGCGCTGGCGGAAGTCTACGGAAGCTCGGACGCGCAGGAAAAATTCCTCCGCGACTTTGTGGGCGCCTGGAACAAGGTGATGAATTTGGACCGCTTCGAGCTTGCTTGATGCTTCGGGGCGCGAGATACATTTGGAATGCGGCAATTGCGCGAAATGTTTCGCGCGATTGCCACTCTCAATGCCCGTTCTCTCATAGAGAATTCGGTTGTTTGGCGGCGTTTTGGATACTACGCTACGGACATTGCGGAATGACCGCACTTCGGAGCGGCAATGTACCTGGCGAAGCCACAGCGCGCATCCGTAGCTCAATTGGATAGAGCTTCTGACTTCGGATCAGAAGGTTGCAGGTTCAAGTCCTGCCGGATGCACCATTCAAATCAGCGGATCGTTTGGAACCATTGATCGCTCTCATCCAAGCGTCTCCAAAAATTTGGGCGCGCAGCGGTGCTTCGTGCCTTGTTCGTACGCGAACGCAATCTTGAGCAATTGCGCTTCGCTATACGCCCGGCCGAAAAATGAAATCCCCACTGGCAATCCCATAACCTGTCCCGCCGGCACCGTTATATTTGGATACCCTGCAATTGCCGCCGGTGATGAGCTTCCGCCCACATCGCGGTCTCCATAAACGGCGTCCGTCGTTCCCGCCGGTCCGCCCGAAGGGCCGAGGATTGCGTCCAGGTGATGCTTGTCCATGACCGGATCAATCCCTTCCGCGCGCGACCGGCGCCGGCATTTCTCCAGCGCGTCCAGGTAAGTTTTGTCCGTCAGCGGACCGCGCGCCTGCGCTTTCACAAATTGTTCCTGGCCAAAAAATGCGAGCTCGCGCTCCTTGTTTTTCAAATTGAATTCGATCAAATCCTGCAAACTGTGCATCGGCGCACTCGGGCCCAGCCACGCGAGATAGTCATTGATTCCCGCCTTGAATTCATAACTCAACACGGTCCCCTCGGCATCGCCCACGTTGGCAAGATTTTCATCGAATTCGACCAACGTCGCGCCCAGGCTTTTCATGTCGTCCCGCGCCGTTCGCAGCACTTCAGCCGCCAGCGACCCGCTGTGGAAAAATCTCGTTGGAACGCCGATGCGCGCGCCTTTCAATCCATTGATATCCAGCGACGCCGCGTAATCGACTCCCGCCACCGCGTTCCCGTTGTTCGTGGCTTCGTCCCGCGGATCGTTTCCTGCCAGGGCGCCCAGCAGAATCGCGGCGTCGGTCACCGTGCGCGCCATTGGTCCCGCTGTGTCCTGTGTTCGCGAAATTGGAATGATTCCGCTGCGGCTCACCAATCCCACGGTCGGTTTGATGCCCACAATGCCACACACCGCGGACGGTGAAATGATCGAGCCGTCCGTTTCGGTGCCCACCGCCACCGCGCAAAGACTCGCTGCCACTGCCGCGGCGGAACCTGAACTGGAGCCCGACGGATTGCGGTCCAGAACATAAGGGTTTTTCGTTTGGCCGCCACGCCCGCTCCAGCCGCTGGACGAACGATCGCCGCGAAAATTCGCCCATTCGCTCAAATTTGATTTGCCCAGGATGACCGCGCCGGCTTCCCTCAACTTTCGCGCGACGAAGGAGTCCTGCGGCGCAATCGAACCGGCCAGCGCCAGCGAACCTGCCGTCGTGGTCATCCGATCGTGTGTCGCGATGTTGTCCTTGATAAGCACCGGAAGGCCGTGCAGTTTCCCGCGCGGACCTTTCTGTTTGCGTTCCTCATCCAGCTCGCGAGCGATATGGAGCGCATCCGGATTCAATTCGATCACGGCCCGCAACGCCGGCCCGCGCGCATCCAGTTCCTTGATTCGCCGCAGATATTTTTTCGTGAGCGACACCGCGGTTTCGCTTCCCGCGTCCAGGGCAGCTTGCAGATCAGCAATCGTCGCCTCCTCCAAGCCGGAATGCCGCGCTCTCGCCGAGCGGGCAGGTGGATTCGCCTGGGCGTGACCCGTATATTCGAGGCTCAAAGGCAAACTCGCGAGTGCGGCTAGTTTTATAAAGTCCCTTCTTGAGTGCATAAGATAAGTGCTCAGGGCAGTATCAGGTGTGGGGTTGTGATTGAACCGACATTACAAAAACTGCCCGTGCAGTCAACCTGGCAATCGGTGTAAATGCCTATCCGGGTGTGATTGAAAGCGGGTGAGGCGGGTTTGGGGTGTAATTAGGGCAGGCGAAGGCGAGTGGGAAAAGAGGAAATGACACGAGCAGACTGGCAGCCTGCGACACAGTGTAGCCCGGACATTCCCGTCCGGCGGTTCGCGCCGACTTTCTAGTCGCCCCATTCTTACCACTGCGTTTCTCGCAGTTGAAATGGAATTGACTGCCAGTTCCAATTCAAAGCAGCATTCCCAATGAAGTTCGCTAAAACAATTCTCTCGGTCTTGGCCTTGATGCTGGCTTGCTTCATTCCTGCCGTTGCGTTTGCGCAGGCGCAAACTGCCGAAGGTTCCGCGCCTGCGGAATTGCAGCGACTGCGTGATGGCTTGATCGCGGCGATCAACAAAGGCGACCTTGATGGGGCCTTGAAATTCCTCGACACGAATTGCGTGATCACCTGGCATAACGCGGAAGTGAGCCGCGGACGCCAGGGGGTGCGGGATTTTTATAATCGCGTGATGACCGGCCCAAGCCGGATCGTGAATAGTTTTCACTGCGATGTGAACGTGGATGGATTTACGAGCTTCTCCGGCACAAATACAGGTATTTGCTTTGGCAGTGCGGACGAGCGATTCAAACTATCCAACGGCAGAAACTTAAATGTCAAAGGCCGCTGGACGGCGACTCTGATAAAAGAAAACGGCCAGTGGCTCGTTGCCAGCCTGCATGTCTCCGCGAATTTATTTAATAATGTGATGCTGGATCTGGCGAAGAAAGCCGCCGGGGTTGGTTGCGCGGTTTGTTTCGTTGTGGGCGTTTTGCTGGGTTGGCTCGTGAGCCGCCGGCGCAAACCGGCCAACGACGGCACGTGAATTTTTCGAAGCGATGAGTCTGAGACACTCGCGCAAGGCTGGACATCTGCAGCGCTTTGCTCATTATAGCGTTCCATAAATGCTATAGCGAACAGTCGATTTGGGCATTGCCTGTGCGCTGATTGGTAGGGCGCGTCACTCCGTGCCCGCCGCCGCTAACTAGCACTGCGATCATTGACCTTCTCACAACCCGTCGGCGCGCGCGGAGCGACGCGCCCTACCTTGCCGATTGGCAACGCCGCTACATGATTTATGGACTCGCTCTAAATGTAGGAGACCACGTGAGGAGTCTCTGACTTTTCCGATTGACGAAGAAATTTTGAGACTCGTCACCTCGTCTCCTACTCTGACAGGTGAATGCGCTGCGGGTTTAATGAACCGCAGCACGCGCTTCATGAGTTAAAGAATGGACGTCCGTCGTGTTCGTCAACGAAAAGGGTTTCCCGTTGACGATGACATTTTTGATGTTGAAGTCCTTCAAGTGAATGGCCCTCAGCCGGTCGTCCTTCAGTTGCACGTTGATGTTTTCGAGCGTGATGTCGCTGATATCGGTCTGGCCGGGGTTGTCCTGGATGATGCCAAAGGTTCCATAGCTGCCTCTGATATTGGATAGAGTTACATTGTGCACGATGGACTTCGGCGGCGGCTGGCCTTTTAAATCGAAGAACTGCCTCCACGGCTGCATGTTGATGAGCATTTTGTTGGTGCCATCGAGCGTGATGTTGCGATAGTGAATGTCCTCGTAATGCTGCGGCGTGTCGGGGCGCAGTTTCAGCACGGCGACGTTTACCGGGCCAACGACTTTGCAATTCTCCACCACCACATCGCGGACGAGCGTTGCTTCGCTGCCGAGCGTCACCACGCCGCCGCCGCGCTCAAAGGTGCAATTCTCCACGCGAATGTGCTCAACCGGCGGACTGTTCGTGTCTCCCATCGCAAACGGCCCTTTGGATCCTTTCAAACACACGCAATCGTCGTCCACTCGATATGTGCAGCCGCGGATGGTCACGTATTGGCAGCTATCGACATCGGTGCCGTCGGTGCTGGGGCATCGCATGCCATTGGGCACCTCAAAGCGGTCGTTTTCCACGACCACGTTTTTGCAGCGGTAAATATGGAGATTCCAAAAGCCGGAGTTCTCGAAGGTGATTCCCGACACCTTTACATCGTGGGAATTTTGGATGAACACCAGCCGGGGGCGTTCGACGGCGAGATTGGTCACCCTCGGGTTTTGCCGGCGGGCATTCCAGAATTTGATGTAGAAAACCTGGCCGCTGCCGTCGAGCGCGCCGGAACCGCTGATGCGCAAATGATCGCACCTGTTCGCGTTCACCAAGGCCGGAATCCAGTCAATCAACTGCCCTTCGATGCGCGTTTTCATCTTCGGGTAGTCCAGGATGTTGGTGGATCCTTTGAGCACGGCGCCTTCGTCGAGGTAAAGGTTCACGCCGGGCTTCAGGAAAATCGCGCCGCTCAGGAAAACGCCCCTCGGAATGACCAGCGTGCCGCCGCCTTTTTGCGCGAGGTTGTCAATCGCTGATTGGATCGCGGAGGTGTTGAGCGTTTGGCCGTCCGGAACCGCTCCGAAATCCGCGATGGACACGCGATTGGCGGAAGAAGATTCCATTCTCCCGGTGCCGCCCTCGGCGCAGGCGCCGATGAGGAACAAAAGCATGAGTGAAGCCGCGAAGAGGCTGCAACGTGGGATTCGAGCGAATGCGCGCATGCGATCTTATGCCGTCCTGGCCTTCACCATTTTGTTTTCCGATTCTGCCGCCGGTTGCATTGCGATATTGGATTGAGCATTGAGCCAATGGTCAATGGTAATGATACAAATGGAAATCACCATTTCTGATGATTGCAAAAGGGATGTTTTTCGTTCCCGGATTCTGCCGAACTGCATATTGGTCTATTGGCGCGTCGCTTTTTGGTGATCAGGGCGAGATTCGCACCCGGTAGAACCTGTTGGATAGGCCAGCACCGTTAGTGTCGATGAATTGAACTGGGCCGCCGCTTCCCGGGAGGTTGGCGGCAAGGATTGCCCATAAATTGGTGTTCAGGCTTGCCGCCTGGAGGATGTCGTAGTCTTCGCCGAGCACAGTGCTGAAATCGACAACCACGTTCGTGCCGGCCAGTTTCACGTCGGTGATCCAGGGTTGCGCGTTGGTGGTGAATTCATCCGCGCCAATATCTGAACTGGCTCCTCGCGGACGGCGGTCGCCATCGAAGTCGTTTGTCACCGACGACAGCGTGAGGCCTTTGTCGATGGCGTTGGTGGCCGAGGCGAGCAAATGCAGGTCGGCGGCGGCTGGATTGACGAACATGCCCGGCACAGCGGTGACGAGATTGGAGCTGAGCGTCGCGGTGGCGCTATCGCGCAGGTGAATCGGCGCGTCGGCCAAATTATTGCGCGCGGTGCCGTTGGTGGTGGTGGCAAAGCGAAATTCGATCGCATACAACTCGTTGCCATTGAGCAGGACGGTGTTGTGATCGATCTGCGTGCCCGGCGAGTTCCAGGCAATCAGGGAGCCGTCGGATCCGGCGGTGCGGCTGGCGCTCATCAGTCCAGACAGCAGGCAGACGAAATTGTTGCGAATGACGCCGCCCGCGTGATCGAAAAACGGTGTCGTGTTTCGCAGGCCGTAAGCCACGGCGCGATCCACATTGATGAATGTGTTTTGTTCGGTCACCGTTCCCACCGAATGGTTCCAGAACAGCACGGCTGCGTTCCACAGGTAGGCGGCGGAATCGGGGTTGTGGAGGTTTTTGAAAAGATTGCCGCGGATGATCCAGTTTTGCGCCGCGTGGGCGCTGATGCCGTTGAAATAGCCGATGCCCGAGCCGTGATCGTCCGGCGGACTGCCGGTGTATTCGAACCAGCAATATTCGACGACCCCATTGTTGACGCCAAGGCCGGCATTCACATCGGTGGGGTTGGCCTTGATGAATTGCGAGCCGGCATTGATCAAGCGAACGCAGTAAACCAGAGGTGATTGCGCGCCGGAATTGAAAATGATTTCGTTGTCCCAGGTGTTGCTGATGGTCAGATGAGCGATGGTTGTGTTGGTGCTGTCGGACCAGATGCCGAAAGGAACATTGCCGTAATTCGTATTGTCCATGCCCTTGCCGACGAGGACGACATTCGTGCTGCCGGCGGTGCCGCGGATAGTGACATCGTTGCGGCCATTGACGTAGAGGGTGTGGCTCAGATTGTAAACACCATCGGCGAGCAAAATGGTGTCGCCGCTTTGCAGGTTGCCCATGGCGCTTTGCAACTGGCTATCGTTGGTGACATTGATGATTCGCTTGCCGGTGATCGGCAATTGAGGAGCATTGCCTGGCGAAACGGCAACCGTCGTTTGGGCCAGGGTGAACGGAAGGAGGACGAAAAGGAGTGCTCGCAGTGTCACCATCAATTCCAGAATAATGCGGATTAAAATGATCGGCCACGCAAAAATGAAAGCGGCGCCAGCCGAAGATGTAATTGAAAGTGGGAGGCGCGATATCAGTCGCAGCGCAGAGTTGCACTCTCCAGTATCGCCGCATTGCGTTCGGCTGGGCATCGATAACTCAATACGGAGTCGGCGAATTCACAGTTTGCCGAGTGCAACTCGGCGATACAGCCGATTAAAAATCGGCGCTACGACGGACTCGCCAGCCGTTCAGGGTTGCTGGAATCTCACCGCTAGCTTCTTTCCACGATAATGCACTTCGCGGTCGGGTGTGGTGGCTTCGGACGGACCGACGCCGTGGTTTGGCCGGACGAGCACGATGCGAAACAGGCGGTCTTTCACCATGCCGTGGAAGCTTCCTTCGCGGGCGCCGAAGGTGAGGGTCTGATCGCGGTCATTCCATCGCAGCGGAATCATGGCGCGCGCGCCGTTTTCGTAACGGTAGGAATCGCCTTCGTCTTCGTAGAGCGTGAAGGCGCCATCGGCGCCGGGATAAACGCGCAGTTCGATGGGAGCCTGGGGTTTTTCGCCGGCGAATTGCACGACCGGGCCGAACGGAACGATGGAACCGGCGCGGACAAAGAGCGGGATTTGTTCGAGCGGCGCGGCGGTGTTCACGGTTTGCGCGCCGGCGAGTTTTTCTCCGGTCCAGAAATCAATCCAGCGCGTTCCAGCCGGGAGATACACTTTCTTGAACGAGGTTTGCGGTTCGGTCACGGGAGCGACGAGAAAAGCCGGGCCGAACATGTATTCATCACTGATGGCGAGCGCGTTGGTGTCCGCGCGAAAATCCATGGCCAATGCGCGCATGATGGTGTATTGCGCGCTCGTGACCTGCCAGGCGACGGAATAGTTATAGGGCAGGAGACGATGGCGCAGGTTGTCATAGGACGTGAGAATTTTTTGCGTTTCTGGGAGCCAATTCCACACTTCGGTTGCGGTGGCTCCGCCGTGAATGCGCAGGATGGGGCAGAACGCGCTCCATTCAAACCAGCGCGAGAGCAGTTCATTGTAATCCGGCGAGGTGTATTGATTGGCGGGATGCCAGAAGCCGCCGCAATCGGTGGTCCAGTAGGGAATGCCGGTAAGGCAAAAATTCAGGCCGGCGGGGATTTGGCGGCGGAACGTGATCCAATTTCCGCTGATGTCGCCCGACCAGATGGCGGAAGCGTAGCGTTGGAGGCCGGGAAAGGCGTTTCGAGTCAGAATGCAAACCCGTTTGCTGGAATCCGCGGCGCGTTCTTCGTCGTAAATCGATTGGCTGGCAAAGAGGGAGTAGGCGTTGTGATAGAAATCGCCGGGACCGAGGAACGTTTTAGCGCCGTCCATGGCATCGCCGGTATCGCCGGGTTCAGTGGCATCGCCCCACCAGGCGTCGGTGCCGATTTTGAAAAAGGCGTCATTAAGATGTTGCCAGCGGATCTTGCGGCCCAGCGGATTGAAGACGTCGATCCATTCGCCGATGTTCGCGTGATGGCTGGATAAATCGGCGAGGGTTTTGCCGTGAGGATTGCACCAGACGGAAATCATGAACTTCACGTGTTCGTCGTGAAGTGTTTGGATCATGGCGGCGGGATCGGGATAATTTTTGAGGTCCCATTCGTAACTGCCCCAGCCGTTGGTCCCCCAATATTTCCAATCCTGCACGATGAGGTCCAAGGGGATGTGGCGGCGGCGAAATTCCGCGGCGGCATCGAGCAATTGGTGCTGGCTGGAATAGCGCTCGCGGCATTGCCAGAAGCCGTAGGCCCATTCGGGCCACAGGGGCGCATCGCCGGTGGCCTGGCGGTAGCCGCGGACGACCTCATCCAGTTCCGGGCCGTAGAAAAACAGGTAATCAATGGATTTGGCGAGGTGCGAACGGAAGGTGGTGGTGTTGGCGCGAGGCGCGGCGAATAGTTTCACGTGGTTGCCGCCGCGAACGACGATGCGATGCGTTTGATTCGCCGGAAAATCCGCGACTCCGCACAGAGTGAACGGAGTCCAATAGTTGCTGATGCCGGCGATTTCCTGGCCATCGACCGCGATGGAAAAATCCTGGCGATTGTTGTCCGCGCGCGCGAAGAAAACGTATTCGCCGGCGGCACCATTGGTGAACGTGCCGGTCCAGGTGAAGATTTTTGGGCCGCGGCGGTTGGGATTGGTTGAATCGTGGGCGGAAGTGAGCGGGACTTCGGTGTCGATGGGATTGAATTCGGTAACGGAAGCATTGTCCCAAAGCAAGCCGTAGCCGCGGCTGGAAACGAGCATCGGGATGGTCGCGGTCATGTTGTGCTGGCGGAATTCGCGGGGCAATCCGCGCCAGTTCCACAGGCCTTCCTGATATTGGCCGAGGCCATAGAGGGATTCGTCGGGTGGCGAGGAAAAGGAATCCTCGGCGACAAAATAATCGCCGTCGGGCGTGAGTTTTTTGGCGCCCGGGGTTTCGGCCAGCAGCACGTTGCCGGCGTTGTCGAAAAAGGTGAGCGTGCCCTCGGTTTTTTCCAGGCGAATGGAAAGCGCTTTGGTTCGCAGCCAGACGGCATTGCCCTTTTCTTCGACGGCGAATTTTGTTTTGGGCCAATGCGCGGTGACGACGCAATCGAGATTCGGCGCGGGTGAATTCGACGGTGAATAGAGGACGCGGATGATTTTATCCGCGCAGACTTGCAGCCGCAGCGTGCCGGATGGCGACTGGAGCGAGAGGCCGGCGGTCTCGCGCCGGAGAATTGGAGCGCAAAATGCCTGCTGGCACAAAAGCAAAAGGGCCGCCACAAGGGCTGAACGAAAGATTTGGCTCTGGCGAAGAACCAACAGAATGCTGGCCAGCTTCGGTTTCATCATCGGGCTTGTACCATGGAGCGCCAGCAGAAACAATAAGCCGATTGTCGTACGCCGGCCTGCGCGCAAAGTCCGAGGCAATCGACGATTAGAGTTGAATTCGACGGGAAAACGATGCTCATTTTCACCTTCGCAACGATTGCGGGAAATTTTTGAATGAAGAATCCATTTTCTCTTGAGGGCGAAATTGCGCTGGTGACAGGCGGTGGGACGGGACTCGGGTTTGGGATTGCACATTGTCTCGCGCAGTCCGGGGCGCGTGTGGTGTTGGTGGGAAGGCGCGAAGACGTTCTCCATGAAGCCGCGAAACGGATTGGTCCGATGGCCGTGGCAGAACCGCATGATATCACGCGGATAAACAAGGCGGAAGATTTTGTTGAGCGCGTTGCGAAGCGCATTGGGCCGATCAGCATCCTGGTGAACAACGCCGGGGTGCATTTGAAGAAGAAAGCGGTCGATACCACACCGGCGGAATTCAGCGCGGTGCTGGAAACTCATTTGGTGGCGGCATTCAGCCTGACGCGGGCGGCATTGCCATCGATGCTGGAGCGAAAGCACGGCAGCATATTGTTCACGGCATCGATGGCTTCATTCATAGGCGTTCCGCTGGTTTGCGCGTATTCCGCGGCGAAGTCGGCTTATCTCGGAATGGTCCGGTCGCTGGCGGCGGAAGTGTCGCCGCGCGGGATCCGGGTGAATGCGATTGCGCCGGGATGGATTGAATCCGACATGTTGCGGAAGGCGTTGCACGGCGACGCAGAACGTTCGGGGAAAATTCTAGGGCGCACGCCATTGAATCGTTTTGGCCGAGCCGAAGATATCGGTTGGGCGGCGGTTTACCTGTGTTCACCGGCAGCGGAATTTGTGACGGGCACCGTTTTACCGGTGGACGGCGGGGCGAGTATTGGGTTTTAAGGTAAATCGTTGGTTATCTCCCGTTCGAATTGAGGCCGCGGCCTTGCACGTTGGTCTGGGTGAGGAGCGGGCCTTGATAGCCGGTGACTCGAATGTTTTTAAGCTTCGCGCCGATGATATTGGCCAGCGTGATGCCGTTGGTGCAGGCGCCGGTTACGTTTGCCAGTGAAAAACCGGCGAGCGGTTTTTGCGGCGAGATGTCGCGGGCATCCACGAGGCGCGAGCCATTCATAACGCGAATGTTCGAGAAGGAAAAATTTCTGCCCAGCGGAATGCCGGCGTCGCCTTCCACGGGATCGTCGGCGGTGTTCGTGTTGCCAGCGCTGACGAGGTTGATTTTCAGGAAGCCGCCGCCGAGGATGTCGAGGTCCCTGCCCGAAATATTTTCGATGACGCCGCCGCGGCCAATGCGCGTCTTGATGTAAATGCCGAACGTGCGGCAATTCATTTGGCAATGCTCGATCCGCACGTTGCGAATGCCGCCGGAGGTTTCGCTGCCGATGCCCACGCCGGCAAAACGGCGGCCGCGCAGTGTGCAGTTCGAAATCAGGACGCCGTCGGTCGGTTTGCCGATGCGCGCGCCGTCAAGGCCGCGGCCGGATTTCAGGCTGATGCAATCGTCACCGGTGTTGATGTTGCAATGTTCAATGCGCGCGTTTTTGCAGGAATCAATGTCAATGCCGTCGCGATTGCCCATGATATTCAGGTTTTTGATGACCACATCGGAGCAATAGGTCGGGTGCGTGGCCCAATTGCCGCCTTGCGTGACGGTGAAACCTTCCCAACGGACGTCGTTGCACGAAATAGGTTCGAGCACGACGGCGCCGCGCGGATTTTGCGGCGCGGCCATGGCGCGGTTGCCTTCGATGCGGCCGGGGCCGATGATGCCGGTATGGTCCACGTTGGCGGCGTAAATGAGCGCCCGGCGGCCCGGCTGCCAGCGGCCTTCCCAGCGAATGTCCATGGTGGGATAATCGCTGGCATCGCCGCTGCCGATAATGACGCTGTTGGTCTCCAGGCGAAGGATGGTGCCGCAGCCCATTTGCACGCTGCCGATGAGATAATTTCCGGCGGGCACGATGACTTCACCGCCGCCGGCGATGGCGCAGGCATCGAGGGCTTTTTGAAAGGCAATGGTGTCTTTGTTCGTGCCGTCTCCGGTCGCGCCGAAATCGCGGACGTTATACGTGTTCCGTATTTCGTGTTTCGTGCTGGCGTGCATGGTGGTTGCCAGCGCGAAAATAGTTGCGGCGATTAAAAGAATTTTCATTTCGACGCGATGAGGAAAATGGCGGTTCTCATTGTGGGTGAGCCGATGATGAAACACCGTTCTCGCGGGCGCAAAGAAAATTGCAGCGCTGGAATTCTTGGAGATGGGGAAGCATTCGGAAATCTCTTCATACCAACTTGAGCGTGAACGCTGATCTTCAGGCCGGCGGACTGCGAATCCTCCTTCTTTTGGGACAAAGAGGGTCAATTATTGGGACATGGAGAGGAGCCTTTCCGGGGTCGGTTTTTTTGTCAGCGCATCGCGAATTTTGATGCCCATGCGGATTAGGTAGGTACACCGAGGAGCGCTGTAGAAAACCTAATCATTGGCTCAGCGGATGCTTCCCTGCGGACTGCACAATGACGTGGGAGATCGGAAATCTCGATTTGCTTTTCCCGAAGGAATACTTGCGGGCGGCGCTGATGGTGTCTCTGCTAAGCGTTTGGGTGCTGGTCGGGCTGTTTTATTATCTCAATAGGTTTACCAAGCGCGAGTATTTCACGGTCTGGACGGCGGCGTGGTTATTTTATGCCTTGTGGCTGACGCTGGGGCTCACACAAGCGAAGGCAGAAGTCGGCGAGTTGGTTTTTGCAATCAAACAGGGTTGTGTGGCGATTTCGGCCGTGTTCCTGTTGTGGGGCAGCCTGCGATTTCTGGGATTGCCGGTGCCGCAGCGCATGTTCGGCTTGTTCATGGCGTTCCTGATGATTTGGGTGGTGGTCAGCCCGCAGGTGATTTCGAACACCTTTGAATTGGAGTTGCCGGTGTTCATGCTTCTGGGACTTGGCAGCGCGTTTGCCGGCGTTTGTTTCCATCGGATGCGGAAGAAAACGCCGTACATCGGCTCGGGAATGCTGGCGCTCGGATTCCTGCTGTGGGGGGCTTATTTGGGGAGTTATCCATTTGCGCAACAGTACGAGAATCTTTACAGCGCCGGTTTGTTCTCGGCGGCGGTGCTGCAATTATTCATCGCGGTGAGCATGATTGTGCTGGTGCTGGAGGAAGTGCGCTATCACTCGGAACAGATGCAGGCGGAAATGTTGAAGATACGGTCGGAGAAGGAAGACTTGCAACTGAAGGTCATCACGGCCCAGGAGGAATGCCGCAGCCTGTATGACGAGGTGCGGTTGAGCCAGGGGATCCGGCAGGCCTACGAGGAATTGCGGCGCACTCAGGAAGTGGTGGTGCAACAGGAGCGTTTGCGCGCCCTGGGACAAATGGCGAGCGGCGTGGCTCACGACGTGAATAATTCGCTGACGCCGATCATCGGGTATTCGGATTTGTTCATCGGGCTGATGCCGCAAATGCCGCCGGCGGCATTGCGCGCGTTGAAAATCGTGAAGCAATCCGGCGAGGACATCGCGCGGATCGTTGCGCGCATGAGGGAGTTTTATCGCCGCCGGGATGAGCGCGAGCAATTGACCCCGGTGAACCTGAATGAAATCGCCACGGAGGTCGCCGAATTGACGCGCCCGCGCTGGCGGGACTTGTCGCAGCGGCAGGGCGTTTCCATCCACATCGAGAACGAATTGGAATCGGATTTGCCGCCGTTGTTGAGCGACGCGGCGGAATTGCGGGAAGCCTTCACCAATTTGATTTTCAATGCGGTCGACGCATTGCCGAAGGGCGGGACAATCACGATATCCACGCGCATGGTTCCGGGTGTGCCTTCAAAGAACAATGAGAACCCGCCCAAACAATTGCAGGTGGAAGTGCGCGATAACGGCATCGGCATGGATGAAAAAACGCGGCAGCGTTGCCTGGAGCCGTTCTTCTCGACCAAGGCAAAGCACGGCGGCACGGGCCTGGGTCTCGCCATGGTCTACGGAATGGTGCAGCGCCATGGGGGCGCCATCACCATCAAAAGCGCGCTCGGCGAGGGCACGAGCGTTCTGCTGAATTTCCCTGTGCGCGAAGAAACCGCGCAAGCGCCGGCACAGACTTCGCCGACCCACGCCCGCCAGCGCTCGCTGCATGTGCTGTGCATTGATGATGAATCGATTGTTCGCGAGGTGCTCAACGACAGCCTGAAAAATTTCAATCATCAGGTGACCGTGGCTTCGTCTGGAAAGGATGGCATTGAATTATTCCGGGGCGCGCTGCGGAAAAAGCGGCCTTACGAAGTCGTTATCACGGACCTCGGAATGCCCGAAATGGACGGGCACCAGGTGGCGCGCATCATCAAGGCCGAATCTCCGAAAACGCCGGTGATCATGCTGACCGGCTGGGGCACGATGATGAAGGAAGAGGGCGAAACGGCGCCGGAAATCGACGCCATCATGTCCAAGCCGGCGCGCATCGATGAGTTGAACAATCTGTTGCTCGAAACGGCCGACCGATTTGCGGTGAGCGCGTAAGAGTTTAATTACCTGCCACCCGTTTGTTCGCATTCTTCGGTTCCACCGCGATTTCCGCCGGGTAATCCGGATGATGCGAATGGGCCGTGATCGCTTCCCAAATGGTCGCCCATAAACCCCGTTTTGCCACCGGACGCCGGGTCATGCTGTCAATGGCGGGTTCGCGAATGAAAAGGAAAACCAGCATTGCGAGAAAGAGCGTGCCCAACATCACCCGCAGCACCCAGGGCGGCGACATATAACGAGTCAGCACACCGGCGCACAAATGGCCCAGCGGCATGCCGCCTTGTTGCGCGAGGAGCATCACGGAGAGAACACGGCCGCGGTTGGCATCGGTGGCGAGAAGTTGGTTGGCGGTGTTGGTCGGGTTCAGGCTGAGGAGCCAGAATGTGCCGCAAATGATCAAGATGCCAATGCTCAGGACTGGAATTTTGGAAAGGCTGAAGACCAATCCGACGGCGCTGAACGCGCACATCGCCAGCGGAATCAAATGGTGCCGCGGGTAGTAGGTGGGAATCGACGCGAGCACGAACGCGCCGATGATCGAGCCAAGCCCGATGGCCGAGAGCATGAGGCCGAACAGGATCGGTCCGCCCTTGAGCACACTTTGCGCGAACACCGGCAGCAGCCCTTGCACCGGCGCGCTCAGGAACATGAACGTCAAACTCATGACGGTCAGCCGGCGCGTGCCGGGATGCGTCCAAACGAATTTCAAGCCTTCGCGAATGTCGTGGCTGATGGAAGTCGATCTTGCCGCTACCCGCGTGGCTGAGGCCGGGATCGCCACCGCCAGCGCCACCAGCAATGGAATGAACGTGAACGCGTTGAAGGTGAACGCGCCCGCGACACCCACGGCGGCAATGACCGCCGCCGCCAGCATGGGGCCGCAGAGGCGCGCCATGTTGAATTGGACGGAGTTCAACGCCAGCGCGCGGTCGAGTTCGGCGCGCGGAATGAGCGAGGGGACGATGGCCATGATGGCGGGCCCGTTGAGCGCCCACACGATGCCTTCCAGGAAAGTGAAGCCGATAACCACCCACGGCGTGGCGAGATGAAGAAACGCCGCCACGGCCAACCCAGCGCCCAGCGCGCACGCGGTGCTTTGCAGGATGATGACCCATAGCTTGCGGTTCACGCGGTCGGAGATGACGCCCGCGATCAATGCCAGCAGCAGCACCGGGCAGAAGTCGGCGAATTGCAGGATTTCGACCATCAGCCCCTGGTGTCCGCTGCCGATGGTCTGCTTGGTGACGGCCCAGCTTTGCGCGGCGTTTTCGGTCCAGTTGCCGGTATTGGAGATGAGCGCGCCGAGCCAGAAAATCAGGTATTGGCGATGGCGCAGGACGCCGAGCGCCCGACCGACAGTCGTGCTGGAGGCGGGTGTTTGTCCTTCGCTGCTCATGAAGAACTCCTAACAGTTCTGTTTCAGCGCCGGAAGTGATTTAATGAAGAACGATGTGTTGCTCTGGGGTGCGGCGAACATAGTGGCACGGGCGAACTCCATTCCCTCTTCGAGGTTGAAATCGCGCCGCTACCTGCCAATCTTGGAGCGATGAAACCATTGCGAGCGTTGAAATTTTGGGTGGCCGGAATGCTGGCGGGCGGCCTGTTCATTTGCGCGGGTTGCCAGAAGTCCACGCCGCCGCCTCCGGCGGCAACGGTGACCATCGATTTGAATGAACCGACCGAGGCCCAACCGAAATTGCCGACGGTGAAACTGTATCTCGGCGCGCAGCAAATGGACGCCGAAATGTGCACCACACCGCGCGAGACGCAGACCGGCATGATGTTCCGCAAATCGATGGGCACGAATGACGGCATGATTTTTTCGCTCGGTGTCCCGCAGCAGGCGTCGTTCTGGATGAAAAATTGTTTCATTCCGCTTTCGGTCGCTTACATCGATCCGGACGGAGTCATCCAGGAAATTCATCCATTGGAGCCGCAGAATACGAACCCCGTTGTTTCGGCGGCGGGCAACATCGAGTTCGCGCTGGAAACACCGCAGGGATGGTTCGACCGGAATCGTGTGACGACCGGCATGGTGGTGCTGACCGAGCGCGGGTCGTTGCAGGAAACGTTTGGCGGCCGGCAATAATAATGGAAAGGCTTCATTGAAGGTCGCGCTGGCGCAAATCAATCCCACCGTCGGCGACCTCGCCGGCAACGAAGCCAAAATCCTCGCCGCGTACCGGCGTGGAATCGAGGCCGGCGTGGAAATGGTGCTTTGTCCAGAATTGAGCATCACGGGTTATCCGCCGCGGGATTTGTTGCTCAAAAAAGGATTCATTGCGGGGAACCTCGAAACGCTCCAGCGATTGGCGGCCGCGACCGGCAAGACCGGGCTGATGGTTGGCTTCGTTGGAAAAAATGAGGTCCAGCCCGGACGCGAGGTGGCTAATTCAGTGGCGCTGTTGCAGAATGGAAAAATTGTCGCCACGCGCGCCAAGACGCTTCTGCCCACGTACGACGTTTTTGACGAGGACCGGTATTTCGAACCGGCCACGGAAAATCCGCCTGCCGATTTCGACAACGCAAAAGTCGGCCTGACAATTTGCGAGGACATTTGGAATGATGAGGATTTCTGGACCGTGCGGCGCTATCAGCACAATCCGCCAGTGGAATTGGCCGAGGCTGGCGCGAAAGTCATCTTCAATATTTCCGCGTCGCCATGGCATTTGGGCAAAAACAAAACCCGCTTGGAAATGCTGCGCAGCATCGCGCACAAGACGGGGCGGCCGGTGGTCTTCTGCAATCAAGTGGGCGGCAATGACGAATTGATTTTCGATGGCTGCAGCGTCGTGTTCAACGCGAATGGCGAACTGGTTGCGCAAGGCAAATGGTTTGAGGAGGATTTTATTGTCATTGACACCGAGTCCAAAGCCGTGATCCGGCCGATGCAGCTTGGCGCGGAGGAGGCGGTTTACAGGGCGCTGGTGCTGGGGTTGCGGGATTATTTTTACAAGTGCGGTTTCAAGTCGGCGGTGCTCGGCTTGAGCGGCGGGATCGATTCGGCGGTGACCGCATGCCTGGCTGTCGCCGCGCTCGGGAAAGAAAACGTTCGCGGCGTCTCATTGCCCTCGCAATTTTCCTCGCAACACAGCCTGGATGACGCGCGCGTGCTGGCGGAAAAATTGGACATCCGCTATGACGTGGTGCCGATCCAGCCATCGTTTGAGACGGTGAAGAAACAGCTTCAGCCGGTTTTCGCGGGCAACGCCGAGGATACGACGGAGGAAAATGTGCAGGCGCGATTGCGCGGCGTGATGTTGATGGCGTTCTCGAACAAGTTCGGTTCGCTGCTGCTGACGACCGGCAACAAAAGCGAACTGGCGGTTGGTTATTGCACGCTTTATGGCGATATGGCCGGCGGCCTCGCGGTCATCAGCGATGTGCCCAAAACCATGATTTATCGGCTGGCGAAATGGATCAATCGCGAGCGCGAAATTATTCCGATCTCGACCATCACCAAGCCGCCTTCGGCGGAACTGCGGCCGGATCAATGCGACCAGGATTCGTTGCCGCCGTACGACGTGCTGGATGCGATTCTGGATTTGTATGTCGTGCAAGGCAAAGCCGCGTCGGACATCGTGGCGGCCGGCTTCGAGGAAGCGACGGTGCGCAAAGTGATTCGCCTGATTGACCTCAGCGAATATAAACGCCGCCAGGCTGCGCCGGGATTGAAAGTCACGACGAAGGCTTTTGGCGTCGGGAGGCGAATACCGATTGCGCAGAGGTATTGGGAGAAGTAATGCGGAACCGACTTGCCGGTGAGACGCCGGCGCTCCCAGGCGATTCGGTTTGATTTCCGCGGCGGGAGGCGGTTTATTGAAAGCATGGCAACAGCAACCCTGCCAAAAGTGAAGGCGAAGCGGTTTTGGACTTACGACGAAATGCTCGCCGAGTTGCCGGAGACGAACGTTCCCACCGAGTTATGGGACAGAGAAATTGTTACGTCGCCAACGCCCACCTCGTCGCACCAAACAATTGTCCCCAAGCTGGCCCGCGCACTTGATGATTTCATTCAGGACAAGAATGCCGGAACTGTTTTCATCAGCCCATTGGACGTCGTGCTCTCCCAACACAGAGTTGTTCAGCCGGACGTATTCTTTGTTGCGAAGGCAAACAGCGAAATCATCCAGGATCGTATTCGCGGCGTGCCGGATTTGGTCGTCGAAGTGATTTCGCAAACGTGGAAACGCGATCGCGTGGACAAAAAGGCGCTCTACGAACAGTTCGGTGTTTCCGAATATTGGATCGTGGATCCTGAGAGCCGGGCCATTGAAGTCTTTGCGCTCACCAGAGGCGTGTATCAGCGTCACAGCAAGGGCACGGAAACGACTTCGGCGAAATCGCGACTGCTAGCAGGCTTTAAAATTTCCTTCCACGAGCTTCGGGCCTGATGCCAATCTTCGGGTGATGACGCACACGCAATCTGAAAAGCTTTTCGCCGAGGCGCTGAATTACATTCCCGGCGGCGTGAATTCGCCGGTGCGCGCGTTTCGCGCGGTGGGCGGACAGCCGTTTTTTGTGAACAAGGCCAAGGGCGCGCGGGTGTGGGATGTGGATGGCAATGAATACATCGATTACGTCTGCACCTGGGGCCCGGCCATTCTCGGGCACGCGCATCCGAAAATCATTGCCGCGGTGAAAGCCGCCGCCGAACACGGCACGAGCTTCGGGATTCCGAATCCGTACGAAGTCACGATGGCGAAGCTGATTTGCTCCCTGGCGCCGAGCGTGAAAAAAGTGAGGATGACCAATTCCGGCACCGAAGCGTGCATGTCCGCCATCCGGCTCGCGCGCGGATTCACCAAGCGCGATAAAATCATCAAGTTCGATGGCTGCTATCATGGCCATGCCGATTCGCTGCTGGTCAAGGCCGGATCGGGCGCGCTGACGTTCGGCAATCCGGACAGCGCCGGCGTGCCGGCGGCGTTCACGCAACACACGATTGTGCTGCCTTTCAACGACGCTGACGCCGTCAAGGCGGCGTTTGCGGCGAATCCGAAACAAATTGCGGGCATCATCATCGAGCCGGTGCCGGGCAATGCGGGGTTGTATTTGCCGAAGGCCGGTTATCTGGAGTTTTTGCGCGAGATCACGCAAGCGAACGGCGCGCTGCTGATTTTTGACGAAGTCATGACTGGGTTCCGGCTCGCGAAAGGCGGCGCGCAGGAGCGGTTCAAAATCATGCCGGATCTTTCGTGCTTCGGCAAGGTCATCGGTGGCGGCCTGCCGGTCGGCGCGTTTGGCGGCCGCGCTGAAATCATGGATTACCTCGCGCCGCTCGGGCCGGTCTACCAGGCCGGCACCTTGAGCGGCAACCCGATTGCGATGGCGGCGGGCATCGCGGCCTTGGAGGAATTGGAATCCGGCGGCGCGTATTGCAAACTCGAAGAACTCGGCGAGCAACTTGAGGCGGGCATGCGCGACGCGGCGAAATCAGCCAATGTGCCGGTGCAATTCAATTGCTGCGGCTCGATGTTCTGCGGCTATTTCACGAGCGAACCCGTGCACAACCTCGCCGACGCGATGAAAAGCGATCGCGAACGGTTCAAAAAATATTTTCACGGCATGCTCAATGAAGGCGTTTATCTCGCGCCCTCGCAATTCGAGGCTGGTTTCATTTCCACGACGCACACGCCGGAGGACATTGATAAAACCATTCGCGCGGCGGCGAAGGTGATGAAACAAATCGCGTAACCGTAGGAGCCGACGTGAGGAGGCTCTGACCTTTTCTGCGCGGAAAACTCGAGAGCCTCCTCACGTTGGCTCCTACGAAGATTGTTCGCTGAAATATTCCTCCTCCAAAATCGCAAAATACGCCGTGCTCAGCCATTGGCCGCCAATGTGCTGGTGCTTCCGGAATTCCGCTTCCTGCCGCATGCCGAGTGATTTGAATAACTCGCGCTGCTCCGAATCATCCGCGCCGCATCGGGTGATGACGCGATGCAGATTCATTTCCTGAAAACAAAAATCCAGCGCGGCTTCGAACACTTCCAGTTCCAGGCCGGGCAACGACGCCGGGGTTTTTGAAGTCAGCGAGAGTTCCACTTGGTTCAGTTCGGGATCAAGGAACGTGAATCCGAGCGAACCGACGACTTTGTTCGTCTCGAGCAACTCGACGGCGAGATAAAATGGCCCGCGCATGTCGCCCGTGCGAATTGTCGAGGTTGTGGGAATCCAACCGGTGGCTTCGTCCTCGTCCTCGAATTGGAATTCCAGCAGGTCTTGCCAATCCGTTGGTTCAAACGGGCGCAAGCGAAGCCGCGGCGCTTCGATTGGAAATGGCAGTTTGCGCGCGGCCTCTCCGTCCTGCGCCGGCACAATCAGCAGGTCGAGGCAATTGATGCATTCGTGGACGCAATTGGCGGCGGAGGTGGAAAAGGAGTTCAACGAGCCGCAGTGCGGGCATTTGAAATCGATAAAATCCTCGCCAGTGGGTTCGCGGTCCATAATTGATGTTGCGAGGATGCCTGAGTGTGGTTCGCTCGCCAACTTGAAATGGCGGCACTCTTTGGTGTTTGGTGCTTGAAGTTTGATGTTTCTCTGGACGCTTGGATCTTGGTGCTTGGAGCTTCTGAAATGAGGCTTTTAAAATAAGTGCGGCGGTCACAGACCGCCGTTACAATGATGGCATGAGCGCGTTCCCCGTCAGTCCGGAGAGAGAAGCTCAATTGCTGCGGCGCATGGCGTCGCTGGGCGTGCGCGAGAGTGATATTGAGGAATCGTTTGTGCGCTCGGGCGGGCATGGCGGGCAGAACGTGAACAAGGTCGCGACGTGCGTGATGTTGCTGCATCGGCCCAGCGGCGTGCAGGTGAAATGCCAGGAAACGCGCCAGCAGGGGATGAACCGCTACATTGCCCGGCGGCTGTTGGTGGAAAAAATCGAAGAGCAACGCCGCAATCGAGCCGCCGCCGAACGGGCGCGGATTGAAAAAGCGCGCCGGCAAAAACGCAAGCGCAGCGCCGGCGCCAAGGAACGCATGCTGGCCAACAAATCGCGGCAATCGGAGAAGAAGCGATTTCGCCGGGCGGTGCCGATGGATTAGTGGCACGGGCGTCTCGCCCGTGAGGCTCTGCGTTCACACGGGCGAGACGCCCGTGCCACTATGAAAATAGCAGAATTGGATATAGCGCGCCGGGTTGAGCATGTTATTATTTTCGGGACGGGCGCTCCTGGCTTCGAGTTCGGCTCGGCCTATTTCCCGGCGGATAACCTATAACGAAACTGAATTATGCCACAGATTGCAACATTGCTCGGCGACAAGGCCGAGTATCTTCTCAATTTCAACAAACCAAAAATCTCCAAAGACCGGCTGCACGTTCCGGGGCCGGATTTCGTGGATCGCATTTTTGTGCCGTCGAACCGCAACAATCGCGTGATCGGAAATTTGCAGTGGATGTTCAATAACGGCCGGCTCGGCGGCTCGGGTTATCTTTCAATTTTGCCGGTCGATCAGGGCATCGAACATTCCGGCGGCGCGAGTTTTGCCAAGAACCCGGACTATTTTGACCCGGAAAACATCGTGAAGCTCGCCATTGAAGGCGGTTGCAACGCGGTCGCGTCGACCTTCGGCGTGCTTGGCGCGGTGTCGCGCCAGTACGCGCACAAGATTCCGTTCCTCGTCAAAATCAATCACAACGAACTGCTCACCTATCCGAACAAGTTTGATCAAATCATGTTCGGCACCGTGAAAGAAGCCTACGACATGGGCGCGGCTGCGGTCGGCGCGACGATTTATTTCGGCTCGGAGGAAAGCGGGCGTCAGATCGTGGAAGTCGCGCAGGCGTTCGCGCTCGCGCACGAACTCGGCATGGCCACCGTTCTGTGGTGTTACCTGCGCAACAACGCTTTCAAGATCAAAGGACCCGACGGCAAGACGACCGATTATCACGTTTCCGCCGACCTCACCGGCCAGGCGAATCATTTGGGCGTCACGATTCAAGCGGACATCATCAAGCAGAAGCTGCCGGAGAACAACGGCGGTTTCAAAGCGCTGAACACTGGCAATTCCAGCTACGGCAAACTGGATGAGAGAATTTACACCGAGCTGACCAGCGATCATCCAATTGATTTGTGCCGTTACCAGGTGGCGAATTGTTACATGGGCCGCGCGGGCCTCATCAATAGCGGCGGCGAATCCAAGGGCAAGGGCGATTTGGAGCAAGCCGTCGCCACGGCGGTCATCAACAAACGCGCCGGCGGCACGGGATTGATTTCGGGGCGCAAGGCATTTCAGCGTCCGATGAAAGAGGGCATCGCGCTGCTCAACGCGATTCAGGATGTTTACTTGAGCAAGGAAGTGACGGTGGCGTAAGGGAGCGGTTTTCTGGACAACCCTCTCGCGTGATGGCGCGGGAGGGTTTTTTATGCTCTTAATTTTCCAGCGAGGTGAAATCGCCGACGGGCCGGTTGAAGGCCGCTTTGGCGGGAGTCACGACGAGGGCGTGCGCGGTTTTTTTTACGCTCTTGGACATGGCAGCGAAGGGAAGCGCGACGATAAAGAGCGCAGTGCCCCCGACAGTAGCAACCATACAGCCGGGGCGCACCAGGGCGACATCAGCCAGCGAATCCAGCATCTTTTCATCTTGAGCGGCAGCGGGTGTGATGGAACTCAGGAGGGTCAACGCGCAAAGCGCGGTCAATAATTTGGTTTTCATGGCTGTCCTTTCGCTGAACCATATAGTGAGTCAGTCGCGGACATTTTTCAAGCTTTGGCCTAGTAGGGAATACCATACCAATAACACGCAATCGCGCGGAGCAATGCTCCGCGCTCCGTTCAGGCGGGCCGCGCCCTCCCGCGCTCCGAAATGGCGCTACCGCGTGGAAAGTTCCGCCAAACTGATTCCTTCGCGGCGGCGGATGGTGGCTTCGACTTTGGGCACGAACATTTGCGTTTCAGCAGGCAGATGGGATGCGATGGCGTCATAAGTGTGGGGCTTATAGCGCTTCAACAGGTTCTGCACGGTGCCTTCGCCGGCATTGTAGGCGGCGAGGGCCAGGCGCCAATCGCCGAATTTTTCGTGAAGCTTGCCGAGGTAAATGGCCGCGGCGCGGGCGCTGGGTTCCGGGTCCAGCCGCTGATCGAAAGGCCAGGTCCGCAGTCCAAATCGTTTGGCGGTGTCGGGCATCAATTGAAACAAACCCGCCGCGCCCACCGGACTGCGCGCGCTCGGGTCGAAGGACGATTCGACTTCCGCCACCCACACGAGCTGGCTGGGAACTTTCTCCCGCGAGAAAATGGGCTTCAACTTTGCAACGTATGGTCTCGCTTCCTCCGGCACGGGCCGCTTCGAGATTTTTCGGATCCAGACTTCTTCAACTTGTTTCGGCGAGGGAACGACCGGCGGCGGTGGCGGCTGGCCGGGAATTCGTTTCGGGGGCGGAATGAGCAGGCGAAGTTCTTCCGCCGTGTCCAGATAATCCATGCGCGCTTTCAGCCAGGCCGCGTAGGGCGCCGTTTCCTGGTAGCTTTCGAGGAGGGGAAGAATGGTTTTGGCGGTGTCCCGGAATTGGGCGAGGTCGATGACGTATTCGCCCTGAAGATCTTTTTGCAAGGAATCGAAAAATTGCCGCACCTTTTCCTGGTCGGCATTTTGCAGCGCGTTGAGGACGTTTGGATCAAGGTTCTCGTTGGCCCATTCCTGCGCGGACTGCATCAGGTCGTCGATGGTAATCGTATTGGTCTGGCTGAAGGCGGTCAGTGCGCTGGCAAGCAGAAGCAGGGCGCAAAGTTTTTTCATGGGTGAAGCATAGCAGACGTGGGCAGCGTTGGGCAGCTTTCCATCTGCTGGAATGTGTCCCGGACTACGGCGGCACTCCGCCGCTTTGGAAAGGGTCAGTAACAATCGGTGATCGGCATTATTATATGAAATCGGCCATCCAATGCACAAACCACTGCGAATCAGTGGAATGTAGACCCCGGCTGATATGGGTTCCTGCCATCCTTGCAAATCTCGGCCAATTCGGTTCTCCTGTGGGACGAACATGAAGCGACTGGCATTTTGTGTACTGATTGCGGCCCTGCTGCCGGCGACGAAGCTCGCCGCATATGAATATGCCGAGGTAAACCTCGATTACGTCGCGAAAAAGGCGCTCGAACGCGCGCAGAAGCCGTTTCACCCGCCGAGTTCAGCCGATCTGCCCGATTTCCTGCGGTCCGATAAAATGGACTACGACAAATACCGGGAGATTGAGTTTCGCCGCGAGGACGCGCTCTGGGGCAACGAGCCGCTGCCGTTTCGCGTGGAGTTTTTTCATCCCGGTTACATTTTTCAGGAGCCGGTCCGGATCAACGAATTCACGCTCACGCACGTGCAGCCGATCCGGTTCGTGCAGGATTGGTTCAATTACCGCTCGCTGAAACTTCCCCGGCAAATACCGGCCGATACCGGCTACGCGGGGTTCCGAGTGTTGTGCCAGTTGAACCAATCCAACAAATGGGACGAACTGGGCTCATTCATCGGCGCGAGTTATTTTCGATTGCTGGGCAGAGGCCAAAGCTACGGCCAATCGGCGCGCGGACTGGCGCTGGATTGCGGCGAAACTGATCGCCCGGAGGAATTTCCGATTTTTACCGATTGGTGGCTTGGCAAACCGTCCCAGGGCGAGGATCGCCTGAAGCTTTACGCCATCCTGGACAGCGTCAGTTGCGTGGGCGCCTATAAGTTTGTGATCATTCCGGGCGACACGACCGTGGCGGAGGTGGAAGCGGTGTTATATTTCCGCGAAGGCGACAAGGTGCGGATGGTGAAACCGGACCGCAAGCCCATCAGGACCATTGGCATGGCGCCCTTGAGCAGCATGTATTGGTTCGGCAAGGCTTCCGAGCGCCGATTCGATGATTACCGCCCTGAAGTTCACGACACGGACGGTCTGCTGATGCAAATGGGCAACGGCGAAATCCTTTGGCGGCCTTTGACCAATCCGACCAAGCTGAGCCATCAGAGTTTCGTTACCAAAGACATCGCCGGGTTCGGCCTGATCCAGCGCGACCGTGATTTTGCAAGTTACCAGGATTTGTTCAACGCCTACAACCGCACGCCCAGTGTGTGGATTCGGCCCACCGGCGGCGACGGGTGGCGCGAGGGAGAAGTTCACCTGGTGGAATTGGCCACGACCAACGAGTTCCTGGACAACATTGCCGTGTTCTGGAACCCGAAAGAGCAGCCACAGCCGCTGAAGCCGTTCCACTTTTCCTACAGCTTGCTCTGGGGATCGAATGAGAACGACATGAAACTGAACTTCGGCAAGGACCGGGTCATCGCGACGCGCGTGGGCGTCGATCCGCGCGATCCGAAAGTGCGGGTCTTTAACATTGATTTTGCCGGCCCGCGTCTGAAGCAATTGAGTGAGACGAACAAACCGCAGGCGATCACGAGTTGCAGCGCCAATGCGGCCATTTCCTTCAGTGAAGTTTTTTACAACCCCAACAGCCAAAGCTGGCGGGTGGTGATAAAATTGGAACCCCACAATCAGGATCCGGTTGATATCCGTTGCACTTTGCAAAAAGGAGAGGAGGTTCTTACCGAGACATGGACCTATCACTGGAGTCCGCCTTAAGCGCCGCGGGCGTGGGTGGAGAGCCTTCGGGAAATATCGCGGGACGGCCGTTGGATGAGTGGAATGCCGCTTACGCCAAGGTGGAAAGCTATTTCCACGCGTTGCGCATCCGGAACAAGGTGCTGCTGGGCCGGCTGGTGATCCATGTCTTAAAACGCGCCATGCGCCGCGCGCCGCAGGAGCCGCAGCTTTCCGCCACGGAATTAGCCGCCGAGGAAATGGATTTAGTGGTGACGGAATGGTTCGGCCAGGTGCTGCAGGAGGCCACGATGGGCGCGAACCACATGCTTTCCACGCGCGGCCGGCTGGCGCTGCTGCTCGCGGACATGCCCGGCAAATGGCAGGAGCAGTTCCTGCATCCGCCGCCCTGGCCGGAGGAGTTCATCAAGGCCATGTGCGAGGCGTACCTGCGCGCGGGGCCGGATTTTCAATTGGCCAAAATGGCGCCGCGCCCGCTGGACCTGGGGCCCATGGCCACGCTTTCAAACCTCAGCATGGTTCCGTTTCGCAAGATGATTCTGGGCTGGCTTTTGCTGATGCTGTTGTTCGTGGCGGCCTTCGTGCTGACCCACAATTCGGAGCAGAACCACCATTTGTGGACTGCCTTTATGACCTGGGTGCGGAATCTTCTCCATTAGGACTGTGACGATTATGCCTTCCGCCGCATCCGAATCGCCCGCCAAACAAACCCAGCCCCCCGGCACGGCGTTCTATACCAAACGCACGGTGCGGCGCTGGCTGCGGCTGTTCGTTTTTTATTCTTCGGTGACGATTCTGACGGGCGCGGTGTCGTTGCTGTTCGCGGACCTGCTCTGGCGCGGCGGCTGGACGAATATCAGCACGATCATCCTGATTTTGTTTATCATTCTGTTCGCGCTGATTTCCATCGGCTGCATGCACGGCATCTTCGGGTTTTTGCTGCGCGTGCTCGGCGATTCCAACAGCATCACGGCGCTGGGAAATTACCAGGATCAAAGCATCGAAGGCGTGAGCGTCGCGATCGTCTTTCCAACCTACAACGAAGGCGTGGCGCGCGTCATGGAAGGCTTGCGCACCACCTACGTTTCCCTGGAACAAACGGGACAAATCCAGGGCTTCGACTTTTTCATCCTGAGCGATTCCACCGACCCGGCCAAATGGGTGGAGGAAGAGCAACGCTGGTGCGAAATCGTCCGCGAACTCGATGCTCTCGGACGCATTTATTATCGCCGCCGCATCAGCAATGAAGGCAAGAAGAGCGGCAACATCCGCGATTTTCTCAGCACCTGGGGCCGGCGCTACCGGTATTTCATCGTGTTCGACGCGGACAGCGTAATGCGCGGGGAAACGGTGGTGGATCTGGTCAAACTGATGGAGAAACATCCGCAGGTGGGACTGATTCAAAGCGTGCCGGCGCTGGTGAACGCGGAATCGTTGTTCGGCCGGATGCAGCAATTTGCCAATCGCCTCTACGGGCCGATTTTTATCGCGGGATTGAATTTCTGGTCGCAGGGTTTTGGAAATTATTGGGGGCACAATGCGATCATTCGAACCGATCCGTTCATGCAATTTTGCGACCTGCCGCATTTGCCCGGACGCAAGCCCTTCGGCGGGCAAATCCTGAGCCACGATTTCGTGGAAGCGGCCTTGTTGCTCAAGGAAAACTGGCAGGTCTGGATGGCTTACGATCTCGAAGGCAGCTACGAGGAAATTCCGCAGGACATCATCAGCAACGCGCAGCGCGACCGGCGCTGGTGCCAGGGCAACCTGCAGCATGGGCTTGTGTTGTTCGGACGCGGCCTGCGCGGCATCAGCCGCATCCATTTTTTGATGGGCATTTTCGGCTATCTGGCCAGCCCGTTGTGGCTGCTCTTTTTGGTCGCGTTCAACTGGGCGCTGTGGAATCTCAAGAGCAGCGACCTGTCGCCCATCATTGTGCGCGGCATCACCACGCCCTGGCTTAAATTAAGCGGCAAGCAGCACGCGTTCCTGATTTTCATCATCTGCATGTGCGTGCTGTTCGTGCCGAAAATTCTCGCGCTCATCGACCTGGCGTTCGATAGGGAACGGCGGAAAATGTTCGGCGGCCTGCGATGCGCGACGGTAAGCGCCGTGATCGAAACGATTTTCTCATCGTTGCACGCGCCGTTGCAGATGCTATGGCATTCGAAATTTGTGGCCACGATCTTGTTCGGCATCGGGGTGAACTGGGGACCGCAGAAACGCAGCGCCGACGGCATTCCATGGTCGGAAGCCTTCCGGCAGCATTGGGCTCACACGGTCATCGGGATCGGCTGGGGCTTCGCGGTGTGGAAGCTGGACCCGGCGACGTTTTGGTGGTTTCTGCCGGTATTATTGGGCATGTTGCTCTCGATTCCGCTTAGCGTCCTCACGAGCCGGACGAGTTTGGGCTCGCGCGCCCGCGCCCTGGGATTGTTTTTGACACCGGAGGAAACTTCTCCGCCGTCGGAGCTCGACACCTTGCGCGTGCGCATGGCGTTGCTGGAAAAAACCGGCCCGCCCGCTGCTCCAAACGCGATCATCGCCGAAGCGGTGCTGGACCCCTACGTGAACGCGATCCATGTCTCGCTCTTGCGCGAAAAACAATTGAACCCGGAATACCGCGACGCGCTGGTGAAATTGGGCGTCGGCCGTCCGGAAGTCCGCGAGCTTGGCGAGAAGCTGTTGAGCAAGGGGCCGGAAGCGCTGACCAGCCAGGAAAAAATGCTGATCCTTTCGGATGCCGAAATCGTGCCCTGGCTCCATCGCCAGGCGTGGATTCGGCCATCCAAAGCCCTGGCGGTCTGGTGGCAGGCCGCGATCCGCAAATACGCGCGGTGATGGCGCCGATCTCCCGATCGGCGCGTTTAGTTATGTTTCGCTACGCGCCGGGTCAGGAGACCGACGCTCCGTGCGTAGCGCAGGCGTCCTCGCCTGCGAGTTCCGGCACCGTCCTGGTGCCAGGAACAATGGTGGCTTAATCGTGCTTCAATGTCTGGCGACGAGACGCCGCCGACACTCGCAGCCGGGACGGCCGCGCTACATTTGAACGCGTGGACCCGGCGCTCCGTGCGGAAAGCAGTTGCGCGGGCGTTTTAGTTTTGTTAGAGGTTAAGCAGCCGGAAGCGGGTGTGGTTCAGTGGTAGAATGCGGGCTTCCCAAGCCTGAGATGAGGGTTCGATTCCCTTCACCCGCTCCAATGTTTTCAGGGGTTTTCTCGCATTTTCCTTTTTTAGTGCCCGTTTAGTGCCCGGAAATCGTTTTGTAATGCACTTTTGACGCGACGCGGTCTGGTGGCTCTGTCCCTCATGCTTGCCAACGCCTTTAATCATGAACTGTTTCTAGACGCGCGCGCAGTAAAGATCCCACAGCACGTTTTTCCAGCACTTTGCCATGGTTCATTCCCAAAAATTGAATCTTTTTCACAACCTGGTCGAACGCCGCCGGATTCCGTTTTACGATCAACCGATGAGTGGCTCCGCCCCAGCCAATGCTCCATGGATGTAGTTTTACATGCTAGCTGAAGAAATCACCGACCAGGCCGAGTGGAATGTGACGGTGAACTGTGATTCCGATGCGGGCTGCGCTAGGTGCGCAAAAAAGCCCTGCCGGGTGCGGCAGGGCCGTCGTCTTTGGAATGGATTGTTACCCAGCTTTGGTGAGGCGGCGCTTAAAGAGGTCAATTGCTTCGTCAATCCAGCGATGGAACTCATGTCGTCCGGCGAATTCCTTTGGGACGTATTTGGATGCAAATTGTTTCGCTTCACGAAGCTTATCCAGCGCCGAAACCAGTCCCTCGCTCGAAACCTGTTGCATGACTTCTTTTGAAATGCGGTCGGACAATGCAGGGTCTTTGAGAGAGACAAGCGTCGCCTGGCAACCCTTTCCGATAATCTCGGCGTCATATGAATAATTTTGCGCGCCGGAGCGCCGAATTATGCCGAATACCAAAGCGCTTGCCAGCAGTGGCGCAGGCGAACAATCAGCTTCGGTTCGTTCAGGATAAAAGTCGCGCAGGACCTGCGGGTCGCAGACCGTCGCGAGAGCGTCGAAGTCCTCTTGGGGCAAGGCGCGAAGCTCGCTTAAAAGCCCGACGACTTCCGGGAACTCAGCGTAGCTCGTTGCCTCCTCAGCGACGATGCAGACCATTTCGTTGGCCGGGTGGTTTTGCGCCACAACTTCCGTCCACTGCTCAGGCAGCGCCGCCCGGAGATTCTCATAGGCACTCGATTCCGCAGCCCCAGCGGTCATCAAGAACACCTTTTTGTGATGCCGTTTGTCTGGGAAAGTTTCCTGCGCCGCGAGCGGCGCTGCTTCGCTCAGGACCCCGCGCGCCCAACCCCGTCCGCTACCGTTCATACGGACGATGCAGTCCTCGACTGAGCTAGGACCAGGAGGGTTTGCGAACAGGCGCTCAACCTCCTGAGCGAGAATTTCGTCGATCTGAGCGGCACTTCCATTTTGGACTAATTTGGCACGGATAGACTTGAGGTTTGCATTGACAAGCGTTCGCGCATCCTCTTCCAGAAGCTCGGGACTCGGCAATGGTGTGCCCAACCAAGGAGGCAGTTGCAAACTGGCTTCCTTGCTCGACTCAAGCGAGACCGCATCAACCTGTGCCACGTCGCTCATGCGTTCGACGAGATCGCGGAAGGTCTGAGCTTCGGCTTTCGTCGCCGCCTCATCCAAGCGCGCCTCGGCGAGGTCGATAATGGCATCGATCAGTTCGCGCGCGGCGCGCCGGGCCGGACCGGCAACGAATTTCGCTTTGGTCTGGCGACACACTGCGGCGAATCCGTTTCGTTTCTGCTGCACAGTTTGGCGAAGCGTGCTTATGCCTGCCTGACGCGAAGCCAGCTGCTCGACGGCTTGATTTTCACATGTCATGAACGCGGTCTTGATGTCGTTCTTGAACGACCCGATGTCCCCGAGAGACGAGCCGCTTGAGACTGCTGACTGACATTCACGTTCAATAACGCCGGAAGCCCCAAAAGCGAATTGAACCGAGGCTTCCTGACATTGAGCAGCGAAATGCGAGATCGCGTGCTCGCAATCGGCGTCGGCCTGATTAGCCAAAGATTCCAACTGCGATGGAGTCAGCAGGATGAAATAATAGATTGCAATTGGAAGTCCGAGGCATCCACCGAAGAGCACGACTGTGTTGTTGGCAAGGATTCCCGCCAGAACACATGCGAGCGCAATAATCGCAATGATGATGGCGCGCAAGGAATAGCGGCCGCGATCTTGAAAACGAAGTCGCGCCGTGGCTCTGCGAGCCGATTGCGACATAGTATTGTGAGGCGCAGAAGGCAACTCGGCGCGGAATGCAGCCGGGCTGAAACGTTCATTGATGGCATTGATGTTCATAGACTGTTGAATTTGATGGTTAAAAGTTATGGTTGTTAGATGGTCTGGCGGAGATGGTTAAGAGCAGCCGCTTTCATCACCTCACGCCGCATTTCAGGTGACGTGAAGTGGCGAGTCCAACCGATGTTGCGGCAGATGAGCGGGCCGAAACGGCGATCCTGCTGGTCGCGGAGCGTGTTGGCAAACTCCTGCGCTGCCCAAGGAACGAAACTGGTCGTGAGGAACAGCAACGCGAGAATTGCGTGGCGACATGTAACAGCATCACGATTTGTAACTGCTTGGTAATCGTTGACCGTGCCGAGCGGGCAGATGTTGTCGTAGATGCTGCGGTCATGCTTGAGAACGGTTCCGTCGAGGCAACCAACCGAAACATATTCCGGGTGGACTTTGGCCAACGCGGCTTCAAGGAGATACGCCGCTGCATTGTTGCGCATGGCATTCCTGTTGGTGGCCGATGATGCGGATGGGAGAACAGCTAGAAGCGAGTTGGTCAAACGACGCCCGTAGGTTTCCCACGCAACTACTTTTCCGAGCAACGCGTGTGGAATATCCACGCTTTGCGCGGTGGTTCC
>DATNEA010000040.1:0-18025 GCA_035606845.1 Candidatus Angelobacter sp. | reverse complement strand
GTTCGCGAATCGCGCCACGTTCCCGGCCTACGATTCCATCAGTCCGATGACCTACACGCAACGCATCCCCGCGCTCGGCAAGGCGATTGACGACGCGGTCACGCGGCTTTCAGCCGCGGGGAAATAATTTCATGAGAACCTTGCTCAAACCGGAACGGCTTTGTATTGGGGACATCGTCGGCATCATCGCGCCGGCGAGTCCGCCCAAGGATCCGCAGGCGGTCGATCGCGCGGCGGAGGCCCTGGAGCAGTTTGGTTTCATCCCCAAGCTGGCCGAAAACGTCCGTGACCGGCACGGCTTCCTGGCCGGCGGCGACCGTGAGCGCGCGGCGAACATCATGCAAATGTTCACCGACAAAACAGTGAAGGCCATTATTTGCCTGCGCGGCGGATACGGCTCGGCCCGGCTGCTGGGGCTGCTCGACTACCGGACCATTCGCCGCAACGTGAAAATTTTCTCCGGTTTCAGCGACATCACTTCCCTGCATTGCGCTTTCGCCAAAAAGGTCAACATGATCTCCATCCACGCGCCGATGTTGAACGGCGGCTTGCAGTCAAAAGAGCTGAAGGAATTCACGCGCGCGTCCTTCTTTCGAACGGTCATGGACGCAAAACCGCCGGGCAGCATTGTGTCCGATTACGACAAAAAGAGCATTTCCACCGTGCGCTGCGGCGTGGCCGAAGGGCGTTTGATCGGCGGTAATCTTTCGGTCTTGTGCGCGGCCATCGGCACGCCTTTCGCGCCTTCGTTCAAAGGCAAAATCCTGTTTATCGAGGATGTGAATGAACAGCCCTACCGGCTCGACCGAATGCTGACGCAATTGTTGAACGCCGGATTATTGCACGAAGTTGCCGGCGTCGCTGTGGGTATAAACAGCCACTGCGAGGACGATGGCGAAGAGACGTTCGATGACGAATACCGCCAATCCGCGGCGGACGTGATGGCGGAGCGGCTGCAATCGCTCGGCGTGCCGGTCGTGATGGGCCTGCCGTTTGGACATGTGGAGTTCAACGCGACCATTCCCGTCGGCGCCCACGCCCGGCTGGATGGCGACAATGGCGATTTGATTATTCTCGAAGCCGCGGTGAGCTAGATACTGTAGCACAGATTTTAATTGCGCAGTTGAACTCTTTCGTCAGTCGCGGAGCGACACGAGGATATTAGCCAGCCACAAAGTGGCTGGTAAGTCATGTTTACGAAGCATTGTCCTGAAAGGACAACGGAAAAAAACATTGATTCCTTCGTCCTTTCAGAACGCAATCCTAAATGGGAAATATCCAGCCACTGCGTGGCTGGCTAATTTCCTTGGTCGCTTCGCGACAAACGATGGTTCTACAAAGCAATTACAAATATGCGCTACATGGTCGCCGCACAGACACCTCCTGACAATTTTGTTTTAAACAAAATGCGACTTCCGTGAACTTGAGAGTAGCAAAATTAAATTGGCCGTTGCAGAATCGCCCGCACAACCAAGCCTGACTTTGAGCAGAATAAAACCGCATCTGCATTTTTGGTTTCTAGCGACGTTTTTCTGTCTCGCGGCGATTCCATCCTTCGCCCAAACCAACGCGGCGAGCACGCTTCCGGAATTGATCCGCCAGCTTCAAGCGCATGTGTCGGATGCGCGTTTTAGCGGCGCGTTGTGGGGCGTTAAGATCATTTCGTTGGATTCGGGCAAAACGGTTTTTGAGGATCACGCGGACCGATTGATGAGCCCGGCCTCCAACAGCAAATTGTATACGGGCGCACTGGCGTTGGAGGCACTCGGTCCCGAATACCGGATCGTGACCCCCATCCTGGCGTCGAAGCGGCCCAATTCCCGAGGCACCTTGCGCGGCGATTTGGTGATTGCAGGCCGCGCCGATCCGACCTGGAACATACGCTATGCCGGCCTGAATTTTTGGGATTTATTTGAGCCTTTTGTGACCGCGATCAAGAAGGCCGGTGTACGGCGCGTCACCGGCGATTTGGTTGCCGACGCAACCTTCCTCCATTCGCCGCCGAATGGCTCGGGGTGGGCGGCCAGTGATTTGGAGGACTATTACGGCGCCGAGATTTCCGCGCTGACAATTGACGACAATTATACCCAAATAGGAGTGAAACCCGCGGCAAAACCGGGCGCCCCTTGCGTCCTTAGAATCGTGGATCCCTGCACCGGATTGCAGCTCGACAATCAAACCACCACCACGCTCACCAATGTGCCAAAACATCTCGAGGCGCATCGTTTCCCGGGCAAAAAAATCGTTCACGTCTTTGGCCACTTGCCCATTGGGAACGACCCGGAAATGATTGATATGGCGGTGCCGAGGCCGGCGGAATGGTTTGCGGCAGGATTAAAGGAGGCGCTGCGTCGAAACGGAATCAAGGTTCACGGCACTGCTCGCGCGGTCTTTTGGCCGGCATCGACGCCGAATGCCGCGGTAAAATTAGGCGAAGTCGTTTCACCGCCTTTGAGCGAACTGGTTCGCGACTTCATGAAGCCGTCGCAAAATCTGGAGGCGGATTTAATTTTCGAGCACGCCGGCGAAATGATGCGATCCACGAACACGCCGGTGTGGGGGACTTCGGAAGATCTCGCGCTCCACGCGCTCCATGATTTTTTCGCGACCAACGGTCTGCCGGCGGACGAAGTGCATTTTGACGAAGGTTCGGGCTTGTCTCGCAACAATCTGACGACAGCAAACGCCACGGTGTCGTTGCTGCAATTCATGTCCAAACAACGCGCCGGAAAGGATTTCGTCGCCGCGCTCCCGCTCGCGGGGGTCGACGGCACGCTGCGCCGCCGGATGCGCGACACTCCCGCCGCGCACAATGTCCAGGCCAAAACCGGCACGCTGCGCTGGGCAAACTCGCTTTCGGGCTTCGTGACCACGGCTGCCGGCGAGCATCTCGCGTTCAGCCTCATGCTGAACCGTTACGCCTCGCCATCGGAATACCGGAAATCGAATGATTTGGACGATATGGTTGTGGCGCTCGCGCGTTTTTCCGGGCATGTCGAAGAGCCGCTGGCGGCTCGATACGCGGCGTCCGGAACCTTAATCGTCACACAATTTGTGAATGCGCCATTCCCCCACCCCGCCCGCGCGGAGGGTCGCACGTATCACGGCGAATTCTTTTCGGCGAAAGAGCATTATTCGGACAGCACCGTCGCGATGTTCGTACCCAAAGATTTTCGGCCGACGGACAAAATTGACTTCATCGTCCATTTTCATGGCTGGCGGCATGAAGTGGCCGGAACATTGGAGGAATATCGGCTCATCCAGCAACTCGCTCATAGCGGTAAAAATGCCGTGCTCATTGTTCCACAAGGCCCGTACATGGCGCCGGATTCTTTTGGCGGAAAACTGGAAGACACGAACGGCTTTGCGGCATTCATGGACGAGGCCGTGGAAAAGCTGCGAGATAGCGGTGCATTGGCAACTTCGAAATTCCAAATTGGAAACATCATTTTATCCTGCCACAGCGGCGGTTATCATGTCGTGGCGGCCATTCTGGATCATGGCGGGCTCCAGGAAAAAATCCGCGAAGTCTGGTTGTTCGATGCGCTCTATGGCAACGACGACAATTTTGTCTCCTGGCAAAAAAACCAAAACGGCCGCCTTCTCGATGTCTACACCGACCACGGCGGCACCAGCGAGGAAACGGAAAAACTGATGGCGCTCTATAAGAGCAATAACACTGATCCGCTGGCAGCCGAAGAAGGCGCCGTGGGCACAGAGGCGTTGCAAACAAACAAGCTCGTTTTCTTGCACAGCGATCTGCCCCACGACGACGTCATTGCCAGTCACCGCACCTTCGAGCAATTCATCCAATCAAGCTGCCTGCAAGACAAATGAACGCGCGCCCATTTTGTGCAATCGCCGTGCTGCTGGCCGGCTGCTCTTCTATGTTCTCTCAAAAACACGCTGCCACACGTCCGCCGGTGAAACTCGGCGTTGAAGTTCTGTTCGAAAAACACGCCGATCTCATCCGCGGAAAGCGCGTCGGACTGATTACCAACCCAACCGGTGTGGACAGTCATCTCGATAGCATCATCGACCGTTTCCGCGCCCAACCCGGCGTCACCTTGGTGGCGCTCTACGGCCCCGAGCATGGCGTTCGCGGCAATGCGCAGGCCGGCGAATATGTTCCCTTCTATTTCGATGAACATTTCAAGCTGCCGGTGTTCAGCCTTTACGGCCAAACGCACAAACCACCCGCTGACATGATGACGAACATCGATGAATACATGCGTTCATTCGATACGAAACACGAAGGCAAGCAGGTGGCGTCCGGCATGATGCAGTCGGTGGATGTGATGGTGTTCGATTTGCAGGATGTCGGCACGCGCGTTTATACCTACATTGCGACCATGGCGTACGCAATGCAGGCGGCGGCCGAGGCCGGAATTCCATTCATTGTGTTGGACCGGCCCAACCCGGTGAACGGCGTCACGATGGAAGGGCCGATCCTGGAATATCCCAAATACAGTTCGTTTATCGGATTGTACCCGATTCCCCTGCGGCACGGAATGACGGCCGGCGAATTGGCCCGCCTGTTCAACGACAAATTTTTGACGAAAAAAGCCAATCTCACCGTCGTGCCTATGGAGAATTGGTCGCGCGATGAATGGTTCAACGAAACATCGCTGCCATGGGTCATGCCTTCACCGAATTTGCCCACGCAGGAAAGCGCCACGGTCTATCCGGGCCAGGTGATCATCGAAGGCACCAATCTTTCCGAAGGGCGCGGCACCACCAAACCATTTGAACTGTTCGGCGCGCCTTGGATTGACGGCTTCGTGCTGTCGAAAAAGCTCAACGACCTGAAGCTGCCCGGCGTCAAATTCCGCGAGGTTTGGTTCACGCCCACGTTTTCCAAATTCGCCGGCCGGCAATGTGGCGGATGTCAGTTGCACGTCACGAACCGCGACGCGTATCGGCCGATCACAACCACCCTCGCGATCTTGTCCGCCATCAGGAAGGAGTACGGCGACAAATTGAAATTTCACGCGGAATATTTTGACAAAGTGCTCGGGACTTCAAGCGTGCGGGAGGCGTTGGAGCGCGGCGAATCGGTGGACAAAATTGTCGCTGGTTTTCAGCCGGGCCTGGACCAATTCGCCAAGCTCCGGGCGCCCTATTTGCTCTATCATTGATATGCGCGCGAAAAGCATTCTAGTCCTCGCCATCGCCTGCTTCGTTCTTCCGGCCCAGCTCGTTGCCGGTTCGTTTCGCGCGGAAAAATTGAGCGAAATGGATGCCGCCATCAATGACGCCATCGCCCATCACCAATGTCCCGGCGGCGTTTTATGGCTCGAACACAAAGGAGACGTTTACACCAAGGCTTACGGGTGCCGCGCATTGGTTCCGGCGCGCGAACCCATGACCGAAGACACGATTTTCGATGCGGCTTCGCTCACGAAAGTTGTCGCGACGACACCCGCCATCATGCTGCTGATTGAGCGCGGCCGGGTGAAATTGGATGAGCCGGTTTGCTCGTACATTCAGGAATTCAAGGGTGACGGCAAGGAATCAGTCACCGTCCGTGAACTCCTGACGCACACGTCGGGCCTGCCGCCAGACATCGAAACCAAAACCGACTGGCACGGCCAGGCTGAGGCGATCAAAAAAGCATGCGCAGAGAAATTGCGAACACCGCCGAGCACGGCTTTCAAATACAGCGACATTAATTTCATTCTCCTGGGCGAAATCGTGCAACGCGTCAGTCACACGCCGCTGCAGCTTTTTGTTCAACGCGAAATCTATGGGCCATTGAAGATGGACAACACCGGTTATCTGCCCTCGCCGGAAAAATTGCCGCGCATTGCGCCGACCGAAGTCGTGGATGGCGAGCCATGGCGGGGCGTGGTTCACGATCCAACCGCCCGGCACATGGGCGGCGTCGCCGGGCACGCCGGCCTGTTCATCACCGCCGCCGATCTCGCGCGTTATGCGCGAATGTTGCTGAACCTGGGCGAACTCGACGGCGTCCGGATCTTCAAACCCAGGACGGTGAAACTCATGACTTCGGTCCAAACACCGCCCGGCATTTCCGTCAAACGCGGCTTGGGCTGGGATATTGATTCCGCGTTCAGCGGACCGCGCGGTGAGCTTTTCCCGGTGGGCTCTTATGGTCACACCGGCTGGACGGGCGGTTCCTTGTGGATCGATCCATTTTCGAAAACGTTCGTCATTTTTCTCTCCAACCGAAATCACCCAACGGAAGCGGGAAGTGTGATCGCTTTGCGCCGCAAACTCGGCACGCTGGCGGCGGAAGCCTTGGTGGATGTCCATTTTCCGCGATCAAGCGCCGAACAACGAACTCGCAGCGAGCCTCTCAGCCGGTAAAATGTCCAGCCTGTAGTGGTATTGCTTCCCGACCTCGCCACGGGATGTGGTGGAATTTCTGTTTAAGGTTTTCTTACCTAACTCACTGATTTTGCTTGATTTTATAAATGGCTCGCGGAATACTCGCGCCAACACCCACAACAATTTGATCACCATCCGGTGGTGCGCATTCCGAGCGTCTGCCCCGACGCCTCAGAATGTCAGCGGAGCAGAGACGCATGACGTATCAGAAGCTCAGTTCGTTGCGTGTATCCGGGTCGCATCGTCCGCAACCGATTCAGAAGTTCCAACATTCCCGGTCGGAGAGTTGTTTTGTTCCCCAGAAACTGGAGTTCCAAGTAAAACCATCAACCAGCCGCTAAGACCATGCTCAAATCCTATCGACTAATCGCACTTGTGGCCGCTTCGTTGGCGGCGGCGTGTTCAATTGAAACGCTGCAAGCGACGCCGTATGCCACTTGTCTGACTAACAATGCCGGAGTTATTTCTTTCCGGCTGAATGAACCGGCCAGTGCCGTGGCCATCATTTACACAAATCTGACCGGTGACACGATCACCACCAATCTGGGAACCATGACTGCCGGCTTGACCGTTACGAATCTTTCCGTCCCCGGAAACTTTACTGTTGCCGTCACCAATTCGGCCGCTCCCGGCTACCTTGGCGGGGCAACCCTGCAGATCAGCGGCGATTCCAGAAATGGACTTTCCACGAACACGTTGCGGTTCAACGCACCGCGCGGGGTGGCCATCAATACAAACCCCGCCAGTCCCTATTTTGGGCGCATTTATGTCGCGAACGCAATCGCAGGCACCGCGACCCGCAGTCTCGGAGACGGCATCTATCTGCTGAATTCCGACTACTCAGACGCCGTCGGCCAGGGCACCAATGCCCGCACCGGCGGGATCACGGCCTTCACCAACACCATTCCCGGGTCGACCGATGATGGGAATACGCCCTGGCATCTGGAAATCGGCCCGGACGACCAGCTCTACATCTCGGATTTCAGCGCCACGAACGGCAACATCTACGTGACTGACCCTGACGTGACGATTGGCACGAACGTCCTCGCCGGGTTTGGCGAGCCTGGCACGCCGAACGCTTCCCCCAACCACGGCCGTATCGGCAGTTCCGTTATTACCCAAGGTTCCCTGACGAACGGCGATCTGGTCATTTACGCGATCGATTCCGACATTAACTATAGCGGCGGAGCCAACCACATCGTGAAATGGGAAGTCGGCGCTGGCCCGTTGCCGGTCGATCTGGCCGTGACCAACGTGGATGACGCCACGCTATTGCCTGACGTGGGCGTTACGGTGGACCTGGACCGCGGTCCGGACGGCAAATTTTACACGCTGCAGAACCGATCGGTAGGCTCCGAAGGCGGCATTTTTGTGGTGGATCCTACGCAGGACGGAAGCGCTTTCGACCCCGTCCCAGACGGGTTGTGGGATGAGGTTTTTGATTCGCGCGCGGCCACGATCGGGTTGAATGGCGGCGTTCAGACCAACGATCTGCTTCGCATTTCGCGAGCCGTTAAAATCTCGCCCGACGGGCAGCTCATGGCCGTCATTCGCGATGACAATCAAATCTGGGTCATCCATCTGGTAAATGGCATTCCCGACCTCACGACCGCCCGACTGATAGCCACCTCTCCCAAGACGACCATTGGTCGCGATATTTCTTTCGACGCCGCCGGTAACATTTATACCGTCAGCAGCGGCCAGGGCCTCATGCGGGTGTATTCCCCCGGCTACATGACCGTTGCCCAAACCAGTTCACAAGGAACGTTTACCGTGGCAAACATTCTCCCTGACGACTCAGTCACTATCACGGCCACCGATGCCAATGCTTCTGAACCCGGCGGCCTGGATGGTGACACGGGAATGTTCACATTCGCCCGAACCGGCGACACGTCGCAACCGCTGACCGTTAATTACACCGTTTCGGGCACGGCGACGCCCGGGGCCGATTACGACACGAACGGCGCGGCGGGATCCATTCCCGTGATTGACGGCACCATCACTTTTGCCGCCGGCGAAAGTTCCACCAATGTGACCATCGATGTGATAGACGATAGTTTGGCTGAAGCCCCGGAAACCGTCATATTTACTCTGACGCCGAGCACCAATTATTCCAGCGGCTTCCCCTCCTCGGATACGGTCACTATCGTGGATGATGGCGATATTCCGTCGGTGACCATAACGAATGACGGCATCGGTTCTTATGAACTGATACCGGGGCGTCCGGCCAAATTCACCTTAACTTCACCCCTGGCTTATGCCAATCCTTTGACGGTGAACATAAGCCTGACGGGCACGGCCGCCAGCGGCGTGGATTATACCAACCCGGCCACCTTCGCGGTCACCTATCCGGCTGGAGTCACCACGGCCAATTTTACGGTCACCCCCTCTGGAAATTCTTTGACCAACAGCAAGACCATTATAGCCAATATTCTAAGCGGTAGCGGCTATGTCGCCGGCACGCCATCCAGCGCCACGAACATTCTGCGTGCTGATTTTATCGCGCCCACCACGACCTTGTTTGCCGATAATTTCGACACCGACACAACGGCAAATTGGGTGACCAATGGCATCAATGCCGATAATGACGCGACGTTCAATTATGACTACAGTCAGGACGGCGTGCCGGCCGCGCCGCATACGGTCGGCGGGACCACGAGAGGCTTGCGTTTGCGCGCCCACCTCGGCGCGCTATCTTCGGACACGGGCATCAGTGTTTCACCGCTCGGCCTGAACCTGCCCGGAGATTATCGGCTGCGCTTCGACCTCTGGATGAACTTCAACGGTCCGGCGCCCGGCGGTGGCTCCGGTTCCAGCGAATACTTCACGGCTGGCGTGGGCGTTTCCGGATCCAGCACCAATGTCGCCGGGCAGAGTGCGGGCGCGCCAATCGCAGCCTGGGGAGACGCTGCCGGCTCCTGCGTCATTTTCGCCGCCGATGGCGATGGCGGATTTGCCGAATCGACTGGTGACTTCATCGCGTATTCCAACAACATCGCCATAACGGGTGCTGACACCAACGTTTATCCTGCGGGCGCCCGGGACAACTTTGCTTCCTACTATGCGGAATTTGGCGAAATTGGAGCGCCACCGGCGCAAACGGCCTTGTTCCCCGCCCAAACCGGACTGGCCAACGTCGGCACGCTTGCTTATTCATGGCATGACGTCGTGATTACCAAGCAGGGAACCAATGTAACCTGGGAAATCGATGGACTGAAGATCGCCGATGTGAACTACGCCCTTGCATTCGCCGGCTCAAACTTCTCCCTCGGGTATGAAGACATCACCCCCAGCGTCGCGTCCGTTTCGAGAATGAACATGGCAATCGTGGACAATTTGACGGTGGAATCGCTTGCGAGTCCCAGACCGTTAATTACCGCAGTTACTCTCATCAACGGCGGCGCGAACGTGCAAATTGATTTCTCCGGCAACGCCGCGGATTTGCCCACCGATTACATTCTGCAAAGTTCCGCCACGGTGGACGGACCCTACGTCGATATTTCTTCCAGCAACAGTTCGATCGGATCGGGAACTTTCCGCGCTGTGGCTGCCACTTCCGGCAACCAGCAGTTCTACCGGATAAAACGTTAACGTGGTGAGACCCGGTCTGAACGATTGAGGCCGGGGCTCGTTTTGTAACCATGAGTCGGAAATTGATTACCGCAAAGCCCAAAGAGGCAGAGGGGTTCACATTGATTGAGCTTTTGGTCGTCATTGCCATCATTGCCATCCTGGCCGCCATGTTGCTGCCGGCCTTGAGCCGCGCAAAAATGAAGGCCGAAGGGATCCGCTGCATCAGCAACATGAAGCAAATGCAAACGGCTTGGCTTATGTACTCGTCCGATTACAACGAATTCATGGTGCCCAATGCGCCCTTGGGCGCTCCAGCCGGATATCCCTGGGTCAATCCCAACTTCGAGGGTTGGGGCAGCCTGGACGCAAACACGAACATTGCGGCTTTGAGGGCCGGTCTGTTGGCGCCATTTTTGAGCGACGCAGTCACCGTATATAAATGCCCCGGAGACAAAGTCCCCTCTGACAACGGCGATCGCGTCCGCAGCGTGTCAATGAACAGCCAGATGGGATACATCATTTTAGGCCCCCCGACTTTCTATGCGCCCCCGAATCCGAATGCTCCGTATCATACCTTCAAAAAGACAACCGAATTGACCGGCCCTTTTCCGCCAGTCGACGCGTTTGTGTTTCTGGACGAATCCGCGTACACGATCAATGACGGGTATTTCCAGGTGGATATGATCAACACCAAGTTTAACGATTTTCCCGCTTCGTATCATGGCGGAGCGGGATCGTTCTCATTTGCCGACGGTCACGCGGAAATCAAAAAATGGCTGGGGTCAGAAACAAAGCCTCCCGTCGTGCACGGCAGCACCGGTCCCTCCACCGGGGTTCCCGTTTCAACACCGGAGGGACTTCAGGACCTTGCCTGGCTGCGCAGCCATGCCACGTATAAATAATTAAAAGCGTGGAATGACTTGCAAACCGTGCTTTTGCGGCGTTTGGCCAAACGACAGAATGCCCCTTTCCGCGGTGACTCCCAGATAAGGATCATTGGTGATGAGAAGGTTTCCGTCCAAATCCAGAAAATCCGCGAGTTCCGCCAGGTGCGCGGCGGCGCTGATCAAGACGCTCGTCTCAATCATGCAACCAATCATCGTCTTCAAGCCTGCTTTCCGCGCCGCTTGCAACGTCTCGTGCGCCATGCTCACTCCGCCCGTCTTCACGAGCTTCACATTGACACCGTGAAAACATTCGGCACAACGAGGGATGTCCTTCACCGTATGGCAGGACTCATCGGCAAACAGCGGCAGCGGCGAACGCTCTTTGAGCCAGAACAGATCATTGGCCGAGGCATCGCGCGGCATGGGCTGCTCGACGAATTGGATTTTGTCGTCCGTGGTCGCGAGCCATTCGAGCATCCGCAAGGCTTCTTCCTTTGTTTTCCAGCCCTCATTCGCGTCCGCGCGCACCGGCTTGTCCGGCGCGACGCCGCGCAACGCCGCCAGGTTTTCACGGTCCCGCGAATCGCCGACTTTCAGTTTCAGGATGGGATATGGCGCCGCGTCCAAAACCTTTTTCCGAATCACTTCGGGCGCGTCAATGCCGATGCTGAACGAAGTGACATGATGCTTTTCGCGAAACCCGAGGTCCGCATAGTCATACAGCGGTTTGCCCGCGCGTTTGGCCGCGCCATCCAGCAACGCCAGATTCAACGCGCATTTGGCGGCAACCGGAATTCCAGGGAGCGTCTCCAAAGACGCCATGCTGCCCGGCACGTCGCTGAAGGAAAGCTTCGCGGCGTCAATCTGCTCGAGAAATTTCATCGTGCCCTCGGCGGATTCACCGTAAAGGCTCGATGGCGCCGCTTCGCCGATCGCATTTGTGCCCGCATCCGAGAGTTCCACGATCACCGTGCGATGGGTGCCCGAACCCTTGGAGCTGGCGATCTTCCAGGGATTGGCCAACTGCAATTCACAGGAGCGGGAGATCAATTTCACGGCGTGATTCAAACAGTTTTAAAAGGGTTTGCAATCTGATTGCATTCCGCATTATTACGCAAATCATCCATTGCCAATGAGAGTCGCTGAAACGCTGGCCAACGCCAAAGTCACGGAAGCCAAACCGGGCTACAACCGGTTTCTGCTGCTCGTCGCCGGACTGGGCGGGCTCCTCTTCGGCGTGGACGTGGGCATTATCGCCGGAGCGCTGCCTTATCTTCAGGACACGTCCCAGCTCAGTGCCAACCAGCTTTCCTTCATTGTGGCCGCCGTTTTTTTGGGAGGTGGATTGTCCACGCTCTTCGCCGGCATTCTGGCGGATTTGTTTGGCCGCAAAACCATGATGATCTTCAGCGGCCTTCTATTTGTGCTCAGCGTGCCCATAATCGCCTGGTCGCAGAGTTACACGGCCTTGATCACCGGCCGCCTATTGCAAGGCATCAGCGGCGGAATGATCGGCGTGGTCGTGCCGCTCTATCTCGCCGAATGCCTCTCGGCCTCGAACCGCGGAAAGGGAACCGGAATTTTTCAATGGCTGCTGACGTTGGGAATTCTGGCGGCGGCGATCATCGGATTTTATTTCAGCGGCCGGGTCGAAGAAGTGGCGCGGCTCGGAGACACCAAACGGCTTTTGGAATTCAAAGACATGGCCTGGCGCAGCATGTTTTGGGTGTCCCTGCCGCCCGGCATCTTGTTTGTCATCGGCGGATTCTTCGTGTCGGAATCGCCGCGCTGGTTGTTTCGCCGTGACAAAAAGGACGCCGCCTCTCGCGCCTTGCTGCGGTCCCGTTCACCGGAACAAGCCGCGATTGAATTGAAGGAAATGGAGGATATTGCCGCCGGGGAAAAGAGCCGCGCCGCCGCCGGCGTTTTGAAGGATTCGCTGTTCCAGCGGAAATACGTTCTTCCCTTCGCGCTGGCGTGCATCATTCTGGCGTGCAACCAAGCCACCGGCGTCAATTCCATCATCGGCTACAACGCCACCATTCTCATTCAAGCCGGCCTGAGCGATACCCAGGCGCATCTCGGCTACGTGCTTCTGACGCTGGTGAATTTTTTGACGACCATCGGCGGAGTGGCGCTCGTCGATCGTAAAGGCCGCAAATTTCTTTTCTCACTCGGCACGGGCGGGATCATCGTTTCGATGCTCATTACCGGATTCGTCTTTCGCAGAACCGAAATTCAGCGCGTGGATGTCCGGGATGCCGTGCAGACGCTGCTTGTTTCCTCCAAAACAGCGGCTCTCACCTTCAACGATGCCTCGGCTGCCCAATGGTTGGGGCAATCCAAACAACCCCTCGGTCAGCCAAAAACGCTCATCGTGATTTATTCCTATGGCGATTTCACGGCCGCGAGCAAAGTGGTCCGTTCCGACGATCCAAATGCGAAACTGGTGCTGGATCGCGAAAGTTGCCTGCCCGCCAGCAAGGCGTCTGCGTTTGTAAAAAATCCATTTGCCAATTTCGATGCCGCGCGAACGGCGCCATTGAAAATCGACCACGCGTTCATCACTCCGGTCCCGTCGCGGCGGAACGGCTGGCTGACTGCCATATTGATTTATTGTTTCATGGCATTTTTCGCCGTCGGACCCGGCGTCTGTGTCTGGCTGGCCCTTTCGGAACTGATGCCCACGCGCATCCGTTCCATGGGGATGAGCATAGCCTTGTTCTTCAACATTCTCATCTCCACCACAATTGCCGCCATTTTCCTGCCCATGGTTGGGGCGCATGGTTACTCCACGATGTTTTTTATATTCGCCGGCTGCACGGTCATTTATTTTCTGACCACAACGTTTGTTCTGCCGGAGACAAAAGGAAAAACGTTGGAAGAAATCGAGCGGCATTTCGAGGGCGGACACTGACAACCACTCATGCAAAAAATTCTTCTCGCCACGTTCATCGCGGCCTTCTCAATGCGGGTCCTGGCAGTGGACACGGTTCCCATCATCCCGGCGCCGATGAAAGTGGACGTGCGCGAGGGAACATTTCAATTAACTCCTGCGATCGTCATCGAAACCGATGATGCCTTTAAGAACGAAGCAAAGCTGCTGGCCCGGCATTTGCGCATTGCCACCGGTTTTCCGCTAAAAATCAAACGTTTGTCAAAGAACGCTCCCGGTCAGATTCGATTGATCAAAGCGGATAACAGCGCTTTTCCCGGCAGCGAAAATTACGGTCTTTCGGTCACGCCAGGTGGCGTGGTGATTAAGGCGAGCGCGGGAGCGGGGATTTTTTACGGCACGCAATCCTTGTTGCAACTCCTGTCGCCCGAAATTTTTTCCGCCAGGCGTGTGACCGATGTCGACTGGCAAATCCCGTGCGTGGAAATCAAAGACCAACCCCGTTTCGCGTGGCGCGGTTTTATGCTCGATGTGAGCCGCCATTTCTTCACCAAAAAAGAAGTGGAACAGATCCTCGACCTGATGGCGTTGTATAAACTGAACACGTTCCACTGGCACCTGACGGACGACCAGGGATGGCGCATTGAGATCAAAAAATATCCCCGGCTCACGAAGGTGGGCGCGTGGCGCAATGGCGTCGGCTTCGGCCTCGATCCGGCAAGCTCATGGGCCTATGACCGCCGCGGCCGCTATGGCGGCTATTACACGCAAAAAGATATCCGCGACGTGGTGGCTTACGCGGCCGCGCGCCACATCACCATTGTGCCGGAGATTGAAATGCCCGGCCACTCCTCGGCCGCGCTGCTGGCGTATCCTCAATTTTTATGTCGCAATGTTCAGCTCAACAAGTTGCCGGAAAAGGGCGGAGTTTTTAAGGGCGTTTATTGCGCCGGCAATGAACGCACCTACGCGTTTCTCAACGACGTGCTTGCGGAAGTCTCGCGGTTGTTTCCCGGCAAATACATTCACATTGGCGGCGATGAAGTGGTGAAATCCAACTGGCTGGCCTGCGCCGATTGCCAGGCGCGCATTCGCACCGAGCATTTGAAGGATGAAAAGGAATTGCAGGCTTATTTCACGCGCCGCATTGAAAAAATATTGAATGCCCACGGCAAAAGCCTGATTGGCTGGAGCGAAATTCGCGAGGGCGGCCTCGCGCCCAGCGCGGCGCTCATGGATTGGAAAGGCGGCGGAGCCGAATCCGCCGCCAGCGGGCATGACGTCGTCATGTCGCCTACGAAATTCTGCTACTTCGATCACTACCAATCGACCAATCACCTCGCGGAACCCAAGGCCATCGGAGGATTCCTTCCGTTGCGCCAGGTGTATCAATTTGACCCGATGCCGCAAAATCTCGCGCCGGACCTGCAAGCCCACGTCCTCGGCGGCCAGGCCAATCTGTGGACGGAATACATTCCCAATCTGCGCCAGGTCGAATACATGATGTTCCCGCGGCTGGGTGCCCTCGCCGAAGTCGATTGGTCGCCAAAAGAAAGACGCGATTGGGACGATTTTAAGGCGCGTACCGCCATCAACGAAAAACGTCTCGACGCGATGAATGTCAAGTACCGACCGCTTTCGAAACCTGATTAACCGGAACTTCACCAAGATCATGAGTAAAAAATTGATGGAACGGCTTCCGGGTGTTTGGACGTTGGGAATCATCGCGCCACTGCTTTTCGCAGTGGGCTGCGGCACGGTGCCGCGCGCGGGTCAGCCCGAGCCCCGCACGGGTGACGAAATTGTGGTCGCCGGACAAATGTTTCACACGGGCACGCGCGTCGTTTTGTGGATGGACCCCGGCGGCTACGATGCCTATCGCGTCGAACGGCGGTTCGCGCCGTTCGACAAATCCGATTGGACCGATACGAGCGCGGAAGTGAAAGGCATGAGAACGCCGAACCGCTACGGCCTGCGCGCGGCGCGCCGCCTGACTCCGGAGCAGCTTGAAAAAGTGCGGGGAGGCGGCTGGGATTTGCCCTTGCTGCAGAGCGTCGTGGATCAATTCGTCATCCATTATGACGTCGCGGGCACGAGCCGGCAGTGCTTCAAGGAATTGCAGGATGAGCGCGACCTGAGCGTGCACTTCATGCTGGACCTGGATGGAACGATTTATCAAACGCTGGACTTGAAGGAACGGGCGTGGCACGCGACCACATCCAACGACCGTTCCGTCGGCATCGAGATCGCAAACATCGGCGCCTATCCCGAACCGGGGACGAACGATCTGTTGCAATGGTATCATCGCGATCCAAACGGCCAGACGACGATCACCATTCCCGCGAAGTTTGGCGACGGCGGATTGCGAACGAAAAATTTCGTAGGCCATCCGGCGCGTCCCGACCCGATTCGAGGCGCCATCCAGGGCAAGGAGTTAATGCAGTATGATTACACGCCCCAGCAATATGCGGCGCTGATCAAATTGACCGCCTCGCTTTGCAAAATTTTCCCGAAACTCAAATGCCGTTACCCGGTGGACACGCAAGGCCAATTGATCCGGCACAAATTGCCGCCAGACGAATTGAAAAACTATGAGGGCGTGCTCGGCCATTATCACATCCAAACCGACAAAGTGGATCCCGGGCCGGCTTTCGATTGGGACCGCGTCATTGGCGGCGCGAATAAAATTTTGAATAAGGAATCGTCGGAATTTCCCCCGCGCGGCGCGGAACAGTTGACCGGCCACTAGCTTGCCAATGGCCGTAACGGTTTTCGGGAATCTTGGCCGCGGTTGGAAAGACCAGATAAACGGCATGATGCGAGCTCGACCACGCGTGCAACACGTCATCGCGTTTGTAGATTTGCCGCACCGTTTGACCGCGGTCCAGATGCGCCGAAGGATCGTTCACGATGACATCGCCATTCTCAGTGAACCCGATGCAGACGATCAAATGACCAGCCGCATCCAGAGGTCGCCCTGGCCGCAACCAATCCCAGCGTGCCGACAAAATCACCGGAATGCCCGCCGCGATCCAATCCTCGACTTCGGAGAGATCATCAAACCGCGTCACGTAACTCCTCATGCCGCTGAAGCTGCCGGCCAGCGCCGTGTTGAACGCCCAGTTGCCGGTGCCGCCATAACCCGCGTCATAAACCGCGCCCGCTACCTGCGGCACACCCAGATTCATTTCCGGACGGCCCAGAATTTCCGCCCAGCGGCCCAACGCCATGGATAGCGCCGTCGGGCTGCACCAACCGCTGGCACCCGGATAACCATGTTGCGACCGTTCCGGTGTGGACACAACTTTTCCCCACGCCGCGCGATTCGGCGGGATTGCGGCGGTGGGAACTTCCGTGTTGGAAAAGCAGGCCCCCAGAAATTTTAATGTTGGACGCACGCCATTCAGCCCGCCCAGCGTTACCCGGATTTGCGCCGAATCGGCCAAATGCGTCAACACCAGCGTGTCGGTGCGCACCGCGCCGTCGGCGTCCTTTTGGTTGCGAACACTGGTTCGCGGAAACGCCTCGTTATCGGGCGACCAATCCGCGAGCTCGTAAAATTTCGCGGCGTGCCCGGCAAAACGTGCGCTCGCCTCGACTTTCAAGAACGTGCCCGGAGGCGCTTCGGCATTCCACGACACGATCAATTCGTTCCACGGAATTCCTGATTTAATTTCCGAAGAAAGCAAAATCGTGTCACCGGCCGCATTTTGAGAGCGGGTGAACGCCGAAAAATGGTCCAATCCAACGAAATGGGAAAATTGTGTTTTAACGGAAACCGGAACCGTCCGGCAGCCTGAGAACAGCGCGAACGACAGGAAAAATGCGACGCTAAAACATTTAGACATGCGCCATAATGGCCGGAAACCGCATAAGTGGCGGAAGGGGTGGGATTTGAACCCACGGTACGGTTACCCGTACGCCTGATTTCGAGTCAGGTGCCTTCAACCACTCAGCCACCCTTCCAGTCGTTGTAAATTAGCAACTTAGAACGCAGAAGGCGATGCGAGGTTGACTTTTTAACACGCATTTTTCATACCGGCCGCATGAAAGAGAGCGAATGCCAGTCAAACTAGGCGCAAATAAAGCCATATCTCGTCCGTTACGTTCCATCGGGTAAAATTTACGCACGGTTCCGGGCTGGGGGCAAGCTCATTCAAAAGTCTTTGAAAACCGGGGGCGCATCTCAATTTTTAGAGGGGTCGGACGAGTGAGGGTAGAGCAGGTGCCAACGACCATTGCGCCAGAAGGTTTCCAGACACATCAAGGCTTCGTCTCCTGAACGGGTCCAGAACTGTCCGGGACGTTTGAAACGGCA
>DATNEA010000018.1:0-94707 GCA_035606845.1 Candidatus Angelobacter sp. | reverse complement strand
GTCTGCATGTATTTGCCGGAAACCGCGCGGCTCACCGTCGTTTCATGCACGCCCACCACTTCCGCAACCTGGACCATGGTCAGAGGCTTCAAGTGCGCCACGCCCTTTTCCATGAAATCGCGCTGACGTTTCACAATTTCTTTCGCGATGTTCAGGATAGTGGCCTGGCGCTGATGCAAGCTCTTGATTAAAAATTTTCCGGCGCGAATTTTTTCGCGAATATAATTCCGCACTTCCGCCGAATTTTCCCCCTGCGACATCAGGTCCTTGTAGGTGTTGCTGATGCGCAAATGCGGAATGTGCTCGTTGTTGTTCGTGACGACAAAATCATCGCCGACCCGTTGCACGAACACTTCCGGCAAAACATATTGATCGTTGTCCGGCAGATAGGCGCGGCCAGGGCGCGGTTCGAGCCGCGCAATGCGCTCCAAAGCCTCCTGCACTTCATCCAGTTCGCAGGCCGTGCCGCGGGCGATTTCCGGGATGCGCCGTTTGCCGAGCGCCTCCATGTAATCGCGCACGATGCGATATTCGAGCGTGTTCTCCTGCTTGCTGCGCTCCAATTGCAGCATCAGGCATTCGCGCAAATCACGCGCGCCCACGCCCGGCGGATCAAACGTCTGAATCACGCTCAACACCGGCTGAATCTTGTCCACCGCCAACCCCGTCGTCATCGACAGTTCTTCCAGCGTCGCCTTGAGATAGCCGTAATCGTCGATGTTGCCGATCAACACTTCGGCAATGGCCCATTGATCCTGCGGCAAATTCGATTCGCGCACCTGTTCCAGCAGCATTTCCTGCAAGGACGTGGCGGCCACAATGGAATCGAACATGAACTGCCGCCGCTCCTCATCCTCAGCCGAGGCGCGAATAGGCGCGTTGGTTTGGGAAAAATGATCGCGCCATTCCTGATCGAGTTGGACGAGTTTTTCGAATTCCGCCTGAAAATCGTCTGAAGGAGCCTCCTGCACCTCCGGCTTCTCCGTGGCCGGATCAAAATTCAAATCTGCCGGTGGCTCGGCTGGATCGGCAACTTCTGCCGGTGCTTCGCCGTCCGCCGTGAGGCGATCCTGCATGAGGTCACCTTCGGTGATGGCAGCTTCCTCGAGGACGGGATTTTGTTGCAACTCCTGTTCAACGAGAGCTTTTAATTCCAGCGTGGGAGCCTGAAGCAGCGCCAGCGATTGCTGGAGTTGGGGAGCCAACACCAGCGACTGCGTCAGCCGTTGCGAAAGTTGTAAACCAGGTGCCATGCGTTCTCCCCATCATAACTATCTAGGCCCGAAGCACAAGCTAAACTTGGCACGGCACGAGCTTGTGTCGCACAAGACCCGGCGAATCAACTATTTGGAACTTCCCGAAAACCGCCTAATTCACCACCCCGGCGGGGATTCCCCGGTCAATTAACCCCTTCGAGATGGCGTACCGGGTCAAACCGGCCACGTCGTGGATATTCAGCTTGTTCATCACCTGTTGGCGATGTTTTTCCACGGTTTTGATGCTGATGCACAGCTCGGCGGCGATTTGCTTGTTGGAAAAGCCCTCGGCGATGAGCTGCAGCACTTCCGCCTCGCGGGAGGTCAGTTCAATGCTCTTCTTGACCGGTTGGCCATTGGCAAAGGCCTCGCGGCATTGATCGCGCAGGCGCTTGGCGATGGCGGGACTGAAAAACGCGTTGCCTTTTTTGACCTCGCGGATGGCTTTCACGAGATCATTCGAGGCGGTTTGTTTGATTAAATAGCCGGAAACGCCCGCTTCCGTCAGTTGCTGCACGCAATCATCGTCGCTGTAGGAGGTTAGCACGAGCACGCGCGTGGCGGGCAGCGATTTCAATATCTGTCGCGTGGCTTCCAAGCCGTTCATCAACGGCATCGCCACGTCCATCACCACCACATCCGGCGGCGTCTTTCGGGCCAATTGGACCGCCAGTCGGCCATTTTCCGCCTCGCCAATGACTTCGATATCTTCTTCTGATTTTAACAAAGCCCGAAGGCCTTGGCGAACAACGGTGTGATCGTCAACGAGTAGGACTGAAGTTTTATTCATGGGTTTAGGTTTTCGCCAGAATATCAGGGGCGTAATTTCGTTAAATAGGGTGTTCACCCAACGCCCAAAAGCTCCAAGCGTCCAAGCTCGCAAGCTCCAGAGAAATCCCAAGGACCAAATTCCAAAAAAAACGTCCGTTTTGGTAACTCGGGCGCAAACTTTGGTGCTTGGTTCTTGGATCTTTCCATGAAGCTTGGACGCTTGGTCCTTGGAGCTTTTACCTTGTCGCTTTTCCGCAAGCATGAGAATAATCTTCGCCGTGGCTGTTCGCCTCACAATTCTTGGCAGTGGTTCCTCCGGCAATTGCGCCTACGTGGAAACAGACGAAGCACGCATCCTCGTGGACGCGGGATTCAGCGCGCGGCAAATCCGCCAGCGCCTCGCAACCATCGGTCGCACGCCCGAAAACCTCACCGGCATCCTTATCACGCACGAGCACTCCGACCACATCTGCGGCCTGCTCGCGCTTGCCCACAAACTCAAACTGCCCGTCTATTGCAATCGCGCCACCCAGGAAGCCACGCTCTGGACGTTCAAGGCCAAATGGAGCAACCAAAAAAATCCCTCGCTCGCCGGCCTCGATGGCCGCGACGTCAAAGGCCAGCTCGATTGGCGCTTGTTCCAGACCGGCGATAGCTTCGAATTGAATGATGTCGTGGTGGAAACGTTCTCCATTCCCCACGACGCGCAGGATCCCGTCGGATTTCTCCTGCGCAACAACGGCACAAAAATTGGTTTCACCACCGACCTCGGCCATGTGACCAAACTTGTCATCGACCGCATCCGCACGGCGAACGTGCTCGTCCTCGAAGCCAATCACGACGTAAAAATGTTGCAGGAATGCCCGCGCCGCCCGTGGAGCCTCAAGCAACGCATCCTCGGCCGCCACGGACATCTCTCGAACGAAGCGGCCGCCGAAGCCGTCACGGAAATCATGTCGGCCGACCTGCGTCACCTTTATCTCGGCCACCTCAGCCGCGAATGCAATCGCCCTGAACTCGCTCACCGCGTCGTCAATGATTGCCTGCAAAAACTCGGCGCCGCCCACGTCGCCCTCGCCGTGACCTCGCAGGACGTCCCCTGCCCGACGCTGAGTCTGTGACCTTGCTCGCCGACTTCCGCTAGCGTATCTTTTTGACATGCTCGATTGGAAGAATTGCCCTGTCGTGGAACGCAATCCTGAAAGGGTTAGCGGCGCGTGGGTCTTTCGAGACACTCGTGTTCCGGTAAGCGCTCTCTTCGAGAATCTCGAGGCGGGAGCGAATGTGGACGATTTTCTTAAGTGGTTTCCTGGCGTCGGGCGCGATCAAGTAGAGGCTGTTTTGGAGTTCGCTGAAGCAAGTCTGAGTTCCAATTAGTCTCTAATTGTGAAAATTCTTTTCGACCAGGGCACACCAGCGCCATTACGCCTTGAGCTTTCAAACCACTCCGTTGTCACTGCCTTTGAAAAAGGCTGGGGCAGGCTAACCAATGGCGACTTGCCCGCAAGGGCAGGGCAAGAATTCGATTTACAGGTTACTACGGATCGAAATCTGCATTACCAACAAAATCTTAAAGGCCGCCGAATCGCGATTTTGGTACTACCAACTACCCGCTGGCCGGAAATCAAATCGCACGCACAAAAAATTGCCATTGCAGTCGACCAAATAAGGCCGGGCGATTACGTCGCTCTTACTTGGTAATCGCCCCATGTTTCACATCCGCAAAATCGAATCCTTCGATTCCCCGGAACTTCAGCCCTACGCCACCATGCGCCGCTCGCGCGATCACGAGCAGGAAGGCATTTTCGTCGCCGAAGGCACCAAAGTTGTCACGCGCCTGCTTGAGAGCCATTTCGCCGTCGAATCCGTCGTCCTCCCGGAAAAATGGCTCCCGCAATTTCAACCGTTGCTCGATAAACGGCCCGAAAACATCCCCGTTTTCGTCGCCGAAAAAAAACTGCTCGAATCGCTCACCGGCTTTTCCATGTTCCAGGGCGTGCTTGCCGTCGGCCGAATTCCCACGCCGGTTTCCTTCGAAAAAATCCTCGCGGAAAGTTCGTCGCCGCGCCTCTTCGTCGCGCTCGACGCCCTGACCAACGCCGAAAATCTGGGCGCACTCGTGCGCAATTGCGTCGCCTTCGGCGTGCAGGCGCTCATCGTCGGTGAAACTTCCAGCAGCCCGTTCCTGCGCCGGGCCGTCCGCAATTCCATGGGCACCATCCTGCAACTGCCCGTCGTGGAACTCGCCCGCATTGGCCAATGGCGCCGCCCCGGCATCAATTCCCACACCACCGAACTCACCCTCGTCGAGTGTCTGCAGCAATTCCGCGCGCGCGGCATTCGCTGCGTCGCCGCCCATCCGCACACCGACAAACGCGTCCTGTCGCAAGCCGATTTCCGCGGCGATTCCTGCATCGTTTTCGGCAGTGAAGGTGATGGCATTTCCCCAGCCGTCCTCGCCGCCTGCGACGAAGCCGTCGCGATCCCCATGCCCCCGCACGTCGACTCCCTCAACGTCGGCGCCGCCGCCGCCGTTTTCCTCTACGAAGTCAGCCGCCAACGTTCGTCGACGTAGCGCAGGCGTCCTCGCCTGCGAGTTCCGGCATCGTCCCGGTGCCGGTCCGCGCTCTCGCCACTTCAACCATCACCAATCGCGATCCGATTTGGACCTTGGTGCTTGGAATTTCTCTGGAGCTTGGTGCTTGGACGCTTGGAGCTTTTGCTCCGCGTTCGCCTCAAACACTCTCTCATAAACCCTCCGAATCCCCCTCCTCCAGCCCGCCAGCGCCTCCCGAAAATCCTCCGGTGTCGCAAACCCACAACGCACTGACACCCGATAAAACGGCTCCGGCTCCTCCGGCAAAACCGTTTCCCCTTCATAACTCCACCGACGCAAAATGCCCTCCACGCGCCGCAACTGCCGGTAATTGTCCATCAAGGCCGCCGCCTCCGGCAACACTCCCGCCTCGCGCCCGCGTTCCAGCGCGCGCAACGTGTTTGCCTCATGCCATCCATTTTCCAGGCACAACGCCTGCGCGATAAATTCCGCATCCATCAACCCGCCACGCCCGGTCTTGATGGCCAAATCATCCTTGCCCGCCGCCGTCCGCTCCTTCTCGATGCGCATTCGCATCCGATGAATCGTCGCCTTCCAATCCGGCGCGAAACAACTCGGCAACGCATTCTTCTTTTTCGATCGGGCCGTTCGGGAATGTTTTTGAGCTGTTGAAAAATCCGTCAGCGCGTCGGTGATCCGCTGAAACTCCGCGCCCAGTCTCATATCGCCCGCCACCGCGCGCGTCCGCGTCAGCGACTGGATTTCCCACAGCAACGCCCGCGCGCGATAATATTCCTCATAAGCCTCCAGCGTGTTCACCAGCAATCCCTTTTCGCCATCCGGTCGAAGCCGCGCGTCCGTGTGAAAAACCAGCCCCAACTCCGTGCGCGTCGAAAGCAAATCCATCACCTCGAGCGCCAGCCGTCCCAATTTCGGCAACTCCTTCGCGGCGGCGTCCGCAATAAAAATGATGTCCAGGTCAGAACCGTAATCAATTTCCGCTCCGCCCAATTTTCCCAATCCAATGATGACGAACGGCGCGCGTTTCAACTTGTATTTTTGCGCAACTACTTCCACCGCGTATTGCAAACACGCATCGGCCAGCGCCGATAGCTCCGTGAGATATTGCTCCGGATCCGCCAGTCCAAGAATGTCCCGCAGCCCGATCCGCATCAGTTCCGTCTGGTGATACCGCCGCAACCACACTTTCTGGTCCGCGTCCGCAATCCCGTACCGCAAATCCGCCAGCGTTTGCGCGGAGGTCTTGCGCTGACTCAATCGTCCGCTCGTGACAAGCACATCCACCATGTCCGGAACCCGAATCGCCAATTCAGCCAAAAACTCCGACCGATCAAACAACAAAATCAGCAAATCGAAAATCGAAGGATTGCTGTTCCACAACTCAAACAACGTGGAGCGCGCCCCGTACGCCGCGATAAAACTATCCAGTCGCGTCACCACGCGGTCCGGATCCGACAAAGTGGCACGGGCGTCTCGCCCCTGCGTTGCTTGTTCTTTTGCGCGAGATTTTCTTTGCCGCACTGCCCCATCGCGCCCCGGACACATCGCCAGCAGCCGAGGCAAAAGCCTCCGCGCCAATTCAATCGTCCGCGACGAGACGTGCACATATCCCGGCCCTTCCACAAATTCCCGCAGCAAAGAAACCATTTTTCCCGGCTCGCGAAACGAATGCTCCGCGAGCAATTCCTGCCATTCGCTCTCCGCGCCGGCGAATTCTAGTGGAAGATGTTCCTCGGCTCGGCGCGCTTTCTCCGACTTAAACAACTTGTCAAACGTCGCGCGCACGATGTCCGTATGCGCCCGCCGCGCCGCCTCGAATTGCGCCGCGCCCTCGAACTTCATCAGTCTCGCCAGCCTTTCCCGCGCCGCCCGGTTCGCCGGGATCGTATGCGTCTGCAAATTCTCCTCCATTTGCAACCGATGCTCCACGTCGCGCAAAAAACAATACGCATCGCGCAACGACCGCGCCTCCTCGCCGCTGAGCAAATTATATTGCGCCAGCTTTTCCAGCGTCGGCAGCGTTTGCGCTCCTTGCAGGAACGGCATTTTTCCCGCGTGCAGCAATTGCTGCGATTGCGCGATGAATTCCACCTCCCGAATGCCGCCGCGCCCCAGCTTCACATTGCGTTCCAATTCGTCCGCGCGCACCACCTCGTTCTCGATGCGATCTTTCATCGCGGCGATTTCGTGCAGCACGTTTTCATTCACCGCGCGCGGATAACGAAACGGCTGGATCATTTCCGAAAACTCCGCCGCCAGCGCCTTGTCGCCTGCGACGGCCCGCGCCTTGATCAACATCATCCGCTCCCAGGTCTGGCCCCATTGCGCGTAATAATTTTCGTAACTCTCCAGCGAGCGCGACAAAGGTCCCGAATCGCCCTCCGGCCGCAGCCGCAAATCAATCCGGAACAACGCGCCCTCGGACGCCACCCGCGAAACCTCCGCAATGAGCGCCTCCCCCAGCCGGTTGAAAAATGCATGGTTCGCCATCACCGCCCTGGGAGCACCGGCGTCCCGCTGGCCCGGCGGTTGTTTGAACACCTGCCCCTCCTCGCTATAAACAAACAGCACATCCACATCGGAACTGTAGTTGAGTTCCTGCCCGCCCAATTTGCCCATCCCCAGCACGCACGCCTCGGTGCGGTGCCAATTCCCGTTTGGATCCTGATGGCACGGCTGGCCGAAGCGCTCCGTCAATTGCTGCCGGCAAATCTGCCACACCGCATCCAGGCAAACATCCGCCACATCGGAAATTTCGCGCGTGATTTCGGAAACATTGCTCAGATGCGCGAGGTCGCGCGCGGCAATGCGCAACATTTCGCGTTGCTTGAATTCGCGAATCCGCGCCAGCGCCGTCGCATAATCCTTCGCCTCGAGCAAACCCCGCAGCCAGTCTTGCACTTCACGCCGCAGCCCCTGCTCACGCCGGGCAAAACGAAGCTCCTCGGCATCCAGCACACCGAGCCATTCGGGATGGGAAATGAGTTGATTGCCCAGCGTCTGCGAACCGCTAAACAATGCCGCTAAAATGTTCGCTTCCGCTGTGGAAATTTTTGCCACGCGCGTACGCGCATCGGTTTCACCCAGCAATTCAAAAAAATGTTTCGCGCGCTCCGGCTCGGCGGAGGATTGGATGGCTTTGCTCAGAACAGCACTTCTCACAACAACTTCACCGCTCAACCTTGAGTGGATCACCGAAACTTAGCCGCACCGCCCACCGTGGTAGGGCGCGTCGCTCCGCCCGCGCCTCTGTAGCGCAGACATTCCTGTCTGCGGGTTCGGCGACTTTCCAGTCGCCGATCAAAGCCTTACTCTTTATTCTTCGCCAGATAATCCCGATACCACGCAATCGTCTCGTTCAAGCCCCGTTCCAGCGTGAACTCCGGCTGCCAGTTCAACACCTTATGCGCCTTCTGCGCGCTCAGATATTGCTCGCGGATTTCTCCGGACGCGTTGTTCTGCACATCCGGCTTCAGATGCCGCGCCTTCATCAAGTCCTGGATGATGCCCACCAACTCCAACACCGTCACCGGCCGCTCCAAACTGAAATTAAACGCCTGCCCCGGCACATTTTTGTCTGAAAGATGTTCCGCCGTCGTCATGTAGCACCGGCTCACATCCTTCACGTAAATATAATCGCGCACATATTTCCCATCGCTGCGAATGACCGGCCGCTTGTTCTCCAGGAAACAACGAATCGCGTACGGCACAATCCGGCTCCAGTTCAAATCCCCGCCGCCATAAATATTCCCGCAACGCAAAATCGCCACCGGCAACCCATACGTATGATGATAACTCTGCGCGATCAAATCCGCGCAGCTCTTGGAAACTTCGTAAGGATGCGCGCCCTGCAACGCCATGTCCTCCGTGTAAGGCAGTTTATCATGCGGCCCGTACGCCTTGTCGCTCGACGCAATCACCACGCGCTTCACCAGGCTGGAATGCAGCCGGCACGCTTCGAGCAAATTGTACGTCCCGCGAATATTCGCCTCGAACGTCGGCAACGGATACCGATGCGCCACGCTCACGATCGGTTGCGCCGCGAGATGAAACACCGTGTCGATCTCGTGATCGTTCAGCGCGCGTTCCATGCTCGCAAACTCCTCGATGTTCCCCTGCACCAGCGAAACCTGCCGGTAATCGCCGGAACGGAAAAATCCGGATTGCGGATCGGGATCGCGCACCAGCGCAATCACGCGCGCGCCCGCCGCCAGCAAATCCTTCACCAGCCAAAAGCCGACCATGCCCGTCGCGCCGGTCACGAACACCCGCCGATCCTGCCAAAAATTGTTTGATTTCATTTCCAAAGTTTCCAGGGCGCTTTGCCAGTTTTCCACGCCGTGTTGAGCACATCGAATTCGTACGACGTGTCCATATGTTGCCAGTAACCGTCGTGACGGTAAATCATCAGTTCTTCGTCGGCCGCCAGGCGCTGAAGCGGCTCGCGTTCCAGGATCAGGCTTTCCTGATCGTTGAGGTAACGATCGAAGATGCTGCTGTTGAACACGAAAAATCCGCCGTTCAAATATCCGCCGAAACTGAACTCCGGCTTCTCATTAAACTTCACCACGTTATCGCCCTTGAGCGCCAACTCGCCAAACCGCCCCGGCGGATGCGCACCGGTGAGCGTGGCCGCTTTGCCGTGCGCTTTGTGAAATTTGAGCAACGCCGGAATGTCCAGGTTCGAAACCCCATCGCCGTAAGTGGCCATGAACGTTCCCTCCTGTTCGAGATATTTGCGCGCGCGCCAGATTCGCGCGCCCGTCATGGCATCCTCGCCCGTGTCCACGCACGTGATGCGCCACGGTTCCTGGGTCTGGCTGTGAAACGTGACCCGATCCGCGCCGTGCTTGCCCATGTCGATCGTGATATCATTCGTCAACGCGGCGTAATTGAGGAAAAAACTGCGGATGTAATCGCCCTTGTAACCCAGCAGCAGCACAAATTCATTGAACCCGTAATGACTGTAAATCTTCATGATGTGCCAGAGAATGGGCCGATTGCCAATCGGCGCCATCGGTTTGGGAATCACATCACTGACGTCGCGAAAGCGAGTGCCGCGGCCTCCGCATAGAATTGCAACTTTCATTAAATCATTTTCGTCGGAGCCGAGTCACGAGGCTCAAACGTTGACTCGTGCTTGTTATGGGTTCAATGCGGGACGGTCAAGCCCGAACTTGTACGGCGTCAATCAATCTCACGCTGAATTGAGTCGCTTGCACGTGAACCTCCGAGATTCTCCAAAGTATCACCCTCTCCTGGGGAGAGAGGGCCGAGGTGAGGGCGACTATCCATCTAACTAAAATCTACGATCCAAACATCACACCGGCACCATCTCCAACCGAATATCCGTCGCACCGCCGGGTTTCACCCGCGCAATCTTGCTGAAAAATCCGCGCAACACGCCCGCGCCATAAAGAATATTCGTCAACGCCAGCAACGGCATTGCTCGCAGCCCGCTCACAAAATCCGTCCGCGCCATCACCGCCAGCGTCTGCCCCGCCACCACCAACAGATACAGCGCCAGCGGGCCCAAAGCCGCAATCGAAGCCCACATCGGCAGCACACGCATCGGCAACAAAATCAAAATCGCCAGCAAATACAAACAAAACGCCGGCGGCACAAAATTGATGAACGACCCCGCCGTTGGATGCAGCCGAAACTGCTGCGCCCGGCCGCCGCCGTAGGAAAACAACATCTTCGCAAACGATTTGAAATTCGACCGCGGCCGGCGATGCACAATCATCTCCGGATCGTAAAGCAATTTGCCGCGCTTGAGCACCGCATCCATCAGCGCATTTTCCTCATTGGGATAAAGCGATTCATCGAAGCCGCCTGATTCCAGCAGCACATCGCGCCGCGAAACCAGGTTGCACGAAATCAACTCCTTCTCGTTCGACTCGCGCAATTTCCCCGCCGAGCGATATCGCGCGCAGCTTGGTCCGAACGCCAGCCAGCTCCCCATCACATTCGCGAACGTCCGCTCAATCGTCGGCGCATCCGGCGGACACACATTCGGCCCGCCGACCATCTGCACTTTCGGGTCCGCGAAATGCGCCACCGCGCGCCGCAAATTTCCCGGCAACGGCACCGAATCATCATCCAGAAAATAAACCAATTCCCCCTTGGCGGCGCGAATCGCCGCATTGCGTTTCATCGAGGGATACGTCGCCAAATCCGTGCTGCGCACCACGATGATTTCGAGTTTTTCGCGCGGATAATCCAGGAGCCGGCTCGCCGCCGCCGAACGCGCCTCGGTCTTGGCCGGGTGCACCGGGATAATCACGCTCACCAATGGATACTCGTTCGCCATGTAATCAGTTTATGCACCCCCATTTTTCGTTCCAAGCGCAAATTGATAGTGGCACGGGCATCTTGCCCGTGCGAACAGGGGCTCACGGGCGAGACGCCCGTGCCACTATCCAACACCATTTCCTCGTGCAAAACCCCCGAAATCGTGGCAAATTTTATCAATGCAAAACGTCACCACCGTCGAACTCACCCGCGACTGCGATGCCGTGCGTATTCCGGCCGGCGACACGATCATCCTGCCCGCCGGAACCCAGGTTGACATTACCCAAACCCTCGGCGGCACCTACACCGTGCACGCCCAGGGCGGCTTGTTTCGCATCGCCGCCAAAGATGCCGACGCCCTCGGCCTGGAAGTCGCCTCCAATCCCTCCGCAGCAGACGCCGCCGTGGCCGGTGAACTGAACGAAGAACTCATCTGGGCCGCACTGCGCACCTGTTTCGATCCCGAAATCCCCGTCAACATCGTCGATCTCGGCCTCGTTTACGACATGCACGTTGACCGGTTGCCCGATGGCCGCAGTTCCGTTTTAGTGAAAATGACCCTGACCGCCCCAGGCTGCGGCATGGGCAGCGTCATCGCCGGCGACGCCCAGCAAAAAATCCTCGCTCTCCCCGGCGTCGACGAAGCCCTCGTCGAAATTGTCTGGGATCCGCCCTGGCACCATTCGATGATTTCCGAACAAGGCCGAAAAGTCCTGGGACTGGACTAGTGGCGCCAACTCTCAGATTCGCCGGCATTCGAAATTTGGTGCTTGAAATTTCTCTGGATCTTGGACGCTTGGTCGCTTGGAGCTTTCCTCACTCTGCGTCCTCGATCCTCCAACCATTTCCCGTATTGATCAACGTCAACGAAACCACGCTTCGGTCACCGTCCATGTAAATGGTTATCGTCTCCTCATTGCCGGAAACCGGTTCACGATCCACGATGCGATAACCCGTGGCATCGCTCATCTCCATCGGAGCCATGTCGCTGAAATCTCCGTCGCCCAATTCCAATTCCATTTCATCCTGCAACGCCGGTGCCAGGCTCTCCATGTAAGTCTCCTCATCGCCCTGGCTGATGGCCCACGTCGCCGTTTCCAAGGCGGCTTCCGGCGTGTCATAGCCAGCGAACGTCCAGTTGTCCCGTGGATAAATATCCTCCGGCGGCACATCCGGCGGCGCATTGCTGGCCATGATGTCGCGCGTGCGCGAAAGCTCCGCGCTCATTCGCCGCACTTCCGCCTCCAAACCCGCCACATCATTGGTCCGGCGGCGCAGCGATTGAACCTCCCGCCGCAAACTGTCCAACTCCGCCAATTGCGCGTCCGCCAGCGGAGCATTCGCCTGCGCCACGATGTTGGAAAGGCGTAAATTCTCCACTTCCAGCCGGTTCAAACGGTCCACCAGCCGACGCGACGAATCCGCCTGTTCGCCCAAACGCCGATTCGCCTCGTTTTCCTTCCACCAAAGCACCCCGATGATCGCCACTGCGACCACCAAAGCGGCCAGGAGAACGTTGCGCCCAGTCATGATTGAATTTTAGGCCCCCGCCCCAGCAATTCAAGTTACGACAATCCGAACATTTTGAAAATCATCGGCAACGCCGCCGAATGGATGGGCACAACCTCCCGTTAGTTCCCGCCCACGAGCTGCCATGAATCACCGTTCTTTTTCAAGAGAAGCTCGGTCGGCTTTCCGCTCGGATTCTCCCCATTGTCCACGTAAACACTCACCTCGGAAAAATTTCCGAACATCCTGGTCGGCGCGCCAAACCGGAAACTTTTCAATTCCGCCGCCTGCTCGGACATCTTCTGGTCGAAATTCGTGTCGTTCAACATCGAAGCATAATCGTCAGAATTGGAATCAATACACGCGAGGAATGCTTCTTTATTTGTCTGTGAAAACGCCCAAATCAACGATTGAACGGTATTTTCCGGAGAATTGTATCCGGCAAAAACCCACGAATCTCTTTCGTGAATTTCCGCGCCCGGCGCCGCGTTGGTCTCTTCCACGGCATTGGCCGAAACGCTCGCGCGCGCTCGAAGTTTTTCATTCTCTTCGCGCAATTTCGCGATGTCATTTGTCTGCTGCCGCAACTGCGTCACCTCACCGCGCAGCCTCAACAACTCGGAAAACTGCGATTGCGCCAGCCCATTGCGGGCGTCTGTGGAGGGGGCCGGAACTTTCGCCGTTTCCCGACGCGACTGCTCCAATTGTTGACGCAGCGAATCGCTTTCCGCCACCGACCTCGACAACATCCGGTGTTGGACTACACAGAAGCCGCCGAGAAAGCTCACGGCGCCCAGCACAACAATGAACATTGTTCCTCTCATGCTATTTTAGACCATCCTGTAACTCAAATGTGCCGCGCGATATGCCGCTGCGGCCAGCAGCTTCATCGACGTCCCGGAGGGGCGTCCGAAAATAGCCCGGCGTTTTAACGCCGGGAGCCGGATCCGCCGATCCACAAGTCACGAAGGGATGGCTGAAACCGCGGCTCTTATCAGCCGTCCCCTCGGGACTTGCCCGTCTCCACCCTCAACCGGCAGTGAACTGCCGGGCTATTCTCCTTGGTTCCTTCGGAACCGAACGACCGATGATCCCGTGCAAAAACCGAAACAACCGCGCAATTCTACACCCTCTTCGTCAATTCAACTCCCAGCTTTAAAAGCTTCTTTACATCCGCCTCCGATTTCGCCTCCGCATAAATCCGCAAAATCGGTTCCGTGCCCGACCCCCGCAGCATCAGCCACGACGAATCCTCCGCCACAAACTTCACCCCGTCATAACTCTTCACCTCAGCCATCGGCGACCGCACCAGCTTCGCCGGCGGATTTGTCTTCAGGAATTCCATCAATGCCCCGCGTTTTTCGAGCGGAAAATGCGTATCGATCCGCCCGTAACGATGTGGCCCAAATTCCTTTTCCAAATTCGCCACCAGCTTGTTCACGGATTTGCGTTCCGTCGCCAGCATTTCCAGCAGCAACAATCCCGCCGCGATGCCATCGCGTTCTGGAATGTGCCCCGGAAAACCAATCCCGCCGCTTTCCTCCGCGCCCAGCAGCACATTGCCCTTCAGCATTTCCGCGCAAATGTATTTGAACCCCACGCCCGTCTCGACCAGTTCCAGCCCATGCGCCGCGCACATCTTGTCCACCATCGCAGTCGTTGTCAGCGCCTTCACCACGCGTCCCCCGCCCTGGCGATTCACCACAAAATGATGCAGCAACAGGCAAATGATCTGGTGCGTCGTGAGCGGATTCCCGCGCCCATCCATTCCGCCCACGCGGTCCGCATCGCCATCCGTCACCAGGCAAATATCATGCGGATGTTTTTTCAAAAACGCGCGGCTCGTCACATAATTCTTCTCGATCGGCTCCGGATTGATGCCTCCAAAAAGCACGTCGTGCCGCGCGTTCAACGTCGTCACCCGGCACGTCGTCCCCGCGAGCAACTGCTCGAAACATCCCGCGCCCACGCCAAACAACGCCTCATGCGCGAACCGTAATTTCGATTTTGCGATGAGCTTGAAATCCACCAATCGCTTCAGCGCCGCGTAATGCGCCGGGCGCACGTCCTTCAGCACCACTTGTTTCGCGGCCATCGCCTCCGCCAGTTTTCGCGAGCGCACCGGGCTTCGATTCAGAAAGCTTTCAATCGCCTGGCACTCCTCCGGGCTGCTCGAACCCCCGTAATAAGACTTCAGTTTGAACCCATTGAAAATCGGCGGATTGTGGCTGGCCGTAATCATCACGCCGCCAACCGCCCCCTGCTCCTTCACCGCAAATGACACCGAAGGCGTCGGCGTCGGTTCCGGCGTCAGCACCACTTGAAAATCATTCCCCGCAAAGACTTCCGCTGAAATCCGCGCAAACCGATCCGAAAAAAACCTCCGGTCATAACCAATAACCACTTTTGTTTCTGCGTTCTTCCTTCTGCCTTCTTCCTTCCAGAAGTCCGCCGCCGCCTGCGCCACGCGCGCGACATTCGCAAAATTAAAATCCTCCGCAATGACCGCGCGCCAGCCGTCGGTGCCGAATTTGATTTGTGCCATGCGCGATTATCTTCGGACGTGAATCCAACCGGCAATGGAAAAAATGCCCCATTAATAGTGGCACGGGCGTCTCGCCCGTGAGTCCCCGTCTGTTCGCACCGATGCGGCTTAGTAAACCGGCACGTCTGCCCGCGGCCCCACCGCCCGATCCAATCCCTCCAATTGGAAATCGTCCTCGTTCGCCGTGCGCGACCACCACGTCCCGTTGCTCCAGAGGATTTTATCCTGCACGACCTCTCCGTGGACCTGCCAGGGAGCGACAAACAATGTGCCGTTTTTGTATGCGCCAATGCGCCCCGAGAAATGATTGGAATCGTTGATCGCGAACACCGCGTCACCGGAAGCCGCGACATAACATGGACGCCCGGCATTCCCCTCCTCATACCACTGGCCGACCAGGGCATGGAGCGCCTTGAGCACTTTTGTTTTTTCGACTACTTCGACCACGCCGCAAATTGGCGCGCCATCCACGGATGTGCCGTCCGCCAAATCGTTCCAGGTTCCAGCTTTCCGGTTTGCCGTCCGGCAAAGCATGTGAACAAAAGACTCATTTCCGCCGGCATTGTCCGGTTGCCCCGGGTCCCAATTGGAATACGCGATGGGTGTGTCGGTCACCCAGGCCAGCGGCCCTCCCGGATGGCTTCGGCGCATGCCGATCCATAGATTGCGATTGATCCCTCCATATTCCGAAAATGTGGATGAAACCCATTCCTGTTCGCCCGCATTCTTGATGACCGCCAGCGTGCCGCCCAGCTTCTCCGCTTCCGCCTCCGATGCCGTCCATGTCTCCGGCGTAAGCAAATAATAGTCATGCCTATTCCCTGGATTCGTGATCGGACCAGTGATAATGCCGGCGCGCGCGGTGGCTGCGGCGAATGTTAGAGCAACGCAACAACACAGAACGATAATCTTCATAAATGGTTAGACGCCAAATCTCCGCGAATACTCCTTCGACAAGAAAAAGCGCACCGCGTTCAGCCGCCTCGTAGCCGCCGACGTGAGCATTCCGCTAAAAGTCCGCGCATTGAACTCCGATTCGAAGTATCAGTAGCGGTATTCGACGAGAGACGCTGGAGCAACTTCTCCCTCTCCCATCGGATGGGACTTGAGCCGCTTGGGAAGCGGCGAAAGGAATTCGCTGAAAGCGAAGGCCCGAGAGGGCCGAATGAGCGGGAGCGAGTGAGTCATTGGGCCGGGGTGACGGTTCGGGTTTACTGGACGAAAGCCGATCCCGAAAGAACTAAACCGCCAAATCCGCCAGTGCCGGGTCGTGCGCATTCACGATCTTCCGCATCTTCTTCACCGCCGCCTTCATGCTGCGCTGGCCGAACAACGTCGTCCCGCTCACGAACGTATCCGCGCCCACCCGCGCGCACTCGGCGCAGGTCTCGAAATTGATTCCGCCATCCACCTGGATGTGATAATTCAGCTTCTTCTCCATGCGCCACGCCGCCGCCTGCTGGATTTTCGGCAGGGTTTCGTAAATAAATTCCTGCCCGCCAAAACCCGGATTCACCGTCATCACCAGCAACGAATCAATCTTGTCCAGATACGGCAGCACCATCGAGATCGCCGTCGGCGGATTGATCGCCAGCCCCGCCTTTTTGCCAAACGATTTTATCTTCCACAACAACGGCGTCACCTGATCGCCGAGTTCCACGTGAATGATCATCCGGTCCGCGCCCGCCTTCACGAACGGCTCGATCAAAATCTCCGGCTTCTCGCACATCAGATGAATATCGAACACGAGTTTGCAATACGGCCGGACCGCCTTCACCACCGTCGGACCGAAGGAAATATTCGGCACGAACTGGCCGTCCATGATGTCGAGATGCAGCCAGTCCGCGCCGGATTTGTCCACGCGCTTCGCCTCATGGGCACAGCGGCTGAAGTCCGACGCCAGGAACGAAGGCGCAATAATCATGGCCGTGAAGATAGAGGATGGAAGATGGAGGATGGAAGATAGAAATTTAAAAGACCGAATGCCGAATGCCGAACGACAAAATAAATCCGAAACCCGAATTGATCCGCGCAACGTCCGCACCTGAATCATCGATTTACGGATCTTTTCCGGCGCACAACCTTATCGCCGCGATGCCGATTCGGATTTCGAGATTCGGGCTTCCTTCGGATTTCGAGATTCAGAACTCATTCCGCTCAATTCGCTTCTGGAAACGAAAAGAGGACGGCCGCTCGCGCGACCATCCTCCATTCTCAATCTTCCATCCTCGCCGTGCTCAGATCGGCGCCGGCGCCGGATTTCCCAATCCCGGCAACTTCGGCGGCACGGGCTTCGACGGCGCCTCCGGCAACGGCGTGCCGGCGGGAGCGCCGTGCGGCGGTTCCACATTCGGCGGCGGCGTCGGCGGCGTGAATTTGCCGGTGCGACAAATCTCCTCCACCTGCGCGCCGTCCAGCGTCTCGTATTCCAGCAGCGATTTCGCGATCAACTCGAGCTTGTCGATATTCGTCGTAATCAGGTCCTTCGCAACCTTGTATTGCTCGTCGATGATGCGTTTGATTTCGGCGTCGATTTCCCGCGCCGTATCTTCGCTGTAAACCTTCGTGCGGGCCATCTCGCGGCCCAGGAAAACGAATTCGTCGTTGTCGCCGTACTGCACCATGCCGAGCTTGTCGCTCATGCCGTACTGGCAAACCATCGCGCGGGCGATATTCGTCGCCTGCTGGATGTCCATGGCGGCGCCTGTGGAAATATCCTGCGAAACAATCTCTTCCGCAATGCGCCCGCCCATGATCATCGCCACATCATCGAGCATCTCCTTCTTGCGACGGCTCAACACATCCTGCTTGGGCAACGACATCGTCGAGCCCAGCGATTGGCCGCGCGGAATGATCGTCACCTTGTGCAACGGATGCGTGTGATTGAGCAGCACATTGACAATCGCGTGACCCGCTTCGTGCCAGGCCGTGAATTTCTTCTCCTGGTCAGTCATGGCCAGGCTGCGGCGTTCGCGGCCCCAGCGCACCTTGTCGCGCGCCTCTTCCAGTTCCTTCATGCCGACCGCTTTTTTATTCGTGCTGGCAGCCAGCAACGCGGCTTCATTCAAAAGATTGGCCAATTCCGCGCCGGAGAATCCAGGCGTGCCGCGCGCGATGATGGACAAATCCACCCCCGGCGCCAGCTTCACGTTCTTCGCGTGCACCTTCAAAATCGCTTCGCGACCGCGAATGTCCGGTAAATTCACTGTCACCTGCCGGTCAAACCGCCCCGGCCGCAACAATGCGGGATCCAGCACATCCGGACGATTCGTCGCCGCGATGATGATGATGCCTTCCTGCGTGTCAAAGCCGTCCATCTCGACGAGCAACGCATTCAACGTCTGCTCGCGTTCATCATTGCCGCCGCCGAGACCGTGGCCGCGCGAACGGCCCACCGCATCAATTTCGTCAATGAACACCAGGCACGGCGTGTTCTTGCGCGCCTGCTCGAACATGTCGCGCACGCGGCTTGCGCCCACGCCCACGAACATTTCCACAAAATCCGAACCGCTGATGCTGAAGAACGCCGCATCGGCTTCTCCCGCGATGGCCTTCGCCAACAGCGTCTTGCCCGTTCCCGGCGGCCCGATCATCAGCACACCCTTGGGAATTCTCCCGCCCAACCGTTGAAACTTCTTCGGGTCCTTGAGGAACTCAACCAATTCCGAAACTTCCTCGATCGCTTCCTCAATGCCCGCCACGTCCTTGAACGTCGTTTTATTCCGCTCCTTGGCGAGCAGCCGCGCCTTGCTCTTGCCGAAGCTCAACGCGCCTTTGCCGGCCATTTTGATTTGGCGGATGAAGAAAAACCAGATGAACGCCCCGATCAACAGAATCGGCAGCAACGTCATCATCACGCTCAACAACATCGTGTTCGGCTCCTTGACCTCGACAACATTCGGAAGTTTTTCCAGCTTGTCGACCATGCTGTCGGTCAGCAGCAATTTGACGTGGAACGGCACCAGGTTTCCGGCGGCAGCAGTCGCGGCAGCGGCAGTCGCAGGTTTATTGTCCGTAGGTTTTTCCGCGCCAGCCTGTGGCCGATACTTGCCTGAGATTTCGTAAATGGGCGATTGCGGGCTGAAGTTGATCGTCGCGGAATCGATTCTCCCCTCGTCCACCAGCGACAGGAATTCGCTCGGCTTGATGCCGTTTTCCTGCGGGTTCACCTGGTTCCGGATCAGCACCAGAGCCAGGATGCCGCCAATGATGGCAATCCAGACAATCCAGGTCTTCGGCGGGACGCGAAAATCGCCGTTTTTTCCCGGGCCTTTATCGTCGTTGTTGATTTTATTTTCGTCAGACATTTTAATGCTGCGGCAACGTAACATGATGGGCAGAAACCCGCAACCGCCCGTTTTCCCCTACCTTCCAGCGCCAGACCAACTGACGCCTCGTCCGCGGAGTTAGCTTAAACTGTTCCGAAATCCGCAGGTCTTCCACCCAAAATATATGATTCTCCGCCGTCGCCGCCACAATTAAATCGTGCCGCCGCTCCCTCGGAATCTTCAGATTTACGAACAGATCCTGCAATTTTACCGCCTTCGCCATCCCAATGGGCTGAAAACGGTCCCCCGGCCGCCAATGTCGCAGCACAATCCGCCCTCCCACCCTGTCCGCATCAAAAACCTCCTGCCCCGCTCGGGATTCGGGTCTGCGAAACCTCTTCTGGGGTTGGACCTTCCACGAAACCCGCCGTCCGCCGAACTCCGTTCGCCCCGCGCGGCCCTCCACCTGAACTCGTAGCAGCCGACGCCTGCCCGCCGTAGTTTCAACGGAGGCGGGTGAGGCCCTAACTTCCGTAGTGGCACGGGCGTCTCGCCCGTGCGAACAGGGACTCACGGGCGAGACGCCCGTTCTACTATCAATGTGTAGGCGCCCGTCACGGTTCCGCCTGGCAACCACCCCTGGGAAAATCGTAAACGATTCCCGCGGCGCCAACCGCAGCCGTTCCACCAGCGCGAAATCCGCCGGGATTCCCAGACGCAACAACTGCGATTGGATGCAGCGCCTCTGGAGCGCCAGCGGCAATTGCTCAAAATCAATTCCCGCCCGGGCCAGCCAGTTGTCCGAAATTTCGCCGATCAGTTCCGATTCCGCCCGCAAAATTTCCATCACCCGCAAAATCGTCCGCGCCAGTGCCGGCTGATATTTGCGCCGCAACAGCGGCAGCAACTCGTGACGGATGAGATTGCGCTGAATGTCCAGCGACTCATTGCTGGCGTCGTCGCGAAACCGGATTTTTTGCGCTGTAGCATAATCGCGCAGCGCCTCCTTCGACTGCTCCAATAAAGGACGCATCAGTTCGATCCTGCGATCTGCCGGCGAAGCATTTCGCCATTTCATCCCCGCCAACCCTTCGCTCCCGCTCCCGCGCAGCAGCCGCAAAAAAAATAATTCCACCTGGTCATCCGCATGATGCGCCAGCGCCACGCGCGAAATTTTCAACCGCCGCGCCGTCTTGGCCAAAAACTCGTGCCGCGCCTTCCGCGCCGCCATTTCCAGCGACAACTTCCCCTTCCGCGCAATGCCTTTAACATCCGCGCGGCCCGCCACCACCCGCACGCCCAACTTCTTCGCCGCACCAACCACCAACCGCTCATCCGCATCGCTCGCGCGCCCGCGCAATTGATGGTTCAAATGTGCCACCGCGAGCCGCCAGTCGTTTCTTTTAGAAAGTTCGTGAAGAAGATGCAGCAGCGCCATGGAATCCACCCCGCCCGACACCGCCACCAGAATTTTTTCCCCGCGCGCAAAAAGCCGCAGCCCGCGAATGGTTTGTTCAACTTGCTCGGCGAGATTGCTCACGCGCCGCATCCTACCGCATCACGAGATGGGAGCAAGGTGATTGCCTCTGCGGACGGCGCGAGAACAAGATCGTTCTCGCTCAAAGTCTGTTGATGAATCGGCTCCGAAATCCGAAGGCCGAGGCCCGAAATCCGAAAGAAATCCGAGATCCGAACCCCGAGTAACGCGCGAGCGCCGCGCTGTTTTGGCCTATATCGACATCCTTCGCTCCGATGCGAAAGGAGGCGTCATTTCGGATTTCGCGCTTCGGAATTCTTTCTGGCCTCGGATTTCGGCATTCGGATTTCCGCTCTCCCTACACCAACTGCAACGGCTGAAATCTCCTCCCCAGTATGGGCTCACTCCGCGTATGCAGCCAATTCTCCAGCACCGACGCATACACACTCCGGAAATCCACCGTGAACTTGATATCGCCCTCATACAAATCCGCCGGCGCCAGGCTCGGATATTGCCCCAGCAACCCGGCCCTCACGCGATTCCCCACCACAAACATCGGCGCCGCCGCGCCATGGTCCGTGCCGGAATTCGCGTTGTCTGAAACCCGCCGGCCAAATTCGCTGAACGTCATCAGCAACACCCGCTGCATGTTCCCCTGCGCCTTCATGTCATCCACAAACGCCTTCACCGAATCGCCCAAGTCCGTCAGCAACCGCTGATGCGTGTTCACCTGGTTCGTGTGCGTGTCATAGCCGCCTTGCGACACATAAAAAACCCGCGTCGACAATCCGCCGCCGACGAGTTTCGCCACGAGCTTGAGCGAATTGCCCAATTGCGACCCCGGGTAAACCGCCTTGTTATCCACACGCGCGCTGATGGCGCGGATCTCGTCCGAACTCACCTGCGCATCCAGCGCCGTGCGTTCCAGGAAATCCATCACCGAACCGCGATGCGCATTTGGCATTTGCGCCGGACCCGAAATCGACGCAATCGATCCGCCCGAATTATCCTCCGTGCCCGTATCGTTCAATTCCTTGTATGATTGCTCCATCATCTGGCCCTCCTGGCCGTTTTCCGAACTGATGAAGCGATAATTCTGTGGATTCTCCACGCTCACGCCCTTGGGCGCTTTGGCCGCAAACGCCTGCGGCATTTGCCGGCCCACATTCACGCCCACCGTTGGGTCGCAACCCGAGCACGCATTGTCAAAATAACGCCCAATCCAGCCATACTTTTCAAACGTTTGCGAATCCGAAGCCGTCTGCCAGATTTCCGTGGACCGGAAATGCGAGCGATTCGGGTTGGGATAACCCACGCCCTGCACAATCGCCAGGCTCCCCTGGTCATACAATTCCCGGAACCCCTTCAATCCCGGGTTCAGTCCGATCTGGTCCGTCAGCTTCAAAATCTGCTCCGCCTTGATGCCGATGCGCGGGCGCGCCTTGTAATAATAATCGCTCCCATATGGCACCACCGTATTGATGCCGTCATTCCCGCCGGCCATTTGCAGCACCACCAGGATGGTCGAATCCTTGCCCGTGGTGATCTGCGTGGCGCGATCCATCGCGTCGGCCTGCAGCGCGGTGAACGTGTTCGCCAGAAACGTCGGCACCGTCCACGAAAGCGCGCTGGTCAGGACCGTGCGGCGCAAAAACTCACGCCGGGTTTGAAGGGTAATTTCGTTTTTCATAGGTTTTCGTGAAACGTAAAAACGTGAAACGTGAAAAGACGGTCACCCCGAATTCACGTTTTACGTTTCACGTTTCATTTCAATTTCATGTGATCTGGTAATCCGGCGTGCTCATCACCAGCCGAATCGCATCGCGAATATCGCTGTCGTCCAATGCCGTTTTGCCATCCAGATATTCCCGCAACACCGCCTCGTGCTTTTTGCTCAGGCTGGCTTGCAACAATCGCTTTTCCAGCGCGGCAACCAGCAACTCCTGGTTGCTGCGCTGCTCTTCCGTGAAAATTTTCGCCACATCCACCCCACCGACGCGCATGTTGCGCATCCGATGCTGAATCTGCTTCACCTTCGCGGGATTTTTACCAGGCCCTGTCGCGAGGTTAGCAGCAATGGACATATCGCCCTCCGACAACATCGCCGCCTCGTTATAGCGCGCCAGCAAATTGTTCGTCGTGATCCACGCCTCCCCGCCATCCCAACCCTTGACGTTGGGCGGCGCGAAAAGATCCTGCCCCAGGCTCCGCAAAAGATTCGTGGAAATCAGCGGCGGTGGCAGTTCGCATTCCAGCATTCGCACGCTGCCCACCAGCCATTGCACGGGACTTTTCACCTGGTTTCGAACCACCTCAGGAGAATAAAAATCCTCCGTCGAAAAAATCACCCGCATCAACGGCTTGAAATTATTTCCTCCGCGCCGGAACAAATCCGCCAGTTCCGCGTTCAGCTCCGGCGACGGCATCTCGCCCGCAAAGAAATTCCACAGCTTGCCCGTGATGAACACCGCCGCCTGCGGTTGCTCCACAATCAGCTTGATGAAATCATCGCCATCCATATTCCCCGTCTCACCCAAAATCGTCTTCACGCCGTTGTCGTGAATGAATGGCCGGTCGACAAATTTTTGCGTGTTCTGGTCCAGCGACCACCCCGTCAGCGCGCGCGCGGCCTCCGTGACATCCTTCTCCGTGTAATGCCCCTGGCCGAGGCAAAAGAGCTCCATCACTTCCCGCGCGAAATTTTCGTTCGCATGTTCCTTGCGGCTCTGCGCCTGGTCCAGCCAGACCAGCATCGCCGGGTCCTTGCCGGCGTCCGTCAGCAATTCCAGCCAGTTGCCCGTCGCCAGCCGGCGGAACAGCTCGTTTTGCCGCCACATATAATAGGCGTCCCGGACTTTTTCGTAACTCGTCGCAAAATGTCCGTGCCAGAAGAGCGTCATTTTTTCCTGGAACGGCCGCGGCCCTTTGGCCATCCGGCTCAACCACCAGCCGCGCAACTCCAGGATGCGCCCGTTCTCCAATTGACGCTCCTGCTTTTGCAACTCCCGCTTCATCTCCGGGCTTGCGTTGCGCGCCGCGCGGCGCCGTTCCGCTTTGCCCGGGTCCGGATGCGCCCAATCCGGATCCGGCGTCGGATCGGGAATTCTTTCAAAATCGACCAGGTAGGAAACCGCCGCTTCATGCCCCATCGCGGTGAGCTTTTGGATTTCAGCCGGCGTCCCCCCAAATCCAGCGCGGTTCAAGAGATGCGCCGCCGTTTCGTAGTCCCATCTGCTAGCGGACAAGGGCTTAAGCATACACTGTTAAAGACGTGAAGATGCCAAAAAAGTTTCCTCCGGCGACAAGAAAAATTCAACCCGAACACCGGCTGTAAATGGCCTCATTTGGCCAGTCGAAAAAATTTGCAACCAGCATCCATCGGCGAAATGACACTGACGGTCCCGTCATCGTTCGTCATGTAATTGGAAACGGGCAACCAATTGGGAACCGTCAGATTCGTTGTGCCGTAGAGGTTGAAACCGTCCGCGGATACCGGCCACGATAAGACGAGATTCGTTCCAGAGTTCGTTGAGATCAAGAACGGCTGCGGATATGGCACAGTGGAATTGAACCGCACGCTGCCTTGGCTCCATTCGAACGGGTAGCCGTTGTCATATTGCAAAAAATCGGCCGCGAACGAAATAATATTTGTGTTTGTATCGTACGTCGCCTCGAGCACCTTGAAGGATCCGATAAGAAAATTGTTGCCTCGTCCTTCGCCGAAGAAATCCAGTCCCGGGGAACCCGACGGCTGAAAACCCGTGCTTTCGGCGCCAAAATACAACCCCGGGGTCAATAATCCCTTCAGCGGCGCCTGGAAGTCGATGATCCAATAGGTATCCACGTCATTAGTGTTCTGACAATCGAACCTGAGGGTGCCATCGTAAACCGCGGTAATCTGATAGCCATTGGTCGGAGTTATTGTGACGGATTGTCCTCGCGTAATGAAAGTTTGCGGGCTGCTGGTGAAAGAAAGAACGGTCGTCTGACCACGACCGCTAATTGCAAAGCCTGAGATCATCAACAATGCATAGACCACGGCTCTCATCTGGGTAGCTAAGCTATTGCTTCTGAAATACATTTGCAAGCGCCAACTGCGGGGGACAACTAAAATTCAAGCTCCATAAGACTTCAGGCCGGATTGGCGCTGAATCTCATGCCCAATTTGAAGCGCACGGTTGACTGCGCCGGCAAAGCGCAGCGACGACGGCGCTTTCGCATTCTTCACCGGAAGCTGTCACCAGATTGAGCGCCTAATACAATTCCCAACGCGTGAAAAATTCCCCCTCTCTCATCGGATGGGACAGGGCCGGGGTGAGGGTTTGGAGATTGAATTTTCTCTGGACGCTTGGTGCTTGAACGCTTGGAGCTTCATCGTGGGCGCGCTACTCCTCTCCGTCGTAGCAATTATTCGCCACCCCCGCCACGCGCACCGGCGTCGGCAATCCCGGCACCTGCCATTTATTCGTATCCGGAAAATGATAAACGTCCGACGCCGGATTATCCGCAACAATATAATAGACCAGGTCCGTGGCCCCGGTATTGGTGATCTGATGCGGCTCGCCCGGCGGATGCAGGAGGCAATCGCCTTCACGCACATCGACGGTCCCGCCCGGCGTCCTCACGCGACCGCGCCCCGTGATGATCAGATACAGCTCCCACTTCGCCGAATGCGAATGATACGGCCAATTCATTGCGCCCACCGGAATGCGCACCAGGCCCACCTCAAACGGCTGCGCCAATCCGCTCGCGCCCAACCCATTCACTCCGGCCAGCGCCTGCGAAATATGCTGGCTCAACCGACGAAACCGCCCTTTCGGAGACCGATTCTGTTCGATTGCAATCTCCGCCAAATTGATTTTATTCATTCCCCTGCGTCCTTCTACCAACGTCATTTTCCGGACTTCCCAAAAACCTTTTTGTAGCACCCGCGCCTCGCGGATGGTTTCGGACGCCCCGTCCGAAACATTATGGCGAAACAACGTCCGGCCCTTTTATGCCCCCGGCAACTCCGTGGCCGCCGAGGTAACGAGGCGGATTCTGCGTTGGCACTCCGAAATCCGCAACCAACGAATGAAAAACGTCCAAGCACCAGAGAAGCCCCAACGCCAACTTTGGACTGCGCCGGCAAAGCGCAGTGTCGACGGCGCTGTCCTTTGCGCGCTCCTCCCGAAAAATATCCAACCAAGCGCCTAATCCAATTCCAAGCGCGTGACCAATTTCCCTCTTCCATCGGATGCGAGAGGATCAGGGTGAGGTTTTTTCAAAAATCGAGAGAACTTCAGCTTCGAGGCGCCCAAAACCACCGGTATCCCATTGGAGGTTGAAGCTTGGAGTTTCTCTGGATCTTGGTGGCTTGGACGCTTGGATCTTTCTTGCTGCGCGGCGCTTTCCTTTGCGTTCTTTCGCGGCTATTTCAATTAAAGGCCTTGGCCGCAATATCCCGCCTAAATTGCGCTCCTTCGAAATGAATCTTTTCCACCGCCGCGTACGCCGCAGCCTGCGCGGCCTTTAAATTTTTTCCAAGCGCCGTGACCCCCATCACGCGCCCGCCGCTCGTCACGATCTGCTCCCCCGCACGCGCCGTGCCCGCATGAAAAACTTTCGTGTACGGCAACAACTTCGCGACGTCTTCCAATCCCGCAATAAGCCGCCCTTTCGCATAACTGCCCGGATAACCGCCGCTGGCCATCACCACGCAAACACTCGCCATCGGATTCCAGTTCAATTCGACCTTGTCGAGCGTCCCGCTCACGCTTGCATCGAGCAATTCCACCAAATCGTTTTCCAGGCGCGTTAGATAAACCTGCGTTTCCGGGTCGCCAAAGCGCGCGTTGAATTCCAAAACCTTCGGCCCATTTTTCGTGACCATGATGCCCGGATACAAAATGCCGCGATAATCAATTCCTTCCGCCGCGCACCCTCGCATGAACGGCTCCAGGACTTTGCGGCTCGTTTCCGCAAGCTCGGCCTCGCTCAAAAATGGCGTGGGCGAATAGGCCCCCATGCCGCCGGTGTTTAGCCCCTTATCGCCATCCAAAGCGCGTTTATGGTCCTGCGACGTCGGAAAAAGCTTGGCCGTCTTGCCATCACAAAGGGCGTGCAGGGAAATTTCCATTCCTTCCAAAAATTCCTGGATCACGATTTTGGAACCCGCCGTTCCGAACGCTTTGCTCACGAGGATCTCATCGATGGCCTTGCCCGCCTCGGCCACATTTTCACAAATCAACACACCTTTGCCCAGTGCCAAACCATCGGCTTTGACCGCGCATTTGCCGCCGAGCGAATCGGCAAATTTTTTTGCTGCCGCCGCATTGTCAAAAGTCCCCGAGCGCGCCGTTGGGATGCCGTATTTCTCCATGAATGCCTGCGAAAAAACCTTGGACGCTTCAAATTGCGCCGCTTTCTGGTTCGGCCCCCAAATACGCAAACCGTTCTTCTGGAATAAATCCACGATGCCCAGCGGCAGCGGATTATCCGGACCAACCACCGTGAGCTCGATTTTCTTCTCCTGCGCAAAACCGAGCAACCGCGGCAAATCCTCCGCCGGGATATTCACGCATTCGACTTGTTTCTTCGTTTTCTCCGTTACCTCCCGTTGAATCCCTACGTTCCCTGGCGCGCACCACATTTGCGTGACGTGCGGCGACTGCGCGAGTTTCCAAACCAGCGCATGCTCGCGTCCGCCCGAACCAATGACCAAAATTCTCATAAATGCGGCGGGAGATTACGAAGGTTCCGAGGCCGAAGCAACACGGACGGAGCCACAGACCAAATTCACACAGAAGCTAATAAAGGAAACGAAGGATGGTAAATCAGCGTCCTTCCTTCCCTTCTCTTCGCAAAGATCAACCCGGACAATTTTTACAGGCGCAAACAGATCTAGCGGAGAAATCAGAAATTAGTATTCCAGCAGAAGCAAAAATCTCCGCTCCCTCTGCCCCCTGTTAAAATCTTCGTTGCCTTCTGTTCAATTTCCGTTACGCCGGCGCGGCCACCGCTTCGAGCGGAACGAAATCCAGCGGCGGATCCTTCACCGCCCGCAAATCCACTTCGCGGCCCTTCCAGCTTTTCACGCCGACGTTGTTCAGAAAGCCGAGCCGATACCGGTAGGAGACGCCATAAAACGGATTACCGGCCGGCCAGAACGAAATCGCATCCACTTTCGCTTCCTTCGCCATCTTGATCGCGCGCTCGATCATCCAGCGGCGGTCGTTCCAGTTGAAGAGCACATATTTCCATTCAAGGATCGGCTGTTTGAGCCCGCGCGCATCGCGATACGCGGCAATCGCCTTCAAATTCTCGTAGGCTTTGTCGAAATTGCCGGTGCCCATCCCATATTTTTTCAGCATGGCATTGTTGATGCCGTGGATGGAAAAATAAATATGGCTCGCATACATCGCCGCCTCGCGCTTGACGTCGTTGTTCAGGATGATGGCGTTCGTTGAAATGACGATGCGGCAATCCGGATTTTTTTCACGCAACAACGGCATTTCCTTGCTGATGTTGGGCGAAAGAAACGGCTCGCCAAGATTCAGATAAAATAACTGCTGCAGGCCCAACTCGTGCACGAGGTCGGCCATTTTGGCGAGCTTGTCCAACTCCATCTGCTTGGTTCTGCGCAAACCGGCGGCCTGGGTGCGGTCGCAGCCGATGCAATCGACGTTGCACCGCACCGTGTTCTCCAGCAGCATCCCGCGATACGGCAGACGCGGCTTGATCTCCTGGACCTTGGACTTGGCGATGCGCTTCAGGTCCCCGCAACGGGCGCAAGTCCTGATCGGCAGCTTGCCGTTCGCGAGCGAGTCGCGCAGACTTTGCGCTTTCGGTCCGAAGAAAACTTCCTTGAAACTCTGCTGGTTCAGATCGCCGAGATGGCCCGAGCCATCGTAATCCTGGCAACTGCAACTGACCGTGCCATCGCAATTGATGGTGGTATTGTATTCCGATTCCCCCGAGAGCGCGCTGCAATAAAAACGCTCGCCGCGAACCTTGGCGGACAGCTCAAGCCAGTGCTTTTTGGCGGTCCGAGCAACGTCACTGAAGACCCAATTGATTCGTCGGCGCTTCGGCATAAAAAAGATGGTTCGATATTAAATCGGGACCAGGTTGAAGGCAAGGCAGTTCAACCGAAAACTGGCCGCGAGTGTGTGACACAAAATTCTTCAAAAATGGCGCGCGGACTGTGTCGAAGACCAGCCGCAGCATGGTTACCAGCAGGAACGCTTAAAGATTGGCTTCTGGCATTCCAGGATGTTGCTGCGGCTGGCTTTCAGCCCAGCCGCGCTCCATCCAAAACGATTCCGCCGGATTAATCCAATTGCGCCGCGCGTATATGCGCTTCATAGATACACGTTCCACGGTTTTTATCAGCCGTTTTCAACGTTGAAGATTTCTGTCTCACGCCCGGGCCGCGATTAGATACCTGTTTACCTTTATAGTCCTCGTTTCCCCCTGATCAATTTGTTTTCCTTCCCGCTTTCATCTTCTGCCGCTCCCGCGTCGGATGATATACTTCTAGCGATTGAACGGGTGATCTGAGCGCAGCCTTCCTTATCACACACGTCCAACTGACTTGGCGTTTCCACGGATTTGGCGAATTGAAAATGTTTTCATTTTGTATTCTGCTGCACCCAAAATGCGCTGCCAATCTTGCCAATTCAAAATTATTCCACCCTCGCCTCTCCCCTGCCTTTCACAACTTCCCCGATGATCCACGCCTTATGCTTCCGCGACTGGACAAATTTCAAAACCGCCTCCGCCTTTTCCTCCGCCACGACAGCGACCATCCCAATGCCCATGTTGAAAACCTGGTAAAGCTCGTCATCCGGCACGCCGCTTTTTTCCTCAATCATCCGGAAAATTGCCAGCATGTCCCACGTGCCCTTCCGAATGACCACATCGCAATGGTACGGCAGCACGCGCGGAATATTGTCCACGAAACCGCCGCCCGTGATATGCGCAAACGCTTTCACGGGCAGCGACGAAGAGCGAGCGCCGGCCGCCGAGTTGAAACGCTTCAACAGCGCCTGCACCAGCGGCCCATAGCTCACATGCACCTTGAGCAATTCGTCGCCAATCGTGTTTTTCAACTCCGGCACGTGGCTCCTGGGCTTCAGCTTCAACTGTTCGAAGAAAATTTTCCGCGCCAGCGAATACCCGTTGGTGTGCAAACCGCTCGATTCAATGCCGATGACCACATCGCCGCGCTTGACGGTTTTTTGCCCGTTCAGCATCCGTGATTTCTCCACCACCCCCACAATCGTGCCGCTCACATCATATTCGCCAGCCTGATAAAAGCCCGGCATCTGCGCCGTCTCGCCGCCGATCAGCGTGCAGCGATTCTCCGCGCACGCGCGCGCAAAGCCCTTGATGATTTCCGTGAAAACGCGCGGCTCCAATTTGCCGGTGCCGAGGTAATCGAGGAAAAAAAGCGGTTCGGCCCCCAGCACCGCGATGTCATTCACGCAATGATTCACCAGGTCCGCGCCGATGGTGTCATGCCGATCCATCGCGAACGCAATTTTCAACTTGGTGCCCACGCCATCCACGCTCGAAACCAACACGGGCCGCTTGTATTTGCGGACGTCGAGCGCAAACAAGCCGCCAAACCCACCGACCTTGCCCATCACCTCCGGCCGATGCGTCGCCGCCAGCAATTGCGGCAACGTGGACTTCACTTTGTTGCCCAAATCAATGTCCACGCCCGCGCGCGCATATGCTTTTTGTTTCATGCGGCGGAAAGTAAACCGTGAACAAGCAAGCCCGGCGAGAAAATTTCGCGAAGAAATGCAACACTCATACGCAGGAGACGACGTGAGGAGTCTCTGATTTTTTCCGCGCAGGAAATTTCCAGACCTGAGGTCGGCTCCTACGACTGAATCGTTCCCTTCTTTGCAACGTAATTTCCACCAGCAATTTCCCGGCGAGATTGATCCAGCGCCGCTTTCACTTCATCAGTGAGTTCCATTCGATCCTCCAGAAAGTCGTCGATCCACGTGCGAAGTTCCTCGACTTGGGCGCGAGATACCGAGGAATGGCGGCTTCAATTTCTTGGACGGTAGTCACAGCAATAGAGATAAAATGCCAATCGCCTCTTGGCAAAGCTTCTTTAATGATGAAAAAGCCGAAAACCACACAACACGCCCCCTTTTTGGTCGTTGCTTTTTCGCGCTTACTGTGGCACGCATGGAGTGGAACTAATTATGCGCTGGCGCGTCCTGCTCACCCTGTCTCTGCTGGCCAATGTCGCCCTGGCTGTGGGAATGATTGTTTCGGTTCGTCGCGCCGCCGCCGTTCACAGCACCGCTTCACTCGAGGAAACCAACACCGCCCTCATCAGAACCAACGTGGTCGTCCGGCACCAGTTCATTTCCTGGTCCCACGTCGAATCGCCGGATTACGAGGTTTATATCAAGAACCTCCGCAGCATCGGCTGCCCGGAACAAACCGTTCGCGACATCATCATCGCCGACGTCAATGCCCTCTACGCCCGGCGCCGCGCCACGGAAATCATCTCCCCCTCGCAGGAATGGTGGCGCAGCGAGCCCGATCCCGCCGTCGTGAAGCTCGCCGCCGATAAATATATCGCGCTGGATGACGAACGCCGCGCCTTGCTCACGAAATTGCTGGGCCCAGACTGGGAAGGCGGCGATATGGCCGGACTTCCCCGCCCCTCGCGGCAGGGTGTCGCGCTCGACGGCCCGATTCTTGGCGTTCTGCCCGCTCAAACCAAGGCTGCCGTGGATAACATCAGCGCCCAGGCGGAGGACCGCATGCAGGCCTACCTTGATGAAATGCGCAATGCCGGCAAAACTCCCGATCCCGCCGAACTCGCCCGCATGCGCCAGCAAACCCGCGACCAACTCGCCGGCGTGCTCAACCCCGTGCAACTCGAGGAATATCTGTTGCGCTATTCCCAAACCGCAAACGATTTGCGCGCGCAACTCGGCAAGCTGAAATATTTCAACGCCACCGCCGACGAGTTTCGCGCCATATTCCGGGCCACAGATCCGATCGACCAACAGATCGCATTGCTCGGCCGGGCCACCGACCCGATGACCGCCGCGCAGCGGAATTCGCTCCAGCAACAAAAAGACAACGCCCTGCGCTCCGCGCTCGGTGCCGACCGTTTCCTGCTTTTCCAAAAATTGCAAGATCCGCTCTATCAACAGGCCGTGGCACAGGCCATCCAGGCCGGCGACCCCAGCACCGCGGACAACATTTACGCCATCGACCTCGTCGCGCAAAACGAGCAAAACCAGATTCAATCCAACACCAACCTGACCGACTCACAAAGAGCCATCGCCCTCAAACAGCTCGATCTGGATCAATTGAAAGCCTCGACCGCCGCTTCCGGTCAGCCCACGCTTCCCGAACCCACCCCTCCGCCGCCTCCCCCGCCCAGCCAGACGCATGTCATGGGACAAACCGAAACCGTAGCTGCGCTATCCCGGCTCTTTCAAGTTCCCATGAGTTCGATCCAAGCCATGAACCCGGGCGTCGATTTGAACAATGTGAGACCCGGCGATACCATCCGCCTTCCCATGCCCTCGGCCTCCTTTCCCGTTCCTCAACTAGTCGTTCCCCGCTCGCCCGCCCCGTAGATTTCTGATTGTAGGAGACGAGGTAACGAGTCTCAAATTTCATCGATTTAGGAAGTTAGACTCATCACGTTCGTCTCCTACATTCTTAACGGGCGGCCAATGCCGTCAGGTTCGCACCCCAGATGATTTTTGAATGGGCCCGGACGATATTGTTTCATGAACAAAACCTCCATAGCCCTGTTTAGCCGCCGGCCGGACGCCGAGACGTATCAAAGGCGCTTGGCCGCAGCAGGAATCACCGCCGAACTTCATGACTGCACCTGTGTCAAAGGCGCGGCGCGCATCGAAGTTCCCGCGGAACAATTTGAGCGGGCGTACGGGTTAATGCAGACCTGGGACACCGTCGAACACGGTATTCCCGGCACGATTCGCTGCCCGGAATGCCAATCCCTGCGCATCGAATTCCCTCAATACACCCACAAATCTTCGTTGCCGAATTTTCTCATCGGCGCGCTCGCCAACATCGGCGCGTTGCCCAAGGAATTCTATTGCTACGACTGCCATTTCACCTGGCCCCGGGAAGGGACGCGCCCCTCCCGCAAGCGTCCGCACATGGCCCCGTATTATTTCATCGACGGGATCCCGCGAGAGCAACAAGACCAACTCGAACACGCCCGGCAGGAACACCGCCACGCCGCTTAAACGTGCTGCCGGCGTGCCGCCGGCGGTTCCCCGCGCGCGAGGCTGCAAATTGGAGCTTGGAATTTCTCTGGAGCCTGGACGCTGGTATTTTGAAGCTTTTCGCCCGGAGCGAATCTCTGTTTGCCCTTTCCTCGGAGGCGTTGCATCATTAAGAGTAACTGGAAGAATAACTGGATTCTCAATCAAATTGATCTTATGAGCACAATGACCGATACGCAGAAGCCCGGAACACAAGCCGCCGTCAGCCAGTTGGATCAACTCAAAAAGTTTACCAAGGTCGTCGCCGATACCGGTGATTACGACACCCTCAAACAATACGCGCCCGAGGACGCGACCACCAATCCCTCCCTCATTTTGAAGGCCGCGCAAATGCCGGGCTATAAGAACCTGGTGCAAAAGGCCATCACGGATTCGCGCAAATCCGGCGCCAGCGGAAAGGAACTCGTCCATCAAATCATGGATTACGTCCTCGTCGTGTTCGGCATGGAGATTTTGAAAATCATCCCGGGCCGCGTTTCAACCGAAACCGACGCCAGCTTGTCGTTCGACACCGATGGTTTGGTGCGCAAAGCGCGCCGTTTCATTGAGCTTTACGAAAAAAATGGCTTTTCGCGCGAGCGCGTGCTCATCAAGATCGCCAGCACCTGGGAAGGAATTCGCGCGGCCGAGATCCTGCAGAAGGAGGGAATCAATTGCAACCTGACCCTGCTCTTTTCGCTGCCCCAGGCGGCCGCCTGCGCCGAAGCCAAGGTCAAACTCATCTCGCCATTTGTGGGAAGAATCATGGACTGGTACAAGGCCAAGGAGAAAAAGGAATTCGCGCCCACGGAAGATCCCGGCGTGCTGTCGGTGAAGGAAATTTACGCCTACTATAAGAAATTCGGTTACACCACCGAAGTTATGGGAGCCAGTTTCCGCAACAAAGGTGAGGTTCTGGAACTCGCCGGTTGCGATGCGCTGACCATCAGCCCGCAACTGTTGGGCGAACTGCAAGGCAGCAACGAGCCCATCACCCGCAAACTGGACCCGCAATCCGCCAAACAGAACCAGATCGAGAAGCTCCAGTTGGACGAGAAAAAATTCCGCTGGCTGTTCAATGAGAACCAGATGGCGACCGAGAAAACCTCGGACGGCATCCGCATCTTCAACGCGGATGCGCTCAAACTCGAAGAGTTCATCTCGAAGCAAATTCAGGCTTAGACGCTTAAATCAGGCAACACCGGGCGAGGCATCGCTATGCTTCAGGACGAAGAACGGGAAATTTGCGACTATTTGAAATCGACACCGGGCCAGTTCATCTCTGGCCGGGAAATCTCACGACGCGCCGGCGGCAAACGGCGCCATCAGGACGACCCGGATTGGGCCGCGCCCTCCCTGGCAAAATTGGTGCAAAAAAAAATCCTCGAATCGGACTCCACCGGACATTATCGGCTGGTGGCGAAAAAAAAGGACAAGCACAAGAAATGGGTTTCGCCGGACATGAAGCGCATTCTTTCCAGCAGCGGCAAGGATTTCACGCATATCATTGACGAAGACGGACACGCGGAGACGTGATTCAAACTGGAACAGGAGTGAACCGCGCGTCGGTAAAGTAGGAGACGACGTGAGGAGTTCTGAATGACGCCCCGATATGTGGGACAAATTTGAGACTCGTTCCCACTCGACAGGTTCACGCGTGTTGAATCATGTGATGCAAATGACCATCGAACCACTCCGCCGCCATGTGCGCGACTTTTTCCAGCGTGCCTTCTTCCTCGAACAAATGCGTGGCGCCAGGCACGATCCGAAGCGCTCTTTCGCAATGCAGGAGGTAATAAGCTTCCTCGTTCAACGTAATCACCGGCTTATCGTTGCCGCCCACAATCAACAGCGTGGCCGCCTTCACGCGCCCGAGCGAATCGCCGGCCAAATCCGGCCTTCCTCCGCGAGCCACCACCGCGCCGACGATTTCGGGCAGCTCAGCGGCGGCGACCAGCGCCGCCGCCGCTCCCGTGCTCGACCCGAAGTAACCAATGTTTAGGTCCCGGGCCGCACCCCGTTCCAAAACCCACCGCGTCACAGCGATCAACCGTTCCGCCAGGAACGGAATATTGAATCGGAGATGACGCGTGTAGGCCTCGGCCTGTTCCTCCTCGGCGGTCAACAAATCAAATAAAAAAGTCCCGACTTTCCCTTCCTCGCGCAACGTGCGCGCCACAAATTGGTTCCGCGGACTATGGCGGCTGCTCCCGCTGCCGTGCGCAAAGAGCACGAGACTCGTTGCGTTCGGCGGCAGGTTCAACTCGCCTCCCAGCTTTGCCTCCTTGAGCGGGATGAAGATATCTTTCATGGCATGAAACTTGTCAAAATGTTAAACCCTTGTTCCAGAGGTGATTGAGCCCCCCCCTGGCAAAACCACCTCTCCTTTTTGCTGCTTCAACTTCAATTTCTCAATCAATAACCTCCAGAAAAGCCGCCCTTTCAAATACGCTGATAACCCCATTTTGACCCAATGAGCACCGCGTTTAATGGGAGAACGACACCGGCTGGATTGCCTCCCCATTGACAATTTCGGCGGTGGTTCGAATGCGCCTCATTTGTCAGACAGATTCCGAGTCCAAATTTCGCCGCGCGCCGATTTGCAACCGCGTTCAAACCAAGGAATCTTTGGATACGGTCATGAAGTCTTTATTTTCGATTACGCTGTGTGTTTTGACGCTGGGATTCAACCTCGCTGGAGGCTCCACTGCGCGCGCAGCGAACGCCTTGACCGCCGATCAAGTCATCGCCAAAGCCGTGGCGCGCGGCCGACAGGATCAGGACGGCACCGTGCCTGATTTCGTCTATCGCAAGCAAACCGTCACCGACCAACTCGACTCAGCCGGCAAAGTGAAGGAGCATCGGGAAAAGCTTTACGAGATTTCCTATCGCGATGGCCGTTCGCACGCCACCCTCCTGCAAGTCAATGGCCATGCCCCGTCGGAATCGGACCTCAAGCAGCAATCGGACAACGACACGAGCATCCGCCAAATCACCGGCGAGAAGAACGCCAAAGGCGATAACCGCGAACAATTTCTCACGGCCGACCTCGCCGCGCGGTTTGATTTCAAGCTCGTCTGCCAAACCAATTTCAACGGCCGCCCATCCTACGAGATTTCGTTTCAGCCCAAATCGCCGGAACTGCCGGTTCATCACCTGGTAGACCGCCTGCTGAACCAGCTTTCCGGCACGTTATGGATCGATGCGAATGAATTTGAAGTGGCGCGCGCCGACGTTTCGCTCCGGTCCGAAGTCAATCTTCTCGGCGGCATCCTCGGCTCGCTCAAGAAGCTCGACTACACGCTGCAACGAACGCGCATGGCTGATGGCGTATGGTTCAGCACGTTATCGAGCGGCGATTTCCAGGGGCGCAAGCTGCTGGATGCGACGCATATCAAAACTCATTCGCAATCGGAGCATTTCCGGCGCGTGGCCATGAACGAAGACACCCGTTTTGCCGAGAACTGAAAGGCGCCTTGGCGCAGCGCGGCAGCGCAGGCGTCCTCGCCTGCGAGTGCCGGCGCCGGGAACAATTGTCGTTTGAATCGCAGTTCATGTCTGGCGGCGAGATGCCGCCGACACTCGCGGCCGAGACGGCCGCGCTACATTTAAGTCCGTGAGCCCGCCCCTTGGCCGTTCGCCCGACCTCTGAACTCCGAGGAAAGTCGCTATCTGCCGGTTCTGACAGCCGGAAGTCCGCAACTCTTTGCTTGCTGAATCCGAAACTCCGGAGAAAATTAGGGCGTTCGCGGCTTTGATATGAACACTATGGAATCTGGAGCACCTGCTTCCCGGATGCCAGCCTGGCTGCGCATCGCGGTGATTGGCCGGAAGCCGAAACGCACGCTTGTCCGGGCACTCGTGCTCGCCCTGTTTTGCTTCGTTTTCTTCAAGTTCTTCGTCTTCAAATACATCGTGCTGCCCGTGCGCATCGAGGGTTACAGCATGTTCCCCACTTATCACGACTGGGGAATCAATTTCGTCAACCGGCTCGCCTACCGCCATTCCGACCCGCAACGCGGCGATGTCGTCGGCATCCGCATGGCCGGCCCGAGCATCATGCTGATGAAACGCATCGTGGGCCTGCCCGGTGAAACCGTCGCGTTTGAAAACGGAAAGCTGATGATCAATGGCAAGCAAATCCCTGAACCGTATTTGAAACATCATTCTCCCGCCCCCTTCATGGATCCCGTGAAGCTCGGCGCCAATGAGTATTATGTCATTGGCGACAACCGAATGAACTCGGATCAGGGACGGATCGATCGCGATCGAATCATGGGCAAAATCATATTATGAAGCGAGCTGTCGTGGTTGGCCTGGCTGCGGCAGTCATCATTGGACTGGGATTCTGGCTTTGGACCATTCTTTTTCCCACTCCGGAAAAAGTCATCCGCTCGCGCCTGAATGCCTTCGCAAAAACCATCTCCTTCGAGGCCGGCTCGGGAATGATCAGCAAAACTTACAGCGCGCAAAAAGCCGCCGGCTTCTTCACCACCAACGTGGACGTGGAACTCAACCTGGCCGGTTACGAAACCGTCACCCTGCACGGACGGGATGAAGTCCTGCAAATCGCGATGGCCAGCCGCTCGCGATTGACGGCGCTGAAGGTTGAATTTCCCGACATGAACATCACCCTGGCTCCCGATGGACAAACCGCCAAAGTCAACCTGACCGCCAAGGCCACCATGCCGGAGGAACGGGATATCTCCGCGCAGGAATTCGATTTCAAACTAAAAAAGGTCAATGGCGTCTGGCTCATCGACCATGTCGAAACCGTAAAAACGCTTTCTTGCATGCCTCAAAATCTGAACCGCTCACGCAGCCTTTGGATGGTAGCGCAGACGTCTCGTCTGCGAGTGCCGGCGGCGTCTCGCCGCCAGGATCCGCGGGAGCAAAACCAGTTTTGGGAAATCAGTTCACGGCCCGGCGCAGCCACGCTCCGCTGTCGCTCATGACCCCTGAAGCCGTCGAACATCTTTGTCGCTCAGACAAAGCGCTGGCGCGTCTCATCAAAAGGGTCGGCCCCTGCACCATGAAACCGCACACGCGCCGCACACCGTTTGTGGCGCTCGTCACGGCGGTCACGCATCAACAGCTCAACGGCACCGCCGCGAAGACAATTTTAAAACGCTTCCTCGCCCTTTATCCCGGAAAACGATTCCCCACTCCCGAAGACGTGCTGACAACGCCCGAAGATCGCATGCGCGGCGCCGGCCTTTCCCGTGCAAAGGTCGCCGCCATCAAGGACATTGCTGCGAAGACGATGGACGGCGTTGTGCCCGGCTCGCGAGTCATCGCGCGGTTGAGCAATGAAGAAATTATCGAACGCCTGACCAGCGTCCGCGGCGTCGGCACCTGGACCGTCGAGATGCTCCTGATGTTCACGCTAGGCCGGCCCGACGTGCTGCCGATCACGGATTATGGCGTGCGCAAAGGCTTCGCCCTCACCTTTGGCTGGAAAGAACTGCCTACGCCCAAGGAACTCTTGGAATACGGCGAACGCTGGCGGCCGCATCGCAGCACCGCCGCGTGGTACATGTGGCGCGCGCTCGAGCTGCCGTGAATGTAGTAGCACGGGCGTCTCGCCCGTGCGTTTCGATTCACACGGGCGGGACGCCCGTGCCACTAAAAACCGCGCCGCCTACTTCAATTTCACCTCCATCGTCAGCGAATCCAGACCGGGTTTCAGCAGGACCGAAATCGGACATTGCTCCTTGGCCTGCGCTGCCGTGCGATTCACCGTTTCCGCATCCAATCCCGCGCCGCTCACTTCACTCTCCAGATGGATCTTGGAAATTTTCCAGCCGCCGCTCGCATTGCTTAGCGTCAATGTCGCCTTCGTCCGAATGTCGCCCGGAGGTTTTTTCGCGTCGCCGAGAAGTTTTGCCAGCATCATGCTGAAACACGACGCATGCGCCGCCGCGATCAGTTCCTCGGGATTCGTGCCCTTGCCATTTTCAAAACGTGACGGGACCGAATAGGGCACGTCGTGCAGCACACCGCTGCCCGTGGAAGTTTTGCCGGAGCCACGCAACAGTTCTCCGCTCCAATGCGCCGATGCCTGTCGTTGAATATCCGCCATAATTTTCCTTTCGTTGATTGGGTTTACGAAAGGTAGCGGCGCGCGCGGGATTGTCAAACGCGTGACGAAGAGATAGACCGCTTAGCAATAGGCCGCGCGTGAAAAAGAGCGGCGGAGGGCCGCCGCAGTCCGGGATGCTGGCGCGAATTCCAACGCTCCTGACCTCACGATAGCGTCCCGGACTGCGCCGGCCCTCCGGCGCTTTGGCTTGGATCCAAGCACCGCTCACGAATCACCCACCACCCGCTCACCACTCCGCCGCGAAACAAACTCGCTCTTGTCCAAATAATATCGCAGCGGCAACGCCGCCGCCTTCGTGATGCCAACGCGCGTGGTGGTAATCAGCGGTCCCTTCTGCCTCCGAAACTTCTTCACCTCGGGATTTTCCGCGATGAATAACGCCGAGCGGGCATCGCACAAATCAATTCCGTCCAGGCTGCGGCTGATGTCCATGGCCTGGCATAATTTTCCCGGGCCGCTGGTGAGCGCGCGCCGGGCCGCCGCCGGACGATGCACCGCCATCAGTTTGTCCCCGAACGTGGCCTCCACGGCGCGGATCAACACCGCCTCCGCCACGCCCGCGGGACGGCACACCGCGTTCACGCAAAAATGAAAACCATAAATCAGGTAAACGTAACCGTGCCCCGGATGCCCAAACATCACGCGATTTCTGTTGGTCAATCCGGGCGCCGCGTGGCACGCCGGATCGCCGACGAGATACGCTTCCGTCTCCACGATTTCTCCGCCGCACGGGCCGCTCGGCGTGTTGCGAATCAGGAAATGCCCCAGCAGATCCGGCGCGACAACTTTGGCCGACGGCTCATAAAACGAACGCGGCAATGGCGTAAACGGTTTCATTTTATTGCGGGCACAGTTTAGTCGCGCCGGTCGAAAAGTCGAACGCGACAGAGGAGCGCGGGTCTGCGACCCGCAGCAGCTTCAGAAAGGCAAAATGCGTGGACAAATTCAATGACTCGCGAAAACGAACATTGCTGCGGCTCACAGAGCCGCGCTCCGGGCCTTTCGGCAAAGCGAGCGTGCTACTCATTGAATATCGCCGCGTTTGAAACCATATTTAATCATGGAGCCAGTGACCATCTGGACCGTTGGCCATTCGAATCGCAGCCTCGATCAATTCCTGGAATTGCTCGCCTCGCGGCAAATTCAATTGCTCGCCGACGTGCGCCGATTTCCCGGTTCACGCCGGCTGCCGCATTTCAATCTGGAGAATCTCTCCAAATCTCTGGCGGAGGCCGGCATCGAATACCTCCATTTTCCAGAACTCGGCGGTCGGCGCCATAAATCCCTACCCAACTCCCCGAACACCGCCTGGCGCAACGAAGCGTTCCGCTCCTACGCGGATTTCATGATGACTCCGGAATTTCACGCCGGCATCGAACGCCTCCTGGAGGTCGCGCGCCAAAAACGCACCGCCATCATGTGCTCCGAAGCCGTGTGGTGGCGATGCCATCGCTCGCTCATTTCGGATTATTTGAAAGCGCATGGCCACAAAGTGCTTCACATCATGAGCCCGACCAAAACCGACGAGCACCCCTTCACGTCCGCCGCGCGGATTATTGATGGGAAGCTTTCTTACGGGCTCGAGACCGAGCCGCAATTTCTTTTTTGAGCGAGCGCGCCAGTTTCTCCTCCAGCGTGAGCCGCGTCTGCAACAATCGCAGCAACGCCGCTTCTTCCGCCCGCAAGCCGCGTGAGGACCGCCGTTTCGCCTTGCGCGTGAGCATCTCCATGAGCGCGCCGTCCAAATAGGAATCCAGCACGTGCGGATGGATATAGCATTTTTTGCAAACGGCCGGCGTGTTGCGCAATTTTTTGGCGACGCACGCGACGGCCTCCCCGACGTTCTTCTTCGCCTGCGCCTTGGTTTCGAATGTTTCGCATTTGCAAAGCGCCGTGGCCGCGAGAACGGTTCCCGCCCAGGTGCGAAAATCCTTCGCCGTGAAATCACTCCCGCTGATTTCCCGGATGTAATCGTTCACATCCTCCGAGCGAACATCATGGCGCTGCCCGTCGTCGTCCTCGAATTGAAACAACTCCTGCCCCGGCAGATCCTGGCAGCGTTCGACAATCCTGGCGAGCCGCCGATCGCGAATATCCACGTTGTGCCAAATGCCGGATTTTCCGCGAAAATGAAACCGCAACCTCGCCCCGCGCACATCCACGTGCTGGTTGCGCAGCGTTGTCAGGCCGAAGGAATCATTCTCCCGCGCGTATTCATCATTGCCCACCCGGATCAAACTGACCTCGAGCAATCGCGCCACCGCCGCCAGCACTTTGTTTCGCGGCATGCCGCCCAGCGCCATGTCCTTTTTGATGCGCGCGCGGATTTGTGGCAACGCGTGCGCAAAGGCAATCATGCGGGCGTATTTCGTTTCGTCCCGGATTTCGCGCCAGCGCGAATGATAACGAAATTGTTTCCGCCCGCGCGCGTCCCGTCCAGTCGCCTGCAAATGGCCATTGGGATTGGCGCAGATCCACACCTCCGTCCACGCCGGCGGGATCGCGAGGGATTTGATGCGGCCCAATATTTCCGCATCGCGCACCGGTTTTCCCGAGGCATCGCGATAACGAAAATTCTTGCCGCGCCCTTGGCGCTTGATCCCCGCCTCTTCGTCGTTCACATAACGAAGGCCGACGGAGCGCGCCGAAACGACCGGATCCTTGAGCGCCTCCACGGCCTGGGGTTCAAACAAGGCAATCACGAGCTGAACGCGGTTTGACCCGCCGTGGCCGGGATGGAAATGACGGATTGAACGTGCCTGGCCGCCTGGGCCAGCGTGAAAACGACTTCATTGGCCACGGATTGCAATTCCCGTTTGCGGGTTTCGCGCGCTTCCTCGCGGACCCTCACCACCGCCACGATTCGCAGATTGGGAAACTGGTCGCGCAGCCGCTTGCAGAGATAGCGCGCGTGCGGCAAATACGCCGGCACCACCGCGCACACGCAGACCGCTTCAATCTTTCCGGCGCCCACCTCCTCCAGGTACTCGGACGCGAGCGCGGTCGCGGAACAGGCTCGAGCGGGAACTCCGCGCCCGCCCAGGACTTGCGCGAGCATCAGCGCCGCAATTTCATCCGCTTCGCTTTTGGCCGGGAGCGACAACACTCGCGCGTCCGAAAGGTGCTCGTCTTGCCGGACATTGTCCTTTCCGTTGGGCCGATGCTTCGAGCCGTTGTCACCGGCAATGATATGCGTCGCCCGCGAGGCGATGTCCTCCACGAGAAAACGTGCGTTATGGAAAACAAATTCGCGCTCGTCATCATCGAGTTTTCCCGCCAGACAATCCTCCTCCGCCAGCGCCAACGCGGGAATAATCACTGCATCATAAAGCTCCTCCAGCGATTTGCCTTTCAGGAATTCCTCGGCCACTTCCGTCGCCTCTTCAACATCCTCCGCGAGCAGGCGCTGATAGAATCGTTTTTCCGCGGTGAGCACCTCCTCATCGCTCAACAGCACGCCCAAAAATCGCAGTGTGGGCACGTAACGGCCCAGCACCGCCACGCAAACCGTGAGAGGCACCGCGAGCAACAAGCCCACGGCACCCCAAAGCCATGCCCAAAATACCGCGGCCACCAGAATCGCCAGTGGCGTCAAGCCGGTGCTGTTCCCGTAAACCCACGGCTCGATGAAGTTGTACATCATCAAATCGATGCCGAAATAAATTCCAAAAACGGACACGGACTTCGCCCAACCGGGATCAACGGCAAAAACCACCGCCGCCGGCATCACCGCCGCAATCCAAATGCCGAGATAGGGAATGTAGCGCAGCAGCGCAGCCAGCACGCCCCACAAAATTGGGTTGGGCACGCCGAGGAAATACAGCGCAATGCCCGCCGGAATGCCAAAAGCCACGTTCACGATCAATTGCGCCACCAGGTAACGGCTCACGCGCTGCCCCGCTTCGTCCAGTGCCTTCGTGGTGACATTTAATTGCCGCCAGCCGACCAGCCGGATGACGCGATCACGCAAGTCTTCCTTCTCCAGCAGCATGAAAATGACAAACACCACCACCAAAACGGCCATGATCAATGCGCCGACGACAGAGCCCAGCAGTTTCGGCACGAAACGCAGCGACGACATATTGCCCTGCTGGATTTCCACCGGTACCGGCCGTTGCTGGCCTTCCGTCACCGACTCGGCCGGCGGCGGCGCGGGCTTTAATTCCTCGTCGAAATCATGCAGCACACGGCTGATGCGTCCGAAAACACCCTTGCTTGAATCACGCAGGGACTGAAGCTTTTGATGCATGTTGTGCTGGTATTCCGGAAGCTTGCGCCCGAGGTCGGTCAGTTGGCCGGCCACCAGGTACCCAATCACGGCCAGCAATGCGAACGCCGAGATCACCACCGCCAGCACCGAGGGAACGCGCCACATTCCCCAATGCCGAAGCCGCGTCACCAGCGGAGCGAGCAGGAACGAAAACAGGATGGCCAAGGCGACGGGTATGAAAATCTCGCGTCCCAAGTACAGCACCGCAACCACGAGCACCACATTCAGCAGCGTACTGTTTCGGGAAGTTGGATTTGGATTCTGAGGATTTTTTGCCACGTCTTCTGAAAGAAATCTACCGCAATGAAGCCCTCGCGACACGTAGTCGAATACCCCAACGGAAACGCAGCGTAGCCGCCAAGGTTAACTGGGCATCCACACCCTTTTTCGGAGCGCGGTGTCGGAGACCAGCCGCAGCAATGTTGTCCAACACAGGCCGTTGGACACTTTCCAAAGGTTGGCCCTGCTGCGGCTGGCTTTCAGCACAGCCGCGCTCCGGCGCGGGTGCCACGTTGCGCCCAGACCTGTGCGTTCCCCAACACTTGCGTTGACCACTCGCATCAATTTCCACATTCTGCCTGCCGCACATGAGTGAGTTGAACGACATGGTGGAATCGCTGGGACTGGAGAAATATCGCCGCCACATTTTCCTGTGCGCGGACCAAACCGAGGCCAAATGCGCGCCCAAACAGCAAGGACTCGAATCGTGGGAATTCCTGAAAAAGCGCCTGAAGGAACTGAACCTCGTCGGCCCACAACCGCTCGTCTACCGCACCAAGGCCAATTGCCTCCGCGTCTGCACCCAGGGGCCGATTGCTTTGGTTTACCCGGAGGGAACCTGGTATCACTCGTGCACCCCGGAAGTGCTCGAAACCATTATCCAGCAGCATCTTATCGGTGGCAAAATCGTCGAAAGGTTCGTTTTTGCCCGAAATTCGTTGGAATTCTAAACAGGAAATTCTCTCGACATTCCCGTACATTTGCTCTATCAAGTTAGCATTGTTGCACTTGTTCTCAGTCAAGGTTGTAGCAAGGAGTCGATGTTATGGCCCGATTGTTAGTTAAAACCGAAGGATTGAACGCCAAGCTCATTGAGTTGAAGCTTGGCGCCAACCGTGTCGGCCGGCATCCTGACAACGATTTTCCCATCGAGCATCCCACGATTTCGAGCATTCATTGCGAAATCGTTCTCATGAACGATGGCGTGATCCTCCGCGACCTGGAATCCACCAACGGCACTTTCGTCAACGACAAGAAGGTCCGCGAATTCCCACTGGCGCCGGGCCAGATCGTGCGGCTCGGCGATGTGGAATTGCTCGTGGAAACCATCGACGCCAAAATTGAAATCCCGCAATTCATTAACGTGGATATTCCCAAACCGCAGGTGGTGCGGAAGGATGGCATCATGGAATGCCTGCGTCATCTCGGCGTGGCCGTGACCCATCGCTGCACCAAATGCCACGAAACCATGTGCGAAGCCTGCGTGCGTCGTTTGCGTCGCAAAGGCGGCAAGAAAATGCTTTCGCTCTGCCCCCTTTGCAGCGGCACCGTCGAACTCATCGGCGCCGGCCCGGCCAAGCAGAAAAAGAAGTCGCTTCTGGAGCGTCTCGTCGGCGAAACCGTCAAAATGAAGATTTCCGGCCTCATTCGCCGCTGAAAATCCGCCGGCTTTTCGGGTATCAACCCATCGCGCCCGTTTCCTCTTTGGGCGTACGTTTTCATAGGCAGATTGGGTATTGGAGCCCGTCTGCCGTTCACAACATGAAAACATTCCTAAGCTTGCTAAGCTTACTCAGCCTGGCCGGTTTGTTGATGACCGCAACAACCGGGTGTGAAGTTGAAACTCGGGGCGGGTACTATGGACCGCATGAATACGGGCACGAACATTTCTATTACCACCATGACCGTGATTGGGATGACTATCACCATGGCGGCTACTGGGACCGTGGCCACTACTATTCGTACTGAAAACAGAAGGTGCTAACCGAATTGGACTGCGGCATTCTCGCCCGCAGTCCAATTTAAAAACACCAAGCGCCAAGATCGCGGAGGAGCACCAAGCCCCAAAGGGACGCTCAACTCGCCAGATTGGAGCTTGAAGTTTGGAATTTCTCCGGACGCTTGGATTTTGGAGGCGTCTCATTTTTTGGATACGACCGGAGGAAAAGAGTGAAAAGAACCGGATAGACACGGATACGAGCGGAAATACAGGGGTTTATAAAAACAAAAGCGGGACTTTTCAGGCTTTTCCTCCGGTCGTGGCCCCGTAGAAGCCACCTGCCGGCAGCCTTCTTTCCCCCACACATCTTTCAATCCTGCAAGAAACCGAGATGCGCCCCTTGGTGCTTTCGCAGAGGTTTTGTGATTTGCCACAAACCGCTATTTCGCTTAGATATTTGTTTCCGCAAGCGCGGAAACAATGAAACCCGAAGTCGAAATATACGATACGACCCTGCGCGATGGCAGCCAGGGCGAAGGCATCAATTTCTCGGCCGCAGACAAGCTGCGCATTGCCGATAAACTCGATGGCTTTGGGATTCATTACATTGAAGGCGGCTGGCCGGGCTCCAATCCGAAGGACATGGAGTTTTTCCAACAAGCCCGCCGTCGCAAATACAAAAACGCCAAAATCGCCGCCTTCAGCATGACCCGCCGCAAAGGCGTGGCCGTCGAAAAAGACGAGCTGATGCGGCAATTGCTCGAGGCCGAAACGCCCGTCGTCACCATCGTAGGCAAAACCTGGCTGCTCCACGTGACCGAAGTCCTCCGCGCCACGCCCGATGAAAACCTGGCGATGATCTCCGACACGATCAAATTTTTCAAAGACCACAAAAAGATCGTTTTCTACGACGCCGAACATTCCTTCGACGGCTACAAGAACGAGCCGGAATACGCGCTCGCAACCTGGCAGGCCGCGGAAAAAGCCGGCGCCGATTGCATCGTGTTGTGCGATACCAACGGCGGTTGTTTGCCGAATGAAATCGCGCGCATCACGACCTTTGCCAGGAGCAAATTGTCCGCTCGCGTCGGCATCCACACGCACAACGATTGCGGCTTCGGCGTGGCCAACGCCATCGCGGCCGTCGAAGTCGGCGCGACACAGGTGCAAGGCACCGTCAACGGCTACGGCGAACGCACCGGCAATTGCAATCTGATCAGCGTCATCCCCACGCTCGCGTTCAAGCTGAACAAATCGAGCGTGCCGAAAAGTTCGCTGCCAAAACTGCAGGAGCTGTCGCATTTCGTCGATGAAATCGCGAACTTCAAGCCCGACCCGCGCCAGCCATGGGTGGGCATCACGGCCTTTGCGCACAAAGGCGGCATGCATGCCCACGCCGTGGAACGCCTCGCGCACAGCTACGAGCACATCAACCCGGAGAAGGTGGGCAATTCCCGCCGCGTATTGGTGAGCGATATGTCCGGCCGCAGCAATGTGCTGGCGAAAGCCAAGGAACTGGGCTTCAAACTCTCGAACGAAACGCCGGAATTGAAACCCATCCTCGCGCGCATCAAGGAACTGGAAAGCCAGGGTTTCGAATTCGAGGCCGCCGAGGCGTCGCTGGCGTTGCTCATCCAGAAGCATCTGGAGCATCGCGAATTGCCTTTCACGGTGGAAAGTTACCACGTTTCGATGCGCGGCAACGGCATGACTTCCGTCTGCGAAGCGACGCTGAAGGTGAGTGTGAAAAACGACTTCTCGCACACCGTGGCCGAAGGCGACGGCCCCGTGAACGCTTTGGATAGCGCGCTCCGTCAGGCCTTATCGAAATTTTTCCCGCAATTGCGAAAATTGAAACTGACGGATTACAAAGTCCGCATCATCGACGGCGCGACCGGCACCGCGGCCAAGACCCGCGTGCTCATCACCACCAGCAACGGCCAGCGCGAATGGGGCACCGTCGGCGTCAGCGAAAACATCATCACCGCCTCCCTCCAGGCCCTGGCCGACAGCATGGAGTACGCATTGATGACGAAGTGAGCAGGGGCTTTACGCGAATTACGCCAATGAACGCGAATTCAGATGAGTGAACTGCTTTACAAAGATGAAGTTTTCAAGCTGGTCGGGTTTTGCATGGAAGTCCACCGAGAACTCGGCAAAGGCCAGGACGAAGTTTTGTATAAAGACGCCTTCGTTGTGGAATTACAACGCGCCGAGCTTCCATTCACACGCGAACTCAAATGCGAGGTGAATTATAAGGGTGTTATCCTGCCGCATTATCACTACGCCGATTTTGTCGTTTGGAACAAAATCCTGTTTGAGGCCAAAGCCGTCGAACGTTTGACAGACGCTCACATCAAACAAGTGTTAAACTATCTCGCAATCTCAAAGCTCGAATTGGGCTTGCTCGTTGATTTCGGCGTTGATTCGCTGGAATGGAAACGCGTGATTCGCAGTCATAAAAACAAACCGGCAGCATCGACCGCCGATTTTCGCCTTTAAAAATTCGCGCGAATTAGCGTAATTCGCGTAAGTCCGTTTTTTGTCATGGAAATTCCAAAAGCATACGAACCACAAGCCGTCGAAGATAAGTGGTACCAATTCTGGCAGCAGAATTCGTGTTTCACCGCGAACGCGAAATCCATCAAGCCCCCGTTCTCCATCGTCATCCCGCCGCCGAACGTCACGGGCATGCTCCACATGGGCCACGTGCTCAACAACACCATCCAGGACATTCTGAGCCGCAAAGCGCGCATGAGCGGCAAGGAAGTGCTTTGGCTGCCCGGCACCGATCACGCCGGCATCGCCACGCAGGTGCAGGTGGAAAAGGCGCTCAAAAAGGAAGAACGCAAAACCAAATACGATCTCGGCCGCGAGGAATTTCTGAAACGCGTCTGGGCCTGGAAGGAAAAGCACGGCGGCATCATCATCAACCAGCTCAAAAAACTCGGCTGCTCCTGCGATTGGACCCGCGAACGGTTCACCATGGACCCGGAATATTCGCGTTGCGTCCAAAAAGTGTTCGTCGACCTTTACAAAAAAGGTCTGATTTATCGCGGCAAACGCATGGTGAATTGGTGCCCCGTGTCGCAAACGGCGCTTTCCGACGAAGAAGTGGAAATGAAACCGCAGAAAGGTTTTATGTATCACTTCAAAGTGCAGGTGGCCGACACTGGGAGCGCCGGCGTCTCGCCGGCAAGTTCCTCCACCAAGACTGCGGCGCTCCCGGGGAAGGACGGCAAAATCTGGCTCACCATCGCCACCACCCGTCCTGAAACCATCCCTGGCGATACCGCCGTAGCCGTGAACCCGAAGGACCCGCGTTACGCGCACTTGATCGGCAAGCACGTGATCCGTCCCCTGCCCGTCCATTTGCCGACGGAGAAAAAGCTCATCCCCATCATCGGCGATGAACACGTGGATTTTGAATTCGGCACGGGTGTGCTCAAAGTGACGCCCGCGCACGACAAAGACGACTTCGAAATCGGCCAGCGCCACAGCCTACCCATCGTGGACATCATGAACTCAAACGGCACAATGAATGATCTTGCCGGCGAAAGCCTGGCCGGCCTGGACCGTTTCGAAGCGCGCGATGTCGCCGTGGAACGTCTCAAGGAACTCGATGTGCTCGTGAAAGAAGATCCCTACGAACACAACGTGGGCTTCAGCCAGCGCGCCGACGTGCCCATCGAGCCGCGCCTTAGCGAGCAATGGTTTTTGAAATATCCCGCCGTGGAGCAATCCAAAGGGTGCGTCGAACAATCCGACGAAAAGGGGAGCGCGCCCGCCTCGGGCGCCGCTGCCCGCGCCCTCGCGGGCAGCACCGAGCGTGTGACCAGTTCCACGGGCACCGATTCGTTCGAGCGCCCGGATGCGCCGGACGAGGCGTCCGCCGCTGCGCCCGGGGCGGGCGCGCCCCCCAAAATGCACTTCCACCCGCAACGCTGGGCGAAAGTTTACGATCACTGGCTCACGAACATTCAGGACTGGTGCATCAGCCGCCAGCTTTGGTGGGGGCATCGGATTCCGGTGTGGTATTGGCGGGGAAGTGACGCGGCGCTGCCTCCTACTTTTCACCACATTGATAAAGTCGAATTAAAGAATGATGCAGAGCACGAACAAATCATGGCGATCACTGCTGACGAAGCAGCAGCAAAAGAGCTAGAGCAATTCGGCTTCACCCAAGACCCCGACGTCCTCGACACCTGGTTCAGTTCCTGGCTCTGGCCCTTCGCCACAATGGGCTGGCCGGAACAAACCGAGACGTTGAAGAAATTTTATCCGACCACCGACCTCGTTACCGGGCCTGACATTATTTTCTTCTGGGTCGCGCGCATGATCATGGCCGGCTACGAGTTCATGGGCGACATGCCGTTCCGGAATGTTTATTTCACCGGCATCATCCGCGACAAGCAGGGCCGCAAGATGTCCAAGACGCTCGGCAACTCGCCCGACCCGCTCCATTTGATCGCGAGTTACGGCGCCGACGCGCTCCGTTTCGGCACCATGCGCAGCGCGCCGCTCGGCCAGGACGTGTTGTTCGATGAGAAGGACGTCGAACTGGGCCGCAACTTTTGCAACAAGCTCTGGAATGCCTGCCGTTTCCGACAGATGCAGGGGAGCGCAGCCGCCTCGGCTGCAGGCGAGGGCGCCCCGCCCGAGCAGTTCCCGATTCAGGGCGAGATCAATCCCCAACTGCTCTCCAGCGATGACAAATGGATTTTGCTGAAGCTCAACGCCGCCATCGCCGAAATCACCGAAGCGCTGAACGCCTACAACTTCAGCACCGCCGTGCAGGCGCTCTATCGGTTCTTCTGGAGCGAATACTGCGATTGGTACGTGGAAGCCAGCAAAGCCGTGCTGCACGGCAGCAACGCCGCGCGCAAAGCCAACACCCTCGCCGTCATCGACTTCATCCTCTCGCACACGTTGCGATTATTCCATCCCTTCCTTCCCTTTATTACCGAGGAATTATGGCACGGGATGGGTTACGCCGAAGACATGCCTGCCGATCAGGGCGGCAAAACCATCATGTACGCGCCCTGGCCCAAGCCGCTCGATGAAGACTTCAAAGGCCATTACGGCCTCGACGATTGCTATCTGGACATGGTCAACGCGAAATACGACCTCGTGACCCAGGGCCGCAATTTGCGTCGCGCCGGAAATATCTCCGCCAGCAAGAAAGTGAAATACATTTTCAAGCCCGTGAATTTCACCGCGCCGCAGGACTTGGATGTCATCAAACTGCTCCTCAACGCCGAAGCGCTGGAAGTGAACGAGAATTACCAGGCCGCCAAAGGCACGCCCGCCGTGCGCGCGGAATTGGGCGAGCTTTTCCTGCCCCTAGAAGGCCTCGTGGATGTGGCCGCGGAAAAAATTCGCCTCGGCAAGGAGCGCGAAAAACTGCAAGGCGACATCGAAAAAACCGAACAAAAACTCGCAAACCCGAATTTCGTCCAGAAAGTCCCTCCGCAAGTCCTCGCCGAGCACCAGCAGCGTGCCATCGATCTCAAAGCCAAGCTGGAGCATGTGCTGGAAGCCCTGAAGGCGCTGGAACGCTAATCTATTTTCATGCAAAACGTTTCATCAAACAAAGCCCTCGCCAGCGCCGTCGATGCCGCAAAAGCCGCTGGCGCGTTGATGCGAAAGAATCTCATGGCGGAGAAAAAAGCCAACGAAGTCACCGCGCACGACATCAAGCTCGAATTGGATGTGCGCTGCCAAAAGTTAATTGAGAAAAAACTCCATGCGGCGTTTCCCAGCATCGCTCTCCTGGGCGAAGAAGGAGAAGCCGGCGACACCGGCGCGGAATATCGTTGGGTGGTCGATCCGATCGATGGCACCGTGAATTTCGCGCGCGGCATTCCGCACGCGAGCGTGTCCATTGCGCTGCAGCGCAACGTTTCGAGTTCGCAGTTTCGAGTTTCGAGTCGGAAACCGCGCGGCGCTCAACTCGAAACTCAAAACTCCAAACACGAAACCATCGTCGGTGTCGTTTACGATCCGTTTCAAGACGAGTTGTGGACAGCGATTCGCGGGCAACCGGCGCGATTGAACGGCCGGGTGATTCACGTCAGCCAGCGGCGTCAATTGAGCGAATGCATCGTCTCCATCGGCTTCGCCAAAAATCATTCGAATCTGAAGCGCGCCCTGCCCTATTTCCTCTGGCTCTCGCGGCGCGTGATGAAAATTCGCATGCTCGGATCCGCCGCGCTCGCGCTGACTTACGTGGCCAGCGGCCGGCTGGACGCCTATATCGAACGCGGCATCAGCCTTTGGGACATCGCCGCCGGCGGACTGATCCTCGAATGCGCCGGGGGAAAATTCTGGCACGAACCGACGCCGGGATTTCATAAGTTCCGGATGATTGCGTCCAATGGACTCGTTCATTCGAAACTGCCGAAACCAAAATAAACGCCGCAAATAAGCTCCAAGAACTAAGTTCCAAAGTTTGCGCGCTTGTTGGATGTTGGAGCTTGAGGTTTCTCTGGGGCTTGGACGCTTGGTCCTTGGAGCTTTTACAACTTGGCGAGACTTTTTTTCAATTTTGCCAGCGCCTTCGATCGATGACTCAATCCGTTTTTCACATCTTCTCCCAACTGCGCAAAAGATTGCTCAAATCCGTTCGGAATAAACAAGGGATCATAACCAAACCCGCCTTTTCCGCGCGGCGCGAAATCGATGCGGCCTTCGCACGCGCCGTCGAAAATTCCCGTTTCCATTTCCAATTCATCGGCGTAGCAGACCGGGGAGGAAGTTTCGGGTTTCGAATTTTGAGTTTCGAGTTGGACGGGCGTCAGGGCGATGACGCAGCGGAAACGGGCCGTGCGCTTTTCCTGCGGCACATCTTTCAATAGGCGCAGCAGCTTGGCGTTGTTCTCCGCGTCCGGCGAGTTCCCGGTTTTTCCCGAATCCAGCGCCGCGAACCGCGCCGAAAACACTCCCGGCGCGCCATTCAACGCATCGACTTCCAGGCCGGAATCGTCGGCCAGGATAAACAGGTTTCGGGTTTTGAGTTTCGAGTTTCTAGTCGAAAGCCATCGCGCGAGTTCAACCGCCTTCTTGGTCGCATTACCCGCAAAGGAATTGGCGTCCTCGATCACGTTCGGCGCATCCGGAAAATCGGCGAGCGTGAGATAATGATATTGGCTTCCCAAAATGGCGCGGATTTCACCGACCTTGTGGGTGTTGCGCGTGGCGATGAGAAACGTCAATGGCGTTGCATTCATTGAACCCCGCGAATGCTACAGGGAGGGGGAAGCGATTGTCACGCTCTTGAAACGAATTGGTCTCGTCGGAGTGGCTATGAGGACTATCGTGCCGTTTCGTGCAGCGCGTGAATCCACAAACCTCGTAGAAGCCGACGTGAGGAGGCTCTGATCTTCTCCGCGCAAAAGTCGAAAGACTCCTTGCGTCGTCTCCTACACTGTAAATCGATGAAATGCACCCGGAGCGCCGAATCCCACGAGCGCCCCGGGTTCGCTTGCCGGCACGTCGCTTCTCGGATGATCGTGCGCAAACGAAATTGTTGAAACTGGCGAATCCCCAGGAAGACGGCCTCGATGCCGGCGTGCATGACGGGTTCGATTGGTTGTTAACCTTGTGGCCGTTTCCATCATATAACCCGGAGTAAGAGGCATCGAGAATCAAATGGTTCCAAAAATTTTGTGAATGGCGCCTCGCCGGATAAAATAAAACCCGGAGCGCGATCCCACTAACGCTCCGGGCCTCGCCTGCCTACAGCGTTCGCTTCATGGGTGAACGGTTCTGTCGGGCAAACGAAAATTCTCAATCGTTCCGCCGGCTCCCGCGCCGGAATGCCTGCAATAATCCCAAGACCACCAACGCCGCGACGCACAAAGCAACGCTGCCCGGTTCCGGCACCGCGACAACCTGCATCGTGAGCGTTGGTTCATCGGCAGTGGACGAACCGCCGGTCCGCGAATCGAACAAATAGCTCACCGAACTGTCCGCGGCGTACAATCGCAGGCTCGCATCGCTCCCGGACGTCACATCCGAAACCAGCCCTGACGAAAGCGTCAACCCATAGCTGTCTTGTCCGCTCGTAGTTCCGGCAAAACTGAAAGTGCCCAGGCCCTGATCGGCGGCGTTGTTCACATAAACCGACAAAAGGCTGTTGAAGGAAATGCCATCCGTCGTCGGCTTGCCGCCCGTGCCCGTTCCTTCCACCCAGGAGTTGTTTTGCATCAGCGAAACATTGAACTGTCCCGCCGCGACGTTGTTGAAAATCGCGTTGCCGTGCGGCGATGCCGTCAATTGCAACGTGACTGATTGCAAGGCCCAACCTCCCACGCCGAACTGCGCATTGAACGAGTTCGCGGCGCCCGACAGGTCAAAGAGCAGCACACTTTGAAATTCTCCCTGCGGCAATCCGCTCGCGCTCACCGCCATCGCTCCGGCAGCGCCAAAATTGCTGTTGGGCTGGCTGCTGTCCACGAACGCATCGGCGCTGGATTGCGAACTGAACGAAGCGGTTTGCCCGAGACAAACACCCGAGGCGAAAACCGCGCCGGCCATCGCCGCCAGGAATTTAAAACGCATTCTCATGAACGGCATTTCCTCCCCACGAAGCGGAGGCGGAGCATTGCTCCGCATGGTTTGGACGGAACTGGCGGAGCAATGCTCCGCGCTCCGTTCCGAGGTTCATTGCGCGAGTTTTTCGGCGAATTCTCACATCATTATGGATTCGGCAATCGTTCAACCCGATAATAAACGTCGCCATCGACGATGCTCGTGCTGAACGACGCCGGATTGCCACTGGCGACATTCGTCACGAGTGGCGTCCAGTTGATCAAATTTGAAGAGCTTTCCACCACGTAACTCAGCCCCGGGTTCACGCTGTAATTAAAAGAAAACTCGTTATTGTTCACCGCGCTGGGCACCGCCAATGACGTTGCCACCGGGTTTACCACGCTGATGTTCACCACCGAAGACGTGGCGGAAATGCCGGCCGCCGTCGCCACAGCCGTGAACGCGTACGATCCCGCGTTGAGATCGGCAGTCGTGACGGCAAAGGGATTCCCAACGCTCGAACCAATGAGCGAGCCATTCACAAAAAATGAAACGTTCGTGACCGAACCGCTGCTGACCGTGGCGCCCGCCAGCACGTTAACCTCCGCCGGCGCGGCAAAGACCGCATTGTTCGCCGGATTTGTGATGGTGACCGAGGGCGTGGGTGGCGGAGGCGGCGCGACGGCTGCCGGTGTCGAGCGCGTATAGGCAAACGCTCCGCCCCCTTGCGGCCACGCCGTGAACGTCACGGAAAAATAAATGTGTTCATTGATCAAATGCACGATCATGAAAGGGCCCGGGTTGGGCGAATCCGGAGCGAGCAAGGACGACAAATTCCCGCCGGAGGTGACGCGGTAGGAATAGAGCGGTTCAAAATCCAGTTTGGGGTTGAGATTTTGGTTGGTGGCATCCGTGATATTGCCGCCCGGATCAAAGGCCCATTCGGTATCAGCGGGACAACCGGGTTCCGCGCCCGCTTCCAAAACAGAATTATAAAGGCAGTGAGTGCCGGCCCGCGTCAACACCACTTTCCCCGCCAGCACCACGTCCGAGGCCGCCACGCTCTGGTCGAAATTTGTGTCCGGCCCGTCCCAAATGACGGCGTTGGTGTCGATTCCGCGGGAATTTATCACCGCGCCGCAAACCAACAAACCGAGTAACAGAGGGAGTTTTGTAAATGAAATGGTGGGTCTGGCATTCATTTGACGGTTAGGACGCGCTTCGGGGTGGTTTGTTCCCGAAATTTTGAATTTTTTCCCAATCCGAAATTTTTTTCTGGAACAAATGCGTAAGTTGGTGATTCTCAATGGAAATGTCCGTCCCAAGCATCCCCAATCCATGCGTACACCCGAGTTGAAGCGCCGGCGTTATCTCGTCGCATTGGGCCTGGTGGCTGGAACGTTTTTTTTATTGCTCAATTCCTGTTCTACGGACCGCTCGGTCGTCGTGCCCCTGCAAATCGAAGGCGCCACCTACGTCGGCGACAAAGCCTGTTTCGATTGCCATCCTAACATCTCGCGCGTTTTCCCGTCCAGCCCTCATGCGCGATTGCGCGTGGCGAATGCCGCCCTGCCCGGCCTGAGCGGCTGCGAATCCTGCCACGGCCCCGGAAGCAAACACATCGCCATGGCCGGACGCGGCGGCCTGGAAAAATTCATCATCAACCCGGGAAAGGATCCCGAAGCCTGTTTCCGGTGCCACGAGGAAACCCGGGCGCAATTCCATCTTCCACAGCATCACCCGGTCATTGAAGGCAAAATGAGTTGCGTCCAATGCCACGACCCGCACGGAATGGACATCATGAAACCGGCCGGCGGCCTGGCCATGGCTCGCGTGAATGAAAACTGCGCCACCTGCCATCGCGAGCAGACCCGGCCCTTCATTTTCGAACATGCCGCCTTGCGCGAAGGCTGCACCGTTTGCCACAACCCGCACGGCTCCATCAACGCCAAAATGCTCGTGGAACGGAATGCCAATCTTTGCCTCAAATGCCACGCCCAGGTGGCGGACCCGGTGGCTCCCAGCGAAATTTTTATCGGCAACATCGATCACACCGCGTTCCTTCGCTACGGCACCTGCTGGACCGCTGGTTGCCACGCCGCCGTCCACGGCTCCAACACGCAACCGTTCTTTTTCTATTGAAGCCGCCATGAGCAAGGAATCCTCCTCGTCCTCCTTCTCCTTCTCGTTCTCGACAGTTCGAGGAGGAGGACGAGCACGAGGACGAGGGACGAATGGATCACGCGCTCTGATTTGCGCCCTCCTGTTTCTGTCTTCCCGCCTGTTCGCCGACTCCACGAACATCGATCTCTCTCGATTGCCGCCTCCGGCCACGAACAAAATCGATTTCGCGCGCGACATTAAACCGATTTTTGACGCTTCGTGCATTCGCTGCCATGGACCCGTGAAAGCCAAAAGCAGTTTTCGTCTCATCAGCCGCGCCGCCGCGCTGAAGGGTGGCGATAACGGCGTGGACATCCTGCCCGGGAACAGCGCCAAAAGTCCTTTAATCCATTTTACCGCCGGCCTCGTCGAGGACATGCAAATGCCCCCATCCGGAAAGGGCGAACCGTTGACGGCGGCGCAAATCGCCCTGTTGCGCGCGTGGATTGATCAAGGCGCGTCCTGGCCGGCCGCCACGTTGAGCAATTCCGTCGCGGTTTCGCTGTCGCCCACCATCGGCGGCACCATCGTCAGCGGCGACAAACATAAATTCCGCGAACTGAATTGGCGCGAGGAAGGCCTGGACGGCGGCCTCGCCGATTTCGACATTTCGCAACCAAAAGGGCCGGACACAACGCTATCCGCCTCCGGTCATGTTTTAAATAATGACTACAAGTTAAAACTGTCCCTCGACCGGAATGATTTGGGCTTCATTCATTCCGGCTGGGAACAATATCGCAAATACTACGACGACACCGGCGGCTACCGCCCCACGTCATCCACGCCCCACGCGCTGAGTTTGGACGAAGACCTGCATCTGGATATCGGCAAGGCCTGGGTGGATTTTGGCCTCACCCTGCCGCACTGGCCGCGCCTGGTGCTTGGCTACGAATACGACTACCGGCAGGGCAACGAAGCGACCCTCAATTGGGGCGCCGGCGGAACCGGCCTCGACGAACGAAACCTGGCGCCCACCAGCGAGGCCATCCACGAAGGCACGCACATCATCAAATTCGATTTGGATGCTGAAGTGGCAGGCGTGTCCATTGAAGACCGTTTCCGTGGCGAGTTTTATCATCTCAATACGCATTACACCAACTCCGCCGCGCGCAGTTCGGTCACGCAGAACGTGAAGGAGGGAAACCAGTATTTTCAGGGCGCGAATTCAATCGTGTTGGAAAAGCAGTTCACCGATTGGCTGTTCGGTTCCGGCGGCTATTTCTACAGCCATTTGAATGCCGATGCGAATTTCACGAACGTCACCAGCCTCAGTTCCCTGACTTTCGCCGGCTCAATGCCGAACATCACACTTGAAAGAGAATCGCACGTCGGCAACCTGAACGGAATCATCGGGCCTTTCGGCGGCCTGACGCTCTCGGGCGGCGCGCAAGGCGAATGGACCAGCCAAAGCGGGCTTGCCATGGGAAACCTCAACCAGTTCGACTTCACCCGAATCGCGCCCAATACCCTCGCCATCGTTCCCACCATCCTGAGTTCCGACTATGACGAGCAATCGGCAATGGAAAATGTCGCCCTGCGCTACACCAAAATTCCTTTCACCATCCTGTTCGCTGAAGCGCGCCTGGAACAGCAAAGCATCGATGAGACGCAAAACGACCTGCAGCCCAGCGGCAATTTCGCCGAGAAAACCGCTTTTTCCAGCCAGTTGACCGATTTCCGCGCCGGCTTCAGCACCTCGCCTTTGCGGTGGATCTCGCTCAGCGCGCATTATCGCCGCTACGAAAACGACAGCCATTACCCCAATGCGGAACCGCCATCGCCGGCCGGCGGTTATCCCGGCTTTTTCCGCTACCGCGAACTGCTCACGGATGAAATGGAAACAAAATTGGTCGTGCGTCCGTGCAATTGGCTCAAGACGACTTTCTCCTATCAAATCGAAACCACCGATTATCGCGATGTCTCCAACGTCGCCTCCAACGTCGCCCCGGCCGTCGTCTTTTCACCCGGCGGCTCGCTGCTGACCGGAAAATACGAAACCAAAATCTATTCTCTCGGATTAGTGCTGACGCCGCATCCGCGGATTTACATTGATGGCAACTTCACCTATCAGCCCTCCAAAACCCGCAGCGCCTTCAGCGACCTGGCTCCCGTCGGCAAATACGATGGCGATACTTACAGCGCCGGCGTCAACACGACTTACGTGCTGAGCCAGACGACGGACATTTGGATCGGCTGGACGTTTTCGCAAGGCGACTTCGGCGCCAATCACGCCTTGGCCGCCGCCACCGTGCCCGTCGGCATTCGCTATCAGGAGCACAGCCTGCAAGCCGGACTTGGACGCAAGTTCGGAAAAAACGTTTCCGGCCGCCTGCAATATGCCTTCGAATATTACCACGAACCCACCAGCGGCGACGCCAACGATTTCCGCGCTCACACCATCTTCGCGACTCTGAACTTCCGCCTGCCGTGATCTGTTTTTAGAATGAGGTGAAATGGCAGGTGTCCCGGAAGGACATAATAGCCGAGTATTGTAGGGCGTGCCACACGCACGGAGCGCGGCTCTGTGAGCCGCAGCAACATTCTATTTTACAGGTTGCCTAATTTTTTCACACGCATTCCCTTCCCCGCTGCGGTCACAGACCCGCGCTCCTATCGATTTGGGCAACACGCCCCTTAACGTTGTGTTTTGATTGCAAATTTACGCAAGCCCCGAAGAACGAACTCAAAATCCGCGGCCTCCTCAACACTTCACCACCAGCGGCTGAACCCAAAACTTCGCTGGACGGAACACCACATGCAGCCGAATCTTTGCCGCCTCGCCCTCCGGCCAAAAGTCCAGCCTCGCCCCGCCGCACACGCGCCACGCAGCGCGCTGTTCGCGAATCGCGGCGAGATTTCGACGGATTGGCATTGGGTTGAGGTTAGAGCGTCTCACGAAATCCCTTTTTGTTTTCGGCCTCTCCGCAATAAGAGGCGCCAGCCAGCCGGTTTGTTCCCCGGAAAAAGACCACTTTCGGCTCGAATGCCGTTTCCAACAGGGCATAATGGCACTATTACAACCAAGCGTTAAACCGGAACATTTTGCGAGGTGGTTGCTCGTAATAAAGATGACATTGTTGTATGGGTCCAGGCCTGAACTTTGAAAGCGTGGTGGAGCGTTTTTACGAGCCACTGTACCAATTTGCTTTCAGCCTGACACGCTCCGAGGCGGATGCGTGCGACCTCACGCAGCAAACGTTTTATGTGTGGGCCACGAAAGGCCACCAATTGCGAGACCCTACGAAAGTGAAAACCTGGTTGTTTACCACGCTGCACCGAGCCTTCCTGGAAAGCCGGCGGCGTCAGGTGCGGTTCCCGCACTACGAACTCGAAGAAGTGCCCCTCGATCTCCCCACCCTCTCACCGGCAACGGTGAATCAACTGGACTCCGCCCAGGTCCTTCAGGCACTGACGCAGGTGGACGAAATCTACCAGGCGCCCGTGGCGCTTTTTTATCTCGAAGATTGTGCCTACAAAGAAATCGCCGAAATTCTCGCTGTCCCCATAGGCACGGTCAAATCACGCATGGCCCGCGGTATCGCTCAATTGCAGAGCATCCTGACGCAGGGCGAGCGGGAAAGCCGTCGTGAAAGGCAAAATGACTAACCAGCAGGCAAAGGAAATCTTGATGTTGTACCGCCCCGAAACCGCGGATGCAACCGACGCGGGCTTTACCGAGGCGCTGGCGCTGTGCGAGCGCGAGCCGGAACTCAAGGCATGGTTCGCCGCCCACTGCGCGCTGTACGCCGCCATCCGCGCAAAATTCAAACAAGTCGCCGTCCCGGAAGGTTTCAAAGAGCAGATCATTGCTGAACGGCAGGCCCACACCACACCGCTTTGGCAGCGGGCCGTCCTCGCAGTGGGAGCCGTGGCGGCTGCCGTGCTGGTTGTTTTCACCATCCAGCAACACCTGCCCTATCACGAGCCGCAAAACTTTGCCGTTTATCGCAGTTACATGGGCGGCATCGCGCAACGGGCTTACGGCATGGATACCAACACCTCCAACCTCGATTACATCCGCACGTCGCTGTCGCAAAGTCACGCCATTGCCGATTATGTGCTGCCGAAAAACCTTCAAAAAAATGCCAAGGCAACCGGATGCGTCGCCACCACCTGGCGCGGCAGGGAAGTTTCCATGATTTGCTTCCAAAGCGGCCGGCCGCTTCCCAATCCAAGCAGCTCGGACCTATGGCTCTTTATTTCTGACTCGACGATCGCCAAGGATGCGCCGCGGAAAAGCACTCCCGCCTTTGAAACCTCCAACGGCCTCACCAGCGCCAGTTGGACCATCGGCAACCGCACCTACATCCTGGCCACGACGTCGGGAGACGAAAAGTTCCTGGAAAAATTCCTGCCCGAAAAAGCCGTGCTGTAGCGGAGGTTGCCGGCCCGCAGCGCAATCTCTCGAATCAATCCCATGCCGGAGGCGGGCCAGGCGGATTGTATGAAGGATACCCGGCCGGACTTCGTTCCGTGCTCATCCTCGACAAAACCCACGTAAAATCGTCCAACCCATCGGTGATGGGCATCGGGAGCGAACCCGCTATCCCATAAGCGCGCGCCGGCTGTTTCGTGCTCGCATTATGCCAGCGATGAAGCTGCGAATGGCCATCCGCAAAAGCAAAACTCGCCGCGCCATCATGATACGACGCCGGCAGGTCCGTCCATTTCGGCGGGTCCGACTCCGAGTCCAAAAAATATCCATCATCGATGCTGTCCGGATGTTCATCCAAAAAAACAAAAATATCCGACGGATGCGGAATGCTGCTCGCCTTGAAAAACTGGACGTAGCCCGGATTGTTGATGTTCACGCCGGTGTGCGTAAAATTTCCCGCATCGCCGATCATCGCGTTCATCGAATAACTCCGCACCCGCCCCGACCACCCCGCGCTGCGTTGCAAATCGCTGACCACCCTGTCCGACGGACAACGATAGAGCGCCGCTGACTTGCCGGCGAAAGGTCCCAGCCCGCTGCGAACCACCGCCGAAGCATTCGTATTGTCCGGACTCAATTCCCAATCCAGAACATTGTTCACCCAATTGTCGGCCATGGTCGGACCCGACGCGGTTGCCGGAACTGAAATGGCCGCCGTGCGCGTGCTCTGGCCCAGATTGTAAGCCAGCAACCCATTATGATCATCCGCGTACAACATCCACGCCACCGCGAGTTGCTTGGTGTTGTTGAGGCAAAAACTCGCCTGCGCCCGCTCCTTCGCCCTCGCCAGCGCCGGCAAAACCAGGCTCGCAATGATGGCGATGATGGAAACCACCACGAGCAATTCGATCAAAGTGAAAGCGCGCCCGTCGCTCGGGCCGGAAGTCTTGAATGCTCGCCGGACGTTCATGAATGAGATTTTCTTAACGTGGCTGCAAGCATGATAGCACATTCCCGCCGGGAGGAAAGCCTTTTTCAGATTGCCCCAAATCCAGTTTTTCACGCAACGTTTTAAGCTCCAACCGTCCAGGCGTCCAAGCACCAAAGAAACTCCAAATCCCAAACTTCAAAAACCGTGCCGTGCGCATTCGAGATTTGGAGCTTGAAATTTCTCTGATGCTTGGACGCTTGGGATTTGGAGCTTTTCTCCCGAACGGGATTGTTTATGTTCACCCGGCATTATTATGTCAGGACGCAGGCAATACCCGTTTCATTTAATCGAGCCCAAATGGCAGCAACATTGGGATCAGCAACAGACTTTTCGCGCGTGGAATCCCGGCGAAACGCTGCCGCAAGAGCATCCGTTTGCAATTCGCCACGGGTTGCAGGGCAAATCCGTCACCGCCGCCCAACTCCCGCCCAAGTTCTACATCCTCGACATGTTCCCCTACCCCTCCGGCGCCGGCCTGCACGTCGGCCATCCGGAAGGTTACACCGCCACGGACATCCTCGCGCGCTACCAACGCGCCCGCGGCCGCCACGTGCTGCATCCGATGGGCTGGGACGCCTTCGGTTTGCCCGCCGAACAATACGCCATCAAAACCGGCCAGCATCCGCGCAAAACCACCGAGGCCAACGTCGCCAATTTCAAGCGCCAGATAAAATCCCTCGGCTTCAGCTACGATTGGTCGCGCGAGGTGGACACCACCGACCCAAATTACTTCAAATGGACGCAATGGATTTTCCTCAAGCTCTACAACAGCTACTTCGATCCCGAGCTCAACAAAGCGCAGCCGATTGAATTATTGGAAGACGCGCTTTCCGAAAATCCCCAATGCAAAAACGAATGGAAGACCAACGCGTTCCTCGTCGGCACGCATGAAGGATTTTTGAGCCTCAAAGAAGCGGCTCGCCCGGCGGCGCGCCAGGCATTCATCACCGGAAAACGCCTCGCCTACGTCAGCGAAGCGCCGGTGAATTGGTGTCCCGAACTCGGCACCGTGCTCGCCAACGAAGAAGTCATCGATGGCAAAAGCGAAGTCGGCGGTTTCCCGGTCATCCGCCGTCCCATGCGCCAATGGATGCTCCGCATCACCGCTTATGCCGAACGTTTGTTGCAGGACCTCGACACCATCGACTGGAGCGAATCGCTCAAGGAAATGCAGCGCAACTGGATTGGCCGAAGCGAAGGCGCCGAAGTCGACTTCCTCGTAGCGGCGACTCAGCAGAGCGCCGCTGAACCCCTCAAAATTCGCGTCTTCACCACCCGCCCGGATACGTTGTTCGGCGCCACCTACATGGTGCTCGCGCCCGAGCATCGCCTCGTCGACGAAATCACCACGGAAGAACAATTGCCAGCCGTGGAAAATTACCGCGAGCACACCGCCCGCAAAAGCGATCTCGAACGCACCGAACTCGCCAAGGAAAAAACCGGCGTGTTCACCGGCGCTTACGCGATTAATCCAGTAAACGGAGAAAAGATTCCCATCTGGATTGCCGATTACGTCCTCGCGACGTATGGCACCGGTGCCATTATGGCCGTTCCCGGCCATGACGAACGCGACTGGGAGTTCGCGAAAAAATTCGATCTACCGATTGTGCAAGTCGTACTTCCAAAGGATTTGAAACCAATAGCGCTTCCTGACGGCAGGCAAATCGGCGGCGCGATCGGCCCAATGAAGGAAGCATTCTGTGAAGAAGGAGAGGCCTTCGAATCTCCTCCTTCCGGCTGGCGGTTGAAAGATCCAACCGGCGAACGTTGCGATCTCAACGGCCTCCCCACTCAGGAAGCCAAAAAGAAAATCACCGCCTGGCTCGAATCCAAAAATCTCGGCAAGAAAACGATTAATTACAAACTCCGCGACTGGCTCTTCAGCCGGCAACGTTACTGGGGCGAGCCGTTCCCGATTATTTGGAAACGCGACGCCGCCGGGAATCTTTATCACGAAGCCCTGCCCGAAAGCGCGCTCCCCGTTTTGCCGCCGAAACTCGACGATTATAAACCCACGCCCGACGGCCAGCCCCCGCTCGCCCGCGCGCAAGATTGGGTAAACCTCCCCGACGGTTCAACTCGCGAAACCAACACCATGCCCCAATGGGCCGGCAGTTGCTGGTATTATCTCCGCTATCTCGACGCGCGGAATCCAAATGCCTTCGTCGCCAAAGAGGTCGAGCAATACTGGATCGGCCCAAACACCAATTCACGAAACACGGAACACGCAACACGCCCCTCCCCCGGCGTTGACCTCTACGTCGGCGGCACCGAACACGCCGTCTTGCATCTCCTGTATGCCCGTTTCTGGCACAAAGTCCTCTTCGATCTCGGCTTCGTCTCCACCGCCGAACCGTTTTTCAAACTGGTCAATCAGGGCATCATCCTCGGCGAAGACGGCCAAAAGATGTCCAAATCCCGCGGCAACGTCATCAACCCCGACGACATTTTGAAGGAATACGGCGCCGACGCCTTCCGCCTCTACGAAATGTTCATGGGCCCGTTGCAAGACAGCAAGCCCTGGAGCACCAAAGGCGTCGAAGGCGTCTATCGGTTTCTCGGCCGCGCCTGGCGATTGTTCGTGGATGAACAAAGCGAAACTGAATTTGAACAGGCGGAAACAACCGCGACCGGAGCACAGGCGGGTTTGCTCGAGATTCTCAAGCTGAGTTCCTCGATCAAAGACGTTCAACCCGCTCCCGCCCAGCTCAAAACGCTCCACGCCGCCATCAAAAAAGTCACCGAAGACCTCGACCACCTGCGGTTCAACACCGCCATTTCCGCCATGATGGTCTTCATCAACGAAGCCATGACCTGGGAAACGAAACCCGTTTCCGTCCTCCGCGATTTCTTGATCCTGCTCGCGCCTTTCGCTCCGCACATCGCCGAGGAATTGTGGTCCAAAGTCCTTTCCACTTTCCGCCTTCCGCCTTCCGCTTTGAGCTACGCTCCCTGGCCAAAATTCGATCCCGCCCTCCTCGTCGAAGACACCTTGGAAATCCCGGTCCAGGTCAATGGCAAGCTGCGCGACCTCATCAAGGTCCCCGCCAATGCCGACAACGCCACGATCGAAGCCGCCGCCAAAGCTTCCGAAAAAGTGAAGCCCTTCCTTGACGGCAAGGCCATCAAGAAAGTGATCATCGTGCCCAAAAAGCTGGTGAATATCGTGGCGGCGTAAGGCATTTGTTGGTAGCGCAGGCGTCCTCGCCTGCGAGTTCCGGCACCGTCCCGGTGCTAAGAAAAAGCCCACCAACAACGGCGTGCTCGTCGAATGGACCACCTCCGGCGGCAGCACTGATACCTTGCAAGCCGCTCGAATTATCTCGACACCAGAGCGCTCGCGAACGCCCCGGCACGCTTCTACCGCATCCACAGCTCACGCTGAGGGGCCGTCTGTGAACCTCGGAGCGCCGATCTCCTGATCGGGACGAACACACGTGGCAGCATAGGCCGGCTGCCAGCCTGCGGGCGTGACCAACCCAAAAACCCCTCTCGCAAAAACCGTCTTGCAATCCGATTCTCCAGCCATTACCCAGCCTGCCCGCTCCCCAGCACCAACTCCCCCGCGAACCCCTGTTGCCGAAGCGCCTCAAACAAAACGAGCGCCACGCAATTGGAAAGATTCAGCGATCGCGCCTTCGGATGGAACATCGGAATGCTCAGCCATCGCTCGCGGTTTTCTTCCAGCAATTGTTTGGGCAACCCCGCCGTTTCGCGCCCGAATACGAGGTAATCGTCCGCCAGAAATTTCGCGTTGGAATAAATTTTCGGCCCGTTGGATTCCACAAACCAAAGCCGCGCGGAGGGCGCCAGGCTTTGCGCAAACGCGCTCCAGTTTTTCCAGCGATGCCATTCGACGTGCTGCCAGTAATCCATCCCCGCGCGCTTGAGCTGCGTGTCGTCCAGCTTGAAACCGAACGGCTCAATGAGATGCAACACGGTGCGCGTGGCCGCGCAAAGCCGCGCCACATTGCCCGTGTTCGGCGGAATTTCCGGTTCGACTAAAACGACATGCATACCAAATTTTAACGCAAAGACGCAAAGGAGCGGAGACGCAAAGCCGGCCGCCGATATTGCAGATCACTCCTGACTCTCGTTTCCCTTTTGCGCCTTTGCCTCTTTGCGCCTTTGCGTTGAATAAAAAACTTTCCACAACACCAACCCATGCGCCGGCGCGGTCATCCCGGCCACCCGCCGGTCCTTTTGCGCCAGCATCGCTTTGATGTCCGTCGACGGAAATTTTCCCAACCCCACCTGGATAATCGTGCCCACAATTCCACGGCACATTTTGTACAGGAAACCGTCGCCCTCAATAAAGAACGTCAGCAGCGGCCCTTTCTTTTTGAATTCGCAGCGCCGCAAACTCCGCACCGTCGATTCCATTTCATAATTCCGGTTCGCCGCGAACGATTTGAAATCGTGTTTGCCCACGAACAACGCCGCCGCCGCCCGCATCGACTTCAAATCCAGCCCGCGCGGCACATGCCACGCCGTTTTGCGCAGCAGCGGATTCATCGCTGTGTGATTCCAAACGAAGTAACGATATTGCTTCCCCTTCGCATCGAACCGCGCATGAAATTTCTCCGGCGCGCGCGCCGCGGAGAGCACCCGCACGTCCTCCGGCAGCCAGTGATTGAGCGCGAGGACCAGCTTGCGCGTCGTCAAGGTGCACTGCTCGCGCGGCGCATCAAAATGCGCCACCATGCCCAGCGCGTGCACGCCCGTGTCCGTCCGACTGGAACCGTGCAACCGCGGCTTGCCGGGAAACAACTTCGCCAGCGCCTGCTCCACTTTTTCCTGCACGCCCGTGCCAATCTTCTGCACCTGCCAGCCCTGGTAGGCGGACCCGTCGTAGGCGATGATCAGTTTAAATTTGAGGGATGTCATTTGCCAATCGGCAGCATAAAACGTGATGCGTGAAACGTGAATTCACGTTTCACGTTTCATTCTGACAGACTATCCAAATAACTCTGCAACAAAATCGACGCCGCCATTTTATCCACCTTTTGTTTCCGCTCCGCGCGCCGCACCCCACCCTGGATGAGAAATCGCTGCGCCTGAGCCGAAGTCAGCCGCTCGTCCCAGGACTTAATCGGAATCGCCACTTTATCTTTCAGCACCGCGATAAACTCCTGCACCTTGAGCGCCGCCGGGCCATAACTGCCATCCATGTTCCTTGGCATCCCAATGAGGATCAATTCCACTTCCTTTTCCCGAATGATTTCCTTCAACCGCGTGACGAAATCCAGGAATGGCTCGGCCGGAATGAACTCCAGCGGCTGGGCAATCATCTTCAACTCATCGCTCAGCGCGATGCCGATGCGTTTGGTGCCGTGATCGAGAGCAAGAATTCTCATAAATTCAAACCACGGATAAACACGGATAGACACGGATAAAGACGCTCAAACTTTTGCGCACTGGGAAACATGGCTTCAGTTGACGGCGATTTCCAAAATGCATCTGCTTTCTTTCCTTCCCAATCCGTGTTTATCCGTAGTTGTCAATGTGATTTACAAAAAAGATTTTGACGTTTTTCGTCGGTGATTGCAAGGGAATTCGCAACTTTTTTTCTCGGCAAGAAACTTAGATTAAAATCCGGAAACTAAATCCCGGACGCGAACCTTGAGCGCGTTGGCAATTTTCGAAAGTGAGTCAACCGTTGGCGACTCCCTACCGCGCTCCACGCGACTGATGAATACAGTCGAGAGATCGCTTTTTTCGGCAAGCCTTTCCTGACTGAGCCCAGCTTTCTTGCGTTTGAGGCGCACAGCTTCACCCAACAGTTTCCGGTTTTTCTGAACCGCCAGCATTGCTGGCTACCACACCACGAAACGCCGCATCTCGCCATGTCGTTAACGACATGTTTTCTCTTGCCCCCAAACCGAAACTAAGTAGCATCCTGTCGATGGGTGGGTTCGGATGAACAACATTATTCCTTGGCAAACCCTCTTGACGAATTCGCTCGCACGGGAATTGCGAATGCGGTCAACGTTCCTTTTTGTTTTCCTTTCGCGCCTGTTTGATGACCTCGGCCAAATCAACGTTCAACGCGGAAGCGATGCGCAATACGGTTTCCAAAGTGGGATTTCGGTCACCATTTTCGACGTAAGCAATCATCTGCGGCGAGAGACCCGATTCCTGCGCGACGAAATACTTGGACAGTTTTCGCCGCTCGCGCTCCTGTCGAAGAAGCGAGATGACCTTTACGCAAAGTGTGCGGGCGTTTCGATCCACCCCGGAGAATTACAGGAGAATTGGATTGACAGTGTATTTCACTATGGTGGAATAGCCGACGCAGGATTGGGACTCTCATGAAGGCGACCATTCAAACGGAACAAATACAAACCGGCGAAACCAAGCCGTATTCACAGATCAGAGGAGAAATTTTGAACAAGTTTCGCCGGAGAATGGCAGAGCTTGCGCTTGAAGACACCCAGTCACCATTCTATTGCGACATTATTGTTATTTCGGCTGACCAAAGCTTGCTTTTTGAGGCGCAAAATACGCACGCCTCAGAAGCATTGCTTCGACGCTGCGGTTTGAACGCGGAGGGTTTTGCGGCACGCGACCGCATTCGCGTGCATCCCTGTCAAAGTGCAAAAATCATCGCCGATCTTGAAGCTGCGGGGTTGAAAATCGTTCATTAAGCCTACGTGAAGGTGTGCATCACAATTTTTGAACTCAGCGAAATCTTTTCGATATTTAATTTCTTGAACTCCATTCCCGTTGGAGTATCACAGGAGCGGTTCGGGAATTCAGAAGGAATTGAAATGAATATGGCCCAGGGCACCGAGGAACTTCATTGCGCTCCGCGTTTTAGAGGCTGTCTGCACCTGCATTGGACAGGCGATGTCCAGCCGTTAGGATAAAATTCGGAAAACTGACAAACGAGGACCCACTTAGATGAAAATTCTAAAAACGTTCGGAATGGCTCTGGCTCTTTTACTCGGCTTATTACCGGGAATTCTCCGTGCCCAATCGCCGCCGAGCGATAATTGGACATTCCCGACGAACTTGGATTCATGGTCGTTCCTTGACCTGACCAATTGGACCAGCGACGACGGTTACGCTCCAATTTCATTCACAAATATCATCAGCACGCATCGCGGCGACATCAAATCCGATTTCTCCCTAGTCGTCGATACGACCAACACGATTCCCGCATGGCTTCATTACAAAACTATTCAAGTGACCAATAGCGTGACGAATCTGACACTCAATTCAGGCGCGATTACATTTTGGTTCTCCTCGGCAAGTTGGGCATCGGCTTCAACCAATGGCACTGGCCCGGGCCAATGGGCGGAACTTTTGAGCGTCGGTCAGTGGACGACAAACGCCTCAATTGGATATTGGGGCCTTTTCCTCGACCCGGGTGCCACGAACATTTATTTTGCTTCACAGGACGGCCACGGTTCGAATGCGCTATATCTTTCCGCGTCCATATCTTGGAACACAAACGAGTGGCACTTTATCGTGCTGACCTACTCGGCAACCAACAGCGCGCTGTATTTGGATGACATCCTCGCGACCAACGGCCCGGGCATAGCTGTCTTACCCGGGACAAACGCGACGGCTAACGGTTTTTTCATCGGCAGCGATAGCACCGGGTTGGAACAAGCGCGCGGCATGTTTGACGACATTTACACGTTCGCAAACCCAATCAACTCGAACGATGTCGAACACATTTACGACAGCCAGTACTACGATTTTTTCCTCAACCCCTATAATGCTACGCCCTACGCCGTTGATAATAATGTCTCGTATGGCGATGGCACGAACCTCTGGCTGAATCTTTTGAGTATTTCAAACAATTTGGCAACTCTACTCGTGGCGGACACTCTTCCTGACGTTCTTTATGAAATTCAAGGCACGACAAACCTCTCCCCCGCGAATTGGGTGTCGGAAGCATTCGTGTATGGCTCGGAAATTACGAATTGGACGGCGGCAATTGTGGCGGCAGGCACGAGCGGCAATTTGTTTTTGCGAACTCGCAGTTGGCAGGACACCACTGGCTCTGGCGTCCCAGACTGGTGGTGGTTGAAATATTTTAGTGCGACCAATGTTAATCCCTGGGCATACGATCCCTCGGGCGACGGCTTTACTTATCTTGACGATTATCTAAACGGCTTTACTCCGGGACAATGGAACACACCTGCGGCACCCACCGGCTTGACGGCTCAATATCACCCGGCTGCCAAAACAGCAACCATTAATTGGGTGCCTTCGCCCGGACCGATCCAGGGCTATACTGTGCAAAAAGAAGTGTGGGGCATGGGAACGACAAACCTGAATTTCCCGGCAGGCACAACGAGTTTCACGGACAACGTACCCTATCCGCCATCCGATATCTCTTGGTCCGGGCCGGAGGTCGCTGTTTTCTATTCGGTGCAGGCTCATTACGCAGGTGGCGACTCAAGTTGGAGCACCCAGGTGCCGTTGGAAAACGCTTACGGAGCGGACGTTTGGTCCCTTCGATCCGGCATATCCGCGCAGTTGGCGGTCGGCCAGCAAAACGCAGTTTTTCTTACGGTGAGCGGATTGCCTCCAAATGCCGCAACGCTCCGAATAATGCGGATTGATACTTATGCGGAATCGGGCTACGGAGACTCATCCTTCGATCTGAGCCAGGACTTTCCCGTATCAGTGCTGACAAATGGAGTGTTCCAATTACCGGCCTCCTTGATGAGTTCTCCCATGGATTCTTATGGCAATAACACTTATGACTGGTGGCTGCAAACATTGGATGCCGGTGGCAATCCGAGCGCGCCTGTATCCTTGGGAGAAGGCGGCGCCACCTCCCCAACCGTGGCAGCGCAATCAATGATCCACCCGAACAATGTCGCATCCTCAGCAGCGGGAATTGAGCCTCTGTATTTTTTTGATGGGCGGCAGCAATTGGCGCAAAATTTGAATTTCCTGCTGCGCGTGCCAACATTGGCTCCTTTCAATTTCGTGACTATGAGCAGCCCGATAAATCAGCTCAGCCGAACGCTTTACCCGCCTAACTACGTGTATGCTGGCTTATACCAGCCGCTATCGAGTTACAATCAAGATTGGGGCCTTTTCGACCCCTACCGCCCATACGAGGAGAACTATACCTTTCACAATTTCGTCTTCACACCATCCGACCTCGATACCAATGGCGAACTGGTTACTGGTGTGCAAGATCTCTCTTACCCGATGGATTATCAGCCTTACGACACGAATCCGAACGACTCGGTAATAACACCCGACACAAGCCCCAATCTCGAATATGTTTTTCAGACGCCGACCAATGCGGCCCCCGTGCCCCCAATTCTTGATCCCACTTCCGACGCCAAATGGACATATTTTCTGCCTTTGGACACCGGATATTACTTAGGTGCAATCAATGTCACCGGGGCATCAGGTCGATATTACATGACCAACAATGGCGTGAACTATTTCGGCTTGCCCTTTGTTTCGGCTCTGTTTGCTTACAATGCAGGGAGCAGCCCTCAACTGTCCCTCTTAAGCAGCAACAGCAGCATTCCCGCGGTTGGAGGATTCGTCTATCCTCAAGCCGCCATGCCGCAGTTGCAGACCGTGGGCTACTACTTCGCCGAGCCGAGCGGGTACTCTTCTCCACAACTGCCTGCAAACGCAATTCCCGGCAACGCGGCATTCTCGCCAACGAACACAACGCAGTTGCTGTGCGCCGGCTTTGGCCAGCCGGTCCAAATCGCGGGTTATGCCAAACAGCAATTGCTGAACGGGTATTCCGGAGTTTACGGCTTTTTGGGCCAATATTTCGAATATGCCTACACCATGGGCACTAATGGCCAGCCAACGACCAACAGCGCCGGGATCATTTCTCCATATGGAACTTTCCTTCCCACCAACAATGGTCCTGCCGTGCTGGTGACTATGACCAATTGGGGCGATTACACTGGCCAGCGCGGCACGGCAGTTGTGCAGGTGGTTTCGCTTAACGTGGATGCCAATCACGACGGAACCATGGATTTGTCCTTCGGCGGACCGGACCAGACTTCACAAGCCAACCCATATCGCTTTTGGATAAATAACGACCATGATTTTTCCAGTGGAACTGGTGACGGTTACATCGGACATGATGTAGCAGTGGGGCCAAACTCGCCTTGGATCAGCTTTGTGGACCACACGACTGTTGACTACAAAGGCCAATACATAGAGTGCCTGCGAGACTTGGAAGATTGGGCACGATTGTGGATTTGCGGTGTGCCTGCCCTCACCACCAACGCAGAGTACCAAGTCACGTTAAGCATGAATGCCAGCAGCGGCGATCCCGCCATTAACCTGGTCAATTCGGTTGAAACCAATGGCGGCACAGGATACTTGACGGACACCAACGTTGCGGCGGCGCAGGTGATTCCCACCGCCTACGGTTATCCAGGCTACAAATTCGCTCATATTTCGTCCAGCCAGCCTTACATTTTCCCTGCCAATTCCTTCACAAATGGTGCGACCAAATATCTTCTCTTTGAAGGTGCTGGTATTGGGGTGGGTCAACTGACGCTGACGATCTCCCAGGTTACGGCGCAGGGAACAAACGTGCTGGCGCAAACTTCGACATGGCTGGACATCCACGACATCAGCGATTTTTTCGAGCAGGCTTACGCGACCAATGTAACCTCTGGAAAACCGCCGAGCAGCTTGGTCAGTGATTTCAGCGTAATCCAAAGGGCGAACTCTCCAGCGCCAGACGAGACAAAGCAAGTCATCGTGTTCATCCATGGCATTAACAACACGATCACGGATTATCAGACGACGACGCGCACAATCTTTAAGCGCCTGTATTGGGCGGGGTATCACGGACGCTTTGCGTCGTTCCGCTGGCCGTGCGCGTATTTGCCGTGGAACACCCCGAATCCGTTCAAATACAATCTGGGTGAATTTTACGCCTTCAAATCGGCGACTGCCCTCAAAAATTATTTGAGCTATCTGAGGAACAACCGGCCCGACCTGGCGGGCTATGATATTGACCTTTATGCCCATAGTCAGGGCAATGTTGTCACCAGCGAAGCCGTCTTGCAGGGCGCACCGTTCGACAATTACATTCTCACGCAGGGGGCTTTCCCGGCGCACTGTTATGACACTAATGCGCCGTTCCTGCAAAAACTCTTGGATGCCGAAACCAACAGTGTGAATGCAATGCAAACGCCGTTTTATCCAGTGGATGGCGGCTATCACGGCTATTGTTTACCCATTCAGGGCAACTTGATAAACTTTTACAACACCAACGATTTTGCATTGGCCTCTGGAGTCACTGCCGGGCTTCAAACCAACTGGGAGGAAGACCAGCGGGCACAGAAACCCGAAGCATTCATCGGTGGGCCATCGTATCTTTACGATGCGTCAACTCACATCACTACGGGTTATTACACTTTCGGCAGCAGTTACACCGTAACCGATTTGCAGGAAATCAAGGCATTGGTAGCACGGTCTCGGTCAAGAGCCGTGGGAGCGCAGGGCGGGTTGCACGGAGCCATCAGAAGTGAAACTGATTTGCTGGAAGAATTCGGTTTTGGCAATACACGTTCGGAACACAGCGCCCAATTTAACCGGCCGATACAAACAGTGAAGCCTTATTGGGAAGAAGTTGTTCGAGCGTTTAATCCGCCGACACCATGAAAAAGAGAAACATTTTATTGGTTATCTTGCTCGTTGCGACCGCGTGCGTTTTCTGGTTCTATTCTCGTCGTCCAGTGGAACGACCGGTGGCGGGGGAGCCGGTGTCCGTCGAGACAAGTCCAGCGGCTGCGACAAACGACAGTGCGCGTCTCCGCGCCCAAGCGAAGATGCCAGCCCCAGATTCCACGGTTGTTTCGTCCGTGCCGACGCCTCAAAACGACCCTGCAGCTTGGATTGAACATCGGAGGCCACAAATGGAGGAGGAGAGACAAAAGGGATTGGATGAATGGAGGACGCCGATTGAATTCTATGGCAAAGTCGTTGATGAAAACACGAACGTCGTCGCCGGTGCCAGCGTTCATTTCGTTTGGACTGATCTTTCGCCAAAAGGCAACTCCGAGAAAGACACGACAAGCGACCAGAACGGGCTTTTTTTCTTGAGCAACACCAACGGTAAAAACCTCATCGTGCAGGTATCGAAGGACGGTTACTACTCTTACCAGCCGTTCGGTGCGGCGTTCAATTATGCCGGTGAAAATCAGAATTTTAGTCCTGATGCATCCAACCCCGTTCTCTTTCGATTAAAGAAAAAAGGCGTCGCTGAACCACTCGTCGCCTTTGAAAAGAACTATCAAATATCCGTTAGCGGCAAGCCCCTCGAAATAGATTTGAAAACCGGAGCGATTGCACCGCCGGGACAAGGGATCATTATGCAATACGTGAAGCAACCACAAAATCAGGACGACCGTCTTTATGACTGGAGCTTCCAGATCACGATGCCAAACGGCGGACTTCTCCTGTCAACGGATGAATTTGATTTTGTTGCCCCAGTAAACGGGTATGCATCTTCGGATTTGGTGGAAATGAAATCCTCACCGGCGAGCGAGTGGCAAAGCCGGATGAAACGCCAATACTTCGTCAGACTGCCGGATGGAACATATGCCCGCTTAGTTCTCGATTTGATGTCGCACAACGGCTCGTTGAAAGTTCAGGTGTTCAGCAATCCGTCTGGCTCCCGAAACTTGGAGTTTGATCCTAGCAACGCCATTAACTTCGGGCAGTGAAGCACCATAGTCTTATATGAAACGCTGTCCGCATTGTGGTGCCATGAACTCTTCCAGTGAGACTTATTGCGTAAAATGCAGCTTGGATCTTCATCCGCGCTCGCACCAAAGGCAATCTGGTGATGCTTTTCCTTCCACTCGCACTCTGATTATCATTTTGGCAATCGTGATTGCCTTGGGACTTCTGCTTTGGTTTATCATTGCATTGGGGGCAAGCGGCATGAGCGATACTTAACCCGGGACCTATGGTGTGGCTTGGCGCATTTAGTTCGCTGGTGGTTCTGCTCCATGCCGCGTGGAAGTGGGGCGGCGCGGGTGGCACGTCATTACCCGGGGGTTTCGGGCCTGTCGGCCCGGATTTCCGTATCGCGCTTCTGCTCTGGCCGATGTTCATCACATCCTGCATCTGCGTGATCGCCATTTTGGCCCGACCGCGCTCGCCGGAAAAAAGCGAAGCCGTCGCGCTCCTGTTCGTGCCGATTATCCTGTACGGAATCTACTCCCTGATTTTTGGCGGTTCAGGGGAACGCGCCGGGATAAGGTAGAACGATGCAAAAGTCCGAAGAATCCAGGGCGGCCAAGAAGCGCAACGCCATCGAGATAATGCTGGTGAATCAGGCGGGAAAACGGCTTCTCTCACAGCCAGCAAAACTGGCTATTACGGTACCGCCGACCAAGAATTGCTGGTTTTGAATATGCCATTATGAAACCATCAGCCAATACCCAGCTAATCATGCGACCTTTGGTATGTTTCGGTTTGGTCCTGATTGTGGGTGCCATTGGTTTTAGTTCCGCCAAAAATGGGTTTTCCCTGATTGGATTTCTTATTCGCTTCATTCCATGTTCCCTGATTGCGTGCGCGCTGGGTACTGTTTTCGCGGTTAAAGCATATCGTGGTCTGCCAAGCAACCACAAAGGAAAGCATCTCCTGACAGCAGTTATCTTGTTGGTAGTGCTTGGAATTGCGTTGTGCCTACTGCTTGCGGTCGAAATCAACTCCATTCCCCCGTGAGTATGCCTCGCGAGTGGAATAGTTTATGTTTTTGGCTCCTGAGAGCGGCTATCAGCCGAGTTTTCAAATCAGCCGCCAGATTAACGACCCGGATTGGACAGGGCAGGAGAAGCAGGCGAATGGGACGTACGCTCGCATCAGGTTTGAAATGGTTGCGGGCGGCGATCACTTCTTCCAGTTGGAATCATTCCCAAACCCTCCGGCTCGCGCAGCTTGGAGTTCGCCCGCAAACCGCGATTAACCCTTGAACCTATGGTGTGGCTTGGCGCGTTTAGTTTGTTGGTGGTTCTGCTCCATGCGGCGTGGAAGTGGGGCGGGGCGGGCGGCACGTCATCCCCCGGCGCGTTCGGGCCTGTCGGCCCGGCTTTCCTTATCGCGCTTCTACTCTGGCCGATGTTCATCACGTCCTGCATCTGCGTGATTGCCATTTTGACCCGACCACGCTCGCCGGAAAAACCCAAAGCCGTCGCGCTCCTGTTCGTGCCGATTGTCCTGTACGGAATCTACTTCCTGATTTTTGGCGGTTCAGGGGAACGCGCCGTGATAAGGTAGGAGATGCAAAAGTCCGAAGAATCCAAGCAGGCGGCCAAAGAAGCGCAACGCCATTGAAATAAACGCTTCCGTCGCTCCGTGGCGCTCTCTTGTAAACCTTCTATGTTGCAACTTCGCGACTTTCCCCGGCCAGCCGTTCAGAAGCCTTAAAGGAGTCCCGCCCATTTTCTCCAAGACACTATCGTCTTACGCGAGGCGTAAGAAGTTTGTCCGACGTTTAATTCATATTCGTCCGATGAATTATTGAGACGCTGGATCGCAAAAAGAAAAACCCCGGCGCCTACGCGCCGGGGTTTTTTTGAATGTGCCGCCTAATTACTTGGCGGACATTTGTGCTTTCATCAGCACGAGGTAGTAAGGCCCGAGGTTGTCCTTTTCCACGTCGTGCAGGAACGAATAATGCCAAAGGAAGGAATAGAAATCCCGCCATCCTTCCGTGAGGTTTTCAGGCCGCGGATAGAACCAGAACAGCGGCGCTTCCAGTTTGTACAAATGACCGGTCACCATACCCTCGTGGTGGTCCATCATTTCCTCCGCGCTCGTCAGCAACCCGTCCAGATCAGCATCCGTTTCAACGGCGTGCTGAATGGTCTTGGGATATCGCGCGACGAACGCTTTGACGTTTTGATGACGTGCGGTCTTAAGCTCTGCGCTGTAGGCCGCCGCCTCTTTCCAACCCATTAAAAGGTTGTGAACCTCCTTATATACGGCGTGCTGGCGCAGGTGGGTTAGCAATTCAGTCGTCGGCTTTTCAGGCTCCAGTTTGGCCTTTTTGCTTTCGATGAATTTCAGCCCCAACGTCACCACGCACGACCGCTGTGCGGCTGGCATCCGGTTGATGAATTTGGCGATATGCCAAAGCTCATCCCAAGTCACGCGGTGCACTTGGTTGAGCATGGCATTGTCAAAGGTTTCAACCATGACTTTCCGCTTGGCTTCCCACGCCTCGAATTGCGTGATCAACAACTCCCGGCGTTTAACCAAGTTCTCCTGCCGCGCCGCAAAGCGCGCCTGAGCGGAGTCCGCTTTCGGCGGCCCGCCGTTGCCGTCATCGCCGTCGCCGATTCCGCCCAGCGACAAAGACGGCGGCCCGCCCGCGTTGCCGCCGCCGGTTGATATTGCCGATGGCGTGACTTCCGGAGGTTTCGGAGGTTCAACCTTGATGGTCCTCGAGAATAATTCTTTGAGTTTCATAATTACTCGATTCCGATCTTCGGAGGTTGGGGGATGTTTTTGAGCTTGGTTTCGCGGTCGAGATCGACCGCCCTCTTGATGTCGCGGAATTGCTCCACGACCCGATTCACCGCGTCGGCATTGACGCCGACCTCCGCAAGCTGAGCCAGCAAGGCCGGTGGTACCGGCTGGCCCAGGTTCGTATGGTTAGTCATACTTCTTGTTTTCCGTTGTTGTTCACCAACGAAACCTTGGAGGGTGGCGAAGCGAATCCGCCGCCCTTGATATTCAAATGAAATCGGGCTGCCATCCTCGCGATGCCGCGGATTGCCGATCTCGCCTTTGCCTTCGAGTTCTTCCCAGCGGTCATCGCGCAACTTCCCGTCTTCATCCACGAGCAGGGTGGCCAAATCGCGCACCTGTAATTTTTTGGCGCGCGTGAACACCGGCGACGCCTGGCGCTCGCCCTTGCCGCGCCCGCTGGCCAGCGCCGTCGTCCAGCCGAAGCCTTGAAGGTCTTGAAGGAACTTACGGGGCATGGGAAGGGTCCGGTTGCCGTCGGAATTCGGAAACAAAAGGTGCGCGTGCCGGGTCTTGGTGTTGCCATGAATCCAAGCGACCATCGGGACGCCGAGCTTCGCGGATAAATCGCGCACCGCGCGTTCAATGCGGCTATCCATATCGGCCAGCACTTCCGGCGCGGCGTTCTCCGGCGTTAGCACCGACAGGATGCCGGTGAAGAAGGCACGCGCGACGCCGGGGTTGTGATGGTTGGCACCCAAAAGCTGGACCAGTTCCCGGGCGTTGCTGCCGGCCGCAACGCCGACGTGCAGCGCGTCAATCACCCGCACCACCTTTCGCGGATTTGCAAAATAGCGGGCGGACTTCACCGCCTCGCCAGCGTAATCGACATTGACGATGGCGAGCGGGACGGGTGCGGTTTGGACAGTCATGGCCACAACTGGTTGATTCGTTCGACGGCTTGGTTGAGCGCGGCGGCGTCCACGTTGCGACCGCCGGAAACCCGCAGGCTTTGGTTCACGAGCACGCCGAGCCGCCGCAGTTCACCGGCTGCGGCGATGAGTTTTTGCACGTCCAAGCCGTTGACGTGAGCGAGCACGATGAACGCCATCGTGCGCCCGCGCAGCCCGGGTGGCAGCGCCTGAAGTTGCGCTGCCAGACCTTTCGGCAGGCGTGCGCGTCCGAGTGAAACGCTGATGGTCTTGGTGGTCATGGGCGCTCGCCTGTCGGCGGTTCTTGTGCCCCGCTCGCGGCGGCGTTGGGCTGGTTGTCCGGGGCGTCCGTGGGTTGGCCAGCTATACCAATCTGCGCACTTCGTTTGCAGCTTGGTTCGCTGGTCGAAGGAGGCGTCACGCCTCCCTCGAAACCCTCCGTCTTGGCGGCTGACGCCGCCAGTGATCGGGCGACAGCGCGCCCGATGAACGGCGCGGTGACGCGCCGCTCCACCAGCGCCGCGCACGCGGCGAGCACATCGCGTTCGATGTATTCGCGCGCGCGTGGCGGAATGGTGCTGGCTCCGAGCGCATCAAGCCGGGCGGCGATCAACGCCGTGAGCGTGCGCCGCTCGGTTTGATTTTTCGTTTTCTCGTTCATTTGCTCCTTTCGTTCATGCCGCTCTGCGGCAATAAAAAAAGCGCGCCACTTGGAGATTTAACTCCAAGTGGCGCGCTTTAGGTCCGACGCGCCGGGGTTGCCAACTCGGCTCGCAGTGTCAACCCGGGGCAGCTTTATCAGCCGCCTGTCTATTTCAGCGGGGGCTATTTAGCCTTGCTCCTCCTTTTGCCCAAGGAGGCAATCCGCCTTGGCCGAGTGCCCCTCGGCCAACGAGCCTTTCTAACAATTCTATGATACAACATTCCCCGGAAATTTCAACGTTGGGTTTTGGCGACCGGGAGGCAGTCTCGGCCAGCCGAACTCCATTCCGCTAAACGCTCGTAGATTCGTGCCCCATGGGGTCAGAGAGATTCAGTGGCGGCTATCCGCTCAAATTCGGAAAGTATTTCTCGATAATTAAGGTTTAGAAATCTGACAATTTTTACATTATTGAGCAGCTTTTTTATGTAACCCCGAGCCAGGGTAAAATTCAAAACATCCTCTCCATAGTCGCGCTCGACGGCTTTTACATCATGTTGAAGCGCCTCCATTTCCTGTTCCATACGTGCGATTTCATTGGGCGACAGTCCTCTTGCCTTGAGCCTTTTCGGATTTGCAAGTTGGTCTTTAGGTGTCGCCAATATCAGGACCTTCGCATAGGGACCCGAGAAATTATTGACGGTCGCCATCAATTCGACAATTTCGATTTCCCGAGCCTTCTTTACTTTCTTAAGTAAACGGATCGTGCCGGGAGAAACCATCTTGTCCTTGATCAATTCCACCGCTTTTTCATCAATGCCCTTGAGCAAATTCATCGAATCCAAAATTTGCCGAACTGGTAAATTCAGCGCCACAGCTATTCGCTCCGGCTTTAAACCGTGCTGCACGGCCTTCATTATCATCTTGTTCTCCTGAACCGGAGAAATCCTGCTAATACGCGCATTGTAGGTGAATGACTCATCATCTTTCGCGACAATGCAGTTAGCCGACTTTTGACCAAGTTCTTTTAAAGCACAATAACGAAGATGACCATCAACGAGAAAATATACATCTGCTTTGCCTTTCTGCGGAAAGACGACAAGCGGCTCTACCAGGCCATCCTCTTTGATTGATGCGCGAATCATTTTATACCGTTCTATTGTCGCTTCCGGGTCTTTGACCTTGCGAACGGGCAATATTGCAGTGAGCGGAAGGCGGATCTTCTGTAGTTCGAATCCAAATCTATCCTCGTTCATGCGGCCTCCTTTCGGCTCGATTTTATTTTCGTCCAAAGGTTTTTTGGCATTGCGAACAGCGCCTCTGCTCGCAACAAATTGCTAAAGTTGTCGTCATCCAGGAGCTTGCTGAATGCAGTCACGACGAACGTGAGTTCCGCGTTGCAGAACTTGGCTTTTCGCACCATTGATTTGAGGCGCTCCCCCTCGCGTCGATACGCGCGGACAACACTTTGAGCACTGGTCAACACCTTCTTTGTCCCCGGCGCAGTTTTTTCCCGGCGTTTTCCCAAAAAGCGACGCTGTGCAATCAAGCGTTTGATGGTGCGAATACCATCCCAATTTATTTTCTTCGTTTCGTATGCCTTGAGTAAAGCACGCTGCGCTTCCACGCTGTCAGCTCTGGCTATTTCGATTGCGACAAACACAGGCACTTTTCCGGTCAGCGCGGCCTGCAGAAGACGTTCTTCTCCGGTTTTTTTCAAAGTCAAAAAGCCGTTGATGGTTGTAATATTCGTGCCCAACTTTTTAGCGATTTCAGTATTGGTGTAACCTTTGGTTTTCAGTCGCTCAATCTCGCGTAAAATGTCCCCCGGCGCGGGAAATCGGCGTGCCATATTCTCAACCAGGCTGCGAAGCAAACGATCTTCCTTCGGGATTTTTACAACTATGGCCGGAATTTCTTTGTAGCCAAGGGCTTTGAAGGCTTCAATTCTGCCCTGGCCGCATACGAGATCGTAACCGGACTTTTCCGTTTCGTTTTCGCCACGCAAGCTGACTTGTATTGGCTTCTTTAATCCGAGATTCTTGATGCTTTGGACGATTATCTCAAATTTTTTGCGATCTCGGGAACGCGGATTTAAAATGCGAATCTGATCAATTGGAACCAATTTGATTTCTTCAGTCATGCGGCCTCCTTCAGTTTGATTTGTTCAGCCATACTTAAAAAATAATCCAGGCTGTCATACCGATACGTGTCTAAATAGACGCCGTTATCATCGGCGACGCGCAGTTTTTCCCAGGTCATGTCGATAGCTGGGAGCAAGTAATAATCGCGGATTCCCTCGTTCGTCGCATTCATTCGAACCGCGATGGTAATATCGGGTTTCAAAGAGGCGTCCAAACGAATGACCCATCGCGAGGAACCAAAATTGGTGGTTGTGTGGCGACAGAGAACAATCGAAGCGCGGAATTCGTCATTGATACATAGCAATTCAGTTTTCTCGTCCCATAAAACCACAGCGCCCAATGCCTCAATTCGCTTTATTACCGATGAAACAATTTCGCGATGTTCCTTCCGAAGCTTGCGATTGATTTCGATAAAGCTGTAGTCAATTTCCGGGTCGTATCCGATTAGGCGATATGCGGCGACCAAACTGCCGAATCTGTGACGATACGCCGCGCTCGATGGAAAACCTTCCGTTTCGTCGATCAGTATTCCAGAGATGTGTCCATGTTGAGCCACGAGAGTGCGCAGCTTTTCGAGCATTTCGTCGTTTGAAAGTTTTCGACTTCGCTCCAAGATGATCGCCTGCACCTTCTGAAATTGATCCGGTTCAATCAATTTCTGAAATACTCCATTGGCCCGTATCCATTTCTCCGGCGGATTGACCACGTGTTTTTGTTTCAGCTTAAAAGAAGTACGATGATAGATGTTGTTGCCAATATATTTCTCATTGGTGAGCACCTGATGCACAGTGCCCCTTGTCCATGGACGGCCTAGATCGGTGAGAATGCCGCGCTGATTCAGAGATGCAGCAATTTCTGATTCGATTTTTCCCCTGATGAATGTTCGGTATATCCATTGCACGGTTTGCACTTCCGCTTCTGGACCGCCAACCAAAATCACCCGGTCTGTCTGAATGCTTTTGTGCTCGCCCCTTTTGAGCAACATTTTGTGCTGTCCGTTTTGATCAACGAGCATCCGACGCAATCCAAATCCGGCAGCACCTCCTTGTTTGTAACCCAACTGAATTAGGTGACACGCTCCATTGAAAACTTTTGTTGAAAGCTCGCGGCTGTACTCTCCCGCCATGGCCCGTTTGACACCTTTGACGATGGTGGAAACGGGACTGCCGTCATTGACGAATTGCTCCGCACAATAGTGGAACTTCATTCCGGTTTTACGACAGATGTATTCGTAGTGCGCACTTTCATCCGCATCTTGGAAACGACCCCATCTGCTTACGTCATAAACCAGAATACAGGAAAAGCCCGCCTGACCGCCCTGAACATCATCGATCATCCGAGCCAACTCATTCCGTCCATGAATGTTCAAGCCGCTTTTGCCACCGTCCGAATATACTTTCACGATTTCGATTCCATGCTGTTTGGCAAATTCGGAAATCACGCTCATCTGGTTGGCTGTGGAATACTGTTGGTGTTCAGTTGACATTCTGAGATACACCCCAGCAGAGACTTGCGATTCCTTCAATTCCTCTGTCGCCATATAAGAATGGGTGCCCGCGATGCTTGTAATTTTGGGGAGTGGGAGGTTTCTGCGTACCAAAAAAATTCTTCAAACCTTATGGGGTGTTTACCCCGGCCCGCTCAGTGACAGCAGACGGCGGACGTTTCAGCTACCGCATGGCGTCCGCTGAAAATCCGCAGACTGCCGCCGTAAAAATCGCCTGACTCGGCCAGGAACCCGCCGAACTGCATTGCGCTGAACGCTCGCCGACTCGCGACCGCTCCATTCCGTTCCGGCGCGTTCCCGTCCGAGACAGGCAGTGACATCCCCGCTCGGTGAAAGCAGGCTGGCATGTCGGAATGCGGTAGCGGCCGCCTTGCCAGCCCGCCCTCACACTCGCCCCGATGTTGGCCGGAGACTGCGAAAGTTGCCACGGGCGCAAAGAAGACAGAGGCCCGCCCGTGGCAATTTTCCGCAGACTCCGGGTAGGTTCAGAAAATAGGGGGACAGCAAATCAGGTTGTTTTCTTCACCTTTTTTACGCACGCCGCCACACCTCCATTTGCTGCTCACTCGTCCGACACCGAGCCGATATTCAGGAGCGAGATCCTAAATCGCGCCAGCGTCTCCCGCCTTCCCTTTCCGCCTCTGTCACGCTTTCGGCTTTCACTGGGTTTTTGAAGTGCGCTTCCGCGCGCGGCTCGCTGTCTCCCGCAACAGGTGAAGCGAGCAGCAAACGGCAGGGTGACGGACAGCGGTTTCAAAAAAAAGTTATGAAAACCACAAATCAAATCGAAGCGTCAGCACCGGCGAATGTTCGGCCATCGTCGGTATCAAAAACGGGAAGGGAAAAGGCGTTTGCAGCGCATTGCACCAACCGTCAGCTAGGAACGGAACGGGTATTGGAACTGTTGCGGATGAAGTTTCCCCGACAATACGAAGCTGCCGAAGTGGTAGGCCGTTGGGTTTGGCTCGATGCTTCGGCCAAGACTCGCGAGCTTTGGATGTTGGGCTTTCATTGGAATAAACGCCGCTCGCTTTGGCAGCACCCATGTGGCGCTTTCGCTCCGTTCAGCACCCACACCGGCGACCCGCGTAATAAATACGGCTCACGTTTCCCGGCAGACCTTCAACCTCTTTGATTTTTTATGATTCTCCTTTCATCGATGAAATTTCAATTGGGGCAGTTGGTCATTACGCCCGCAGCACTGGAAGCGATTCCCGCCGAGGACATTTGCCAGTGCATTAACCGGCACGTGTCCGGCGATTGGGGCGACCTCGAAGGCGACGACCGCCGAGAAAACGAACTGGCCTTGCGCATTGGCTCGCGCCTGTTGTCGGTTTATCACACGGCCACCGGCACGAAGTTTTACATCATCACCGAAGCCGACCGCTCCGCAACCACCGTACTTTTACCGGACGATTATTGATTCATGCCATGAATACTTCCACGCCAACGCAATGGCTTCTGCAACTCACGCAAACCATCATAACCGAGCAGGCCCGCTCGCTGGTGTGCATCCCCGACCGGGACACCGCCCAGGTTGAGCGGGAGAAACTTCGACGCGAATTCCGGGACGGCCTGGTTAAAGCTGACATCCGTAAAGACCGGACAGGCAAGGCCAGCACCTACACTTTGCGTTATGTGACTCGCTCCGTTGAAACCATCAAACTGTTTTGATCATGAAATTTCGCAACTCATTCCTCGGAAATTTTCTGTTCTTCATGCTCATCGGTTACTGGCTGGCGAAGTTCTTTCGCTGGCTCTTAGCGCCCGCACCGCAACCGTATCGGGGACCAGTGCCCCCGCCGTTACCGGTCCGGCCCAAGCCCCAGTTGCCGGAATGGTCCCCGCATTGGCGGAATTAATGAGTGAGACAAAAAGCGGCGGAATCTTCCAGATTCCGCCGCTTGGCTTTTAATTCAGTTCCAGCTTGTTCACAGGTGGCGGCATTTCCGTATTCGGTTCGACCCAAACTTGCGTCCCGTCCTGCCAGAACCACATTTTATAACCGCCCACAAGCGCTATGCAATAGCACATCATGCCGACCTTTTCCGGGTACACAGTCGTTTTCAATTGCTCCGGGATATGGCCGCACCCGCCAAACAGTCCCGACGTGTAAATATCAATCCGTGAAACGATTCTGTGAAACAACGCCCGCAACGATAACCGGGCTTCTCGCGTGGAAGCCGTCCGCAATTCCTCCAGCCGCGCTTGTTCCGCTTCAAAGCCGTCCATTGCCAACCGCTCCTTTTTAACCCGTTGCTCCTCTTTGGCCAGTTCCCTTGTCAGCCGTTTGATGGTGGCTTCCAGTTCCCGAATCTTTGCCATCACCAGCACCGAGTCCCCGCCATTGCCTTTGGTCACCAGTTCAAACAGGCGTTCCACCGCCTTTTCAGACTTCCGTTTGTCCGCTTTCAGCAGTTCCAACCGTGACGATTCTTCCGGTGTCGCCTTCGGCATGATCTCATTGAAATCGAATTCCTCAAAGTGCCGCAGCACGTGTTGCTCAAATTCCTTGTAGTCCAGTGTGTCACACGACAGCGGCTTGGCTGGTTTTGCCGCTATTGCCTTTTTGCCTTTGGTTTTGCGGCCCTTTTTGGCGGCACCTTTTTTGCCGTGGTTGAATTCCACGCAGGCCGGGTCCACGCGCCGGTAATCGCTTTGCAGGTAGTAGTAAGTCCGTTTTTTTCCTACGGACATGAAAACCTTCATCCTGTAATCCGGGTGATAGCCGTCATGCAGCAACCCCGAAAAGAGGTTCATCACATCGCTTTGCGGCCCCGCCGTGAATTCACGCTTGTCCGGTTGGATGGATTGCCACGTCTTTTCATCCACCAACGCCGGGTAATACCCCGGAATCACTTCGACAGTTTCTTTCCGCTTCCTTTGGTCCAGTTCCAAGTCACCCATCAGCGACCGGGATTTGGTGATCGAAAGAATGTAGTTCTCATGCCACTCTTTGGCGCTCTTTTCTCGATTGCCCCACACGGGCACTTTTTCCGCGTTCAACATCCGGGCAATCTCCCTCTTTCCTTTGCCCTCCTGCATTAACTTGATGATGCGTTGCACCACTTGCGCCCGCTCCGCTATCAATTCAAATCCTTTGCGGTCTGCCCTGACCTGCATCCACGCCGGGCAACGGGACGTGAGGATGACTCCCCCGGCCAGCGCCAGCTTGCGCTTTTTATTGAGCGCATTCTGGACTAAATCGCTCTTGCGCTTGCTCTCCCCGTGCGCCCGCTCCATTTCCACCAGCGACGTTATCAACGTCATGAATTCGCCGTGGTTTTTGGCCGTGTAAAACTTGCCATCCGATAACGTCACCACATCCACGCCCTTTTCGAGAATGTCACCCAGCTTGTTGTAGGCTTTAAGCGCCTCCATCCTGGAAAAACGATCCCAATTTTCCACCAGCAACACCGACCCGCGTTTTACCCGGCCTCGCGTCACATCGTCCTGAAATCTGGCCAGTGCGCCGGATTCAAAATTTTCCCCCGTATACCCCGATACTCCAAAATCCTCGTAACGGGTGTCGCTCAGGTGCAGATCATGCTGTTCACAGAACGCAAGGGTTTTGTCCATCTGCCGCCGAAAGCTGTCACCATCGGATTGCGCCGCCGAGGAAAAGCGGATATAAGAATAAGCGATGCGTTTCACGAACGTTTCAATTGTAATTTCCATGTGATTATACGTTAAGTTTGTTGTTTTGTAAATCACATCGACATCCGTGTTCATCCGTGGTTAAAATCTTGTAGTTTTCTTGCAAGCTCCTCCGGCACCCGTTTCGGCTTTTCATTCAACCCCGTGCACACGTGGAACGTTTCGCCTTCGAGCACCAGGATATTTTCCGCTTTCAAAATCCGGCACCCAACATTGAGCCGTGCGCCCTGCACCAGCGCGGGCCAAAGTTCAATCGTCAAAATTTCATCATATCGCGCCGGAGATTTATAGCGGAGACGGCATTCCACCACTGGAAAAATGACATCCCGCTCCTGCAACTTCCGCAACGGAACGCCCAGATCGCGAAAAAATTCCCCGCGCGCCGCTTCCAGGATATCGAGGTAACGCGCGTAATAAACATGATTGCCGATCGTGCAATCGGCGTAGACAACCCGATAAGTATGGCGGAAAACCGGTGCGGACACGCCGGCTAATCTAACGATGCCCTCGAATGGCCGCCATGCGAAAAAAAGGCCCGGAGCGCCGAGCACCAGTTCGGCCCGTTTGGAGAAACCCACATTGCCGCGCGGGCCCTCGGCGCTCCTGAAGCGAAATGTTAGTTGCGCGAATTCCATTTCAGATTATCTTCCCACCATGGATTGGCAGCAGTTGGTTTCGTTGATTATCGTTGGCGCGGCAGCCGTGTTGTTGTTGCGCCCCCGGTTTCGTCCCCGGAAATTCAGTTTTCAACGCGACACGCATTGCGGCGGCTGCTCGGCGGCAAACGCCGCGCCTCAACACTCCATTATTTTCCACGCCCGCAAAGGCGAGCGGCCCCGGATCGTGATTAAACCCAGATGAGCGCGCTTGCTTATACCAACCGCCTAATATAATTTTTCGCTGGAATGGCCATGTGCAAAGTCAGTTCGACCGTGCATTTTGTGACCCGCTCCGCCGGTGGCCGTGAAGGTTCGGCGCGGGCACATTGGGTCCCAAACACCGATGTCTATGACACCGGAAACGGACTGGTCATCAAAGTGGAGTTGGCCGGCATGCGCAGTGACAACCTCGAAATCACCATCGAGGGCAATCGTCTGCGCATCAGTGGAAACCGGCCCGACGGCTGCCGCGCGCCCAAATGCAGTTTTCTGGTGATGGAGATTAATTACGGTCCGTTCGAGAGCATGCTGGAGTTGCCGCCCGGATTCGATTTGGGTCAGGCCAAGGCGGCGTACTTGAACGGGTTTTTACGTATTGATGTCCCGGTGGCGCAGGCGCAAGTTAAAAGCACCAAGGTGCCTATCGCCGAAGGGAATTAATTTTCTTCCGAACCTTTTGCGGGCGGCGGCATCTAATCTATAGAAACGCTCGATGACGTCGCCGGATACCGAATTTATCAGCATCCTGGGCGCCGCCGGAAACCCCGATGCTCCGGCGCGTGTCTCCGCACATTCATTACCACAATCCCTCCCCATCCTGGGGCTCTCGGACATCGTCATTTTTCCGGGAATGGTCGCGCCGCTCCTCGTCGAGACGCCCCAAAGCACCAAGCTCATCGATGACGTCGTGGCCGGCGATCGCCTGCTCGGCGTGGCCTTGCAACGCAAGCCCGAGGCCGAAAATCCCACGCCGGAAGAAATGCACGAAGTCGGTTGCGCCGCGCGATTGCTGAAGATGTTGAAATTCCCCGACAACACCGTTCGCGTGTTGGTCGAAGGCCTTTGGCGCATCCGCATCAAGGAATACGTCAATCACGATCCCTATCTCAGCGCGAAATTCGAGCTGATGAAGGACGTCACCGAGGACAGCGTGGAACTCACGGCCATGATGCGCAACGCGCAGGGCCAGTTCCAGGAAATCATCAAGCTTTCCCCTGCCCTTTCCGAGCAGGTCAAAATCGCCGCGCTCAACACCGAGGACCCCGGCCATTTCACCGATTTGGTCGCCGTGAATCTGAATCTCAACCTCGACGAACGCCAGAAATTGCTCGAAACCGTTTCCGTCAAGGAGCGTTTGTCCTTTCTCCTGCCGATGCTCAATCGCGAGCACGAAGTCTTGACGCTCAGCTCGAAAATCCAGACTGAAGTCGCCACCTCCATTTCCAAGACGCAGCGCGATTTCTTCCTGCGCGAACAGATGCGCGCCATCCAGCGCGAACTCGGCGAAACCGAATCCAACGCCGGCGAAATCAAGGCCATTCGCGAAAAAATCGACGCCACGCCGATGCCTGCCGAGGCCAAAAAAGTGGCCAACCAGGAATTGGAACGCCTCCAGCAGATGCCTCCCGCCGCGGCCGAATACGCCGTCACGCGCCATTATCTCGATTGGCTCGTCGCCATGCCGTGGGAAAAAGAGACTGAAGACAAAATTGACTTGAAGGAAGCCGAGAAGATTTTGAACGAGCAACATTTCGGTTTGGACAAGGTCAAGGATCGCCTGATCGAATTTCTTGCCGTCATCAAGCGCCGCAAGCAAATCAAAGGCCCCATTCTCTGCCTCGTCGGCCCGCCCGGCGTCGGCAAAACCTCCCTCGGCAAAAGCGTCGCCGATGCGCTCGGCCGCAAGTTCGCCCGCATCGCGCTGGGCGGCATGCGCGACGAAGCCGAAATTCGCGGCCATCGCCGCACCTACGTCGGCGCATTGCCCGGCCGAATCATCCAAACGCTGAAACGCGTCGAGAGCCGCAACCCGGTGATTTTGCTCGATGAATTGGACAAAGTCGGCGCCGATTTCCGCGGCGATCCCGCGGCCGCGTTGCTCGAAGTGCTCGATCCCGCGCAAAACAACACGTTCACGGATTATTATCTCGATTTGCCCTTCGATCTCTCGCGCGTCCTGTTCATCACCACCGCGAATTGGCTCGAACCGATTCATCCCGCGTTGCGCGATCGCCTCGAAGTCATCGAACTGCCGAGCTACACGGAATCCGAGAAATTGCAGATCGCCAAACGCTACCTCGTCCCGCGCCAGTTGCAGGAACACGGCCTGGACAAAGGCGAAGTAAAGATTCCGGACACGACCATCCGGCACGTCATTCACGACTACACGCGCGAAGCCGGCGTGCGGCAATTGGAGCGCGAAATCGCCGCGCTTACCCGCAAAGCCACGCGAAAAATCGTCAGCAGCAACGGCCATACTCAAAAGCCGCTGATTGTGAAACCGGAAGCGCTCAAGGACTTTCTCGGCAACGCGCGCTTCGTCTCCGAAACCGCCGAAGACATCAAGGAAATCGGCATTGCCACCGGCATGGCCTGGACGCCCGTTGGCGGCGAAGTCATGTTTATCGAAGCCACCCGCATGCCCGGCAAAGGCGGATTGCTCCTGACCGGCTCGCTCGGCGACGTCATGAAGGAAAGCGCGCAAACCGCGCTCAGTTATTTGCGCAGCCAGTCGAAGCAGCTCGGCATCGACATGACCGATTACAATAAATTCGACATCCACATCCACGTTCCCGCCGGCGCCACGCCAAAGGACGGCCCCAGCGCCGGCGTCACCTTGCTGGTAGCGCTGGCCTCGCTGCTCACCAAGCGCCGCGTGCGCTCGGAATTTTCCATGACCGGCGAAATCAGCCTGCGCGGCCGCGTCATGCGCGTCGGCGGCATCAAGGAAAAAGTGCTGGCTGCGTCGCGCTTCGGCATCAAGCACATCATTTTGCCTGATCAAAACAAAACGGACTGGCAGGAAGTGCCGGAAGAAGTCCGCAAAAAACTCGAAGTCCATTTCGTGCGGCACATCTCGGAGTTGCTCCCGCTCGCGCTGCGTCCCAAATGAAAACATAGTGGCACGGGCGTTTCGCCCGTGCGATTCGATGCAAACAGATCGCCTCACAAACAGAACCGCATGGCCGCGACGCCCGTTTGTTTTAGCACTTTTATTTGCTGTCCTCGCCTCGAACGCCCCCGCACAAAAACAAGTTGAATCGTCGCTACCCGCCGCTTTAACCCCCGAACAAGCCGCCAAAGAAGGCCGCGCGCTCGTGGACCAACTCCTCGCGCAACGCCCCGCCCAGAACACGACCAACACCGGCGTGATGACCATCCGATCGAAAAACCACCGCCGCCAGGTCCCCATTCGCTTTGAAGTGTTCAATACGGAAACCAACTGGGTCAGCCGTTATCAGGGCGGAAATATGGATGCCCTCGTCATCCACAACGACGCCCATCCCAACGAATACCAGTTGCGCCAGCCGAATGGGACCATCACCGTTTTGTCCGGCAATCAAATTCTTATGCCGTTCGCTGGTTCCGACTTCTGGCTCGCCGACCTCGGCATCGAATTTTTCCATTGGCCGGAGCAGCACCTGATTAAGAAGGAAATGAAACGCAGCCGTTCCTGCAAGGTCCTGGAAAGCACCAATCCCAATCCCTCCCCCGCCGGATATTCGCGCGTCGTCTCGTGGATCGACAACGAAAGCGGCGGCATCGTCATGGCGCAGGCGTACGATGCGCACGGCAAATTGTTGAAAGATTTCATCCCCAAAAAATTCGAAAAAGTGAACGGCCAATGGCAGCTCGAGCAGATGGAAATCGACAACGACCAAACCGATTCCAGCACCCGCGTCGATTTTGACGTGAATAAATAAGCCGTTAACTTTGGACTGCGCCGACAACGTGCAGCGTCGACGGCGCTGTAGTAGGAATCGACGTTTTGTCGCGAAGCGACAGTCGGATATTAGCCAGCCACGCAGTGGCTGGAAACCGAGACAAAACGGGCGCGTCCTGGAAGGACCCTGGAATCGGTGGCTCTCTCCACTGTCCTTTCAGGACAAAAGCGCTCTGCCACAATTTACCAGCCACCTTGTGGCTGGCTAATATCCTGCTGTCGCTCCGCGACACACTTGGATTTCGAACACCATTGCCCGCGTGACATTCCCCCCAAAGTATTGTCTAATCCCCGTGAAACAACCGCTCATGAACGAGCCGATGGCAGAACAGGAATGCGCCGGTTGGGCATCGTCAGAGTTCGCCGATCTTTACGCCGAACATAGCCGCGCCATTTTTTATCTCGCCCTCCGTTTCCTCGGCGACCCCCAAAAAGCCGAGGACGCCACGCACGACGTTTTCCTCAAGGCCTTCCGCAAAATGGATCAATTCCGCGGCGAAGCCTCCTGGCGCACCTGGCTTTATCGCATCGCCATCAATCATTGCCGCAACCTCCAGCAATCCTGGAACGAGCGGCACATGTTTTCCAACGCCGACGAAGCCATTTGGGACAACGCCGTCGCGCAAAGCGATTCGCCCCTGCGCGTGCTCGAAACCAAGGAACTCGGCGAACGCATCCAAAAAACGCTGGACGCCTTGCCCGATGAATACCGCCTCCTTCTCCTGCTCATCGCCGATGAACAGCTCAGCTACGAGGAAGTCGGCGCGTTGACCGAGCAATCCGCCGATGCCGTCCGCGGCAAATTGCACCGCGCCCGCAAAGCATTCGCAGCCAATTTTAAAAAAACCGAGTAAAGTATATTATGAAGCAGCAGAATAAATTTAACCCCGAGTTGGAACAGGAACTCGCCAAGAATCTCACCGCGCAAAATTCCGCCCACGAATTCGCGAACGTCGAGGAATTGCTGCGGCACGACGCCGCCCGCACCTCCGCGCCCGCCAGCATCGAGCAGCGATTGCAAAAATCCACCGCCGATTTCCCCAAACCCCCGAAGTCGTGGTGGAAGCGATTGTTTGGTTGAAACTGCTGAACCAGAAAATGATTTCAGACCAACTCATGAAATCTTCTTTCGCAATAATATTTCGACCGCCTGCGGCCTGTTGGAGCCGACGTGAGGAGGCTCTCGAATTTTTCGCGCGGAACGCATTAATCCCTCCAATGGGCGTCACAACACCCACGAACTTCTTGCGCTGTATCAAACCACGAGCCAATAGACCTTTCGAAGGCGTCCCACGCTTCCCCCTCTCCCGTCGGACGGGAGAGGGCCGGGGTGAGGGCAACCGTCGCAGCCGACGTAAGGAGGCTCTCGAATTCTCTGCGCCGAAAAGATCAGGGCCTCCTTACCTCGACTCCTACGATTATTTCTTATGAATTTCCAAAGCGAACTCGAAACGCTGATCCGCGCCCGTTATCCGATCCTTTACGTCGTCTCCAGCGAAGAATTGCGCGTCCAAAGCGCCCTCATGGAGATCGCGAAGAAACGCCAGAAAAAACTCTTCGAATGGAGCTACAGCACCGGCATCGTCCCCGCCGGCACTTCCATTCAATCGCAAAAAAGCCGCAGCACCGCCACCAAGGAACCGCTCGCCGCGCTCGATCAGGTCATCGAGCAGGTCGAACCAGCCCTCTTCGTCTTCAAGGATCTGCATCCGTTCCTCACGAAAAGCAATTTCGCCATCGTGCGGAAGCTCAAGGAAATCGCGCTGCACCTGAAGAACAGTTACAAAACGATTTTGCTCGTCTCGCCAGTCCTGGAAATTCCCACGGAACTCGAAAAGGAAATCACCGTCCTCAACCACCCCCTGCCCACCCGCGAGGATTTGAACGCCTTGCTCGACAAAATCGCCGCCGACGTCAACCACCTCAAAGTAAAAATCGAACTGGACGATGAAGGCCGCGAGCGCCTGCTGCAAGCCGCGCTGGGCCTCACGCTCGGCGAAGCCGAGAATGTCTTCGCCAAAATTATCGTCAAAAGCGGCCGGCTCAGCGGCGATGACATCAGCGACGTGTTCGCCGAAAAACAACAAATCATCCGCAAAAGCGGCGTGCTGGAATATTACGCCGCCAACGAGGATTTCAGCAGCGTCGGCGGCCTGTCTGTGCTGAAGGAATGGCTCAATAAACGCGCCGCCGCATTCACCGCCGAAGCGCGCGCGTTCGGATTGCCCGCGCCCAAAGGCATTTTGATGCTCGGCGTGCAAGGCTGCGGCAAGAGCCTCTGCGCCAAGGCCGTCTCGACCCAGTGGCAATTGCCGCTCCTGCGCTTCGACATGGGGCGCATGTTCGGCAGCCTCATCGGCTCCTCCGAGGAAAACGTCCGCCGCGCCATCTCGGTTGCCGATTCCGTCGCGCCCGCCATTCTGTGGGTGGATGAAATCGACAAAGCCTTCGCCGGCTCGCAAGGTTCCGGCAACGTGGACGGCGGCACCACCGCGCGCGTCTTCGGAACCTTCCTCACCTGGCTCTCGGAAAAAACCGCGCCGGTATTCGTGGTCGCCACCGCGAACGATGTTTCGCAATTGCCGCCGGAGCTCCTGCGCAAAGGCCGCCTGGATGAAATCTTCTTCGTGGACCTGCCCGACCGCGACGAGCGATGGGATATTTTCAGCATCCACCTCGCCAAACGTGGCCGCGACGCCACCGCCTTCGATCTGGGATCCCTGGCCGACGCCGCCAAAACTTTCAGTGGCGCCGAAATCGAGGAAGCCATAAACAGCGCCCTTTACGACGCCTTCTACGACCGGCGCGACCTGACCACCGAACACATCCTGCACGCGATTGCCCAAACCGTTCCATTGGCCAAAACCATGGACGAACAAATCACCCGTCTCCGCCGCTGGGCCGAGGGCCGCGCCCGCCATGCCAGCATCCCCAACGTCGAAAATCTCAGCCGATCATAAAACTAATACTTGCCTCGTAAAAACGCCTGAATCGCGAATGCAGTATGAAAAATCCCACGGCGAATCCGCCTCCCTCTCCGCCACGAAGTGGGGAGAGGGCCGGGGTGAGGTGGCTCTCGGGCCTCAGGGGAACACTATTTCAATAAAACAACCCACAATCCCCCGTGACGATCTGGCACATGCCCTGTCCAAACTCCGAGGCACAACAGAATGAGCCGTTTCGAAAATCTTGAATTAAGCGGCGAATCCGAAGAGCAGCCACGCCAGCAAAAAGCGCTGGTCAAGGACGAGCCCTATTATTTGAGCGAGGCCCAGACCGCGTTCGAAAACGGGAATTTCGAAGCCGCCCTGCGCAGCTACGGCAAAGTCATCGAATTCAATCCCCAAAATCCCACCGCCTGGACCGGCCAGGTGCGCATGCTCCTCGAAATGCGCGAGTTCAAGGAAGCCAAGCTCTGGGCCGACAAGGCGCTGGAACAATTTCCCAGCGATCCCGAATTACTCGCCGCCAAAGCCGTCGCCCTTGCCCGCAACGGCGATCTCGACGGCGCGCTCATTTTTTCCGACACCTCCATCGAGGAGCGCGGCAACACCCCCTACGTCTGGCTTGCGCGCGGGGACGTTTTGCTGGCGCGCGGCGAAACCCGCGCGGACTATTGTTTCGAAAAAGCCCAGATGCTCGCGCCCCGCGATTGGCTCGTCGCCTGGCTCGCCGCCCGCATCCGCTATTTTTACGAACAATTCGCGCTGGCCATGAAACTCCTGCAACAAGCCGTCGAATGGAACGCCGGCCATTTCATTCTTTGGCTCGAACTGGGCCGTTGCCAGGAAGCGCTCGGGCTGGACAATCCCGCGCGGATGTCTTTCACGCAAGCCAAACAACTCAACCCGGGTTGCAGCGAAGCGCGTCTCGGACTGGTGAAATTATCAGGCCCCACATTCCTGCCCGCATGGCTGCGGCGACTCTTCAAAAAATCATGAGCACAGAAAACCTCGATCGGTTGTTGTCGGCGGCGAAGGAATTCGACGGCTCGGACCTTCATCTCGTCGCGGGCGTGCCGCCCGCCTTCCGTGTGAACGGCGAAATCATCATCGCCGACGAAGACGCGCTGACCGAAGGCGAAATCACCCGCATCGCCGACAGCCTCTTGAACGAGCAGCAGAAGAAAAAATTCGAGCAGGAATGGGAACTGTGCATTTCCCTGCTGCACAAAAGCGCCGGCCGCGTGCGCGCCACGTTTTACAAACGCAACGGTCATTCCGAAATGAGTTTTCGCTTCTGCGGCGAGAAGATCGCCACGCGCGAAGAACTCGGGCTGCCCGAAAAAATCGACGACATGGCCCGCAAACCCAACGGCCTGTTCCTCATCACCGGCGCCACCGGCGCGGGCAAGACAACCACGCTTAATTACCTCGTCGACGTCGTCAACAGCGAGCGCCGTTGCAAAATCGTCACCATCGAGGACCCGATCGAATTC
>DATNEA010000022.1:0-135188 GCA_035606845.1 Candidatus Angelobacter sp. | reverse complement strand
CTCGGGCACGATCAGCGGCGTGGTCATCAGCACCAACGGCATCCTCACGCCGGGAACCAACGGCGTTGTCGGCACGCTGACGTTTGCCAACGATCTCCAAATAGCGGGTGGAACTTTGAATGTGGATGTTTCGGCAACCGCCGGACAAAGCGACCTGGTGGTCGTGGCAGGCGCGCTGACGCTCAGTGGCGGCACCGTGCAGTTGAATGTGACGGGCACGCTGCCAGTCGGTCGCTACAAGCTGATTCAGTATGGCACGCTGGCGAGCGGCGCGGGCTCCTCTGGCACGATGGCGGTCACGGGATTCTCGCAACCTGGCACGCTGGCGGTTTTGAGCGACTCCACTCCGGGAGAAATTGATCTGGTGATCCAGACCGCGGCTTCGGACAACCTCACTTGGTCGGGCACCGGGACATCGTGGGACACCGCCGGGACTTTGGATTGGCTGCTCGGCGCGAATCCATATATCTACACGAACGGCGACTTGGTGACCTTTGACGAAACCGGCTCGGCGAGCCCGACCGTCAACCTGCAATCCGCATTGCTTCCGAGTTCGGTGACGGTCAACAATTCAGCGACCACTTATACGTTCGCGGATGGCACCGGCATTGGCGGCGGCAAAATCAGCGGCAACACCGCGATCGTGAAGAAGGGCTCCGGAACCCTGATCGTTGCCACGGCAAATAATAACTTCGGACCAACGGATTTGGAGGGCGGCACGATGCAAGTCGGCAATGGCGGAACTTTGGGCGATTTGGGAACGGGCAATGTAACCAACAACGGCGCCTTGGTCTTCAACCAATCCGACAATCACAAAGTTGCCGGCGTCATTTCCGGCAGCGGTTCGGTGACGCAAGAAGGCAGCGGCGTGGTGACGCTCTCGGCCAACAACACCTACACCGGCCCCACGACGATTACTTCTTCGGGATCGTTGCAGGTGGGCAATGGAGGAGCCAATGGCAGCATCGGTTCCGGCGCCATCACGAACGACGGCACTTTGACCTACGATAAGAGCGGGAGTTTGACTGTCGGAAACATCAAGACCGGTCCCGGAAACGGGGGCAGCCTGGCCTTCACCGGCCCGGCAACAGTCACGTTGAACAATGGCAACACTTATATCAACAACACCCTCGTGAACGGCGGCACAGTCAAAGTGGCCGCGGCCGATTCCATCCCCAGCGCCGCAACCGTTCCCGGCTCAACCGGCTGGCTGGTCCTGGACGGTGGAAATACCAGTGCGGGCACGCTGGATTTGAATGGCTTCAATATCAACGTCAATGCGCTCTCCGGCACGAACAACACGGTGAACGGAACCATTCTCAACAGTTTATCGAAAAAGACCAACTCGCTGACCATCAACGGAGCCGCGACGACTACGTTCAGCGGCACCATCAAGAACAGCACCGGCGTGGTAGCCGTGACTGTTGAAGGCGGCGCCAACCAGACCTTCGACGTGGAAAGCACCACTGGAAATACGTATTCCGGCGGCACGGTCATCACCAACGCTACCGTCACGCTGACGGCGTCGAGCGCCATCGGGACTCCGGTTGCTTTGGGAACCGGTCCGATTACGCTCTTGAGCAATGCCGTTCTTAACGCCGTCGGCGCGCCACCTCAGAGCACCGGCCCCACCTGGTCGAGCCTCAATAATACCATCAACATCCCGGCAGGGCAGACCGCCACCATCGTCGGGCCGCAACGTGGCACGATGCAGGGCAATATCACCGGCGCCGGCACGTTGAACTACCAGGCCGCGTATGTGCGTGGTAACATCAGCGGCAACTGGAGCGCGTTCACCGGCCAAATCATCTGGAGCGGAAGCGCGAACGGCGGCCAGTTGGGCATCGCCAATACCAACGGCTTCGGCAGCGTGCTTTGCACGAACGCCGGCAACGGTGGTGTCACGTTCTACAACACCCTCGGCGGCACGCCGACAATTCCGTTCGGCGAACTGGCCGATGATGGCTCAACCACCATTGAGTCCACCACTTCGGGCAACGCCAATGGCGCCGCGGCGAATTTCAGGATCGGCAGTTTGAACACCAGCACCACCTTCGGTGGAACCATCATTGACAACGTCGGCATCATCAAGGTCGGCACCGGCACGCTCACGTTGAGCGGCTCGCTGACCTACACCGGACCCACCGCCGTCAGCAACGGCGTCCTGGTCCTCACGACCTCCGCGCCCAGCAGTTCAGACTTCGCGCTCGCCGCGCCGGGCATCCTGGATATTTCCGCGCTGAGCATCCTCAGCCCCAGCGGCACCGTCGAAGGCAACGGCACGTTGCGCGGGAGCCTTGCCACGGCGGGCAACGTCTATGTCGGGTTCAGCAATGCCATCGGCACCTTGACGATCACCAACGACGTCTCTCTCAGTGGCACGACCTACATGGAACTGAATCGCACAAACGCCAACGGCACCAACGACATGATCTCGTCCCAGACCATGACGCTCGGCGGCGTTCTCAACGTCACCAACCTTGGCCCGGCCTTGCAAGTGGGCGATACGTTCCAACTGTTCAAGACGGCCGGCGCGTTGAGCGGCGCGTTCACGCAGGTGAACCTCCCCACCAACGATGTCAATAACGTGACCTACACCTGGACCGACAACACGGCCGTCAACGGCTCCATCACCGTGGCCACCGTGACCGGCGGCGTGAACCCGAATCCGACGAACATCACCTTCAGCGTGAGCGGCGGGAAACTGAACCTCTCCTGGCCGGCCGACCATCTCGGCTGGACCTTGCAGGTGCAGACCAACGGCCTCACGAACACGATCTGGCAGGATGTGGCCGGCAGCTCGAGCGTCGACTCGACGAACATCCCGATCGATCCGAACGTGCCGAACGCGTTCTATCGGTTGCATCTCTCGCAATAGTCCGACACTGCGGCGCGCCGGTCCTGCGCGCCGCGGCTAAATTCGAAAGCCCCGGCCGGCGAAAGCTGGCCGGGGGTTTTATTTTTCAGTTCGAGCCTTTTATGATATTCGTTTGGCCGGATTGCATTCGGTCCTTAGCTTCGGCGGCTGTGCCCGAGCTTTGGCGTTGCAAGAGCACCCTCCAATATGAAACGGCAGGAATTGTATGAACGCCAGGAAATCGCAGACCGCATGGAAGTAGTGTTGTATCTCGTCGCTGGTGTTTCTGTCCTCGCCTCTGTATTTGCGCTGCTTTATTACGGGTGACTGCCGGGCCTGGGATTTTTGATTTTGGGTGCGCTGGCTTTCGGATTGGCCCGCATGTTCGAGCTGCTCGGCGACTTGTTCGCCTCACGCAGTACGGCAGACCGACAGGTGAGAGCACGGTTGCCCGAGAGAACTGAAAGCCATCAATGAGCGCGCCTGCTGAATTTGGGGGTTAGGGCAATTCCACAAATGTTGTAGGACACGGAACGTGCCGTCGGCAGCACGTTAGAGCGTGCCGTCGCTTCGCGGTGAGGAAAGCAATAGGCAATTCGCATGGGACTTTTTGATTTTCGGGAAGCGGAGCTGGATTTTTGGGAACGTTCATGCACTGAAGCACCCCATAATTGGAGCCTCCTGACGGCGGCTGCCACTGAATCATGATGACACGCGGAATGAAATTCCACGCTCCGATTCTTTCTTAATGCTGCGCGGAGGGAACGATTTGCAGTGTCACCGAGCTCGGCTTCAATCCGGCGGCGTTGGCTGAGACTTTGATCGTGCCGTGATTATCGCCCGCCTTCACGAAAGCCACACACTCGCCGAGATAGGCCTGGCGTTGTGCCGTCTGAAACGATTCGTGGTTGGCATTATCACCGTTGTCCGTCGCGGCAATGACGCCGAGGCCCCTGATGCCAAAGGAAATCAAATCATCCGCGCGCGGCACGGGAATCCCGTTTGCGTCCACGATCGTGGCGCGGACAATCGCCACGTCATCCCAGGAGGCGCCGAGTTTTGGGTTGCGGGTCTCGAGTTTGATCGCGGCGGGCTTGCCGGCGGTGAAAAGCTCCTGCGTGGCGACAATTTTTTTGTCGTTGCGCGCGACGGCCTTCAAAATTCCAGGCGCGAACGCCACATGCCACACGCGCGGCGAAGCATCGGCATTGATTGGCTTTCTGCCGAGCGATTTGCCGTTTAAAAATAATTCCACTTCCTTGCAATTCGAATAGACCTCCACGTCTTCATTGTGCGGCGAGAGATTTTTTGGCGTCCAATCCGAAAATAAGACCTGCGTGTGGCGTTCCGGCCCGCCGTAGCCGGGGTCGTTGGGCATCAAATCATTGGCGGCCACGCGGCGCGCGATGGCCACCATTGGCGCATCGCCCCACCAGCTTTCCCGCTGCCGCGCCAGCGGGCGGATGCGCCCCGTGCGGTCCAAAAGGCCGGAACCGTGGCCAATCGCCGGCCAACGCCACGATTCGCCCAGATAATCCACGCCCGTCCAAAGAAATTGGCCGGCATAGGGCGCGTGGTCGCGCACGGCAACCCACTGGTTGCGATCATGGGTGTTTTCGGTGCCGAGAATTTTGCGCGTCGGCTTTTGCGCGTGCGCGGCCAGGATTTCATTCTCGCGATAATTCTGGCCCACCACGTCCAGCAAATCAGCCAGGCCATTGGTGTAATCGCCGCTCACGTTCGGCCGAAACAACGCCTGCGTGACCGGGCGCGTGGGATCGTTTTCGTGACAGACGAGGACGAGGCCCATCAGAATGCGCTTGGCAAGTTTGGCCTTGGGCGTGTCGTGAATTTCATTGCCGACGCTGTAGATGATGACGCTGGGATGATTGCGGTCGCGGCGAATGGAGTCCGCGGCGTCGCGCTTGGACCATTCATTGAAATACAGATGATAATCGTAGGGATTTTTGCCGACGGTCCAGCAATCAAAAAATTCATCCATGACGAGGAAACCCATGCGGTCGCAGAGGTCGAGGAATTCCGGCGCGGGCGGATTGTGCGCCGTGCGAATGGCATTCACGCCAAGCGATTTCAGCGTCTGGAGGCGATCGGCCCAAATACCGAGCGGCACCGCAGCGCCAAAGGCGCCGCCGTCTTCGTGCAGGCACACGCCTTTGATTTTGAAATTTTTCCCGTTGAGCCAGAAGCCAGTGGCCGCTTCGAAATGCGCGTCGCGAACACCGAAAGGAACATTCACCTCGTCCAGCGGCTTTGGGCCGTCGGAGATTTTCACGATGGCATGATAAAGCTGCGGTGAATCGAGGTTCCAGAGCTTCGGTTTTGAAAGCACGATACGCTGCCGCAGCAAATTCGCGGCGCCATTGGTGAGCGAAAGCGTGGATTGAATAGTGCCTGCGTTTCTTCCGTTCGGCGCGATCAAGGTGGTCTGGACAGTGACATCCTCCGAGGCCGGCGATTCGTTGATCACCGCCGTTTCAATCTGCACGGTAGCCTTGTCGGCGGAAACCTCCGGAGTGCTGACAAATACACCATCCGGCGCGGTATGAATCGGGTTTACCATAACAAGCCGCACGTGCCGGTAGATGCCGCCGCCCGAATACCAGCGCGACGCCGGCTGCTCGGACGTATCGCAGCGCACCGCGACCACATTATCGCCGCCGAAATTCAAATGCGGCGTGAGATCATAACGAAAGCTGACGTAACCATATGGCCGCTCGCCGAGCAAAGTGCCATTGATCCACACTTTGCTGTTTTGCATCACGCCATCGAACTCGATGGACACGCGGCGGCTGGATTGCCCCGCCGGCAAGGTGAAATGCTTTCGATACCAGACCACGCCGCTCGGCAGGAACGCCCCTGCTCCACCGGTTTTGTTGGTCGCGGCGAATGGCCCATAGATGCTCCAGTCGTGCGGAAGGTTCACGGTGGTCCACGCGGAATCATCAAATGCGCCGGCTTCGGCGCCAGTGGCATCGGATTTCAAAAAACGCCAGCCGTTATCGAACGGTTCCGTAACGCGCGGATTTTCGGGAGTGGCCGCGGTGGCGAGGGTGGCCATCAGCGAAAGGGCCAGAATGATTTTGATCATCATGTTCGTCGACTTAGACGCCAGACGGTCGCCGCCGGTTAATTCCCTTCTGGCTTCGCGGCCGGATCGCGCATGGGGCTTTCCGGCATGTAAAAACTCTTCACGTCATCAGGCTTCGCCGGGTCGAAGGGCGTCGCGTCGGCAGCCAGATGCGTGGCCAGGCCCAAACGATCTTCCCTGATGCCCTCGACCACGCACCGAGCCAGTTCGTAACTGCCGTAATTGTTATGATGCGTGCCGTCCACAAAGGCAAGGTCAAGATTCGTGCCCAGCGCGCGGTAGAATTTCAGGCTGGCGGCGTTGAGGTCGATCAAAGCCGCGCCGGTCTCGCGCGCGATTTCGCGCACCGCGTCCGGATAGCCCATGAGCGTCGGCCCATGGACCCCAGCCTTTCGTTCCATCGAAGTAATCAGCACCGGCGTGGCGCCATCCGAACGCGTGGTGGCCACGATTTTTCGCAAATTCGATTTGTAGACCTCCAGCGCGTTCGTCGCGTGATCTTTCATGTCATTGTGCCCAAACTGGACAAAGAGATAATCGCCGGGACGAATCAGGCTGAAGATTTTGTCAAAGCGATGCGCGCCGAGCGAACTGCGGATGGACTCACCACTCTCCGCGTAATTGGCGACTGTCACATGATCATCAAAAAACCGCGGCAACATCTGCCCCCAACTGTTCCACGGCTCAAGCGGCTGATCGCACACGGTGGAATCTCCGGCAATGAACACCGTGGTCACATTCGTAATCGGCCGAATTTTCAGCGAGCGCAGCACCGGGCGCGGGCCATTGAACTCCAGCGTGAGTTTGTCGTCCCAGGTCACCACTTCATTCTTCACCTCGCGCGGTTTCAGGTGCACTTTGCCGCCGGGATAGGTGACCGTGCGCGTGTTCACGACGAATTGCCGCGTGACGAACCGGCCTTTGGCGGTAATGACATCGTCGACCATTAAACGGCGCGCCTCGGCTTTGACGTAATTGGTCGTGGCGCCTTTTTTATCGCCGAACGTGACCGTGACGAGATAATTGCCCGGCGGAACCGCCACTGAATAGAGAAATGGATGCGCGCTCGTAATGCCGCCCTGCGGCAAAAACGTCGCGGAAGTTCCACGATCGAGGCCAAAACCGGATTCGCTCGAATAGGCATTGGTTAGTGAGAATTTGCGGGACGCAAAATTGAATTTCAAATCAGCGGCTTTGGAATTCAATATCCCGGCGACAGCAAAGCAACCGATCAGCATCGCTATTTTGAACCCGGATTTCGCGGACATGCGGTATGGCATCTGTTTTAATTATCCGTTTTTTCCTTCGCCACCAATTTGAAATCATCCGGCGCCGCAAGAAACTTTGCGGTTGATGCTACGTTTTCGCAAACAAGGTTTCGGATAGGCGGTTGAAAGTAGTCGAAAGCACCGCGCCGGGTAATCGCCAATTATGACGATGCGAATGCCTTGCGGCCTCGTGGCCGCCGAAAGCCGGCAAAATCATAGCCAATATTGGTGATGGACTTTTTGGCGGAACATTTCAATTTGGCGTCATGCACGTGATTCGCATGCTTCGCAGTCTGCCATCCAGACAAGTTGTTCTCCTGATCGCCGCAACCGCTTTTCAGACCGCGTCCCTATTCGCTCAAACGAATAATGAGATTCCGGTATTGCAAATCAAGGCCAACCAGATCACCGGCTGGGTCAGCCCCACGTTGTATGGATTGATGACGGAGGAAATCAATTATTCCTACGAAGGCGGGCTTTATGGCGAGTTGATTCGCAATCGCACGTTCAAGGCGAATACCAACGAAGTGAAATACTGGAGCGCCACCGGCGGCGCCGAGATTTCGCTCGATCACGGCACGCCGCTGAATGACGCGTTGAACCTGAGCCTCAAAATGGACGCGAGCCACGCCTCGAAAGCTTCTCCGGCGGGAATCGTTAATCCTGGCTATTGGGGCATTCCGGTGAAGCCTCGGGCCACTTATCACGTCTCGTTCTACGCCAAGGCGGCGAATGGTTTTTCCGACTCGCTCACCGTCGCCATCGTCAGCACCAACGGACGCACGACGTTTGCCAAAGCCAAAGTTTCCGGCCTCACCGATGAGTGGAAAAAATTTGAAACCACTCTCCAAACTGGGCGCGTGTCGCCGTCGAAGGACAATCAATTCACCATCACGACGACCTCGCCGGGCACCGTCTGGTTCCAGGAAGTTTCATTGTTTCCGCCCACCTACAAAAACCGCCCCAATGGCCGGCGGCCGGACCTGATGGCACTGCTGGCCGGTCTACAGCCGAAATTCCTGCGGTTCCCCGGCGGCAATTATCTGGAGGGCGATCACATCAACGAACGTTTTGATTGGAAAAAAACCATTGGCGATCAGGCCGCGCGCCCGGGCCATCGCAGTCCCTGGAAATACTGGTCGACGGACGGTTTTGGGCTGCCGGAATTTCTCGGCTGGTGCGAGGACCTGAACATGCAACCGGTGCTGGCCGTTTACGCGGGCTATTCGCTCCGCCATGAGTATGTCAAACCCGGCCCGAACCTGCAGCCTTACGTGCAGGATGCGTTGGACGAAATTGAATACGTGACCGGCGATGCCTCGACGAAATGGGGCGCGCAGCGCATCAAGGATGGGCATCCCAAACCCCTGAAGCTGCGTTATGTCGAGGTGGGCAACGAGGATTGGGACACTAATTCCGACTACGACGGCCGCTTCGCGCAGTTCTATGACGCCATCAAGGCCAGGTATCCGCAGCTTCAAATCATCGCCACCACGAAAGTGAAAAGCCGCACGCCTGATTTGCTCGATGAGCATTATTATCGCTCCGAAGAGGAGATGGAAGCGCACGCGCTGGATTACGACAGCTATCCACGGACAAACCACACGAAAATTTTCTGCGGCGAATGGGCCACGCGCGTCGGTTCACCCACGCCCAACATGGCCGGCGCGCTCGGCGACTCGGCCTGGATGACCGGCCTGGAGCGCAATTCCGATTTGGTCCTCATTTCCTGCTACGCGCCGCTGTTCGTCAACGTGAGCGACCTGCGTCCCGGCGGATCGATGCAGTGGCGGACGGACTTGATTGGCTACGACGCGCTGAACAGCTACGGCTCGCCGGCCTATTACGCGCAAAAGATGTTCAGCACACTGCATGGCGACGAGATTCTGGCAACGGATTCTCAAAACATTCCGACGGAAATGTGGCAGCCGCCTGCCCGCCGGCGCAACGGGGTCGAGCAACCGGCTCCTCCGCCACGGCAAATCCGGAAAATCTTCTTTGATGCCACCCGCGACAGCGCCAGCGGCACAATCTTCCTCAAAATGGTGAACACCCTCGGCACGCCGGAGACTGTCAAAATTGAAATCAGCGGCGCGCAAAGCATCGCCTACACCGGCATCATGACGGTTCTGAAGGCGGACAAGCCCGACGATACGAATTCCATCCAGGAGCCCGCGAAAATCAGGCCCGCGACCGAAGCAGCCACCAGCCTGAGCAACGACTTTACCCGCACGCTGCCGCCCTACTCCGTCAACATCCTGGAATTTAAGACGAGATAGCGTTAGTTGCGGACGTGAGTCCGCGGCGATCCATTTGGCCGAAAAAGAAAGCGCCGACTTACGGGCATGCTGCCCAAAGGAGCGCGGGTCTGCGACCCGCAGCAAGGTGTGGAAGGCAGAACGTGAAGAAATTGAGCGACTTTCGAAAGTGGAATGTTGCTGCGGCTCACAGAGCCGCGCTCCGTCCATTGGGGAGCACACCCTTACGCCGGCGGCTATGAGGCAATCGTCTAATGAATCGTAATGGCCTCATCGCACCCCGGATGAGCCGCCGTGCCGATGAAATCGGTTAGCTGCAAATCGGTCACGTTTTCCGCCTCGAGCGCGTGCGTGAAATAATCCGGCAGATTGCTGCCCCAGCGGATGCGGCAATGCCGCAGCGTGACGCCATCGGCCTGCGATATCATGATGCCGGGATTGCCATGCGGCTCGATATCGGCAATCACTTTCGTAGGACGATTGTCGAACAACCCGCCGCGGTAGCGGGTCCAGCGATCCAGTTTCACGGAAACATTTTCCAACAGCACATTGCGCACGCGGCTTTCCGCGCTGCCGCGAATGCGAATGCTGTTTTCGGCGCGGCCCGATACGTTGCGAACGCGAATATCATGCAGCGTCCCGAGCTTGTTCGTGGCCACACGCGGAATCGCGGTCAATGAAATCGCTTCGCCGCGCCCCCACCACGGATCGCCGTGATAACGGGAGACAAATTCGATGTCGTTGAAATCAATGTTGTACACGTTGCCTTCATCGCGGAGTTGAATGGTCAGGCCGCGGCTGCCGCGGAGAATTTTGCAGCGCTCGAAACGGATGTCGTGAATGTCGGCGGTCGTTTCGGTGCCGATTTTCACCCCCGAATCCTGCGTTTCCAATACGCAATCATGTACCCACACATTCGAACAGGCTCCAAAATCCTGCGCCTGGCGCGTCGCCTTCACGACAATCGCGTCGTCGCCGGCCGTGACGTGGCAATCGCGAATTTCCACGTTTCTCGAATGATCACAATCAAGCCCGTCGCAATTCGGCACGTCCAGGCGATTGGCCACCGTCACATTGTCGACGAGCACGTGATCGCAGCCGAGGAGATGCAATCCCCAATATGGCGCATCGCCGAACGTGATGTCGCGCACGGTCAGATTCGTGCAACCGGTGAGCAAAAACATTTTTGGCCGCCATGGTTTGAACAACCACCATTCGCCCACCGGGTCGTAGCCAGTCATGAACGCCAGCGATTGACCGCTGATTTTTCCTGAACCGGTAATTTTCAAATTGGGCGCATTCAGGGCCGTGATGACACTGTCGCTCGCGTAATCCGCCTGGTTGGTGCTGATGAGCAATTCGCCGTCGACATGAAAATCAATCCCACTCTTCAACGTCAGCGTGGCGATGAGGAATTTCCTCCCATGCGGAATCACCACGCGCCCGCCATCGGCCGCCGCGGCATCAATCGCCCGCTGGACGGCCGCTGTGTCGAGCGTCGCGCCGTCTCCTCTCGCGCCGAAATCCAGCACGTTGAAATCTTTTGCCCACACCGGAAGGCCGAACGCGAGCGCCGCAGCCAGCATCAGGATTTTTTTCATGGATTTAGAATGTTGCCAAAATTCATCTTCTGAAAGGTGGTGCAAAACCTGCAGGTTTTGCCGCTGCCCCGCAGTGCAGCGCCCGCCTTTTAGAACATGAATTTTGGCAATTTTTATTTCACCGACACAGCCCAAACCTTCGCGCGACGCGATTTCCCCGCCGGCCCTTCCACCCACAGCGTCACGACATATTGCTGGCCGGGTTGCTTGTAGGCGTGGATGGGATTTTGTTCGGTGGAAGTTTCGCCGTCGCCGAAATCCCACTTCCAGCTCGTGATCTTGCCCTCGGACAAATCCTTGAACGCCACAAGCCGGCGGTCCATGTCCACGATTTTGAACGACCATTGCGCTTCAATGGGTTTGCGAAAGCGCGGCTCCAGCGGCATCAGTTTGAACGCGCAGAGTTCGGACGCGTTGCCATACATCGTGTGCTTGCGGGAGAGATTCCAAAAACCGTTGTTTTGGCCGGAATTCACATCGTCATAATCAATTACCGCCCACGACATCCCGATGATTTTGTTTTCCGCGAGCACGGATTCGACCGCCCGCCGCGGCCCTTCGTAGCCGGCATAATCGAACGGCGTGATCCAGAATTCCAGCGTCAACTTGCCGGGCTGGCCGGGCTTGAAGTCATAGGAATAAGCGGCGTTCGCATAAGGCAAATCCTTGATCCATTGCGCCGCGTCCCACGCCATGCACCAATCCTTTCCTTCCGCCGGCGTAAAGATATGATAGTTCTGCGCGTGAACGCCTTGAAAAGAAAAGAATGCGTCGTTGGCGCCGAGAATGTCCTTGGCGGGATGAAATCTTTCAATCAACGGACCACCGGAAAGATCGCCATCCACGACCAGCTCAAACGTGTCGTTATGCAAACCAGGAAGAGAAAAATCCCAATAGTCATCATACGCCTGGTAGAGAAAATAAAGCCGGTTGAGGCCTTTGACCCAGCCGACTTTGACGCTGACGTTGAGCGTTTTGGGATCGGGCGCCGGATGTTTGCCGGTGTCATCCACGAGTTGGTCCGTGCCGATGGCGTAATCGTCCGGAACCATGTCCCAATCATCCGTCTGGCCGTCGATGCGCGGAATTTTGTCAGCCGGAAACTGAAAGATCTTGAAAATAACATTGGTCCGCTCCAATGCGGAAGCCGGAAGCGCAGCCAGCATCATCACGAAACACAAAATCAATCGATAAGCCTTCATAAGTACTTCCCACGACGCGCGGAACTGATAAGATTCACAGACTGTGGACGCGGCCCAAAGGTTGCGGCAAGCGCGAAATCGTTAGCATCCCCAATTATGGCGATTTCCTCGCCCTGCCCCGCCATGTGACAATATGACGATTCTTGTGCTTTGATGACCCTACGACGCGTGTCCCAGCCCATCATTAACTTTCTCATGATTCCATTCATGGCCGCGATATTTGCAGCCGGTGCGGACAGCGCAGCGCGCTGTCCCTACCAATTAATACCACGGGTTTCTGTTACTTTTGTTCGGTGCACTCCATCTGGGTTGCCATGTCGATAACTCAGTTGAACCAACGCCTATGAAGCTCGCCCCGCTCGCCATCGGACTATTCGTTGCCGCCAAAGTCGTTGCCGCAACGACGCCGGTCACCATTTCAGAAGATAAATACAGTTACACCTTGCAAAACGGGATTCTGGCCGCGCGGGTGGACAAATCCTCCGGCGACCTCGTCTCGCTGAAGTATCGGGGCATGGAAATGGTCGACAACGTCTCGCAGCGTGAGCCCGGTTATTGGTCGCACAACATTGAGCGCGCTCACCGCCGGATCACCAGCATTACCATTGACCCGAGAATGAATGGCGGCGGCCGCGGCGAAATTTCCCTCAAAGGCATCGCGGACGGCAATCGCATGGGCAGCGGGCCGGGCGGCAGCGTCCTGGCGGACATTGAAATCCGTTACACCCTGGCGCGCGGCGATTCGGGCCTTTATACATATTGCATTTTCAGTCACCCGACCAATTACGCCGCCACTTCGGTTGGTGAAGCGCGTTTCTGCATGAAGCTCAACGATGCCATTTTTGATTGGATGACGGTGGATTCCAACCGGAACATGGAGATGATCACCGCCTACGATTGGAACCACGGCACCCGCATGAACATGAAGGAGGCGCGCCGGATGAACTCGGGGATTGATAAGGGCGAGGTCGAGCACAAATACGATTATTCGGCCAATCAATTCGACGTCCGCGCGTGGGGCTGGCAAAGCAGCGCGCATCATATCGGCCTTTGGTTCATCAATCCGTCCGTCGAATACCTCAGCGGCGGCCCGACAAAGTTTGAGCTTTCGGCGCATCGCGACGCCACGTTCACCGACAGCCTCACGGCGGCGGCTCCGCCGACGTTGTTGAATTATTGGCGCGGGAGCCATTACGGCGGCAGCTTGTGCACGATTGCGGCCACGGATAATTGGAACAAGGTCATCGGGCCGTTCCTGATTTATTGCAATGCCGGCCCCAACCGCGATGCCGTCTGGAAAAACGCACTGGCCCGCGAAAAGGTGGAGACCGCCGCGTGGCCTTTCGCCTGGGTGGGCGGAGTGGATTACCCGCACAAAGACCAGCGCGCGACGGTTTCCGGCAAATTGCTCATCGAGGATCCGCAAGCGCCGGGATTGGTCGTGAGCCATTTGCTGGTGGGCCTCAGCGCGCCGGATTATGCGCCGGCAGCCATGCCGCGCGGACGCTTTGGCGGCGGTTTTGGCCTGGCCGGCGGCGGCGAGGACGACACCAACAGCACCAGTTCGGCGGAAAGCGAAAGATCCAACACGAATTCCACCGCTCAAGTTTCAACCAATTCCTCCGGTGGCCGGACCAATCGCTTCGGACGATTTCGGCGCCGCGGTTTTGGCGGGTTCGGAGGCTTCCGGCTGCCGCGCGTCGTGCAATGGCAAAACGACGCTAAGAATTACGAGTTCTGGGTGCGCGGCGATGCGAAGGGGAACTTCTCCATCCCGAACGTGCGTCCGGGCACTTACACGCTGCACGCCATTGCCGACGGCGTGCTGGGCGAATTCGCTTTAAGCAACGTCACCGTGAGAGCCGGCCAAACACTCAAGCTGGGCAGCCTGGCGTGGCAACCAGTTCGTTATGGCCGGCAACTTTGGGACATCGGCATCCCGAACCGCAACGCCTCCGAGTTCCTGGCCGGCAACGATTATTTTCATTGGGGCTGGTATCTCCAGTATCCGAAATTGTTTCCCGAAGACATCACCTACCACATCGGCCGAAGCAACTTCCACTATGACTGGTTTATTGAGCAGGTGCCGCACAATGAAAACCCCACGAATACCACCGGCAGGGGCCGTGGCCGCGCCACTACTTGGACTGTGGACTTTCCGCTGACCGCCGCGCCGCGCGGGACCGCCACATTGCGCCTCGCCATTTGCGGCGTGGGCGCGCGCAATCTTACCGCCGACATCAACGGCCATCCGCTCGGCAACGTGACGAATCTCATGTACAACGCCACCATAGATCGTGACGGCATCGGCGGCGCCTGGTCCGAACACGACCTTTCCTTCGACGCTGCGCTGATGAAAGCTGGCAATAACACTCTGAAACTAACGGTGCCGCCCGGCGGTTTGATGAGCGGCATCATGTACGATTACCTCCGGCTGGAATTGAATGATTCCGTCCGCACCGCGAAAAAAGATTAAATGCGCAAGACCATCAGACTCATTATTGCGGCAGCCGTATCGCTGCAAATCCACTCTGCCACGGCGGCGGCCTACACTCCCCCGCCATCGCCGCACGTGGATTACAATTTCAACCCCGGCTGGAAATTTTTTAAAGGCGACGTGACGAACGCGGAGCAAGTCGCGTTTGACGATTCCAAATGGACCGATGTCAGCGCGCCGCACACTTACAACGACGTCGATTCCTACAACGAAATCATCAGCCACAGCGGCGGCGACCGGCACGCGTACGCGGGCATCGCGTGGTATCGCAAGCATTTCAAGCTGCCGGCCGGCGCGCGCAATGGAAAAGTGTTTCTTGAATTTGAAGGGCTGAAACAGGCCGGGCGTTTTTGGGTGAATGGCAAACCGGCCGGGTTGTTCGAAAACGGCGTGACCGCCTGCGGCCTCGATCTCACCGGGTTGGTGAATTTCGGCGACCAGGAAAATGTCATCGCGGTGAAGGTGGACAACAGCAACGATTACAAGGAGCAAGCCACCGGCACGTCGTACGAATGGATGGGCCGCGCGTTCAACCCGAATTACGGCGGGTTGAACCACGATATCGTGCTGCACCTGACCGGGAAGATTTATCAAACGCTGCCGCTCTACGAAAATCTCAAGACCACTGGCATCTACATCTATCCCTCGAATTTCTCGATCAACGACAAAACCTGCGATGTGAACGTGGAATCGCAGGTCGAAAACGAAAGTGGCGACCAGCAATCCATCACGCTCACCGCCGTGGTGGTGGATGCCGACGGAAAGGTCTGCGCGCAATTTCAAAGCGACGCGTCGGATTTGGTCAGCGGCGAAAAGGAAACGTTCACTGCCAGCGGCAAACTCGCGGACGCGAAATTCTGGAGCGATGAAACGCCCAATCTTTACGATGTCTATTGCATTCTCACCGTGAATGACAAGGCCGTGGACGTGCAAAAGGTCCGGACCGGTTTTCGCAAAACGGAATTCAAGGGCGGCGCGGGAACGGGCGGCGTCTATATTAACGACCGCTTCGTCTGGCTGACCGGCTACGCGCAGCGTTCGAGTGATGACTGGGCCGGCCTCGGCGAGGCGTATCCGGATTGGATGCACGATTACAATGCGGATTTGATCCGCAGCACCCACGCCAATTACCTGCGTTGGATGCACATCTCGCCCCAAGCCGTGGATGTCCGCGCGTGCGACAAGGCCGGCATCGTCGAAGTCTGTCCGGCGGGCGACAAGGAGAAGGACGTGCAAGGCCGCCAATGGGAACAGCGCGTCGAAGTGATGCGCGATTCCATGATTTATTTCCGCAACAACCCGAGCATCCTGTTTTGGGAAGCGGGCAACAATTCCATCACGCCGAAACATCTCCAGGAAATGGTGGATTTGCGCAAACAATGGGATCCCAACGGCGGCCGCGTCGTTGGTTGCCGCACGCTCAACGATCCCGCCACGACGCGCATCGCCGAATATTACGGCGTCATGATCGGCCAGGACCCGCGCACCGATCATCTGACGAACAGCACCGAAATGTTTCGCGCCTACAGCGCCGAACGCCGCGATCGCGCGCCGCTCATCGAGACGGAAGATTATCGAGAAGAAGCCGCGCGCCGGTTCTGGGATGATTATTCGCCGCCGCATTTCGGTTTCAAGAAAGGCCCGGACGACACCTGGAATTTGAACTCCGAAACGTTTTGCCTGGGCGCGGCGAAACGTTATTACGAGTATTGCGAGAACAAAATTTCCAACACCGATCCCGCGCATTCCAAATGGTCCGGTTACGCTTCCATCTTTTGGTCCGATTCCAACGCCGACGGACGGCAGGACAGCAGCGAAGTGGCGCGCGTGAGCGGCAAGGTGGATTCCGTGCGGTTGCCCAAGCAGGCGTATTACGTTTATCGTGTCATGCAAAATCCCGCGCCGGACATTCACATCATCGGCCACTGGACTTATCCCACGAACACGGTGAAGACTATCTACGTCGCCGCCAACCATTGCGATTCCGTGGAACTCTTCGTGAACGGAAAATCCAAAGGCGTGGTGACGAATCCAACGAATGGCTTCATCTTCGCGTTCCCGAACATTCAATTTGAACCGGGGAAAATTTCCGCCATCGCGAAAGCCGCGGGCAAAATCGTCGCGCAGGACGAAATCCTCACCGCTGGCCCGGCAAAAGCATTGAAATTGACACCGCACGTCGGCCCGCACGGCTTGCAAGCTGACGGCTCGGATGTCGCCTTCTTTGATGTGGAAGTCGTGGATGCCGAGGGCCGTCGTTGCCCGACCGATGAAGCGCGCGTCGATTTCAAATTGGAAGGCCCGGCCATCTGGCGCGGCGGCTATAACAGCGGCATACCGCATTCCATTAACAACCTCTACCTCGACACCGAATGCGGCATCAACCGCGTCGCCATCCGCTCCACTCTCAAGCCTGGAACCATCACTTTGATTGCCGCCCGCCCCGGTCTCGATTCGGCTACGGTCAAAATCGACTCCGCGCCCGTCCAAATAACCAATGGTTTGGAACCATGATTTACCTGCCCATCGGATTAACATCCGATGGCATTTGTTGCGGAAAATGCGATGTTGATTCAATTCGCACGAGCATGCCGCAACGTTTTGCCCCAGACACACCATGAAAACGAAAGCCGCACACCTCGAACCGCAACCGTCCTCCGCATTCACTTTGATTGAATTGCTGGTCGTCATTGCCATCATTGCCATTTTGGCCGCGATGATCCTGCCCGCCCTCTCCAACGCCAAACGCAAAGCCTACCGGACGCAGTGCCTGAACAACATGCACCAGGTCTATCTTGCCACCATGATTTACGCCGGAGACTTCAATGACTGGCTTCCGATTTGGCTGGATACTGGCAATGGCCATCTGCTGAATATTATCCGCGGCGAGCACTATACCCGTTACGTCGTGGGGCCGACTTCCTCCAGCGCCCCGGCGAACACACACGTGCCCGCCTCCACCAAGCCGGGATGGGAGTTTCAAAACCTCGGTTACCTGTATGCCGCCGGGCAATTGGGAAATCCCAAGGTCCTGTTTTGCCCAAGCTTTCCTCACACGTCATTGCTGGCCGCTGACGCCTACTCGAACCCGGAGTTCATGAGCACCGGCTCGGACGGACAGGTCCGCTCCACGATTATGTTCAATCCTCGAATAGTGAATGCCGCGGGGTTCACCGGCAGCTCCAGTGACGCCAACGCGCGGCGGCTGTTCCAAAAAACCAGCGATTTCAAAGGGCACAAGCTCCTGGCCATGGATTACCTGGAACAGAGGGCGAGCGGCGGTGTGGGAGTGGATTTCAGCCCGAACGGCTTCGCGCATTATCCCTCGAAGGGCTGGGACGTGATGTTCACGGACGGCTCCGTCGCCTACGCGTTCAATATGGACGCATTCAACTTAGCCCGCACCAAACTTACGACCCAGGAAACGGCGGCGTCTGCCCAGCAATACGACACCATTTTCACGGACCTTGAACTGTCCAAATGAACATGGCCGGCTTGCATTTGAAGATTGAGACAGGCGCGCGCCAAAAAGCCCCAGAGGGCTGGCGCACTCCGAGACGCTATCGCGAGTCAATGGGCAAAAAAACTTCCGCCAGGTTCCGGAGCGCGGCGGCCCTCCGCCGCTTGGCCAGTGACAACCGCGGACACAGCCGCAACACATGTTGAGCTAAAATCTCCCTGCATGGAACACACCCCGTCCGTTTTGAAGGCCAGCATTGTTGTCGTTGCAATCGCCTGTCTGGGATTGCTGAAGAGCCAGGCCCAAACTTCCTGGGCCTCGGCTTCGAGCGGCGATTGGAATACGTCCGTCAATTGGAATCCCGCCGCGGTGCCCGGCGCCGGTGACAGCGCGCTCATCGCGAACTCCGGCACATTCACGGTCACTTACAGTTCACCCATGGCGGCGCCGAGCATCGGTTCGCTCACGCTCGGACTGGCCGGTTCCTCCGCAAGCGTCCCGACCCTGACCATCACTGCCGGCGGTTTTAATGTGGACGGCACCACCACGCTTACCGGCACCAGTGCTCAAACCCTCAACGTGAACAGCGGCGGCGTCATGAACAACGGCACGCTCAGCTTCAATGATTACAACGCCATCGTGAACGTCAGCGGAGTGATGACCAATGCGACCACGCAGGTGGACAACAACAGCAGCTTCGACGGCAACGGCCAGCTCAAAATCAATTCCGGCGCGGTCGCCAGCCTCGGCGACGTGATCGTCGGCCGGAATAACGAGGGAAACGGCAAGGGTTTCATCGTTTCCGGCGGCACGGTTTACGCCAACAGCATCGCCATCGGCACGCGCAATTCCTACGCCACCATGGCCGTCGGTGGTGGCATCATCACCAACGCCGGGAGCCTGCAACTTGGAACCGGCTCGGCGACCAAGGGCCGCGAGGTTCGGTATTATCAAACCGGTGGAACTGTCGTTTGCGGCGGCACAGCCGACCTGTCGGTCACCGCCAATTTCACGAGCTGGTTCAGCGTGTTGGGTGGCACATTTTCTGCCGAGGGCATTCGCGTGTTTCCGAATTCGGCTTCCGGGCTGGTTGCGCGCATTACGAATAACGCCAGCCTTTATCTCGGCGCCAGTGGCTTTAACATTTTGAATTCCGGAACCACGACAATCTCCCTGGGAGGGCAAAGTGTCCTCGGCGCGACGGCTGATTGGATGGGCAATGCCAACATGACTCTCGGCAGCGGTTACGTGAATTTCAATGCCGCCGACCTCAGCGGTGCGCCGCACAACATCACCCTCACGGGTGTGCTCAGCGGCAGCGGCGGGATCAATAAAATCGGCGGCGGCGTGCTCAGTTTGAACAATGCCAACACTTACACCGGCAGCACGAGCATCGGCGCCGGTTCGATCATTATGGGCCACGCAGGGGCGATCCCGGATGGGACTTCGCTGTCGATCTTCGGCGGCGGCACACTCGATTTGGGCGGTTTCAACCTGCAACTATCCGGCCTGTCCTCTTTCGGCTCCCATCAGCTCATCACCAACAGCAGCGCCGCGAATACTTCCACGCTCACCTTCAGCAATGGCGCGGCCAACGCGACGTTCGCAGGCACCATCGCGGGCGGCAGCCAACCCGTCGCGCTCACCTTGCTTGGAGGCAATTTGACTTTGAGCGGAACGAACAATTACGATGGCAACGTTTCCATCAGCAATGGAAAACTCGCTTGGAGCGGTGCAGGCTCGACGTTCACCGGCTCGTCCATCGTGTTGAGCAATACGGCCGCCATCCTGGACCTGGCTGGAATGAACACGCTCACGCTCAGCTCCGGCCAAAGTCTTTCCGGTTACGGCACCGTGACCGGCAACATCACCGCCACGGGTAGCACGATAACGCCGGGCGCGAACGGTTTCCCCGGCACATTGACCATCAACGCAAATCTTACCCTGAACGGAGGCGTCACCTGCCAGTTTGATTTGGCGCTCAACCCGAACGACCCCGGCAATGATCGCATCAGCGTTGGCGACATCCTGAAACTGAGCGGTGTGAACCAGATCGTCATCAATCCACTGGCCGGCTCGCTCTTCCAGGGCACGTATCATTTGATCCGATGCGCCGGCGTCAGTGGCAACGCGAACAATCTTCAACTCGTCGGCTCGCCCGGCAGCGGCTTGCAAGCCGTGCTTAACGTCACGGCTACCGGCGTCGATCTCATCGTTTCTCCGACCGGCGGCACCGCCCGGACGTGGGTCGGCGACGGTTCGGCCAATCTGTGGGATTTGACCAGCACCAACTGGCTCAATGCCGGCCAGCCCGATACCTTCACGAACGGCAATTTCGTCACCTTCGATGACACGTCCACCAATCACATCGTCAATCTCGCCGGCGCGCTGCAACCCGCCTCCGTAACGGTCGATGCCGCCGCCAATTACATTTTCCAAGGCGCGGGAAACATTACTGGCACAGTTTCGTTCAATAAAACCAATTCCGGCGCGCTCACCGTTTTGACGATGAATGATTACGTCGGCGTGACCACCATCGGACAGGGCACGCTGCAGCTTGGCAATGGCGCCACCGGGGGCGCGATTGGCAGCGGCGCGGTGCAGAACGATGGCGTTCTGCTTCTGGACGAGCCGGCGAACACGACCTTGAGCAACGACATCAGCGGCACCGGCAGCCTCGTGCTTTCCGGCCCGGCCACGGTCACGCTCAGCGGCAGCAACTCCTTCAGCGGCGGGACCACGATCAATTCCGGCACGCTCCAAATCGGCACAGCCGCCGCGATTTATGGGGCCAATGTGATCAATAATAGCGCGCTGGTTTTCAACAATTCCGAAACCAACGGCGTCAATGGTACTATCAGCGGCACGGGCACGCTGGCGGTTCTCGGCGGGGCGACGGTAATCCTCGCCGTCAATGACACCTACACCGGCAGCACGCTCGTCAGCAACGGAACGCTCCTCGTGAACGATGCCATCGGCACCGGCGCAGTCACCGTGAACAGCGGCGGGCGGCTGGGAGGCAGCGGGACAATTGGCGGCGCCGTTACGATTAATAACGGCGGCGTGTTGATGCCCGGAAATCCTTTCGGCGCGTCGACATTGTTGACGGTTTCCAGCAATCTCACGATGAATTCCGGTTCGGTGATGAATTTCGCTCTCGGCGCGAACAACGATCGCGTCATTGTGGGTGGTGATTTGAGCCTCGCCGGGACGTTGAACGTCACAAATTCCGGCGCGTTCGGCAGCGGCACCTACCCGCTGTTCACCTATAGCGGCAATTTGCTGGCGAGCTCCATCACGCTCGGCTCCCTGCCTGCCGGCAAGCTCTACCAGATCGACACCAGCACGCCCGGGCAAGTGAATCTTATCGTCGGCACCATCGCGACCAACGTCCCCTCGTTTCCAGGCGCGTATGGTTTCGGTTCCGGCGCGACCGGCGGACGCGGTGGCTCGATTTACCACGTGACCACTCTCGCCGACAGCGGCGTCGGCTCGTTCCGCGATGCCGTGAGCCACTCCCGACGCATCGTCGTCTTCAACGTCGGCGGTTACGTCGCCCTGCAATCCGCCGTCAGCGTCAGCGATAACATAACCATCGCCGGCCAAACCGCACCCGGCGGCGGGATTGGCTTTGAAGGCGGCGAAATCTCTTTCTCCGGTTCGTCGAACATCATTTGCCGCGACATCCGCATCCGCCCCGGCAGCAACACCGCCAGCACCGGCGATGATTGCCTGAGCCTTTTCGAAGCGACCAATTGCATCCTCGATCACGTCACCTTCGAATTCGGCCCGTGGAACAACATCGATGCCGTCAGTTGCTCCGCCATTACCGTGCAGAATTGCATCGATGCCAATCCCATCTACCAGCAATTCGGCGCGCACACGGAATCGGTGGGCGAAAGTTTTTCGTGGTTCTACAACATCTTCGCCAATTCGCACAACCGCAACCCGCTCGCAAAGATCAACACGGTTTTCATCAACAACATCCTTTACAATTACCAGGCCGGTTACACCACGCACACGAGCACGCCCTTCAATCACGATCTCGTGAACAATTATTTCATCATGGGCCCCGGCTCCGGCACCACCGACGACACCTGGTTCCAAATCGACAACAACCAAAGCATGTATTTCAGCGGCAACCTCGAGGACGCGAACAAAGACGGCGTGCTCAACGGCAGCACAACCGTTCCCCTGCCCGGCTATCAAGGCGGTGGCACGATTTTGAGTTCGCCGTGGTCCACCTGGACAACGAGCGTTCCGATCTATTCGCAAGTTTCCGCTTATCGCATCGCGATGTCACAGGCCGGCGCGTTGCCGCGCGATGACATGGATTCCCTGTTGCTCGGGCAAATCCAAACGCTCGGCAACGGCAGCGCCGGAACCGGCGCGGGTACTGCCGGGCCGGATAGCGGCCTTTACACATCCCAGGCCTCCACCGGCCTCGAAAACAATGGCTATGGAAGCATCGCCGGCGGCACGGCGCCCGCGGATTCCGACAACGACGGCCTGCCGGATTTCTGGGAGAATGCCGTTGGCCTGAATTCCGCGAATCCCAACGACAACACAAATCTGACCCTGAGCGGCTATACGCAGCTCGAAGTTTATTTGAACTGGCTCGCCGGCCCCCACGTCGTGGCAAACACGAACGTTGCCAACGTGGATCTCGCCCAATACGCCGGCGGCTTCACCAACGCCAATCCGGTGTACACCGTGTCGGGCGCGGTCAATGGCAGCGTGAGTCTCTTGCCCGATCACCACACCGCGCAATTCACCACTCCGCTCGGCTACTCCGGCCAGTCCAGCTTCATCTTCACCGTCGCCGGGAACGACGGCAGCCGCATGACGAACACCGTCGGCCTGGTCATGTCCTCCGTCGCGCCGCCGCCAAATGTGGTTTGGCACGCGAGCATCGCCGGCGACCAAATCATCATGAGCGGCTCCGGCGGCACGGCGGGCGAAACGTATCACATCCTCGGCTCGACCAATATGACGCTGCCACTGGATCTGTGGACGCCCATCTGGACGAATCAATTTAATTCCGACGGCACCTTCAATTTCACCAATCCCCTCATCAACAGTCGCGAGTTTTACCTCCTGCAATCGCAATAGAATTGTTAAGATAACATTGTAGCCGCCGGCGTGAGTGCGTGTTGCCCGAATCGACAGGAGCGCGGGTCTGCGACCCGCAGCAAGGTGTGGAAGGCAAAACGTGTGAACGAATTCGGCGATTTGTGATAATGGAATGTTGCTGCGGCTCACAGAGCCGCGCTCCGGGCAATTGGGCAACACACCCGTGAATCGGCGCCATTTTTACGCGCGATACATTGGGTGGTGCTCAGATCTCAGGGACGCGAAGCGTCTGTTTTCCATTCGGAATTGTTTTTGGCAATCACTCTATATCCGCGCGGACTCGTCCGCGGCTATTGTGATTTGGACTGAGAGAGCGGCACTACGGCGCCGTATTCAACTGAACCTCGCCCGCCTTCAACCCATCACTCGTCGCCGTCAACTTGATCTCTCCCGGTTCCTTTTCCGATTGAACAATCACTTCCGCAAGCCCGTTGAAAACGCTCCGTTGCCAATCCACTGGCGCGGGCTTTTCTCCAAATTGCAGCAACACACCCTTATTGACGCCCCCCGGCCCGTTCCAATTCTGCACCGCCACGGCCACCGAATTCGTCCCGGCATGTAAAAATCGTTTCACATCCACACTCGCCGGGTCGGCCCAATTGTGCGATTCACCGGCCCGTTGCCCGTTAATGTAAATAGTGCCGTCCTCATCGATCCTCTCGAAATCCATGTCGATCGAAACCGCATTCAGGTCCTCCGGCGTCACGTTGAATTGGGCGCGGAAGACCGCCCGGTCCTCGTTTTGCAATGGCCCGCTGTCCGAATTCACATCCGCGCTTTGCCAGGTTGAATCGTCGCAAATCTCGGCCGTCTCCGGCAAATTGGCCGCATAAACATTCGCGACCCGCTTCCAACGCCAGCCAGCAACCGGTCGCGTGTGAAACGGCGTCGCGGCAATGAACTGGTCCGGCTCATGGCAGCTCGGGTCGCCATTGCCGACGCCGATGATTTTTCCCGGCCCGTCCAATTGGAAATGAATCTTGTTCGACGCCACCGGCACGACGCGCCCCTCTGAATCCGTGACCGAAACGGTAATCACCGACACGTCCCGCCCATCCGCCTTGATGGATGAACGGTTGGCCGCGAGTTGCACCGACGCCGGTTCGCCGGTGGTTTCCACTTTCGTCTCAGCGACCACTTTGCCGCCGTTGAAACCTTTCGCGCTCAAAATTCCCGGCGCGTATTTCACCATCCATTTCAATTCGGAATTCCGTTTCATCGTCTTCCTGCCCAGGCTTTGGCCGTTCAGGAACAATTCCACCTCCTCGCAATTGCTCAGCGCGCGCACATCGATTTCCTGCCCTTCCCGGCCCGGCCAATTCCAATGCGGCAGCAGGTGCACCATCGGTTTGTCGGTCCACCACGCCTGGTAATAATAAAAATTGTCCTTCGGGAAACCGCACGTGTCGAGAATGCCGAAATGCGAATTGATGCACGGCCACGAATACGGCGTCGGCTCGCCGCGATAATCAAACCCCGTCCACACAAACCCGCCGCTCAGCCACGGGCGCGGTTGAAAGTAACCCCACCAGCGCTCCGCGGTCGTCGCCCAACTCGGCGCGTTGTCATCATAGGCGCTCACATAGCCGCGCGTGGCATCGTTCGTGTAAATGCCGCGCGTGCTCACCGTGCTGCCCTGCTCCGTGCCAACTTCCGGCTGCGTGGGATGCTCGGCGTGATATTTGTCCATGTCCGAACCGACGTGATAATTCCAGCCGCGCACCTGAATAACCGAATTCACGCCCATAAAAACATCTCCTTCGGGTGAGGCATACGTCACTGGCCGCGTCGGATCCAGCCGACGCACAAAATCCTGCATCGTCCGCGCAACGCTCGCGGCCTGTGGTGAGTCCTGCACGGAAAACTCCTCATTCGCCAGGCTCCAGATGCAAACGCTCGCATGATTTCGGTCGCGGCGAATCTGGCCATTCCAGCGCGCCATGTTTTGCGCATCGCTGCCCAGCAACCGGTTCTCATCCATCACAATCATTCCCAGCCGGTCGCACGCTTCGAGCAATTCCGGCGTCGGCGCGTTGTGCGAGGTTCGATACGCGTTGCAGCCGAATTCCTTCAGCTTCGCGATGCGGAAATATTGCAGCGCATCCGGCAACGCCGCGCCCACGCCCGCCATGTCCTGGTGATTGCACGTGCCCTTGAGTTCGTAGTGCTCGCCGTTCAGCAAAAATCCGCGATCAGGATCAAATGCGATGGTGCGAATTCCAAATTCCGTTTCCTTGCGATCCACAATCTTCCCATTCGATTCAATCGTCGTCACGAGCCGGTAAAGTTTGGGCGATTCCGGCGACCAAAGCTCGGGATGGGCCACGCGCGTGGTTTGCTCAACCTCGCTGAATCCAGGCGCCGGCACCGTCGTTTCGCGATGCATCGTCGCCAGCACTTTGCCCGATGGCGAAAGAATCTCGCAACGCACCATCGCCTTGGCGGCATTGGTTCGCCAATTGCCCAATTCGGTCTGAACGTGAATTTCGGCCGGCCCTTTCGGCACCGCCGTTTTGAATTTCGAATAAACAAAAATCCCATCCGGCGCGATCGCCACCGGGGCGGTTTTCACCAGCCAGACGTGCCGGTAAATTCCCTCGCCTTCATAAAACCAGCCCTCAAATTTGCTCGCGTCGACCCGCACGGAGATCACGTTATTCCCGCCGTAATTCGCCACGTCCGTGATGTCAAAGCGAAAGCTGCTGTAACCGCTCTCGTGATGGCCGATGTACCAGCCGTTCACAAACACTTCCGCGTCGCGAAACACGCCGTCGAATTCCAGCCAAAGCCGCTGGCCCGCGTCCTCCTTCGGCAAATCAAATTTCCGGCGATACCATGCCACGCTGTTGTGCGGAAATCCCGGCCCGACCGGCTTGAACCCGTGCCCTCCGTCCGCGCTGGAATCGAACGGCAATTCCACCGCCCAATCGTGCGGCAAATTCACTGTGCGCCAGGTCGCATCACCGAACGATGCACTCGCCGGCCCGCCGCTCGACCCGGCTTTATCCAGATGCAACGCGTTCGGCCAATCGTCGCCGAGATGGAATTTCCAGCCGAAATCGATCGATGTCCTTTCCCGCGGTGATTCAGCGGCGCGCGCCGCCGCCACCATCAGGAAAATCGCCGCCAACTTGACCGCGAGGGATGTGAATTTCATGCGGATGCTGATAACCCATTCATTTCTCCATGGCAAACACTTCGTAGCTGTGCGGCGGCAGATGGATGTTGAATATCACACGGCTGCCGTCCTCATCCTGGCCGCGTCGGCGCCCGAATTCACCGCGCGCATGTCCAGTCACCGTGTCACCGGTCACGATGTTTCTCAGCCGCGAAAAATCCCCATTCACCGAAGCCCGCGCGTCGATTCCCGTGGAGGCAAAATTCTGCACGATGAAGGTGTTGTTATCGTAAGCGAACAATGCCACTTGCGCCGGCCCGTCCACGCGCACCGGGAACCCCTGCATGACATAATTTTTGACCGCCCACGTGACCTGCGGAGGCAGCCGGTAAAGGTCGTTGAAATTCTCCGGAATGGTCCACACGTAAAGAATGCCTCGCGCATATCGGTCCATCAGGAACAGCGGAAACGCATTTCCATTCGCCTCCGCGCGCACGAGCGACCACGCGTCGTTGGTCAGGAATTCAATCTGCGGAAATAAAACGTCCTCGTTCGTCTCTCCGAGCTTCGACGCATTCCCTGCGCCGAATCCGCTCGAAAATGTATGCGCCAGCACCTTGCGGCTGGTGTATTTCACCTCCGCGATGTCCTCAATGCCTTTCCCTTGCAGCGCCCGAAGCAACCCGGAGGTGATGACCACCGATTTTCCGGCGACCAGCTGGCCTTTGATTTTCGCCACAATATCCGGATCGACCGCCGCCGATTCCGTCAGCAAAATCACGCTCGCATTCGTGGGGAATTCCGGGCGCAAATCAATCGGAATGCCGATCATGCCGAAATAATTGTGCAGGAAATCCTCGCCGGACGATTGATAAGGTTTGTAGCACGCAATGCCGATCGGGTTGCCGAGATGACCGAGAAATTTGTCGGCCTGCTCGACGGAATAACTCGCCACCGACGCCATCGTGGCGTTCGTTCTGCCTCGCAGCATCTCGTCGTAATTGAAACTGGTGCTCAAGCCGCTCCACGCTTCACGGTCGCCCGGCTCAATCGGCCGGCTCATGGCCGTCCATTCGAACAGCATCAGCTCCGGCGCTTTCGCGAACAGCGTGTCCCAGAGTTGTTCCGCGTAGCGATCAATATAATTGATGCTGTAAGTGTCCACCCAACCGCCGCCGTTGCGCCCCGGCGCGATGTTTTCGAAATACCGAAAAATCTGGTAGCTCTCATACTGCTGCAAATGTTGATCCGTCATGACCGGGTCGCGCGTCTCCGTGCCGGTGTAGATTCCGTCGAACATTTTCGGCTCCTTGTCGAGATCGTAGCCCGAACCCTGAAAATGCTCGTACCAATTCGGAAACTTGATGACGAGTTTCACGTGCGGATTCACGGCGCGCGCTGGTTTGATGATGAGATTCTCCGCCGCGTCATCCATCAGCGCCAGCCGAAATTGCGTCCAGCTCCGGTCCCCTTTCGCGGCGATATCCGACTCCGTCTTCGTCGTCACGAAAAAGAAATCGTCCTGTATAATTTCATCGAAATGCCGGGCCGCCAGTTCCACCGCGTTCTTGATGAACGCACGGTCGTTCGGATCCGTGTAGCAGAATGATTTGAACTGCCCGCCGCCGCCGTCCGAAAGAGCCATGCCGCCCGCCACGCGCACGTGACGATCGATGAAAAATTGCTTCACGCGTTCCAGCACCTCATCGCTCGCGACATTGCGATCGCGCTGCGCTTCGATGTAAACCTTGTCCACTTTTAATTGCCGGCTGATGCGGTTCCAATCGGCCTCAAGCTTTTGCGGGTCGGCAAAACTTTTGACCGCGCCGACCGGGATGTAAATGGCCAGATCGAAATTCGTGTACTGCCCCGCGCGGCAATCCAGCGCCGCGAGCAGGAGAAAAATCAGGAGCATTCGCTTCATAATTCCTTCACCTCGTCACCGTAAATAATGCCGCGCCCGCTCGTCGCAAAATAAACGCGCCCGAAAATCCGCGGATCGCCCGTGACGTGGCTGATGGCGCCATATTGATGTTGGTCGTCATTGATCCGGACCCAGCTCTCACCCGAATCCAACGAACGATAAAGCCCTTCCCCGCGTCCCACGTTTCCCGAGAGATACAACGCCGGAAAAGCTTTGCCCGGCGCTGCCTTGCCGAAGCCGAGTGAAACCGCATTCCGCACGCGCTTGTTCTTTTCAAAATGCCCGCCACCATCCCGCGAGTGATACAGTCCGTTCGTTCCCAGCGTGACCCACAAGTCGCCTTCGATTCCGGGCGTCGCCGAAATCGTTGCGCGCCCGAACCGGACATTATTATCCACGGGAAAACTAGCGCCGGTCTCGAAAAACGCCGCCGCGCCGTTCGTGCTGGCCAGCATTTTTCCAGTACGATTATCCACCGCGTAAAACCGCGCCGGATTCACCATGTCGGCAATCACGCGCAACCCGCGCGTCAACCCTTCGCAACTCGTCCACGTCTCACCGCGGTTCGTCGATACACTCGGCACGCCCGGGCGCGGAGTCCAGACAATGGTCGCGCCATCGGCCGAAATTGTAATCGTCCCGCCGCCATCGCCGCCCGCAGGTTCGCTCGCGAGCGCCTGCCAACTCCGTCCGCCATCCACGGACAAGGCCGCATGGACGGAACTCTTGCCCGTCCCGGTGCGCACGATGAACAGCGGCCTTTTTCCAGCGAACATCATATCTTCCGTGTTCGAAAAGCGCGGCCCCTCAGAAACCGTCGGCGACGCTTCCAAATCGTCATGACGAAAGCAATCGATATCGCCCACACCGCTCAACAAATGCGCGCCTTCCGGTGGACTGATGAGCGCCAGCGGCACCGTCTCTTCCAATCCCTCATCGCAAAAGTGCCATTGCAAGGGTTTTCCCGCATCAGCATCCATCAAATCGTCGCAACCCCAAATGCCATAACCCGTCGTGAACAGCACGTGGTTCGAATCGAACGGATCAATCCCAATACTGCCCATCCAGTGCGCCACCCGGCCTTCGACATAGGGCGCGCCATCATGATTCCACTTTGCGTTTTCGAGCAGGGGCACCCAATTCGCGCCGCCGTTCGTGCTGCGAAACATTTCATCGTGCGGATGCCAGCGTCCAAATGTCGTGACGACCAAGTCTGGCGGGTTATTCGCGTCCACGGCCACCGCTCCATAGCCAAACACCTGGCCCTGGTCTGGAGATTCAAGCGGCGTGATGTCCGTCCACGCGCCTGTTTTTGGAACGAACTTCCACACCGCCCCGCCCGTCATCATTTCCGGCCCGGCTTGCTTGCCATAAGTCAAATAGATGGCTCCATCGCTTGAAATGACGGCGTGATTGGGCCGCAAACCGATTGGCTGTTTCGGCACTGGCTGCCAACTTTTCCCGCCGTCCTCGCTCTCGAAAAAATTGGTTCCGCTCGTCGAAACACCTGCGTAAATCGATGGAGTCGGTTTGCCTTGCGAGCCCGACGTCGGATCGAATTGCACAAAAACAATCCCCACCTGCTGCGGCGGTCGCGCGCCCCATTCCCCGGCGGGAACGCCCAATGCGACTTTGAGTCCATCGACTTGCGGAAAGCTTTCTACTTTGCTCCAGGCCGCGCCGCGATCCGTGCTTTTCCACAATCCATCATGCCGCGAGCCGAAGAAAAGGATTTTGCCATCGTTCGGATCGACCGCCAGCCGCTCGCCGTTGAATCGGCCCGTCTCATTGCCGCCCATTTTGAACGGAACCTCCGTTTGCCGCCAGGTGCGCCCCTGATCGTCCGATCTCAAAATCGCCGCGCGCATGCCGCTGTAAATCCCGGCCGCCAGATAAATGCGATTGGTATCCTTCGGATCGACCGCGAAACTTTCGATGCCGGTAAAATCAATTCCCTGGATCCAATCGGTCATCGGCGTCCAGCGCCTCCCGCCGTCGGTCGAGCGATACGCGCCGCCAACGTCCGTGCGGGCATAGACCAGATTTTTCTCCTGCGGATGAAAGAGGATGCTCGTCACGAAGCCGCCGCCGCGGATAACCACATTGCGCCAGACGTATTGTTGCGCGAGAGAACTCCGGCATGGCAAAAGGACTGCCAAACAACACAGCAGTATTCGCAAACGGTTCATGGCTGCGGCGAACGGATGTTCCAGGAAACTTTTCCCGCCAGCGGATCCTGCGTGAGCTCGAAGCTGCCGCCGTTTTTCCGCAACGAGATTTCGTGCAGCACGTTGTCTGAAGGCAGGCAAACGAGGCCCTTCGCTTCTTCCGCATTTTTTGCAAAAGCCACCAGGTCCAGTTTCGACCAGTCCAAATCCATCGTGGATTGCGCCGGTTTGATTTCCGGAATTACCGTTCCATCGCGCACGAGGATGACCGCCGGAATTTCACCCGCTTCAATTTTCTGCCAGCCGCCCGAATAATTTTTGCCGCTCTGATAATCAATCCAATCTCCCGGCGGCAAATAAACCTCACGCCCGGTTTCATTTTCATGCATCAGCGGCGCGACCAGCATGCTGGAGCCAAATAGATACTCATTATCGACCAGCCAGGAACCGGGATCGTCGGGAAACTCGATGAACAGCGCCCGCACCATCGGCAGCCCGCGCTCAGAGCAGTCCTTCGCCTGCGCATACACGTACGGCATAAGCCTGTATTTCATTTCGTCCACCACGCGGAATTGATTCATGAAGTTCGTGCCGTAATTCCATGGCTCCTTCGGCGCGATGCCGTGACAGCGGCTGTGCGAACTCAACATTCCGAACGCGAGCCAGCGCGCGAAAAGATTTTTGTCCATCGCCGCCACGGAATCGGCGGTGAAGCCACCGATGTCGTGGCTCCAGAATGAAAATCCCGAAAGGCCGAAGGACAGGCCGCCGCGCAATTCCGCCGCCATGCCATCATCCGTGCTTTCCGCGTCCCCGCCCCAATGGATCGGATAACGCTGGCTGCCGGCCCATGCGCTGCGCGCCCAGATGATGTTCTCACCGGTCGTCTTTTTTGTGATATCGGCGACCGCCTTGTTGTATCGCAGCGGATATAAATTATGCTCATAAAAACCCGTCCGGCCGTCGGCGTAAATTCCGTCCGCCGGCGCTGCTTCGCCGAAATCCACCTTGATCGCGCCGACTCCCATCTTGAGCAATCCCGCCAGTTTGCCCTGGTACCAGTTCACCGTTTTGGGATTGGAAAAATCCAGCACCGCGTCCTCATACGGCAAATTGCCTTTTGCATCGCGCACCACCAGATTTTTCTCCAGCAGTTCGTTGAACAGCGAATTCTTGGGAACGAAATACGGCAATTGCCACAGCGAAATGTGGAAACCGTCCGCCTTCAAATCTGAAATCATCTTCTGCGGATCCTTGAACCGCGTCGTGGAAAATTTGTAATCGCAGCGCCAGTCCGTCTCGAACCAGCCCGTATCCAGATGGATCACGTCGCAGGGAATTTTGTTCTCGCGCAACTTCGCCGCGATGTCGCGCACCTGCTTTTCGTTGTTGTAAGTGCAACGGCTCATCCACAAACCAAACGACCACAACGGCGGCATCGGCGATTTCCCCGTCAGCCGCGTGTATTCATCCAGGATTTCCTTCGGCGAGCCCAGGAAAACAAACAAATCCAATTCATCATCACCGATCATCAGCGCGTTCACTCCGGCAAACGAACGGCCGAAATCGCAGGTGATCGGCGTGCTCGTGTGCATGAACATGCCGTAGCCGCGGCTGCTCATAAAAAACGGCACCGGCTTGTACATCCCCGGGTTCTGAATGCCGTTGGCGTCGTCCGTCCAAAGCACGACCTTCTGCCCACGTTTGTCCAACCCCGTGAACGACTCGCCGCAGCCGAAAATTTTCTCCCCCGGCGACAGCGTGAACGCGGCGTTGAAACTGCGCGAGTAATCCGAAGACCGCCGCACAAACGAAAGCGGCAGGATGGGCGTGAAGCTGCTCGTGTTGTCGGAACTGTGATCGGTTTCGGTAAGCAATTTTCCATTCGCATCGCGGATTTCGATGTGGAACGGATTCGCCAGGATCGTCACCGAACCGAATTCGCTCGTGTAGCGATGGCCACCGGAGATCTTTTCATATTTCCACGAATGATCCGTCGGCACCGGTCCGGCCAGCATCAATTCCTCATAATTTTTATGGACCTGCGGCCCGCTGGCCATGCGGATGCGGATCGTCCGCGGCGAGACGAACTGAATGGAAAACGGCAGCGAAGGATTGGCCGCGTATTCGTTCTCCGGAAATTCATTCGGCGCCACCGGCTTGATGATGGCCAGCATATTGTTGAAGGCCTGGCGCGTGAAATATTGCGCGCGCTGATATAAAATTTTGCCCGAGCAGGAATCGGCGTCGAAATCCGCCAGTTGATCGGCGAGAAAATATGTGTCGGAAAAATCGCGAAAATCCGGGCTGATATCCACGGGGTCATTCAGCAGCGGCTGGGTGGGATTGGCCGCGCGCGCGGGCAGGGAGAGGACGCCGACCGCGATGCCCATGAGCGCGATTTTCAGGAATCTAGGTTTCATATTTCGGCTTTGACCGTAAATCCCGTCAAGTCTACGGAACGCCTGCGTATCGGTCTTGTCACGAAAACTCGTTAGCTGCCGGAGCATTTAAAGCTTGCTTTCGGGCGGTCGCTCCCCGCAGTCCAAAACACCGTCTAGCGGAGATTTTCAATTGTTCTGTAGAAAGCTTTCGCCAGTCGCGTAGCGACGCCAGGAAATTAGCCAGCCACAACGTGGCTGATATATCATGCTCACTGGGACTTGTCCTGAAAGGACAAAGGAAAATGCCGTCGTTTCCGTCGTCCTTTCAGGACGCAGCCGCCACCCGGCTTTCCCAGCCACTTCGTGGCTGGCTAATTTCCCGGGTCGCTTCGCGACAAACAATGGTTTCTGCAGAGCAATATAAATCCGCGCCGTCGCTACTGTCGCGTCCCAATCCGCATTGACAACTTTCCCGGAGTAGGGCAAAAGCACCTCGAATTGCTTTTGAGACAGAACGAAAACCTACTTCTGGCGATTGCTTCGAAACCCGGGCGTGTTCGGCTGGCCATTTTCTTATTCATTATTGCGTTGGTTGCGCCTTTCGCCCCGGCCCAGACCTCTACCAACGCCCTCACTACTGTCGCCGCCATCCGCGGCTTGAGCGTGGAGCGGACGGAACAGAAACTTCCCGTTCATCTCCGCGGCGTGGTGACGTTTTTCGATGAAAGCCTTTTCTCGCGTTTTATTCAGGACCAAACCGCCGGCATTTACCTGCAATTCCCCGCCAACGTCGGGCCGCCCGAACTCGTTCCGGGCCAGGTTGTCGACGTCACTGGCACCGCCAATCCCGGAGAATATGCGCCCGTCGTCGTGGTGGACAAGCTCAACGTCGTCGGTGAAATGCCGCTCCCGCAGGCCAAGCCCGTCACCTATCAGCAACTCGCCAGCGGCGCCGAGGACAGCCAGTTCGTGGAAATCACCGGCATTGTCCGCTCCGTGCGCCGGCTCGACAATTCCCAGAACCATCAGATTGAAATCACCACCGGCGGCGGGCGGCTGCTCATTTTTTGCAAAACACTTCCGATTCAAAACGCGGAAGAACTTCTGGACAGCACCGTGCGCGTGCGTGGCGTTTGCTCGACTCAATTTAATCACCAACGCCAGCTCTTCGCGATTCGCCTGATGGTGCCCCGCCCCGAGGACCTCACGATTGAAACGCCCGCGACCAAAGACCCTTTCGCGATTGCCGCCCGCCCCATCGGCAGCCTGCTCCAATTCGCTCCCCAAGCCACCTATGGCCATCGTGTGAAAGTCGCCGGCACCGTGATCTATTTCGCCCCCGGCGCGCGCCTCTTCCTGCAGGACGGCGAACACGGCGTGGAAATTGAAACCAAGCAGCGCGATGCGTTGCAACTCGGCGACAAAGTCGAAGTGCTGGGTTACGTCAGCCAGGGCGATTACACACCCGTGCTTCAGGATGGCATTTATCGCAAAATTTCCAGCGGCCAGCCGCCTCCGCCGGTGCAAATTGACCCGGACGAGGCGCTGACCGGCAACTACGATTGCCAGTTAATTCAAATTTCCGCGCGCCTGGTCGACCGCGCCATGCATGGTTCAGAGCGCTATCTCGTGCTCCAGCAAAGCAATTTCATCTTCCAGTCCGGCCTTGTGCAAACCAACAACCAGGACAATTTTCAGCTTCTCGAAAACGGCAGCCGCGTCTCCGTGACCGGCGTCTGCCGCATCGAACCGGGCGAATGGCAGGCCGGCGAAAACTGGCGCGCCAAATCCTTCAGTGTCCAATTGCGTTCGCCCGGGGACGTTGTCCTGTTGCAAGCGCCGCCGTGGTGGACGTTGAAAAAGGTCCTGTGGATTGCCGGCGCATTGGCTTTTGTCACCCTCGCGGCGTTCGGCTGGGTGGCCGTGTTGCGCCGGCGCGTGGCCGAACGCACGCGTGAGCTCGAAATCCAAATCCAAAAACGCCAATTGGCCGAACGCACCCGGGAAATCGAACAGGAACGCGCCCGCGTCGCCCACGATCTCCACGACGACCTCGGTTCCGAACTCACCGAAGTCAACATGCTCACCACGCTCGTCAAAAGCCCGACCACTTCCGCCGAAGAAAAGGATCGTTATCTCGGCGAGCTTAGCGAAACCGCCCGCCGCATGGTGACCTCGCTCGACGAAATTGTCTGGGCCGTCAATCCGCGCAATGACACCATCGCCTCGCTCGCGAGCTATTTCGGTTCCTACGCCCAACGCCTGCTGGATCTCGCCTCCGTTTCCTGCGGCCTCGATATCGCCCCAGACCTTCCGGAGCATCCGCTCGACCCGAAATTCCGGCAGGAGATTTTCTTTGCCTTCAAGGAAGCGCTCACCAATGTGGTCCGTCACGCCGGCGCCACCCAGGTTTGGTTGCGCATGTTGGTCCGCGACAATTCCCTCATCCTGGAAGTCTCTGATAATGGCCATGGTTTTGAGCCCATCGACCACAACGCCGGCAACGATGGCATTGCGAACATGAAGGAACGTCTCAAAACCCTCGGCGGCCGTTGCGAAATCACGAGCACTGCCAGGAACGGCACGACCGTCCATTTTTGCGCGCCGCTGCCCCAAAGATTTTTATGATCAGAGTCGGCATCGTTGAGGACAACAAGACTCTTCGGGAAGGCTTTGAAACCCTGCTCAATCGCACTCCGGGTTTTCAATGCGTGTGCACTGCGGACACCGTCGCGGATGCGCTGAAAAAGATCCCCAAGGCCCAGCCGGACGTCATCCTGATGGACATCCAGCTTCCGGATTCCAATGGCGTGGAATGTACCGCTCGGATCAAGGAAATGATGCCCGCCGTGCACATTGTCATCGTCACCGTCTATGAAGATTCCGAAATGATCTTCCGCGCCCTTCGCGCCGGCGCCTGCGGTTATCTGCTGAAGCGCTCGCAGCCCGAAAAAGTGATCGCCGCCATCCAGGAAGCCCATGAAGGCGGCGTTCCCATGACCCCGGAAATCGCCCGCAAAGTCATCGGCCAGTTCCGCCATCAGGCCACCGCCGCCGAACAGGTCGAAAGCCTTTCCGACCGCGAACGTGAAGTGCTGGAATTGGTCATGCACGGCCTCGGAAACAAGGCCATCGCCGAACGCATGGGAGTGACTGTCGCCGCCGTAAAATGGCATCTTCAGCACATTTACGAGAAGCTCCACGTGCATTCCCGCACCGAGGCGGCGCTCAAGTTCCAGCAACGGCAGTCCGGTGAAAACTAACCGCTTGGCTAGCTAGGCAGTTTCCCGGCGAAGACTAGGATTGCAGTTGTATTGCCAATCAAATCAAGCCCCCAACCCAGTCCCCGCATGAAAACACACCTCCACCTTTGTCGTTATGGCGTCATCCTGCTGTTGCTCGGATTCGCGGCCGGATTGCGCGCTGACACCACCGTAAGCGTCAATTCCGGCGGCACCTGGATCGGTTTCATGAACGTCAGCGAATTGCCCGCCAATGGCGGCGCTTACGACTTCGGCAGCGTCTGGGCGCCGGCCGACCTCGACGCCATCGTTTCCGGCACCAATGTCATTTTGACGCCCAATACCAGCATTGACCGGGATAATCCCACCGATACTTTCTGGTGGGTCGGCGGAGCCGGCGGCGCGCCCAACAAAAACATGGACGCCAACTACTACGTTCAGGATGACACCTTGGCCGGCCAGACGGTGACCTTCGTCGGCACCTGCATCTCGAACAATCTCGTTTCGCCCTACACTTCAGTCGCCTTTATCAAGGATTTCACGCCTGATTTCTCCTCGTCCACGTCCACCACGGTCGCATTGGCAGAAGGCGTTCCGTTCTCCATTTCCCTGGCGACCACGGCCGGCGATCACATCCAGTATGGTTTCGAAACCATTGGCCCGGATGCGCGCATCGCGACGGTGGCCAGCCTCGGCCAGGTCATTGTCACCGGACCAGGGGCGACCCAGGTTTACGTGGACCAATCGAAGACCTGGCTGGGCTACATGAACGTTTATAACCTCGATGTCGACGGCGGCAATTTCGTGTTTGGAAGCACTTGGGGCATTTCGGACCTGGCCGCGAGTTTTTCCGCGGGTATTGTGACAGTTTCGCCAAATGTGAGCATTTACCGCGATAATCCGCAAACCGACACTTTCTGGTGGCAGCCCGACGGCAGCGGCGACAAAAGCATGCACGCCGATTACTACGTCGAGAATGACGCGCTCTCCGGCCAGATCGTGACCTTCTCGGGCTACGTTTGGACCAATACGCTGGTTGATCCTTATTACACGGTGGCGTTCATCAAGGAACTCGACCCAGCCAACAATTTTGCCCTCATCCAGATGGTGACCAACAATCTCGTCGGCACCAATTTCAGCATTTCCGCCGCCACCAGCCCTGGCCACGCCGTCCAATACGGCTTTGAAACCGTCGGGCCCAACGTGAATCCCACCCTGATCCCGGATCCCGGCCACGTGCTTATTTCCAGCAATCCGCCCAGCACCGGCCCGCTCATTACAGCGTTGCCCAGCCCCATCTATGTCAATCTCGGCTCGAACGCATCCATCACCGTCAACGCAACCGGCAACGGTTTGACGTATCAATGGCAAAAAAATGGCGTCAATCTCACCGATGGCGCCAACATCTCCGGCTCCACGACCGCGACCCTGAATCTCAACAACGTCTCCGGCAGCGCCGAAGCGAATTATTCCGTCATCATCACCGACGCGGCCTCGCTCATGTCCACGGGCCGGACCTACGTCGTCGTATTTGACCCGGCGAATCTGTCATTCGATCCGCACGCCGCGCTCAACGGATTCATCAACCAATTCACACTGAATCCGGATAACACCGCCGGGACTTACATCGGCGGGATGACCTACGACACCAGTTTGCTGCGGGGTAGCATCATTAACGGCGTCGCTTACCTGATGCCGAATGTTTCGTTGTATAATCCCAGCGATGCCAACTTCACCAACCCTGACGGCACACCCAACCGCTTCCTCGAACAGGACTACTTCATCGCCAACGACGCGCTCACCGGGCTGAACCTGACCTTCAATGGCTACTGCCCCAGCAACAGCCTGCCGCCGGAATACGTCGCCTCCGTATGGATCGAAGACTTCGCGCCTGATTACAGTTCATTCACCTCGGCCAACTCCAACTTGGTCGCCGGACAGCCGTTCAGCATCACCCTGGCCACCACGCCCGGCGGCCACATCCAATATGGTCTGCGTCTGGATGGTCCGGACAATGCGCCGACGAATACCGACACCATGACCGCCGCGCTCGTCTCCATCAATCCGCCGTCGCTGAGCGCCAGCGTTTCCGACAATGCCATCAACCTAATGTTCCCGTCCGTGGCCGGGCACGATTACAACATTCAATTCAAAACGAACCTCACCGATGCAACCTGGCAGACGCTGATGATCGTTCCGGGAATTGGCACGAACCAAATCGTCCCCGATGCCGCGTCCCCGGGCGCGAGGTTCTATCGGTTGTTTGTCCAATAGGCTGAATTGGCCGGGTCTGCGCGCGGGCCCGGTCCCAAAACAGACATGAATATCCAGCAGCGCATGGCCAAAAGAGGGTTCACCCTGATTGAACTCCTCGTCGTCATCGCGATCATCGCCATCCTCGCGGCCATGCTCCTGCCCGCCCTCGCCAAAGCCAAGGAGCGAGCCAAAGCCGCCAATTGCATGAATAACCTTCGCCAAATCGGCCTCGGACTGATCATGTACGCCGGCGACAATAACGACCGTCTGCCCTCTCTCAACACCGGCACCTATCCCGCGGTGACGACCAATTGGTATTTCAAGATCATGGACGCAGGCCGCTATCTCACGTCCAGTTCAACTTCAAATAACGTCTGGCGTTGCCCGGCGGTGCAGGACAGCGACATTCTTCCGGGCACCGTCGCCTATTTCAAATCGCCGTGCGAAGGCTACGGTCCGCTGGAAGGCAACACCTACGCCGACGGCGTGATTCGTTATCCCACTGATGGCGCCGGGCATTACCTCGACAGCAAAAAGCTGACGCAAATCACCCGCAACGCTTCCATCTGGCTCATCGGCGACGTGGGCGACCCCAAATCCGGCGGCGGATTTGACAAATTGCCCACCTCCTACTACACGGACATCACCACCAAGCAGCCGACGCCGTCCTCGGGCTGGGTCACCGCGCCCTCCAACAAACAGCCGGCATGCCGGCATAACAAACACGCCAATTTGGCGTTTTGCGATGGTCACACGGAAATCTGGCCATGGATCGATCTCCGCGCCGATAAGGAGGACGTTTTTGCCATCAGCTCGTATTGATCGGCGCCCCGAAAACTCGCTCTTTGTCGTTGTGCAATTTTTATGAAAGAATCCCACGCTGTTCCCACGCCCCATCTCGCGGTCAAAACCGCCTCCTTGCTGCTCCTGCTCGGCGGACTCGCGGCGCAATCGTTCGCCGGCGCGGATCAAAAGGCCGATGCCTTGCTCGCCAAAATGACGTTGGACGAAAAAATCGGCCAGATGACCCAGGTGGATTCCGCCGCGCTAAAGGACAAGACCAAGGTCAAAACCTATTTTCTCGGCTCCGTCCTGAGCGGCGGCGGCTCTGATCCTGCCGATAATCGCCCTGCTACGTGGCTGGAAAGCGTCGATGAATTCCGCGCGCAAGCCCTGCAAACGCGACTCAAGATCCCTCTGCTCTACGGCATTGATGCCGTCCACGGCCACAACAACATCCTCGGTGCCGTCATTTTTCCGCATCACGTCGGCATGGGAGCCACTCACGATCCGCGGCTCGTCGAAAAAGCCGAGCGCGTCACGGCAGAGGAAGTTGAAGGCACGGGCATTAATTGGGCATTCGCGCCGTGCATTGCGGTCTCCCGCGACATTCGCTGGGGCCGCAGTTACGAGAGCTTCGGCGAATCGCCGGACTTGGTTTCCGAGCTTGGCGCCGCCTCGATCCGCGGCTTCCAGGGAAATCACCTCGGCAAAAATTCCGTGCTCGCCTGCGCCAAGCATTTCGCCGCCGATGGCGGCACCGAAAATGGCAAGGACCAGGGCAACGCCGTTTGCGACGAAGCGACGTTTCGAAAAATCTATCTCGCGCCCTACGCCGCCGCCATCAAAGCCGGCGCCGGTTCCATTATGATTTCCTACAGCAGTTGGAACGGTGAGAAAATGCACGGCAATAAACATCTTTTGACCGACGTGCTGAAAAATGAAATGGGCTTCAAAGGCTTTCTGGTCTCGGACTGGGCGGCCATCGACCAGCTTTCGCCCGATTACAAAAACGACATCGAAACTTCCATCAACGCCGGCCTTGACATGGTCATGGTTCCCTTCGGTCCCGGTGAGAAAAATAATTATCAGGAGTTCATCGCCGATTTGAGGGATTTGGTCCTCACCGGCAAAGTCCCGCAGGAACGGATCGATGACGCCGTCCGCCGCATTTTGCGCGTGAAATATCAAATGGGCCTCTTCGAAGATCCCAATCCCGATCCGCGCCTGACCGCCGCCATTGGTTCCGAGGAACATCGCAAAGTCGCTCGCGAGTGCGTGCGCGAATCACTGGTGCTGCTCAAAAACTCCAACAACCTTCTGCCGCTCAAGAAAAACCTGAAACACATCGCCGTCGTCGGCAAGGCCGCGGATGATCTCGGCATGCAATGCGGCGGCTGGACGATTGATTGGCAGGGCAAACCCGGCAACGTCACCACCGGCGGCACCACGTTGCTTGCCGCCGTCAAAAAAGCCGTGAGTCCTCAAACCGAAGTCACCTTCTCGCCCAACGGCGATGATTTGCAATCTCCCGATGTCGTCATTGTCGTCATCGGCGAACAGCCCTACGCCGAATTCAAAGGCGACCGCCAGGATTTGACGCTCGCGCCCGAAAACGCCTCTTTGATCGCCAAAGCGCGCGCCACCAACGCCCGCGTCGTCACGCTGCTCTACTCCGGCCGTCCGCTCATTCTCGGTTCCGCACTGAATCAAACCGATGCGTTTGTCGCCGCGTGGCTGCCCGGCACGGAAGGCGAAGGCATCACGGACGACCTGTTCGGCGACCATTCCTTCACCGGAAAACTCCCCCGTCAATGGCCCGCCAACAACGACCAGCTTTGCGTGGATCACACCATCGGCACATCTCAGTTCCCCGTGGGATACGGGCTCAACTACAATTACCTTTCCAAACAATAGATGCTCAAATTCCGTTTCACACTCACGCGGCCGGCGCTGTTGGCCTTGGCCTCTATCAGCCTCGCCTGTGCGCCCGTAAAAGGCAGCAGCCTGTTGAGCAATCCCGGATTTGAGGCGGACCCTCCCGGCAGCAGCCACAATGTCCTCGGCTGGCAATTATATGGTCCTAACGATTACAACGAATCGGACTTCTCCATCGCCCACGCCGGCACGAATTATTTCAAGGTCTACCAGGCCTTCGATGGCTCGGTGAACTACAGCGGTTGTTACCAGGATTACATTTCCGGCCCGGGCGCAACGTATTCCGTCGATGGTTGGGCCTATACTGACGCCGGCGACGCCATCGCCGGCCAGAATGCTGCCTGGATCGAGGTCACGTTCCGCGACGCGAACGCAAACATCCTCGGCCTCTATCGCTCCGCGCTCATTACCACCAATCTCGTCGCCAGCGGCGGCTTTCCCAAAAGCCAATGGAACCAGCTCCCGATCACCAACCAATACGACCCCAACACATTTCAAATCACCAATACCGTCACCCAACTGGTCGCGCCGCCCGGCACAATCTTTCTCCGTTATCAAATCGTCTTTCAAGGTGATGCCGCCAATTCCGCCGGCTCGGTTTATTTTGATGACCTGAATCTCGCTCAAATCGGCTCTGCACCCTATGGCAACATGAACATCGTCTGGAGCGACGAATTCGACGGCGACAGCGTCAAAACCAATATTTGGACTTACGACTTGGGCGCCAGCGGCTGGGGCAACAACGAACTCGAGTACTACACCAGTCGCACCAACAACAGCTTTGTCGCCAACGGCCTCCTCCACATCGTTGCGCGCCAGGAATCCTACAATGGCTCGATCTACACGTCAGCCCGGATGAAATCACAGGGACTGTTCTCCTTCACCTGCGGCCGTCTCGAATGGCGCGCCCAATTTCCTTCCGGCGTCGGTTTCTGGCCTGCGCTCTGGCTGCTCGGCACGAACATCTCCACCATCGGCTGGCCGAATTGCGGCGAAATCGACGTCTTTGAAAACACCGGCACCAATACCACGATGGTCCAGTCCAGCATTCACACCGGCAGCGATGCCACCGCCGTTTACAATTTCTTCGACGGCGACGCCGTCACCAATTTCCACACGTACACGCTCGATTGGACCACCAACTCCCTGCTCTTCTACGTGGACGGCCATCTCTTCGAAACCCAGACCAACTGGAACAGTTCCTATAGCGATTATCCTTTTCCCTTCAACCAGCCCTTTTTCCTGATCATGAACTTCGCCATCGGCGGCAATTACGTGAAAAACCCGCCGCCGTCCGAAATCGATGCCCACTCCGTATTCCCGAGCGAAGTGCTCGTGGACTACGTGCGGCTCTACAACACCACCGCGCCGTTCCGCATTGCGATCGAACAAACCAGTTCCAATCTCATCCTGACCTGGCCGAGCAACATCGTCGCCCACCTGCAAGCGCAAACAAATTCGCACAGTTCAGCCATCGGCCAGACCTGGTATCCCGTCAGCACCGCAACGAACAAAGCCGCCATCACTCCGGCGCCCGGCAACGCCTTTTTCCGGCTCACGTCTCCATAAAGCGTTCGCGAAAACAAATTTGCAAAAAGAAGCGTTTCGCGCCTGGCCGGACAAATTTCGAGATAAACCTTTCCAACTGGTTCACCGCTAAAGACCGTTTTCTCTCGACTTTCACCGTCCTCCATGGCTTGACTTGGTCATGTTTCGGCCGACGAGATTTGGCTCCCGTTTGAATCCCTCCTGCAACCGCATCCATGACCAGCATTCTCGGAATTTCCGCGTTCTACCATGACAGCGCCGCCGCGCTCGTCGTCAATGGCCGGATCGTCGCCGCCGCGCAGGAGGAACGCTTCACCCGCCGCAAACACGACGCCAATTTCCCCACTCATGCCGTCAACTATTGCCTCCGTGAAGCCGCTCTGAAGCCGGAAGAACTTGATTACGTAGTATTCTATGAGAAGCCGCTGTTGAAATTCGACCGCCTCCTGGAAACCTATTTCGCCTTCGCGCCCGCCGGCTTCGCGAGCTTCCGCAAAGCCATGCCCCTCTGGCTCCGCGATAAACTCTACCTGCGCCGCCGCCTCAAGAACGAATTGCCCGGCGCCAAACGCGCGCGCTTCGTCTTCACCGAACACCACGAAAGCCATGCCGCAAGCGCCTTTTTTCCCAGCCCTTTTGACGACGCCGCGATTCTCACCATCGACGGCGTCGGCGAATGGAGCACCGCCACCATGGGCGTGGGCGAGGCCAACCGCATCCAACTCCTGCGCGAATTAAAATTCCCACACTCGCTTGGCCTGCTCTATTCCGCCTTCACCTATTACTGCGGCTTCAAGGTAAGCGGCGGCGAATACAAACTCATGGGCCTCGCTCCGTACGGCCAACCTCGCTTCGCCGATACCATTCGCCAACATCTCATCGACCTGCGCCCGGATGGCAGTTTCCAGATGAACATGGCCTATTTCAACTATTGCCAGGGCCTGACGATGACGAACGAAAAGTTCAACCGACTCTTCGGCGGCCCGCCCCGTTCGCCCGAGCAAAACATCGAGCAACGCCACATGGATCTCGCCGCGAGCATTCAGCTCGTCACCGAAGAAATCGTCGCCGCCATGGCGCGCGAACTGCATCGCCTCACCGGCAGGAAAAATCTCGTCCTCGCCGGCGGCGTCGCGCTCAATTGCGTCGCTAACGGTCGCCTCCTCCGCGAAGGCCCGTTCTCCAACCTCTGGATCCAACCCGCCGCCGGCGACGCCGGCGGCGCTCTCGGCGCTGCATTGTTCGTATGGCATCAATTGCTTGAAAAACAGCGCCAACCGAACCCGTCCGATTCCCAGTCCGGTAGCTTCCTCGGCCCGCAATTTTCCGATGACGAAATCCTGGCCGCGCTCAATGCCCGCGATGTCGCCTTTCAACAATTTGATAACGAAGAAGATTTGCTGCAATCCGTCGCGTCCACCCTAGCCGATGGAAAAGTCGTCGGCTGGTTCCAGGGCCGCATGGAATTCGGCCCCCGCGCCCTCGGCGCCCGCAGCATTCTCGGCGATGCCCGGAATCCGGCGATGCAATCGCTGATGAATCTTAAAATAAAATACCGCGAAAGCTTCCGCCCCTTCGCGCCCTGCATCCTCCGCGACCGCGTCTCGGATTACTTCGAGATCAAGCCGGAAACCCAAAGCCCCTACATGCTGTTCGTCGCGCCGCTGCTCGAAGAACATCGCACTCAACTCTCCGACGCCGACCGAGCCACGATGACCCGCGATCCCGACCTCCGCAAGCGCGTCAACATCGCCCGCTCCAACGTCCCCGCCATCACCCACGTGGACTACAGCGCGCGGATTCAAACCGTGGACGAACCACGCCATGGCCGCTTCTATCGCCTGCTCAAAAAATTCGAGCAACAAACCGGTTGCCCCATGCTCGTGAACACCAGCTTCAACGTCCGCGGCGAACCCATCGTCTGCACGCCGGACGACGCCCTGCGTTGTTTCCTCGCCACCGACATGGACTTGCTCGTCCTTGGAAATATCACCGTCGACAAACAGCAAATCACCCGGCTGCCGAGCGCCGCCGAAAAAGCCGAACACCTCGCCGCCTTTCAACCCGATTGATCCATGCGCACCCTCGCGTTCGAAACCAATCCCAGTCCTCGCGTCCTGCGCCAGTTCTCCGCCGCCTGGCTCGTATTTTTTCTCCTGCTGGCAGCCAGTCAAACCTGGCGTCATGCAAATCGGACCGCCGGCGTCGTGCTCGCCGCCATCGCCCTGCTCGGAATCATCGGCCTGATCAAACCCAAAACCATGCGACCGCTGTTCGTCATCGCCTCCGCCATCACCTTTCCCATTGGATGGGTCGTCAGCCTGGTCATGCTCGCCATCATGTTTTACGGCATCGTCACACCCGTTGCTCTTTTCATGCGCCTCCGCGGACGCGACCTGCTTCAATTGCGAAAAAAAGACCAGGAAAGTTTCTGGATCGCGCGCCGCGGCCAACCGCCGCCCGAACAATATCTCAAACAATTTTAGCCCCTTCTTGCGCCATGAAAAAACCCAACGAACCCAGCGTCTTCGAAAAAACCGCCCCCCAATACCGCGGCAGTTTTCTCCGTGATCTCTGGTATTTTCTCAAAACCAACAAAAAATGGTGGCTCCTGCCCATCCTGGTCGTGTTCGTCCTGATCGGCCTGCTGATGCTCCTCTCCAGCACCGGCCTCGCCCCATTCATCTACAGCTTGTTTTGAAAGGGTTTGCCACTTGCAATCGGCGTACTTTGGAGTGCGCCGGCAGAGCGCAGCGTCGACGGCGCTTTTTGAAACAAACATGCATAATCAATGTCCGCAGACCTGAACAATTCCCCCTCTCCCATCGGATGGGAGAAGGCCGGGGTGAGGGTTTTCGTGTTCATTCGTGTCCATTCGGGTTGCGATTGTAAAGCCGCGACTATGAAGTCACATTACCCAAAACTCGCGTTATGCATTTCAACGACCTGACCGAAGCGCAAATACTCGCCCTCGCCATCACCGCCGAAGAGGAAGACGCCCGCATCTACCGCGATTTCTCCGAACGCCTCCGCGCGAATTTTCCCGCAACCGCCGACTTGTTCACCAAAATGGCCGGCGAAGAAGACAGGCACCGCCATCGCCTCATTGAATTATACCGCCAGCGTTTCGGCGAACACATCCCGCTGATCCGCCGCCAGGATGTGAAAGGTTTTATCGTGCGCCGCCCCTCCTGGTTCACCACCACGCTTCGCCCCGAACGCGCCCGCGAAGAAGCGGCCCTGATGGAAATCGAATCCCGCCGCTTTTACGAAGCCGCCGCGCAAAAAACGAGCGATGCCGCCATTCGCCAACTCCTCGACGACCTCGCCCAGGAAGAACAACGCCACGAAGATTGCGCCGAAGAAATGACCGAAGCCCAAACCGCCGCCGGCGTCGTTAAGGAAGAAACCGAGGTCGCCCGCCGCCTATTCGTGCTCCGTTTCGTGCAACCCGGCCTCGCGGGTCTGATGGACGGCTCCGTCTCCACGCTCGCGCCTTTGTTCGCCGCCGCCTTCGCCACCAAGGACACCGGCGCCACCTTCAAAGTCGGTCTCGCCGCATCGGTCGGCGCCGGCATCAGCATGGGCTTCGCCGAAGCCATGTCCGATGACGGCAAACTGAGCGGACGCGGCACGCCCTGGCTGCGCGGCCTCGTCTGCGGCATCATGACGACCCTCGGCGGCCTCGGCCATACCATGCCCTACCTTATCCGCAATTTTCACCTCGCCACCAGCGTCGCCGTCGCGGTCGTCGCCATCGAACTCATCGTCATCGCCTGGATTCGCAAACGCTACATGGACACCGCCCTGCTCCAGGCCATTTTCCAAGTCGTCGTCGGCGGTGTCTTGGTTTTCCTCGCCGGCTGGCTCATCGGCGCTGGTTAATACAACTAAGGTGGGGCGAGACTCCGTCGAGCCCTGATCTTTAAAGCCGAGAACTGTTCTTAGGTCCTCGACATTCTACCCATTCGAGGCCGACCAAGGCGCCTCCGCCCAACAATCCATTCATCCCCCCATCCATCACCCCTCCTTCACCTTCCCCCTCCTCTTAAACGTCAACTCCGCCACCCCCGATTTATCCAACTGACCAAATCCCTCCTCCACCATCCGGCTGTATTGCTTCCTCGCTGCCGTCGCCAAAGGCAAATTCAATCCCGCCTCCTTCGCCAATTTCAAAGCAATCCCCGAATCCTTCGCCGCATGCGCCGCCGAGAAAAAGCACGAATGCTCCCGGTTCTGCATGTCCTCGCCATCCGTCTGCAACACGCGCGACGCCGCGCCCGTCTGCGAGAAAACCTCGCGCACCATCGCCAGATCCAGCCCCAACGCATCCGCCAAGCCCAATCCCTCCGCCAGCCCCGCCGTATTGATATTCATCACCATGTTCACCAGCGCCTTCAACTCCGCCGCCTTGCCCGCCGGGCCGATATAGCGCATCGACGCGCTCAATTTTTCCAAAATCGGCCGCGCCCGCTCAAACGCCTCGGGCTTGCCGCCGCACATCAAATACAGACTGCCTTCGCGGGCCTGCGGAATGCTCGATGCCATGCACGCTTCCAAACTCTGCGCGCCTTTCTTTTCCGCCTTGGCCTCCACCCAGCGATGCACTTCCGGCGTAATCGTCGCGCAATTGATGAACAACTTCCCTTTCGCTCGCTTCAGCAACCCGCCATTAAAAATCTGCTTCATCGCCGCATCGTCCGTCACGACTGTGATGATCACATCCGATAGCGCCGTGACCTGTTCCAATTGTTCCGCCGCCACCGCGCCCACTTCCGTCGCCACGCTCTGGGCCACGACCGGTTGCGCGTCAAACACCGCGGAAATCCGGCAGCCGCATTCCTTCAACCTGCGGGCCATGTTTGCCCCCATGCGCCCCACGCCCGCGAAGCCAATTTGTTCATTCATAATTCGCCCAACTTGGATTGTTAAACTCCCACCGTCAATCGTTGGCCTTTCGTAGCGGCGCCTCGGCAGAGCGCCGCAATCTCCGGTGTAGCGCAAGCCGTGAAACTTTTTACGGGCAATGGAGGGCCGCGAGGGCGTCCGGCCTGCAAGCCCATGGAGCGCCGAGCACCAGCTCGGCCAGTTTGGAATCATGCCGAGCTGGTGCTCGGCGCTCCGCCTCATTTTCCAACTTGGAACCCGCAACCCGCGACCCTAAACTCTCCTTATGGCAAACTCGTTTGGGAACCTGTTCCGCATCACCACGTGGGGTGAATCTCACGGTGGCGGCGTCGGCATCGTCGTCGATGGCTGCCCGCCGAAACTCGCGTTGAGTGAAGCGGACATCCAACCCGACCTCGACCGCCGCCGGCCCGGCCAGTCCAAAATCGTGACCCCGCGCAAAGAAGCCGATCGCGTCGAAATCCTTTCCGGCGTTTTCGAAGGCAAAACCCTCGGCACCCCGATTTCCATGTGGGTCCGCAACGAAGACGCGCGACCGGAAGCCTATTCCGAAATGGCCACCAAATTCCGCCCCTCTCATGCCGATTACACCTGCCAGGCCAAGTACGGCATTCGCAATTGGCAGGGCGGCGGACGCAGCAGCGCGCGCGAAACCATCGGCCGCGTCGCCGCCGGCGCCATCGCCAAAAAATTATTGCGCGAACGTTACGGCGTGGAAGTGCTCGCCTTCGTGAAGCAGGTCCAGAAAATCTCCGCCGAAATCGATCCCGACAAGGTGAAATTCGCGGACGTCGAATCCAACATCGTCCGCTGTCCCGATGGACTCGCGGCGGAAAAAATGATTCACCTCATCGAAAAGATGCGGCGCGCCGGCGACACCGTCGGCGGCATCGTTGAAGGCGTGGCGCGCGGCGTTCCCGCCGGCTGGGGCGAGCCGGTCTTTGATCGCCTCGAAGCCGATCTCGGCAAAGCCATGCTCAGCCTGCCCGCCTCGAAAGCCTTCGAAATCGGTTCCGGTTTTTCGAGCATCCTCCTCACCGGCACCCAGCACAACGACGCCTTCCGTTCCAAAGGCGGCAAAGTTTACACCACCACCAATCGTTCCGGCGGCATCCAGGGTGGCATTTCCAATGGACAAACGATTTATTTCCGCATCGCCTTTAAACCCGTCGCCACCGTCATGCGCGAGCAGGACACCATCGACGTGGATTTGAAGAACACCACGCTCAAAGCCCGCGGCCGCCACGACCCCTGCGTGTTGCCCCGCGCGGTGCCGATGGTGGAAGCGATGACGGCCCTGGTTTTGATCGACCACGCCTTGCGCCAAAAAGCGCAGTGCGGATGAGATCGCGGCGGTCTCATTTCGGCAGGAACAACATTTCAAAAACATGTTTCCCGCCGAAAATCCAAATCACCGCCGCCAGCGCGATGTAAGGGCCATACGGCAGGCGCGAAGACCATTCGCGTTTTCGCAACACGATCAGCCCAATGCCCACCACGGACCCGATGATCGAACTCACCATCAGCGAAAAAATGACCGCCTGCCAGCCGAGAAAGCCGCCGATCGCCGCCATGAATTTCACATCGCCAAACCCCATCGCTTCGCGCGGCAGGACCACTTCGGCGCTGTCCGCTTCCATGTGCGGCACCTGTTCCGGGTTGAATTCATCCTCGCCGATCTCGAGCTTCTGCGGCGTGAGCCGCACCCGCACATCGCGGTAACAACGGTCCGCCAGTTCAATCGTTCGCGCGTGCAATGTGATGACATCGGACCGGCGATAAAACAGTTCCTCGTAAGGAATTTCTTTTTCGCCCAGATAAATTCCCGTTTCACTGAAAATGATTTTCACGTTCTCGGGAATTTCCATCCGTTGCCGGCCAAAAAGCAATTTGCCGATCCGCAAGATGGCGTAAATCAGCCCCGCTCCTGCGCCAATCCCCAGCAGGCTTTGGATCACACCGCCCGCCAGCGTGTTCCGGTCGTGCAATCGCCAGAAAAAAATCGAAATGACAAATCCCACCGCGATGCCGCCGAACGTGATCTCATCCGGAATGATGAAATGTTCAAAATCGATGAATGTGGCCACGATCAGCCCCGCGATAAACAAGCAATAAACCAGCGCCAGCACCGCCGATTGATGTCCAAACACATTCCAACACGCCAGAAACACCACGCCGGTCAGCAGTTCCACCAGAAAATATCGCGGCGAAATCGGCGCGCCGCAGTTCCGGCATTTGCCGCGCAGCCACAGCCACGTCACCAGCGGGATATTCAAATACCAAGGGATGGAATACTTGCAGTGCGGGCAATGCGACGGCGGCGACACGATGCTCTGGCCCAGCGGCAGCCGGTGAATGCACACGTTGAGAAAGCTGCCGATATTGCAACCGAAAACAAAAAACACCAGCGACCAGAAATGAAACGGCACCCGCGCCCACAAACTCGCGTCGAAAATGTTATTCGCCACCGGGACGGAACCGAACATAAAGTCCACAGTCCACAGTCCACAGACCACAGTCGTTTGCGCGTGCATCATCGAAATTTTCGGCCTTTCAGATTGGATTCGCGCAAATAGCTCATAAAACCAGCGATCAATCGCCCGACTTCGTCTGCTTCGTTGTAAAGATTGGTGAATTGCGCCTGAGTCACGTACTGCTGATCCAGTGCCACATAAAGATGCGATTTCACTTCACCGCAGGACCCCTTTGACACGGAAAGAAATTGAGCAAATTCCTTGTCGCCTCCTCGATCAAAGCCCTCCGCCACATTGCCCATAATCGAAACAGAAGCTCGCTGAATTTGGTCCTTCAATCCGAAATCCCTCGCGAAAGCGCCCACTTTCGAATGCGCATAGACGTTTTTCGTCAACTCCCTCGCCTTTTGCCAGGCGAGAATATCTTCGAACTTTTCGATTTTGCTCATAATTAAAATGCAACGTTCTCGTTCAACCCTCGGTATGCGCGCCCCCGGCTGTGGACTGTGGACTCTGGACTGTTGACTGTGGACTGTGGATCGTGGACTGTTTATAAACTTCCTTAGTTAGTGCCTCGCGCATAACTGAAATCGGCGCGGATTGCCCAGTCCAAATTTCGAGCGCCTTGGCGCCTTGATACAATAACATGCCCAATCCGTTAGCAACCTTGCTGCCACCTGCCTTCGCTGTTTGCAGAAATAATGTCTCCGCCGGCCGATAAATCAGGTCATAAGCCGCATGGGCCTGCCGCAGCGAAAATTGTCTCGTATCCAAGGGCAGCGGATCGTTTGGCGAAAGACCGATCGACGTGGCATTGATGCACAAATCCACTTCGCCGCGCGGATAACCGACCTGGATTTTGACATTCAAATGCCGCCGCCGAATTTCCGCGGCCACCGCGCTGGCCTTGGAATGAGTGCGATTGACCAGGAATAATTCGCCCACATTTTCCGCCGCAAGCTTCAGCGCCGCCACACGTCCGGCCCCGCCCGCGCCCAGCAAGAGCACGCGCGCGCCGCCAAGTTCGATCCCCAAATCCTCACGCAACGAACGCGTGATCGCCTCCGCATCCGTGTTGAACCCGTGCGCGCGGATTTTGTCCGGTTGCACGTCGCCGAATTGATGAATGGGCAGCCACGTGCTGTGCTTGTCCCGGCCTTCGATGCGAATCGTGTTCACCGCGCCCCATCGTTTCACCGACTCATCGAATTCATCCACGAAATCCACGGCCAGCAATTTGTGCGGCACGGTGAGATTCAAGCCCACGAACCGCATTGCCTTCGCGCCTTCGATCGCCGCGCGCAGATTTTCCGGCGCCACTTCGCAGGCGATATAACGCCAATTCAAACCCAGCGCAGCCAGGCCCGCATTCTGCATCGCGGGCGACGCCGAATGCTTGATGGGGAAGCCATACACCGCGCAAATTCGGGTGCTGGCATTGATCGGATTAACAAACTCATCAGGCACCCGGAGGTTATAGTTCAGCCCGAACCAAAGTTCAAAGCCCAAAACAGGTAGCGCGCATTTATAGTGGCACGGGCGAGACGCCCGTGTCACTATGTTCGCGAGCAGGCTCACCGAACTGCAGTCCCGATGGATCGGAACTACGCTCCCCAAATTCAACCGCGACGTTACCAATGAATTCCGCATTGATCGGCTCAATTATTGCATATTTCCTCCTTGGACAGCCTTTGTCCCAGCGAATTTCTTACGCTGTCCGTAGTCTTTTGCTTTGCCTGCTTCGCCGTGCGGAGTAGAATTATGAAGACCGATTATGCCCGCGGCCAACATCATCCAATTGCGACAACTCCTGGCGGAACGTTTCCCCGGATTGCGCACGCGCGCGGATGAATTATCCGCCGCCAAACACGCTTCCTGGCCCACCGGCCTGCCGCAAGTGGACGAACCGTTGCGCGGCGGCCTCGCCAAGGGTGCGATGGCGGAAATTGTGGCCGAACAACGCGGTTCCGGCAGCGCGTCGCTGATGACCGCGCTCATTCATCGCGCGCTCGGCGAAAATAAATTTGTCGCCGTCATCGACGGCCAGGATTCGCTGGATGTCACGCAATTGGGTGAAAATTTATCCCGCCTGCTCTGGGTCCGCTGCCGTTCGACCGATGAAGCCCTGAAAGCCGCCGACCTGCTGTTGCGCGATGGCAATCTGCCTTTGGTGCTGCTCGATCTGGTTGCCAATCCCGCGGCGCAACTGCGCAAAATTCCCGCTACCACCTGGTATCGTTTCCAGCGGCTCATCGAGCAAACTTCGACGGTGGCCGTCGTTCTCACGCCGCGCGCGATGGTGGCCCCGGCGCAGGCGCGGCTCACGTTGCGTTCCCGATTTTCCCTGCCAGCGCTCGAACGCGAGCCGCAGGATTTATTGCGCGAATTGAAAGTGGACGTTTCCGAGGCGCGCCGCTTCGGCGAAGAACACGAACTGGAATCGCAATCAGCGTAACTATGGTCACAATTCTTTCAGCCAAAGATAAAACGCAGAGAGATGTGAACAAGCATCTTCATCTGTGTTCATCTGTGTTCATCTGTCGTTTAAAAAGAGTTTCTCCCATCAGATGAATCTTCCATGTTCGCCGCGATCTTCATTCCGAATTTTTCCCTGCAAACCGTCCTCCGGCATGAGCCGGATGTGCGCAGCCAAGCCGTCGCGTTGGTCGACCCGCAGTTGCCCAAACCGGTCATCGTCCAATTAACTGACGCCGCCCGTTCCTGCGGCGTGTGCGAAGGATTGACCGCCAGCCAGGCGATGGCGCGCTGCGCGGAATTGATCATCAAACCCCGCTCACCTGCGCAGGAACAATCCGCCATCGAAGTTTTATTGCAAACTGCCTACGCCTTTTCGCCGAATATCGAGTCCACCGCGCCAGGCGTTTGCACCCTGGAATTAAAAGGCCTCGGTTTTGGTTCCAGCCAGGCCGCGGAACAATGGGCCGGAAAAATCATTGAAGTCCTCGCGCAGTTTCACCTTGAAACAAAGATCGGTTTGGCTGCCACGCCTGAACTGGCTTTGCTCGCGGCGCGTAGTGGCACGGGCGTCTCGCCCGTGAGTTCCTATTCGCACGGGCGAGACGCCCGTGCCACTAACTCCGTCGAGTCCCTCCCCATTTCCGCGCTCGATCCGCCGCTCGAAATTCTCGAAATCCTCCAACGCTGGGGCATCCGCACCATCGGCGAATTGCTCGCGCTCGGCAAAGACAACGTGACGGAGCGACTCGGCCCGGCGGCCGCGGAATTGTTCAACCGCGTCTCGCCCGATTCCCCTCGCCCGCTGAAGCTGGTCGCGCCTTCGGAGGAATTCGCCGAGCAAATGGAATTTGAGCACGAGATTGAAACGACCGAGCCGTTGCTGTTTGTCCTGCGGCGCTTCGTCGAACAGCTTTCGCGCCGGCTGGAATTGATTTACCTCGTCGTGGCCGAATTTCATTTGCAACTCGGCCTCGCTTCCGGCGCGAAATACGAGCGCTCATTTAAAATTCCCTCACCGACCGGCAACATCGAAATCCTGTTTCGCATGCTGCAAACCCACCTGGAAACGGTGCGAACGGATTCCCCGATTGCCTCGCTTCGGCTCGCGGCCCGCGCTGCCAAACCGGAAGCCCAGCAATTCGGACTTTTCGAAAGCACCCTGCGCGACCCGAATCAATTCGCGGAAACATTGGCGCGGCTCACCGCCTTGTGCGGCTCGCATCGCGTCGGCACGCCGCAACCGGAAACCACCCACCGTCCGGACGCCTTCAAAGTAGCGCGGACATTCGTGCACGGCCCGACGAAGCTTGGCGGAGGCGGCTCTGCGGGTTCGGGCGACTTTCCAGTCGCCCGTCAAAAATGTTCCGAACTCGAGAACTCGTTAAAACCGCCAGCCATCTCCGCCCTGCGTTTGCGCCGATTCCGTCCGCCCCTGCCCTCGCACATTGAATTTCGCGAGGGAAAACCATCCCTGCTGCGCAGCCAGGTTTTCAACGGACCGCTCGTGGAACGGCGCGGCCCCTTTTTGAGTTCCGGCAACTGGTGGGACAGCGGCCGCTGGGCGCGCGAAGAATGGGACGTCGAAACCTCCGTTGGCTCGTTGTTCCGGATTTTCCGTTCGAACGAGGGTTGCTTTGTGGAAGGAATTTATGACTAAAGCACCAAGCGCCAACATCCAAGCTCCAGAGCAGATCCAAGCTCCAAGCTCCAAAACCGGCCTGCGATGGTGGCTTGGCGTTTGGAGCTTGAAATTTGGTGTTTCTCTGGAGCTTGGACGCTTGGTCCTTGGAGCTTTTCCCCTGGAGCTTTTCGAGCATGAATTACATTGAGCTCCACAGTCGCAGCGCTTTCAGTTTTTTGCGCGGAGCCTCCACGCCCGAGCAACTCGCGGAGCGCGCCGCACAATTGCAAATGCCCGCCATGGCGCTCTGTGATCGTGACGGTGTTTATGGCGCTCCATGGTTTTTTACCGAGGCCCGCAAGTTTGGTATTCGCCCCATCGCCGGCGCGGAACTGACGATGGAAGACGGCAGCATCCTTCCGGTATTGGTGAAATCTCGCGCGGGTTACAACCATCTTTGCCAGCTTTTGACCTGCGCGCATTTGCAAAATGAAAAAGGAAAATGCAAAGTGCGTTGGGAGGAATTATCGGGGTTTGCAGAAGGTTTGGTTGCGCTCACGGGAGACGCCGGCGGGCCGCTCGTCAAAATGTTAAACCAGGGCAAACGGCAGGACAGCCATGAAGCCCAATTGATGGCCCGTCTGGTGAACATCTTTGGCCGGGACAGCGTGTTTGTTGAAATCCAACGCCATCGGATTCGCGGTGAGGAACGGCTCAACAAAACCATCATTGAAGTAGCGCGGCGGTTTCACCTTCCCCTGCTCGCGACCAACGGTGTGCTTTACTCTTCGGAAATGGAACGTCCAATCCAGGACGTGTTCACCTGCGTTCGAAACCACACACACCTGGATGCCGCCGGGACGCTGCTGGAACAAAACAGCGAACGTTATTTAAAACCCGCCGCGCAAATGAGCGAACTGTTTCGCGATTTGCCGGAAGCGATTGAAAACACCGCGCGTCTCGCCGAACAACTGGATTTTACGCTGGAAAATCTGGGATATGAGTTCCCCGCTTTTCCTGTTCCAGAAGGGAAAACCATGGACTCTTTGTTAAGGGAAAAGGCATTTGCCGGCGCCATCAAACGCTACAACAGAATTCCGCATAAAGTCCGCGTCCAACTGGAGAATGAACTCAAACTCATCCAGAAGCTGAAAGTCGCCGGATATTTTCTGATCGTCGGGGACATCATGGAATTCTGCCGCGAAAAAGACATCATGGCACAGGGGCGCGGAAGCGCCGCCAATAGCACCGTATGTTTTTGCCTTGGCATTACCGCCGTGGATCCGCTTCGTTTCGAAACTCTCTTTGAGCGCTTTCTCACCGAAGGCCGTAAAATTTCCTGGCCGGACATTGATATTGACCTGCCCAGTGGCGACCGCCGTGAACGCGTCATCCAGGAAATTTACCAGCGTTACGGAAAACATGGGGCGGCCATGACGGCGAATGTGATTACCTATCGCGGACGCAGCGCGGCGCGCGAGGTGGGCAAGGCATTGAATCTTTCCCATGACGTGCTGAATCGTTTCTCCAATCTCTACGCGAACGGTGATTTTCCGCACACGCTCGACCTGTCCGCGCAAATGGAACAATCCGGATTGCCCAAAACGCATCCGCGCGCCGAAGCCTTTGTCAGGCTCTGCAATTCAATCAAGGGTTTGCCCCGGCACCTTGGCCAACATTCCGGCGGCATGATTATTTGCCAGGGCAAACTTAACCAGATTGTGCCGCTGGAAAACGCCTCCATGCCCAACCGCGTCGTCGCTCAGTGGGACAAACGGGATTGCGAAGCTCTCGGGCTTATCAAGGTGGATTTTCTCGGGCTGGGAATGATGTCGGTATTGCAGGACGCCATAAAACTGACCCGTCAAACAGGCCGGCCTGTTGATATCGCCAACATCCCGAAAGATGATGGAAAATCGTATAAAATAATGAGACGGGCGGACACCATTGGACTGTTTCAAATAGAGAGCCGCGCGCAGATGGCCACCTTGCCGCGATTGAAGCCGAAAAGATTTTACGATCTGGTCATCGAAGTCGCCATTGTGCGGCCCGGCCCCATCCAGGGGAAATTGATGCATCCCTATCTCAAGCGGCGCAAGGAGGTTGAACTCGGCGCCGATCCGGAAAAAATGGATTGCTTTCACCCGCTGCTCAAACCCGTTCTCGGACGAACTTACGGCGTGCCGCTCTTTCAGGAACAAATGCTGCAAATGGCGATGACCATGGCGGGCTTCAGTGGCGACGAGGCGGAGCAATTGCGCAATGCCTTAAGTTTTCATCGATCGAAAAAGGAAATGGATGCGGTCATTGAAAAGCTCCGGGCTGCCATGCGCAAAGAAGGTCATGCCGAAACATTGATTGATCAAATCGCCAGCACCGTCAGTTCATTTGCCGTCTATGGTTTTCCAGAATCGCACGCCATCAGTTTTGCCTACCTTGCTTATTTATCCGCGTATCTGAAAGCGCATCATGCGCCGGAATTTTACGCCAGCCTTTTAAATAATCAGCCGATGGGATTTTATTCTTCGGCGACGCTCATCAAGGACGGCCAGCGCCATGGCGTGAAATTTCTTCCGGTGTGCGTGATGCGCTCCGAATGGGATTGCATGATTGATCTGGGAGCGCCGGCGTCCCGCCGGCCCGATGACGCGCAACTCGCCGGCGGGACACCGGCGCTCCCGGGCGAACCCGCCGATTACCCCATCCGCCTCGGGTTGTGCGTGGTGAAAACGTTGAGCAGCACCGGCGCAAAACGCCTGACTGAGGAACGCAAAAAAGCTCCGTTCACTTCGCTCACGGATTTCAAACGGCGCACGCGCCTGAACAAGGATGAACTGCGCACCCTCGCCGAAATCGGCGCCCTGAATTGCTTTGCGGCGCATCGGCGCGGCGCGTTGTGGGAAGTGGAAAAACCGCTGCGCCAGGATGATTTATTCGATGTAGTGGCGGTCTGTGACCGCCGCCAGACTCCCCTCGTTCCCATGACCTATCCCGAGCGCATCCAGGCGGATTTTTCTGGAATGCACTTGACCACCGGCGCGCATCCGATGGCTCTGTTGCGCCCGCGGCTCAAAGGCATTTTGCGCGCGGCGGATTTGGCTGCCGCCAAGCACGGCAGCATGGTGCGCATCGCCGGCAACGTCATCTGCCGCCAACGCCCCGGCACTGCCAAAGGATTTGTGTTTGTCAGCCTCGAAGACGAAACCGGCATCAGCAACGCCGTCTTCACGCCGCCCATGTTTGAAGCGCATCGGCTGGTCATCACTGAAGAACCGTTTTTAATCATTGAAGGCCGCCTGCAACACATCGACGGCGTCATTCACGTCAAAGCCCAACGCATCGAGCGCCTGGAGTACAATCCATCCGTGGCCACGCGCTCCTACGATTTCCATTGAATTAGGTGGGGCGAGACTCCGTCGAGCCCTGATTATTTCAACCCATGAATCACCCTCGCCACCTTCTTCAAATCCGCGATAAACCGTTTCATCTCCTCATGCCGCGTCTCCTCATCCGGCGCGCGCAAAATGGACGAAGGATGAACCGTGGCCATCACATGTTCCGCGAGCGCTGATTCCAGAAACTCACCGCGTTGCCGGCTCACGCGAAATTCCTTTCCCAGCAACCCCTGCGCCGCCGTCGCGCCGAGGCAAACCAGCACCTTCGGCCGCAACACTTCCAATTCCGCCTCCAGCCAGGGCCTGCACGCCGCAATTTCGCGACCGCTCGGCTTTTTGTGAATGCGCCGTTTGCCTTTCGGTTCCCATTTAAAATGTTTCACCGCATTCGTCACATAAACTTCATCGCGCTCGATGCCCGCCTCGACCAGCGCCCTGTCTAAAAGTTTCCCGGCGGGACCGACGAATGGTTTCCCCGCCAGATCTTCGTCATTGCCCGGCTGTTCGCCCACGAACACCACCCGTGCGTGCCGCGAGCCTTCGCCGAATACCGTTTGCGTCCCGGTCTTCCACAACGGGCACGCCCGGCAACCGCGCGCCGCTTCCTGAAGTTTTTTGATCGTGGGATTCGCCGGAACGAGCGGAGCGGCGGACTCGGCCTCGTTTCCAGACTGCCGGACGCGACCAACAGTTTTCTCAGCAAAACGCGGTTTCACACTAAACGCTTATTTCGCATCAGGCTGAATGCAAGTAGGGCAATTCACCGGAGTCCGCATTAAATCGGATTGACCAATCCATTCCTTAAGCTAAGCATGGCGCCTTACCCATAAACGTTGAGCGCCCGTCAATCGCTGCTTTTCCACGTTTGGAACCCGTGGATGCCGATCGCCGGACCAATTTAATGCGCGCCGGAACATAAGAACCTATGAAACCTTCATTCGCTGCGAAGGCCACTCTCGCGGCGGCCATCGCGCTCAGCGCCTGTCGGCCGGCCCAAGCGCAATATTTCGACCCCGGCTCCGCACTCGACTTCACCGCCACCAATAGCCAATACGTGCAGATACCAGCGGATCCCAGTCTGACGCCCAACCAATACACTTTTGAAGCCTGGGTTAATCCGCGCACCGCCAAATGCAACACCATCCTTTCGCGCGGCGATGGCGGCGGGCCTGCGACCGATTATATTTTCCAGGTTGGCTACGACGGCACGACCTGCGGGGTGATGAAAGTCGCGTTGTTCGCCGCGGGCACGTGGGACGCGTCGACCAACACAGTCCCTCTCAACGCCTGGACGCATGTGGCGGTCACCTTCGACGGCACAACCAAACGCTTTTACATCAACGGCCAGCCATCGGGCGTGGCAAGCCACGTCAACCCGTCCTTTCGCAGCACCACCCCGGTTTACATCGGCCGGCAAGGCCAGAACTGCGACTGCAATTTCTTTGATGGCGCAATCGATGAAGTGCGCATTTGGAACGTCGTCCGTTCCCAGCAGCAGATTCAGCAATCCATGAACGAGGGCCTGCCCACCGGGGAACCCGGGCTGGTAGGTTACTATCAAATGGATGAAGGCTCAGGCGGGACGGTCATCAATCACGGCACATACGGCTCCTTCAATGGTTCGCTCAGCAACAGCCCAAGCTGGGTTGTCTCCGGTGCGCAGTTCATTCCTGTCGTGTTCTCTTATTCCGCAACAGACGTCGGCACGAATAAGGCAACGCTGGTGGCTTACATCAACCCGGGAAACCTGCCCACAACCGCCTGGTTTGAATGGGGCGCGAACTCGAATTATGGCAGCAACAGTCTGCCCGTGTCGCTCCCCGCGGCCAACGAATACATCACCATCAGCAACAACCTGACCGGTCTGGCCGGCCTGACCGTTTATCATTTCGATGTATTCGCCACCAATAGCGCGGGCGCCAGTTACGACTTTGGTGACGCAACCTTCTCCACCATCGCCGCGCCTATCGCCACCACCCTGCCGGCGACCAGCGTGACCACCAATGCCGCCACCATCAACGGCACCGTCAATCCACAGGACGGCTCGACTCGTTACTTTTTCGAATACGGCCTCACGCCGAGCTACGGCAGCAACACAATTCCAATAAACCTTCCCGGCGAAAACTTTACTTACCCCGTCAGCAACCGGCTCGCGAATCTGTCACTGGGCAGCACCTATCATTTCGCCCTCGTTGCCAGCAACAGCGAGGCATCGGTTACCGGCGCCGACCTAACCTTTGTCGCCGGATTGCCACCCGCGGCTGAGACCTTGCCCGCCAGCGCCGTGGACAATGCGGGTGCGACCTTCAATGGCACCGTGAATCCCAACAGCCTGGACACGACCGCCTGGTTCCAATGGGGCACGACCACGAATTACGGTTCCTTCACCGCCCCGATTAGCATCAGCGCCACGAATTCCACGACGACGGCCAGCGCTGTCCTGAACAACTTGTCGATGGGCATCGTTTATCACTTCCAATTGGTCGCGACGAACGCCGCCGGAACCAATTACGGCGCCGACCAAACCTTCATCACGTCCAGTCTAGTGCCGATGAATGCGGGACTGCCGGGCATTTCCAGCGGCTCGGTCGCCATCGGCGATTTCGACAACGACGGCCGCCTGGACATTCTTTTAATCGGTTCCACTTCGAACGGTCCCATCGCCCAGGTCTGGCAGAATACCGGCGGCGGCTTTTCGAATGTGAATGCCAACTTGACAGGAACCGCCGGCGGTTCCGCGGTCTGGGGCGATTTCGACAACGATGGCCGATTGGACATCCTCCTCGACGGCGCGTGGGAGCACGGGACATTCGTCGGCTTATGGCAGAACACGCCCGGCGGATTCAACAGCCTCAATACCGATCTTCCGAACAATTATCGCAGTTCCATCGCCCTGGGCGATTACGACAACGACGGACTCGTGGATGTCCTGATCACCGGCAATGGCGAGATGCAATTCGACCCGCAAACGCAAGTTTTTCGCAACACCGGTTCCGGCTTCACGGACATCAATGCCGGTCTGCCGGGAGTGGTGGATGGCTCCGTCGCCTGGGGTGATTTCGACAATGATGGCCACCTGGACATTTTGCTTTCGGGTCAAACCATCACCAATACTCCGATCACCGAAGTGTGGCGAAACACAGCCGATGGTTTCACCAATATCAACGCCGGTCTGCCGGGAATTTATAACAGTTCCGTCGCCTGGGGCGATTATGACAACGACGGGCTTCCCGATATTCTCATCGCCGGGACCACCGATGGAACGAATGTCATAACGCAAGTCTGGCGCAACACGGGCGCTGGCTTTACCAACATCAACGCGGGTTTGCCGGGCGTGCAATACGGCTCCGTCGCCTGGGGCGATTACGACAACGACGGCCGATTGGACATTCTGCTCTCGGGCTGGGACGTCGCCCGCAATCCCATCACCCAGATTTGGCGCAACACCGGTTCCGGTTTCACCAACGTCAACGCCGGCCTGCCGGGCGTGGTCTTCAGTTCCGTCGCCTGGGGCGATTTCAACAACGACAACCGCCTCGATGTTGTGCTCGCCGGACAGGACGCGAACACGAACTTGATCGCCGACGTCTGGCTGAATCAAACGCCGCTGCCAAATTCTCCTCCCTCCGCGCCGTCTGGCCTCTCGGCAACCCTCGCCTCAGCCAACTCCGGTTCCGCCATCATTTTTAGCTGGAATAAATCCGACGATGCCCAAACGCCTTCGTCCGGCTTGAGCTACAATCTCCGCGTCGGCAGCACGCCAGGCGGCTTCGACATCATCAATCCGGAGTCTTCCGCCGGCGGCGTGCGGCATCTGCCGCAAATCGGAAATATGCAACAACGCCTCACCGCCACGCTGCCCGTCACATTCGGCAGCAATTATTATTGGAGCGTCCAGGCCGTCGACACCTCCTTCGCCGGCTCCGCGTTTGCTGCCGAGCATTCATTCAAGCTGGTTCCGGCGCTGGCCCCGGTCGCTGCCTCGAATGCCATTCCCGGCGATGTGAACGGCGACGGCATCGTCAGCCAGCAGGAACTCGCCGCCGTCCTGGCCAACCTCGACCCCAACGCCGCGGTCGATCAGGCGAATTTCGACCTGATGCTCGCGAACTATTTCCCCCAAAGCGCGTGGCGTTACCCCACGAATGTTGAGGGCCTCGGTCAAACCAACATCTCTTTCCAGCTCGCCAATCCCATCACGTTCACCGTTCAATCCTCCACGAACCTCGTCGATTGGAATTACCTGGATACCGCCACGCCGCGTTACATCTTCACCGATACCAACGCGCCCAACAACCCTCACCAGTATTACCGGTTGAGTTTCCCATAAAAGCGGCGCAACCGAGTAAAAACCCGAAAATCGAAGCCCGAAATCCGAAAGAAATCCGAATCCCGACGCCCGAAATTTTCGCTGGAATTAGAGCGCCATGGCGACTCTCTCACAAGCCGTCAGTTGCGGATTTCGGATTTCGGATTTCTCTCGGATTTCGAATTTCGGGCGCTTCGGAATTGTCCCCGGGGTTCTTTCCTCTTGCCAAAGCGCTCGCAGATTTTAAATTCCTTGAATGGAACACGCGGAAGTCAGTCAATTAAGCCAATACATACCGGTCCTGATGCTGATCGTTTTGGCGATCTGCTTTTCTTTCGGAATGCTCTTTATGTCCGTCCTGCTCGGCAAAAAAGGCAAACGCCCCGCCATCAAGGACACCGCCTACGAATGCGGCATGTTGCCCATCGGCGAAGGCAGCACCCGGCTTTCCGTCAAATTCTATCTCGTCGCGATGCTGTTCATCCTCTTCGACATCGAAGTCGTGTTTCTCTATCCCTGGGCCGTGGTTTACCGGGACATGCTCAAGGAAAACGCCGCGGCCATTTTCGGCTCCATGATTTCGTTCCTGATCATTTTGTTGATCGGGTACATTTACGCGCTCAAGAAACGCGCGTTTGATTGGAAGAGTTGAGGATTCGTGAAACGTAAAGCGTAAAACGTGAATTCGGTCCAAGCCGGATTCACGTTTTAAGTTTTACGTTTCACGTTTTACGTTTCACGCAACACACAACACGTTCACCTTATGATCAAATTTGGAACTTCCGGCTGGCGCGGCATCATTGCGAGCGATTTCACTTTCGACAACGTCCGCCTTGCCACCCAGGCCATTGCGGAATATCTCAACTCGAAACCCGAAACTCAAAACTCGAAACTGGTAATTCTCGGCCACGATACCCGCTTTCTCGGCCGCGAATTCTCCCTCGCCGCCGCCGAAGTGCTGGCGCAAAACGGCCTCGCGCCTCTCCTCTGCGAGCGCGACGCCCCTACGCCGGTGATCGCCCACACGATTCGGGCGCGCAAGGCGCTGGGCGGCATCAACATGACCGCCAGCCACAATCCCGCCGAATACCAGGGCCTGAAATTTTCCACCAGCAACGGCGCGCCCGCCACGCCGGACGTGACCAGGCAAATCGAAGCCAATATCGCGCGATTGCTGGCCGCGGACTGGACGTTCAAAGGCTCCGTCATCGGCACCTATCACTGCAAAACCTTTGATCCGCGTCCGGATTATTTCAAACAGCTCCGCAAACTCATCGATTTCGCCACCATTAAAAAAGCGAAACTCAAAGTCGCCGTGGAATTGATGTACGGCACCGGCCGCGGTTATCTCGACACGCTGCTGGAAGATGCCGGCGCGAAAGTGACGCGCTTTCACGACCAACTCAATCCGCTCTTCGGCGGCCATCATCCCGAGCCAAACGCCGAAGGGATGGCGGAAGTCAGCAAATTCGTCCGCAGCGGCAAAGCGCAAATCGGCCTCGGCCTGGACGGCGACGCCGACCGCTTCGGCATTGTGGACAAGGACGGAACGTGGCTCACGCCGAACCAGGTGCTCGCTTTGGCCCTGTATCATTTGAAAAAGAACCGTGGCTGGACCGGCGCCGTCGTCCGCACCATTCCGACCAGTCATCAGGTCGATGCCGTGGCGCAAATGCTGGGTGTGAAAGTCCACGAGACTCCCGTCGGCTTTAAATACATCGGCGCGCTCATGGAAAGCGAACCCATCATCGTCGGGGGCGAGGAATCCGGCGGCTTGAGCGTCAAAGGCCACGTCCCGGAAAAAGATGGCATCCTCGCGTGCCTGCTCATGGCGGAACTCGTGGCCACGGAAAAAAAATCGCTGGGCCGGATTTTGAAGGATCTCGAAAAACAAACCGGCGAATTTCACAGCGATCGCATCAACGTCTCCATTCCCCCGGAGAAAAAAGAGGTCTTGCTCACCAAACTCGGCGCCGGATTGGATAGTGTCGGGCCTTTCAAGGTGGAAAAATTTATCACCACCGACGGTTTTAAGTTCCTTTTGCCGAACCACGAATGGGTTGCCTTCCGCGCCAGCGGCACTGAGCCCTTGATTCGCTGTTACATCGAGGCCAAATCCGCCGCCGGGTTGAAAAAATTGCGCGACGCCTGCCGAAAACTGCTGGCTGGTTAAACGCAGTTTGTTCCCAAAATTATTTTCGGGTTTCACCCACTTTAATCGCAGCCTCACGGGTTGTACTGAAGAGGCATGAACAACAGTTATGTGATTCAATGGAAGTCAAAAGTGAATGGCCGCGCCGGCCGCGGAACGAAACAATTTGAGAAGGACGAGGCGGAGCGGTTGGTCGATGAACTCAATCGCGAGTATCCTCAGATCGACCACCGGGCCATCCCTGCCTCGCAGGAATCGGAAACCATCGAGCCCGTCGCCGAAGCCGCCGAACCTCCTCAGGATGCTTCAACGCCGATGCTCTCCATCGCGTGACCCATATGCGGGTTTCACCCCATTCCACAAAAATCGGCGCCGTATACGATGTGTCCCGTAATGTGATTGAGAGTGGCAATCACTGCGGCTCCGAGTGGAGCCGCTTTTTTATTGCCCAACCACGTTTAGTCCCCGCTCCTTTTCAAAGCCAATGGAAAATTGCCCGCGCAATTTTAAACTGAAACACCCAGGAACGCGCCCGCCCAAAATCGAAGTTTATTTTTCGTCCCTCGCGGTGTATCGTGCAAACGAATGAATTGGTCCCAGCTTACGAATGGGATTAAACAAATCTGGGAAAATAGGCCGGGGATTTTGGTGCTCCTTGGGCTCGGATTCCTGGTTTTCGTAATCATCGTCATTGATACGCGACGGCATCGTCAGAAACGCAAGGACCGCCATCCGCGAAAATATTGAAAATATTCTGAAACGCCGCGGCATCTTCCTGCTTCCCAAAACACAGGCCTGTCGTCCGCATCCAAATCACCCGTGAATCCCGAACCTGCCGCGAAATCCGTCGAACGACTATTTCCGTTCGTGCTCAAGTCCCGCGCGCTGCTGGTGGGGCGGGACACATTGCGCCGCAGCCGGAGCAAATTGCATTTTGTTCTCATCACCACCGATATTTCAGAAAACAGCCGGGCCGAAATCCTCTCCGGCTTCTCGCATTATCCCATCGTGCAGAAATACACTTCAGCCGAACTCAATACTTTCTTTGGCATTACCGGCGCAAAAGTGGTCGGCTTCACGAAATCAGGCCTGGCCCAATCGATTTACGCCGAATTGAAGGAATTTCGGATCAATCATCCGGAGAAAATCTTGCGTCCCAAAACGGAAGCGAGCTGAAGGCGTGCTGTCCCATTCAGACCCTCCTCGCCGGTCGTTCTCGTTCTCGTCCTCGGAATTCCTCAGAATTCGACAGACGAGGGCGAGAACGATCATGAGGAATGAGCGTCCTGCCACCACTCTGTTTGCGCCGCTCCGTAAAACCCACCAGCCAAAGAGCTTGACCTCCCGCGCGCTTTCGATTGAAGTGGCAGCATGCCATGAACGCCGCAAAGGCAGGTCCAATCTCAAATATGTGAATCCCAGCCGCTGATGAAGATGAAACTCCGCCTGCTCGTTGCTTTGCTGTTGTTGCCGTCCGCCATCGCTTATGCGGGAGCGATTCGCAATCTTCCCGGCTTCGCCACCACCGTTTATGGACCGAACGATGATGGCACTTATCCCGTCACGGGATCCAACCAGGGCACTCCCCAAGGCACGCCGGCCCTCGTGCCCATCGGCTTTTCAGTCAATTTCTACGGCCAGACGTTCACGAATTTATACGTGAACAACAACGGCAACATCACCTTCGACAGTCCGCTCGGCGAATTCACCCCCTTCGGCCTGGTCGGCACGGCCCGGCAAGTCATCGCCCCGTTCTTCGCCGACGTGGACACGCGGGTTGGCAATCTTGTCACCTTCGGAAATGACACCGTGGATGGCCACGCTGCCTTCGGCGTCAATTGGATCGGCGTCGGATACTTCGATAGTGAAGCCGACAAACTCAACAGCTTTCAACTGGTCCTGATTGATCGTTCGGACCGGAACCCGGGCGATTTCGATATCGAATTCAACTACGACCAAATCCAGCGGGAAACCGGCGACGCCAGCCAGGGCACCGACGGCTTGGGCGGCAGTTCTGCCGTCGCGGGTTTCTCCAACGGCAGCAAACGGCCGGGCACGTCCTACCAATTGTCCGGCTCGAGCATTCCCAGATCATTCCTGGACATCAATCCCGGCGGATTGATTCACAATTTCCTGAACACCAACATCCCCGGGCGCTACGTCATCCCCATCGTCAACCTCACCGATAAGGTCCTGAACGTCCCGCGCTTCGCCCAGGCTGATCCGCAATGGGGCGCGAATGCGTATGCCGGTTCGGATTCGACCATCGCGCAACAAGGCAGCGCCCTCGCCTGCCTCGCCATGGCGCTGCATTACGCCGGCATCGCCACCGATCCCGGCCAATTGAATGCCACGCTATCCAGTGAGAACGATTACATCGGCGCGGGCATCAATTGGGGCCCGGCCACGCGGGATGTCTCCAGTGACACCTTGGAATTTCATGCTCATCGCGGCACGGATACCCAGTATCTCAGCCAGATTCTGGCCATGGGTTACCCGGTCATCGTCGAAGTGGCCAATTCCCAGGGCGGCGGCCACTACGTCCTCGTCACCGGCTACAAGAACGGCCAATTCCTGATCAACGATCCCGGGCAAGCCAATGACACCACTCTGGACGCTTTCAATAATACCTTCGAGACTCGCGGCTACGTCAGCGACCCGCCCGGCGACGTCAGTGAATTCGACATCGCCACCGCAAACAACACCCAGCTTTTGATCGTGGATCCGCTCGGCCGCAGGACTGGCTACGACGCCTCCGCGCGCGCGGTCGTGGAATCCGTTCCTCAATCGGTTTATTTTTCGGACAACATCGAAAGCAGCGATATCACCGGCGCCCCAGGCACCAACACCTCCCATATCGTTGATATTTATCAACCATTGCGGGGCACCTACCAAATCTACCTCTTTGGCGTCAACGCCGGCAATTACAGCGCTTCGCTCCGCACTTTCCTCGCCGATGGAAGCCCCGGCACATCGCAAAATCTCCAGGCCGCCCTGCCCGCCGCCAGCTACGCCGCCTTTCAGGTCACCTTCGGTCCCGGCGGCGTGACCTCTCAGACGTTCACCAATCAATATGTCTGGACCGCCGATCCCACCAACGGCTCGCTGCCTTTGCCCGTTCAATTCATGACCCCGGACACCGACACCGCCGGAAATTCAGTCACGAACTGGTACTGGAATTTCGGTGATGGCTCGATGAGCACCGAACAAGACCCGGCGAATACCTACACCAACTCCGGCCCTTTCTTCCCCAGCGTCACGGCCATTGATGACGCGGGAAATACCGTCGTCAGCTTCGGCCCGTCCATTATTATTCCAACCGTCGCTTACACTGCCACGCCGTCCTATGGAGCCGGTCCGCTGACGGTGCAGTTCAACGCTGCCTCCGTGGATCTCACTGGAAATCCCGTAGGTGGATGGCTCTGGGATTTCGGCGACGGCTCGACGGATACCGTGCAGAATCCCTCGCACACTTACACCAGCTACGGGACGTTCACACCGATTCTCACCGCCACCAATAATCAGGGCGCAACCGTGTACGGCGCCGGACCTTCCGTCCAATCAATGCCCACTCAGATCCAGAATGGCGGCTTCGAAACAGATGATCTCCAAAACTGGACTCTGGATGGTGATCCATTCGACACCTTCGTCGATGACGGCGCCTCCTTTTCGGACATGGGCCCGCATTCCGGCAGTTTCTTCGCCGCTCTCGGCACGTTCCTCACCCCCGCATCGCTCTCGCAAAGCATCATTACCATTCCCGGGCGCACCTATCTGATTTCTCTCTATTTCAACAGCCCCGATGGGGCGACCAACACCGAATTTTCCGTGAAATGGAACGGCGCAACCCTCTTCGACCAACTGAACGTGCCGGCCATCGGCTGGACCAATCTCCAATTCACCGTGACCGCTGCCACCACGGTCGGCACGCTCCAATTTGCATACGACAATGACCTCAGCTTCTTCGGCCTGGATGACGTGAGTATCACGCCGGTCGTGAAACCGCCCGCGCTGACCATCACCCGCGCTGGCGCGAATGTCGTCCTCGCCTGGCCCACCAATGACACCATCTTCACGCTGCGTTCGACCACGGACATGGTATCACCGAACTGGGTGACCAACGGTTTGCCGGTCATCATCGACGGCCAGAACGTGGTGACGAATCCCATCTCCGCTGGCCGCATGTTTTTCCAACTCGTTCAGTGATTCGGAGCGCGGAGCAATGCTCCGCGCTCCACCCCTCACTCCGCCTTCCGCGCCGTAGACGCCACTCGAATGGCCTCCAGTTCCTCCCAACGCGCATAAAGTTTCGACACATTCTCCTTCGCCGCAGCCAATTGTGCATTCAGCTCATTCGTCTGCGTCGCGTGGGTGCGATGATAATCTGGCGATGCAAACAAAGCCTCGATGCGGGCAATCTCGGTTTCCACCGCTTCAATCTGCGCCTCCATGCCCTCCAACTCCTTCGTTTCCTTGAACGAAAGCTTGCGCGGCTTCGGGGCCTTGACCGCCGGCGCCGCAGCTTGCTTGCTGACCGCCCGCGCCTCGCTTTCCCAGGCCTTGGCCTGCTCGGAAACGCGCTTTCGCTTCTCCAAATAATAATCGTAATCCCCCGCGCTGTGCGTGATCCGGCCATCGCCTTCGAACGCCAAAACGTCAGTGCAAACGCGATTCAGGAAATAGCGATCATGGCTCACCACGAGAACCACGCCCGGAAACGCCACCAGCGCCTCCTCCAAAACGCGCAGCGTGGATAGATCGATATCGTTCGTCGGTTCATCGAGAATCAGGAAATTGCCGCCGCTCTTTAAAATGCGCGCCAGCAACAAACGGCTCCGCTCGCCCCCGCTGAGATATTTCACCTGCGTGGAAATGCGATCGTCGGCAAAAAGAAATCGCTTCAGATACGAACGCACCGAAAGCGTCGCCCCTCCCCATTGCACGAATTCCGTCCCGTCCGCCACTTCATCCAGCACCGTGCGCTCGTCATTCAACTGCAACCGCGCCTGGTCCACGTAATTGAACCTGGTAAGCTGCCCGATTTTCACCGTTCCCTCCGTGGGCGCGAGCTGGCCAATGATGATTCGCAGAAACGTCGTTTTTCCCAGGCCATTGCGCCCCGCCACACCCACGCGTTGGCCATTTTGAAAATTAAAATGAAATCCGCGAAACAACGTGCGCCCGGCGATGTCCATGCCCAGGTTGCTCACCTCCACCGTGCGATTGCCCAATTGCGGCGGCGGGGGAATGACCAATTCCACGTCTTCCTCCACCACCGGTCCTTCCCGGGCCGCCGTTTCGTAATAACGCTCGAAGCGGTTTTTCTGTTTGCTGCGTTGCGCGCGCGGACCCTGGCGCACCCAGGCGAGCTCCTTTTTCAAAAACATCTGCCGCTTGTGCTCGATCGTTGCATCCGCCGCCTGCCGCTCCGCCTTGTCGAGCAGGTAATCCGTGTAATTGCCCTCATGACTCCAGAACTTCCCATCGGACAACTCAATAATCCGCTGCGTCACACGATCCAGGAAATAACGATCATGCGTGACCACGAGAAACGTGCAGCCGACGTTCTCCAAAAATTCGGCGAGCCACTCAATGGATTCCGGGTCGAGATGATTCGTCGGCTCGTCCAGCATGAGGAAGTCCGGCCGCGAAACAATCGCCCGGCACATCGCCACGCGCCGTTTCTCGCCGCCCGAAAGCGTGTCAATCCGCCGCTCGCCATCCGGGCAATTCAAATGCGACATCGCCACTTCAATGCGCCGATCCAGTGTCCAGCCTTCCAGCGATTGAATCCGATGCTCCAGTTCGTGATGCTGCTCCGAATCGGCCGGCAGCGATTCAAACCGCGCAATCAAATCCAGCACATGCTGCCCGCCCGCGCGAATGTTTTCGTAAACATTCTTGGAAACATCCAGCGTGAAATCCTGCGGCAGATAACTGACCACCAAATCACGCCTGCGGCTCACGTCGCCGCTATCCGGGTTCTGCAACCCGGCCAAAATCCGCAAAAACGTCGTCTTCCCGCAACCATTCCGCCCCACCAACCCGATGCGATCCCCCTCCTGAATCCCAATCGTCGCGCTATCAAGAATCGTCCGCTCGTTGTAGCGAACAACGACGTCGGTGGCAGCGATGATGTTGGACATAGGACTTTAAAGCGTAACGAAATGCGTCTGGCTCGTAGGGCGCGTCACTCCGTGCGCGCCGTGGCCAGCCGGTTATGCGGCGCGCGCGGAGCGACGCGCCCTAGCCGCGTGGAGGAAAAGTTCATTTGCTATGGGTCTTGGTCTCTGGCTATTTGGAGCGGCATCGCCGACAGCACCACCCCTTTGTTCGTTTCGCTGAAATAATTCGCCGACCAATCATTGGAAAAAAGCACCACCGGATTTTTGCCAATATCGTACGCAATCCGCGAACCCGTCGGCAGCGAAAGCGCGTCCAATTCCTCCTCCTTGATCCCCGCCGGCAGCCACCGCACCACCGTCCAAGGCGCCTGTTCCAAGCGCGACACCGCGCCGTATTCACTCTCCAGCCGAAATTGCACCACCTCAAATTGCAGCGGCCCGACCGCCGCCAGCAACGGCACCTTCGCCGCCGAATCGCGCAGATACAACGCCTGAATCACGCCCTCCTGCAAAAGCTGGTCCAGCCCCTGGCGGAATTGTTTGAACTTCGCGGTATTCGGATTGTGCAAATAGGCAAACGCCTCGGGCGTGAACCTCGGGATTTCCTTGTAAAGAATTTGCGGGTCGCTCGTCAGCGTGTCGCCAATGCCAAAACTATCGTGGCCGACAAGGCCGATGACGTCGCCCGGATAAGCTTCGTTCAACGTCTCGCGTTCATTGCCGAACAGTTTGTGCGAGCTGGACAGGCGCACTTTTTTGCCCGAGCGCGAATGATGCACGCTCATGTCGCGCTCGAATTTCCCCGAGCACACGCGCAGAAACGCGATGCGGTCCCGATGCCGCGGATCCATGTTCGCCTGGATTTTGAAAATGAATCCGGAAAACGCCGGATTCTCGGGCGCGACAAACATCGTTTTATCGCCATCGGTATGACTATTCGTGCCGTTCTCGGAATTGGGCACAGCATGCCTCCCCTTCGGCGCGGGCGCGTGTTTGAGAAATCCATCCAGCAGCAACTGCACGCCAAAATTATTGATCGCGCTTCCGAAAAATACCGGTGTGGTCTTGTCATTGAGCACGGCGGTGTCATCCCAATCATGCCCGGCGGCCTCCAGCATCTCCAATTCCTCGACCGTCTTCTTAAATGTCACTTCATCCAGCCGGCCGCGAATCAAATCATCGTGCAACCCGCCCACCTGCACCGGCGCGCGATATTGCCCGCCCACGGTCCGCTCAAACAAATGCATCAATTGCGTCTGCCGATCAAACACGCCTTGGAATTCAAAGCCGTTCCCGATTGGCCAATTCACCGGAAAGGCGCCGATGTTCAGCACCTGCTCCAATTCATCCAGCAGCGCGAGCGGATCCTTCATCGGCCGATCGCATTTGTTCATGAACGTAAAAATCGGCACGCCACGCTGCCGGCATACTTCGAACAGCTTGCGCGTCTGCGGCTCGATGCCTTTGGCGGCGTCGATGACCATCACCACCGAATCCACGGCCGTCAGCACACGATAGGTGTCCTCGGAAAAATCCTTGTGACCCGGCGTATCGAGCAGGTTGAGATGATATCCCGAATAATCAAACTGTAGCACCGTCGAACTGATGGAAATGCCGCGTTTCTTTTCCAACTCCATCCAGTCGGACGTCGTCGCGCGCTGGTTTTTGCGCGCCGTGACGGAGCCGGCGAGTTGCACCGCGCCGCCGTAGAGCAGGAGCTTTTCCGTCAACGTGGTCTTGCCCGCGTCCGGATGCGAAATGATCGCGAACGTGCGCCGAGTCTGAACTTGTTCCAAAATATCCACAGGGACGCGAAAAATACCATGGAATGGCGCGGGGACAAGCCGGGAAACGGACTTTGGCAGGGAGCGCCGATCTCCGGATCGGCGTGCCTGACATTCTGACCGCCGAGACTGCGGCGCTCTGCCGAGGCGCCGCTACGGGGTACGTTTGCGGCTTGACCGAGATGCGGCTCGTGGAGTCCACTAAAAACCGCGTGGCTGCTCAATATCATTTCAATCAGCACGAAATGAAGAGATGCATCTTGTTGCCGGGACTGCAAGTGCTCGGCGTGCTCGCGATGCTGTTTGCTTTTCAGACGGTTCGCGGGCAAGTGTCGTTTGTTTACGATATCAAACCCACGGTGACGGCCAGTATGGGCGATGTGGGTGGCAAGTATTTCGGGCAACCGCCCGACCCGGCCAAGACGCGGCATTACTATATCGCCGCCGAGCCGGTCCAATGGGATTTCATGCCCAGTGGCTCGGATCCCATCTGCGGCATGACGCCATCGCCGACGGTGCAGCAGTATCATCGCGTCCGCAAAGCGCGGTATTTCCAATATACCGACGGCACCTTCACGCATCGCGTGCCGCAAGCGGCGCGCCTGGGCATTCTCGGGCCGGTCTTGCGCGGCGTGGTTGGGGAATATCTGGAAGTGACTTTTCTGAACCGCACCGCCCTGCCCCTTTCCATGCACCCGCACGGAGTCAAATACGACAAGGACAGCGAGGGCAGTTATTACGGCAATAACAACCAGCCAAATGTGCCCAACCAGGGAAACCGCTTTGCGCCCGGACTCGGGGCAGCGGTCGGGCCGAATGCGCGGTTCACTTACGTTTGGTATATGGATGCGGAATCCGGCCCATTGCCGACCGAACCGAGTTCCAAGGGCTGGCTGTATCACAGCCATGTTTCCGGCGAGGGCGAAATCAATCTCGGCCTTGTGGGGGCGATCATTGTCACGGACCCAAAGCGCGCCCGGCCGGATGGCACTCCGAATGACGTGGATCGGGAGATGCCGGCGTTATTCATGATTTTTAATGAAAGCCAGGCGGACCCGGAGGCGTATGAGCACGCGCTGGGCCCCGACACCGGCGGCAACACTCAGTCGATCAGCAATCTGATCAGCAGCCTGCCGGGATTGAACAATCAAAACACCGCCACCTCAGCCAATCCGCTAAAAGAAGAAGGCGAGCGCTATACGATCAATGGTTTTATCTATGGCAACCTGCCCGGCCTCGAAGTGAACGAAGGCGAACGGGTGCGCTGGTATCTTTTCGGACTGGGGTCGGAATCGGACCTTCACACGCCGCACTGGCACGGCTTGCGGGTGATTGAGGAAGGCAGGCGGCGCACGGACACGATCGAATTGTTGCCGGGATCAATGAAGGTTGCGGACATGGTGCCGGATAATCCGGGCGATTGGCTGTTTCATTGCCATGTGGAAGAACATATGGCGGGCGGGATGTTTGCGCGGGTGACGGTGTTTCCCAAAGACAAACCAGGGGCGAGCACTTCACCGGAAAAGGCATTTTTGGGTTTTCCGCCGCCTGTTGAAGGAGAACATTCAAAGAAGGCGAAATGATGGAACGAATCGTGCGTAGCAGGAACGGGGAGCGCGCCCGCCTCGGGCGCGGTGAGACGCGCCCTCGCGGCTCACCGTTGCGCGTGAAAACATCCCACCGTTTGGTGCCTGCGTGCGCCACTACCGTTCGGCGCGAGGCGCGCCGAACCACAGCCGAGGCGGCTGTGCTCCCCAAAACCAACTGCGGCTCAGTGCGTCATCGTATAAAACGCCACGTTGATGAACATCGGATACCCCATCGGCTCCGAGAAGGTATCGAAATAACTGTGGTCGTCGGTTTCGTGCTCCCAGCCGTCGCCGAAATGGTTGTTGTGGCAGATGAGCGCCATCATGCGTTGCTTGTCGTCGTAGATGGCATAGTAATGCGGGTCATGGCCTTTCTCGGCATACGAAGGGCCGGGATCGTAGGACATGCGATAGGACAAAAATGCGCCGACACTGGGTATTTGCGGGAGCTGTTTCAAATCGAACACGATATGAAAGATGGGATGCGACAGCGGCAATTCAACCGGTTCGCGATCGGGGAACACGCGCTTGATTTCGTCGTAGAAATGATGCCATTGTTCGTCGCCCCAAAAATCATCGACCATCAGAAAGCCGCCGCCGAGCAGGTAGTTGCGCAGTACGACCGCTTCGTCATCACTGAAATCCAATCGGCCCGCGCCGGCAACGTAAACAAATGGATAATTCTGGAGATCGTTCGTCGTGATATCGATGAAGTGCAAGCCGGGGCGGACCTTGAGACTTGTCGTTTGGTACAATCGGAAACCCAGTGTCAAATCCGCTTGCGGAGTGTCGTCATCCCAGGATCGGCCACGACCGAGACCGTAACGCATGTCGCTGCCGAAGCGCAGTCGGGCAAAGGTGAATGTGTCGTCTTCAAATCCGGGCTTCAAGGCTTTCGCCATTTCCTGCTGTTCCGGGGAGTTCTCGAGAGTGTCATAACCATAACCGCCATAGCCGCCGCGAAATCGGCGGCCACGGAATTGCGTATACGCGGAAAAGAGCAATAGCACGGCAAAGGCTGCAACAGCGTATTTGCGAGGGATCACGGCGGTAAGCTAGAACCGGTTCACAATGAATGCAAGGGAGCTTGTGGATTTCAAGCCCATCAAATAATGATTGCCAGCCGCGGCGGGTGCGAGTTTAATGCCCTCACAGCCGCAGTGATAGAATCGTTGGTCGCGTGTATTGGCGCTGTTGAACGCAATAAACCGAAGATGATCCACTCAAACATCCTGCCCCGCCGTGTCAGAAGCAGTTCTCCAGCGTTGATGATGCTTGCGGTGTGGATGGCTGCTTCGATTTCCGCCCTGGCGACAGATTCCGGTTCCATGGCGGACATGCCCGGCATGCAGCGCGGTTCGAGGACCTCCGATCTCACCGGCCTGAGTTTGAACCAATTGTACAACCTGAATGTGGTTCAATTGAACGTCCTCGGCGGCCATACGCATTGCTCCGGCCAGGTGATGCTTGGCTACGATTATACGCATACTCACATGGGGGGACTTTTTGAGGGAACGCGGGAGATTTCGGCCGCGAAGGCGTTCGCGGAAGGCTTTGGCGTGGTGCACACGAGCATGGATATGGACATGCATATGTTTGACGTGATGTACGCCCCGTCGGATTACGTCACATTGATGGCCATGATGCCTTACATGCACATGTCGATGGATCATTTGACCTCGGCCGGCACGCGTTTTAGCCAAAGCACGGAAGGTTTCGGCGATTTGGATGCGATGGCGCTTTGGACGGTGTATGGGAACAGTTGCACGGGCGGCAATCGCATCGTGCTGAATGCCGGAATGAGTTTTCCAACGGGAGCCATCGATGCGAAGGATCACAAAGATGGGAATCCCGCCGCGCCATTGGTGCAGCTCGAGTACCTGATGCAGCACGGCTCGGGAACGTACGATTTGCTGCCGGGTATCACTTACCTGGGTGAATCCGAGAATTGGTCGTGGGGCGCGCAAACGCTGGAAACCGTCCGGCTCGGCCGCAATGACCACAATTATCGTCTTGGCAATGAATATGGCGGTTCGGCGTGGCTGGCGTATGCTTTCACGGATTGGTTCGCTCCCTCGCTTCGTATCAATGGCAAAGTGTGGGAGAATATCAACGGAGCGGACCCGGTCCTCGCGACAAATCCCACTCCTGAAGGGCGGCCCAATTTGCGCGCCGGCTCTCGCATTGACGCATTATTTGGAATCAACTTGTTCGCGTCCCGAGGCGTTCTGAATGGCAATCGCCTGGCGGTCGAAGGGGGCCTTCCGGTTTATCAGGATTTGAAGGGGCCGCAACTCGGCACGGCCTGGATGATCAGCTTGCGATGGAGTTATGCGTTCTGACAAAAGCAAGAACCTCGCTTCCGTCCGCTACGTTTGCAGTCTGTTGCTGCTGGCGTTTTTCGCGGCGCTCGCCGGCCCCGTCGCCGCACGCGCCGAAAGCGCGTTACAGCGGGAATACGAAATCAAAGCCGCCTATCTCTATAATTTCATCAACTACATCGACTGGCCGGAAGACGCATTTCCCGCGCCGGGCGGCACCATCACCATCGGGATCGTGGGCCAAAGCCCGTTCGACGCCGCGCTCGAGGTTTTAAATGGCAAACAAATCAAAGGCCGGACGGTGGCGTTGAAGCAAATCACGGACACCAAGGAACTCGATCAATGCCAGATCGTGTTCATCAATTCATCGGAAAAAGCCCGCCTGCCGGAATTGCTCGAAAAGCTGAAGGATTCGCGGGCTTTGACCGTGAGCGAAATCGATGGGTTCGCCCAGCAAGGCGGGATTATCAATTTTATTTCCGAACACAACAAAGTGCGATTCGAAATCAATCCTGACGCCGCCCGGCGGCTCGGCCTGAATATCAGTTCCGAACTGCTGAAGCTGGCGAAGGTCGTGAAATCCTGAATCGCCGCGCCGGCCGCATGTTCAACCTTCGCTCGACCTCCCTCAAAGCCAAGCTCACGCTGCTGACGATGTTCACGAGCGGCGTGGTCCTCCTGATTTCCGTTGCGCTGTTTGGACTGAACGACGTGCGCGGATTCCGCCGCAGCACGGAGCGCGATTTGCAATCGCTGGCGGATGTCATCGGCGCGAGCGCCATTTCCTCGCTGGATTTTGACGACGGGGAGGCCGCCACCAAGGCGCTGGCGCCGCTGGAGCACAAACCGAGCATCCTGGCCGCCGCGATTTACACGAAGGATGACACGGTTCTCGGCCAATACTCTCGCGACGCAGGATCCAAAACGCAGCATCCGCCGGCGCGCGGCGCGGATGGCTTTCGCTACGAAAACGGGCACCTGCTCATTTTCAAACCCATCGAACGCGGGACAACCCGGCTCGGCACGATTTTTGTCGAGGCCGACATGTCGGAATTGCACGTGCTGGTGATGAGCTACGCGAAAATCGGCGCGGCCATTCTTTTGGGAGCGATGCTGGTGGCGTTTTTCCTTTCGTCCGGACTTCAGCGAGTGATTTCCGGGCCGATTCTGGCCCTCGCCGAGACGACGCGCGTCGTTTCCGAGCAAAAAAATTATTCAGTGCGAGCCGTGAAGCATGGCGATGATGAAATCGGTTTTTTGATTGACCGGTTCAACGAAATGCTGGGTGCGATGCAGAAGCACGAGAAGACCATGGGCGAGGTCAACGAGCAACTTCGCCACTCGCAGCAACAGGCCCTCGCCGCGACCGACGCCAAAAGCCAGTTTTTGGCGAACATGAGCCACGAGTTGCGCACGCCGCTGAATGCCATTATCGGCTACAGCGAGATGCTCCAAGAGGAAGCGCAAGATGCGGGCAATGAACAGTTCGTGGCTGACCTTGAGAAAATTCACGGCGCGGGCAAACATCTGCTGGCGCTCATCAATGATATTCTGGACATCTCCAAAATTGAGGCCGGTAAGATGGAGCTTTATCTGGAGGCGTTCGACATCAAGACCATGCTGGAGGATGTCGTGGCCACCACGCGGCTGTTGGTGCAGAAAAAATCGAATAGCCTGGTGGTGCAATTGTCTTCGGAACTGGGCGCGATGCGCGCCGACCTCACCAAGGTGCGGCAGGCGTTGTTCAATCTTTTGAGCAATGCCAGCAAATTTACCGAGCGCGGCACCATCACGTTGGCCGCTGCGCGGGAAGCCAGCAGCGGCGGCGACTGGATTGTTTTGAAAGTTGCGGACACGGGCATTGGCATGACGAAGGAGCAATTGAGCCGCATGTTCCAGGCGTTTTCACAGGCGGACCCATCCACCGTGCGCAAATACGGCGGCACCGGGCTCGGGCTGGCGATCACGCGGCATTTTTGCCGGATGATGGGGGGCGATGTCACTGTGGCCAGCGAACCGGGCGCCGGGTCCACGTTCACTTTGCGGCTGCCGGCGGAGGTGCGCGATCCCGCGCGGGAATTCGATACGGAGCGGCTCGGCGCGGACCGGCTGCCCAAGGAAGGCAATACCGTGCTGGTCGTGGACGATGATCCTTCCGCGCGTGATTTGATCAAACGTTTCCTGAACAAGGAGGGCTTTCACGTGGAATGCGCGGCCAATGGGCCGGACGCCATCAACGCCGCCAAAAATATCCGGCCCAGGGTCATTACGCTCGACGTGATGATGCCGGGCATGGACGGTTGGGCGGTGCTCACGAAATTGAAGGAGGAACCGCTCGTGGCCGACATCCCAGTGATCATGCTCACGATCGTGGATGACAAGCATTTTGGCCACGCGCTTGGCGCAACCGAATATCTGACCAAGCCAGTGGACCGCGACCGGCTTTCGGCCGTGATCCATAAACTGACCAATACGGTCGCGCCTGGCAAAGTGCTCATCGTGGACGACGATCCGGCGGTTCGTGAGATGCTTATGCGTACCTTGGAAGGCCGGGATTGGTCGGTATCCGTCGCTGAAGATGGACGCGCCGGCTTGGATGCGATGGCGGCGGAAACGCCTGATTTGATTCTGCTGGATTTGATGATGCCGCGAATGGATGGATTTGAATTCGTTTCCGAATTGCGCAAACACAAGCATTGGCGCGCCATTCCCATTGTCGTCATTACCGCGAAAACCTTGACGAAGGAAGACCGTCTGCTGTTGCAAGGCCACGTACAAAAAGTGCTTCAGAAAGGCGATTTCAGTCTCGACGCGCTGCTGGCGGAACTGCGCGAGATCGTCAAAGAATGTGTGTCGCGCGCCCCCACGGCCGATGCCGAAGTTCAGATTTAATTTGCTGTGAGTTCTCCATTTGTCGCGGAGCGACTCAGGAAATTAGCCAGCCACGAAGTGACTGGTCAGCCCGGATTAAACGGGCTTGTCCTGAAGGGACAAAGGAAACGCGATTGATTCCGGCGTCCTTTCAGGACCCGAGTGGCAATACGCAAATTTCCAACCACGTTGTGGCTGGCTAATATCCGGGTGTCGCTCCGCGACACGGAAACGTTTCTATGGAGTCATTTGAGTTATGCCCAAAATTCTGCTGGTGGAAGACAACGAAATGAACCGGGACATGCTCTCGCGCCGATTGCAGCGCAAGGGTTATGAAATCGTCATCGCGACGGATGGCCAACAGGCGGTTGCGATGGCAGCGTCGGAAACGCCGGCACTGATTCTCATGGACATGAGCCTTCCGGTTTTCGACGGCTGGGAAGCAACGCGGCGCATCAAGGCCGCCGACGAAACCAAAAACATTCCAGTGATCGCGCTCACGGCCCACGCGATGGCTGGCGACCGTGAGAAGTCAATGGGAGCCGGCTGCGACGATTACGATACCAAGCCGATCGAACTCCCGCGCTTGTTGGAAAAGATGGAAGCGCTGCTCAATCGCAATCCTCCATCATAGCGTTAGCGCGCGCCCTTCCCATTTGCCAAATGGGTCCTAACAATCTCAAACACGATCTTCGCACGCCGCTGAATCACATCATCGGTTATTGCGAAATGCTGCTGGAAGAATGCGCCAGTGAGGCCGAGCCGCAACTGGTCGCTGATCTTGAACGCATTCATCTGGCGGGCCGTCGTCTGTTGATGGTCATCAACGACCTTTTTGATCCGATCAAGTCGGCTGCCTACAAAAAGAATCCCGCGCTGATTCATCATGAAATCCGGACGCCGCTGAACCAGATCATCGGTTATGCCGAAATGTTGCAGGAAGAGGCCGGCGAACAGGGAGGGGACGCATTTGTGGAGGACGCGGGAAAAATCCTCGGAGCCGCCCGCAAGTTGTTGCATTTGGTGATGGAAAATTTCGGAGAGTCGGCAACGGCTCTGAAGGCGGCGGAAAATCCGGCGGCAGTGCTTTCCACAACCTTTCTTCGCCACGACGAAAGTGTTCCCGCTTCTTCCACGCGAACGGCTGCGCGCGCGGTCGGCGGCGAATCCGGCGGTTCCATTCTCATCGTGGACGATGATGAAGGCAATCGCACGATGCTGTCGCGCCGCCTCCAACGGCTCGGCTTTCAGACAACCGCCGCCGAAAATGGCCGCAGCGCCCTGGAACAACTGAAGTGCGCGCGGTTCGACCTGATGCTGCTGGATATTCAAATGCCGGAACTGAATGGGTACCAAGTGCTCGAATGCCTGAAGGCCGATTCTGCGTTCAGGGATATTCCGGTCATCATTCTTTCCGCCTCGGACGAGATCGAGAAGGTCGCGCGCTGCATTGAAATGGGCGCGGAGGATTATCTGCCGAAGCCGTTCGATCCGGTGCTGTTGCAGGCGCGCATCGGCGCGTCATTGGAAAAAAAGCGATTGCGCGACCGCGAAGTTTCGCATCTGCGCCAGATTCAGGAGGAGAAAAAGCGCAGCGACGATCTGCTCCACATCATTCTGCCGCACGACGTGGCGCATGAATTGAAAACGACTCAAGCGGTCAAACCGCGCCGCCTCGAAAACGTCGCCGTGCTGTTCTGCGATATCGTTTCTTTCACGGCCTGGTGCGACAAACACGCGCCGCATGAAGTTTTGACGCACCTGCAATCATTGGTCGAAGCGTTTGAACATATCAGCGTGGAATGCGGCCTCGAGAAAATCAAAACCATCGGCGATTCCTTCATGGCGACCGCGGGCCTGCTCGCTCCGGCACCGAATCCCGCGCTCGATTGTGTTCGATGCGGACTGGCGATGATTGCCAAAGCGAGGGAATTGCCGCCGCATTGGAAAGTGCGCGTGGGCGTTCACGCCGGGCCAGTCATGGCGGGCGTCGTTGGCCGCCGCAAATATCAATATGACGTTTGGGGCGACACGGTGAACACGGCGGCGCGCATGGAGCAAGCGGCTTTGCCGGGATCGATTTGCGTGACGGCGGACACGTGGCAGTTGATCGCGGCGCATTGCCATGGCATACGACAGGGCAATGTGGAGATCAAAGGCAAGGGCGCGCTGGAGCTTTATTGCATCGAGCGATTGAAGACTGCGGAATAATCTGACCTCGGAATTTTGGAGATTGGCGACCCTACCGGGAATCGAACCCGTTTGAAAAATCGAGATTTTCACGGTTTCTAAGGAATTTTAAAGCCTACCACGAACAAAACCGAACAACGTCAGTAATCTACTGTCAGGAATTGTCAGGACAATAATCAGAAACCAATTTACACATGTTCGCGCCATTGAAGGTGTAGCGTTTCCCGTGAAGTGAATGAGCGAACTAACACGAACGAAGCGGTGCGAGAACAAAATCAAAAATCCACAGCTTCTTACAAAAGAACAGGCTGCTGACTTTCTTCAAGTCACGGTGCGCGGTTTAGAAAAATGGATGGCCAAGCGGCGGGTCCCTTTTTTTCGAATCGGTAAAAAGACCGTCAGGTTCAAGATGTCAGACCTTGAGTCTCATCTGGATCAAAACTGCCGTGTCGATGCCTCTTTGAACTGAAGCGTCCACATGGCATTACCTGAAAATCAGAAAACCGGGTTTTGTTCATCCATAACGACTTACGACAAATCTGTCTGTCAATTGACCGCATACCGCTGCCAATTGACGGCCCCGAATCCGAATCCGAATCCGAAGGATGAGGAGAGAGAGAGAGAGACGGTGGAGCTTAACCGGGAGGTTAACCGGGAGCTTAACCGGGAGCTTAACCGGGAGGTTAACCGGGAGGTTAACCAAAATCCAACCACCGTGGATAAGCAAAATCCAACCCCTTCATCTTCATCTTCACCTTCGGGTAATAAAGAGAGAGAGAGAGAGCTCCCGCAAGCGACCGTGGCCCTGTCCTGCCGGAAGTGTGGTTGCCCCATTCACGTCGAAGCGGCTGACCCGTTCAGCCGTGAGATCGCAATCCGCTTAGGAAAGCTCGTCACGTGCAACGGGTGTTCCCGCCGTCCGGTTCAAAAACAAAAATTTCACGCGCCACTCTCATGGATTGCGCGTTCCTGTCCGACATAACCGTAAACCAGTTTATGCGTAATAAAAAAACCATCGTGCCTCCCTTGTTAAAAGACAGTCTCCGCAAGCCGCCTTTCCCTAATGACATTCAGCAATTGGAGGGCATTGATCCAACCTTCGACACGCAAGCGGATTTCGATTGGCGCGGGCTTGAGGAACTACTAGGCGAGGCCGAACAACTTCAGGAAAGCGACCGCGCATTACTCGCCGATGTCCTGCACAAAATAATTGCTTGGTGTGTGGAGTGTCAGCCCGGGAAACTGCGGCTAGACTTGCTCGGCAGGAAAATCGTCGCATTGGCTTGGCTCGTGTCGCCAGAATTTTTTGAAGGCGCAAGCCTGAGCAAATTGGCGCGACGCGCCGGTTTGAAAAATAATAAATACCTGGCCCAATACTCGGGCCAAGCAAGCCGCACCTTTAACCTCCGCAATCACGCACAGAGCCACGCTCACAACTTCCAAAATTGATCCGCACCGTAGCGTTTCCCGTGAAGTGAACATGTCCTACACCAGACAACAAAACCAAGAGCCGATTGAGCTTCTGACTCTCTCGGAGGCGGCGCGTCGCATTGGCGCTTGCTCCAAAACGCTCAAGCGGCGTGTGGCTAAACACGGCATTGCTCCCGACGCCGTGTTGCTTGAGGGAAGCACGCGCCTCTGTTCGCCGCTTTTTGTGGAGCCTCGCCTAGCGGAACTAAAAAAATTGATTCAATCATAAACCCGTTTATGGAAATTAAAACTTCTCGCAGTGCCAAAGAATCCGAATCCGAATCGGAACAGCAACGCGCCCTTGCCGCACAACGCGCCCTTCGCGTGCGACAGGAAGAGGCATATCTCGCGAACGTTCCAATTCCAACCGAGGACACCATTCGGCGGATCGCGAAATGGAGCGGCTTCGAATGCACTCTCGAAATCCTTGAGGAAGTGGAAAAACTTCAGGCCGACTGGGAAAAGGCCGCTATCGGAATCAGCGAACACACTCACGGCAGCGCCCGGGCTGAGTGGCGCAAGTATAACGAGGAACAGCTTAAAAAAGCTGACCTGAAGGATGCCGAGACGTTCACGTTTGAAGAGTTTCAAAGAGATTTTCGCGTGAAGATTTCCGCCTACAAGGAGCGGCAAAGAGACTGTTCCCGGAAGGTCATGGAGTTAGTCGCGCCTGAAGCGCAGGATTTTTACGCGTGCGCTAACAGCCTGGCCGATGAACTCGAAATCGCCGAACAGCAAACCGCCGAAAAATTTGGCGTTGCCTATCAGCCCTCGCCAGTGGTGATGGCAATTCGCAAGGCTGCATTCGTTGTCCAACAGAGAATGAAAACCTTTACGCCGACATCCGGCGTCAGTCCGAGAGTGATCGCCAGCTTCGTGCCCTTTCGCAATTAAAACCTAAACCTCAACACACCAAAAAATATGTCAAAAGAAGTCCAAGATTTGCAGCTACAAGTGAACGGCATCGAAAACCAGTTGCGTCAGCAACGCGATGCCGGGATCGAAAAAGTGGTCAATGAACTCGTTTCCAATTGCCAGTTGACGGCATCGGAAGCGCCAAAGGCCATCGCCCGGGCCAAAGCCGATCCGACGTATCTCGACGAGCTTCGCGCTCGCCCCGCAATTCTGCCAGGGAACGAACCGCTCAATTTTGCAGCCGTCACGACAATGGACGACAGTGTTCGCAATGCCGTGACAGCAATGGGCCGGTTCACATGCGCGAAGCACTCGGGACCGGACATGGTTTTCAACGCAGCGCAGCGTTCCGCTCGGTTCAATCAGATTTGGCAGAACGAACGCACGAAACTGTTGCCCGTGCTGAATGCGGCGGCAAACAACGCCGTGGATGCGAACCTGAAACGCGTCTTGATCCTGAACGAAATCGTTCGCGATTTCGCCATCAAGGTTCTACCGCTGCGTTTGTTCTCGACGGTGTATCAGAACGTCCCGCTTCAAGGCACTGACACGGTGGCTGTTCCTTATTACCCGCTGCAAGCCGCTGCTTCCAGCGACTTCGACGTGGTGAACGGCTACCAGTTCGGACAGGCCACGAACACGCTGTCGAAGCCCATCACCGTCAACAAGCGGAAGTATCAGCCGATGGATTATTCCTCACAGGAATTCCGCCGTCAGCCGATGCTGAACGTGATTCAACTCGGCAAGCTCAACGCTGAGAAGCTGGGCGTGGACATCCTTGCGGACATTATGAGCGTCATCACGCTTGCGAACTTCGGCGCGGCAGTGAAAAACATCGCCGCAGCTGCCTACACGTCCGATGACGTGGTGGATTTAAAGTCGCAAGCCAATCAACTGTTTTGGCCGCAGACTGGCCGCTCGTTGATCGTGGACGACACCGTTGGCACAGCACTGGAAAAAGATAGTGACTACAAGTTAGCATTGAACATCGGAACAACGGACGTGATTCAGGAAGGCAAGTTCCCGCGCTTGTCCGGGTTCGATTTTGCATCTATGCCGAATTTTCCGACGAACGGTGAAAGCCTGCTTGGGGTCATCGCGTTTGCTTCGGCAATTCTGGCTGCGTTCGCGCCGGTTGATCCCGCCGATGGCGTGCGGCAACAGTTGTCAGCTTACGAAATCGCGACGGAGCCAATGACCGGCATCAGCCTTAACTACCGCAAGTGGGGCGTTGCCCAGGCTGACCGCACGTATGAGATCATCGAGAGCGCCTACGGTTACGCCCCCGGCGTGGCTAATTCGATGCGCCGATTGACCGCCCCGTAAACCTTTTTCGCTGGCGTTGTGGTGAGGTTTTAATCATTTCCCAACCACAACGTCGCGTAGCCGCCATGGTTCATACGTGGTGAAGCGGAAAAACCCCGGTGCGTGCACACACACGCGCCGGGTAAAATTTCAATGACGATTCGATTTACACATTTTTGGGGGATGGCGAGGAGAGAGCGTGGGTATAGGTTTGAAACCCTCTTTAATCCCCTCGCAGGCGTCAGGCTGGCCATCCTGGCGCGTTTTGTCTGGACTCTCGGACTCGTCCATGAGAGGATTAAAATGGGGAAGGAATCTCTTTGCCGCTGCGCTATTAGGAGGTTCGTTGTCGTGGCGCGATTCACACTGAGAAGGGCGATTTTTCGAAGTCCCATGTTCACCGTTTGAAATTATTCACAGCACTGTGTCCCATGAACGCCCAAACTGACTACGAAAAACCCGCCACACCCGATTCACTGATACTCTTGGCCGAATTTAAAGGCTTGGGTTTCACACCGGAATTTCTAGAGTTTTTCCACGCTCTTGTGGAGTGGCAGAACTTGGTAAGCCGTGCGGTCGAAAACGATAAACAGTGTGGCGCAAACTTCGCCGCAATAAAGGATCGGGAGGCGCGTTCACTGGACACGACCTCGCAAATCAGAAATATACGTTTCCAACTCCGCGATGGCGCGCTTCATTTGAACGAACTCATTCGCAAAGCTCCTGCCCTCGCCAAATCTATGGGGATCGCCTCGGAGAAAATAGCGGCACTTCTGAATGACAAATGATTTTATGGGCGCGAGACTAGAAGTAAAAGTAGACGGCAATTCCAGCGGGTTCAAACACACCATGGACTCTATCCGCACGCAAAGCAAAGCGGCGGTGGATGAGATTTCTCATTCATGGACGCGGGGAATCACGAGCGCCGTCACAGGTCTTTTTGCGATTGATACCGTAAAATCGGCTGTCCAGTCATTTATATCCAGCGCGAACCAAATCAAGGACATGGCTGATTCGTTAGATATGTCCACTGACGCCACTCAAAAGTGGGCTAAGGCGGCGGATGAAGTTGGCCAAAATCTTCAGAGTGTCTACGGCGTGATGTCAGCGATCCAGTCCATGCGGCAACAGGCTTTGCGCGATCCGAAGGCGGCGGATTTGTTTAACGTGCTTGGCATCAGCCGCGATGAAGTGCTGAACGAAGATAATTCGGAGTTCGCCAAGCGAGTGCTTACGGCTGGCGGCGCGAGCGCGGACAACCGGAAAATTCTTGAACAGATTATTGGGCGTCGCGGATTGCGCATGATTCCAGCGGCGTCTCGTTTTTCAGGCGAAACTCCGGATTACGCACAGTCTGAACTCAAAGCGGCTAAGGAAGCGGACAAAGCGCAAACCCGGGCGTATAACTTTGTAGGTAGGATAGTTGGATTTTTCTTTACCGGCATAGCGCGGTCTATAGACGTGTTCCGTGGCAAGGCAACCGATACTTCTGATTTCTTCAAACCGGCCCCGGATAGCTGGTATGCGCGGCATCATCCAGGGGTCATGGCGCAACTTAATGGCACGGCACAGCCACCCAAACAGCCCGGAGGCGACTTAGTTGATCCAAAGCGCGATCCGATTTTAGCGATTATAACTCGACTTGGTTCGGAAATAAAAACGGACGCCGACATCGCATCCTACGTCGCCAAGAACGGGATCAAAATTACCGATGCGATGAAGAAAGATTATTTCAATTCGACAGGTTCACAATTCCCCGATTTGTCGGCCTACGATCCTTTGGCGGGCATCATCAGCCAACAGGAAAAAGAGTTTCAGCTTCGCAAAGAGGAGGCGCAATTGTCGCTTCACGAAGCGGAACGGCGCAACATGACGATAGCGGCTCGCAAGGAGTCCATCGCGCAAGACATCAAGATGTTGAACGGGGAAATTTCCGAACGGCAGAAGGCGCAGCGGGAAGGACGGATTTACGGGATGACGTTGGAACAACAGAACGCGAACATGCTGCCTTCGGACATCAAAAAGCAGCTTCAACAGGATCAATTGACTCTACTCGGATTGCAGGGACAGAAAACCGGGCTGACCAACGAACTACGCGATAATCGCAACTTCGGATTTACCGCTGACAGCATGGCGCGAGTTGGTTTGTATTCCGCCAGCACGCTGAGAATCAATCCGATAATTGGACTGAACCAGCGTCAGTTACACGTTTTGGAAAACATAGAGCGCAACACCGCGCAACACACCAAAGACCCGCATCGTAGATAAACTGATTTATGGATAATACCTTAGAAACCGATTCTCCAAGTGTGTATACACCGGGCATATATAACTCTGGCGAGAAGGTCGAAATGCAATCAGGGCCATCGCAGGGAACGTATCTTTGCGCTCAAGACGGCAACACAAGTTCCCCTGCGACCGGGCTTGGCTGGATTAAAATTTCTGCACCCGAACAGTGGTTTTAGTTTATGGCTATTTCTCCAAATTCTGAAATGGTGGCGGCGGATTTAGTTGCGTGGGTTGCCACGGCGAATGCCAACGCGAATTTGAAGCACGGGCCGTTTTCGCTTTACAACCCCGGAGGGCCTTATCCGGCGTTCAACGACCGAGGCGTTTACGATTCGACTGCAACCTATCAAGTGAAAGATAAAGTCACGTCAGGCGCTTATACGTTCATCTGTGTGACGGGTGGCATCACGAACGATCCACCTCTTGACCCTACAACCGGAAACCCTTCTGCGAACTGGCAACAGCCTTGGTATTCGCTTTGTCAGCGTATCCGGGATGAAGTGAAAGCGGCGGCGGAAGGTGGCACGAATGGCCTAACAATACCTGACTTCATGATGGCTGTCAGTGGACCATGGCCGTGTCAGAATCCGAACATAAATTATAACGAAATGGTGTTTTACTACGCCGATACCGGACATGCTGAGTCAGTAACAATGACCACGGGGCCGGGGGGGCATCCCGATTTGGCCGATGGAACAATCAACCAAGCTCAAACCGAGTTGCCTATAAAACTCGACGGTTCGCATACAATCGGAATTCCCGTCAATGACGTTGATAACCCGCCAACGGACACTACGACGGCTATCACGGGGCCTTCTGGCCAATTTCGCTATCTGTATGGCCAATCAACGAAGATCAAAGTCGCCGTTGGTGGTAGCGTTCCTTTCTCGCTGAACGCCACATTTCAGATTGACGTTCCGGTATACAAAGGATGGGGCGTCCGCAATGATAGCAATGGAGCAACTCCGGTTCCTGATAATACGACCGACCCGCTTGACACAGTTACGATTGATACAAGTGATTGGCTGGACGTTGCATTTACTAAAACATTTTTGGGTTGGACACTGATTAGCGGATCGGGAGGATTTGAACTTTATTCCGGAACTGTGCGTCTAGATTGCGTGGTGAACGCGACTGTTAATCCGGGTCTGTATTCCGTTTCACTGAGCGCCGCGACAAGCCCGAATAATGAAGCGAGCGGGACCATGGCCACAACGGACAATGGGGACGGAACGGTCACCGTGACTGGATTCAATCAATGGAATTTTACGACGTTCGCGTCAGTCACTAATCGAATGAGTATAACGGGCACCGGCACGGTGACCATTTCTCCCGGAGTTCCGGCCATCGGCATCCACGATTCAAAGCAGGTGATGCAGATTGTTTTGCCCACCTTTGAACCGACATCCGGAACACCGTCAGGAATATACGGAGCGTCCGAAATTTATAAAAATAGCAGTCCCACTCAAAACGGGCCATTCGCTGCAGGGTTTTATGGCAGCTTCGATCAAGGGCTAATCACTGAGATTACGGAAACATCACCCTATACAACTGTCATTGGGTCTAACGATATTGCGGTCACTTTTGTCCGGGAAATTTTTTATGATAACATTCCCTTAGACAGCATCACAAGTTCGACCCCCGGGTTTTGGTTCGGCAAGACGCCTCCGGTGCAAAGCATCGGAATCACGCCCTGGGACAAAATGCCGTGGAATATGTTTCCGACAACGCTTCCATCCAGCGGCGCGAACACGGCAACCGTAAACAAGTTTTTGGGTTATATAAAACCCTATGTCGGAGGAAAGAATTTCACGGGTGGCGATTCGGAAAGGGCATATGACGCGCCGGATTCTCCTGGGTGGCTGACCGCAAGTCCTGCATCCGAATTATTGCCGTGGCCGAAGCGATGGAAGGCGCTTGTGCATTATCCGCTTGGCTGGACGGTATTGGACAACTACGGGAACCTTCACCAGTTAATATTTCAGGATGCTCGCAGTGGAAACACGGAACCGGCCTGGAGCAACGTCAAAGGCGGTGTGACTGCGGAACCGGGATATACGGACGTTACGGGAGCCGCACAGCCGGGGGCGCAATGGAAGTGCATCAGCGTGCGCCGAAAGGCTGCTACGCTAAATCGGAACACGGCTTACACGGTTGGAAGGACAGCCATTGATGATAACGGAAACTTACAGCGCTGTATTGCGGCAGGCACTACGGATTCCGCATCGCCAGCATGGGCTACGACGATTGGAACGAATACCATCGATGGAACTGTCACTTGGCAGGTCACGAAGATTTATCCGAAACTCGCCCCGGCTGTGGCGAGGATTTCGCCGCCTTTGTATCCGGCTTTCTGGCAAAACCCGGTGAGCCAATGGCAAGCGAACAAAAATGTTGCAGTGAACACCACGATAACAGATTCGAACGGGAACATTCAACAGTGCCAGAACAGCGGTGGCACAACGGGGGGCGCACAACCGGCATGGCCTACAACCTTAAACTCATTTACGATTGATGGAACCGTCAGTTGGAAGTTGATTAAGCTTGAGAAGCCCGATATGACGGACGACAACATTGACCCCAACTATCCGGGTATTTCACAGGTTAAATTTCCGTTCCAGTTCAACCCTCACGGGTGGTTCATTTACCGTGTGGCGCTCAATCGAATCCCACAATCGAAGTCTAAACAGAAGCCGGATTCAACGCCGATTGCCGTAACGCTTGGGTGTGTCCGCAACGGCGCGTTTGTCGCATTTGGAACGTTCAATACCGGGACCATCATTGATGCCATGTGGCCGATTTTCGTTGACGATACCACTTTCGAGGCATCGGCCCTGGCTTACCAGTGCGCCGAACGTGTGTATGTGCAGGCCCAAGTTGTGACTTGCGGCCTGTCCTACGCGACGTGGGGAACGATCAAATACCCGATGGCGGCAGCATATTTGAATGACATCGAGGCACTTTTAACAATCATAAATTAGTTTATGGATGAAGCAAAAAGGCCCCGGCACATCGCCGGGGCCGTCTCGCGACATAGCCGAGGTTTGTCACGTTTGAATCGTGCCAGCCATGCAGCACATTCCGCAATGGTTCATAGCGGACTCAAATTCGGGCAGAGGCGTCTTGCGATTAGTCGATGAATCTCAAAAGACGTGTTGCCGAGGCGATACGCCTTTCGGTCAAGGGCCTGCGCACGTGCAAGGAGGGCCTTAGTGTTCATCCGTTTCCAAACTTTCCTTTGCGATACTTTCATGTCATTCTCTCTGTCGCTGGCCACCGTGTTCAAGCACGTCTGCGCGGGCTGTTGGTCATTCTCCGGCCCGCGCTGGCCATTATTCGCCGAAGAACCGTTACGTTTCTCGTAACTCCTCCTACTGTAAACTAATTTATGATAAATCGTCAATAACAAATTTTACATAAGTTATTGATTGTATTACACTTGTAATGCATTTGAGTGATACAATTGTATTACAACGGATACGCGGATTGCGGATTCGTAACACGGTGGTATTACTGCTTTTTTGTCGTCTCTGTGACTCCATAGCTTGCGGCGATAATTTGCAGCGGCACACCCGCATCAAAAGCCATCCTCGCCAGCACGGTGCGGGGGTGATACAAAATCACCTTGTGGCTCGGCTTGAACGGCACAACCTTGTCCTCGTTTTCCCAAAGCCATCGCTCGGACTGTTGAAGCCATGCGGCGCATTGCTCGCGGGTCAACATTTCGTCAAGCCTCGGCACGTATTTCAGATTTGGATTTTCTTCACTCATGTTTCTTTGCCTTCTTGGGAACGCGATTGATCGAAAACCACGCTTGAGCGTCTGCCTCCGTCACCAACTCGCGATAGTTTGAATCAATTATTTGAGGGCTGTTCCCCGCCTCCAAAGCGACCTGCGGAACGTTCTTTGTCGCCGCCACGCGGTAACTGACAAACGAATGACGCAGGGCGTTGTCCTTTAATTGCATTTTGGCGCTGGCCGCTGCCTCGCGCATCAATTCGTAGAGATATGGGTGGCTGTGCGGCCAAACTTTCCCCTCTTTTTTTACGAACCGCTTCAAAATCCTTTTCAGATTGGGTAGCAGCGGAGCCATGCGCCGGGATTTTCCACGTTTTTTTACCTTACCTTTTTGCACGATGATACAATTGGAATCGAAACGCACATCAGACCACTCCAACCGCTCAATCTCCGAACTGCGGAGGCCAGCAAAACCACCGATAGCAATAAACGGGATAAGCTGCGTGTCTGCGTGCATTAGAAGCGTTTTCAGTTCCTTGGGGGTATAAATCTCAATCGGGCCGTCTTCGTCCGCGCTCATGCGTGTGACGTTGGCAACTTCGTCGTGATCCCTCGGCAGATATTTTTTGGACTTCGCAAATTCAAACAGATTGTTGATCGAGCCAAGAATGTTGTCCCGCGTCCGCGCACTGACTTTTTTGCCCGAATCAGCGATAGTCAGGCTATTGAGAAAAAGGTCAACGTCCTCTGCCGATATGGCGCTAATCGGCCTCTGCATGGTATTGCCGAATCGCTCGCAATGAGAGCGTAGCGTAGTCATGTGACGGTCGCTGCGTCCCTGGCTCTCCCGCGTGGCGAGAAACTCAGTTACGATCTCAGGAACCATTTTCTGTTCGACGTGGCCATGGCGCTTTTTATATTCGCGAGACGCCTGAATCATCAGATCGCCGCCGAGGATTTTATAGCACTCGGCGTAATGCCCCACAGCGACATCCAGCGTCACACCCGGCGGAAGCTTCTTTACGGCTCGCAGATAAGCTTCGCGCTGGCTACCACTGAGGGCAATCGATTCCGTGCGCCCCGTCTCCAAGTCCTTCAAGACCTCGTTTGCCCGGTTTAGGATCGCGGTGTAATCGGCGTTCGTTTCTCGCTTGCGCTGGCCTTTTTGGTAGTAGGCCAAAATATATTCAACGTATCGCTTCTCGCCGTCCTTTACGGCCTTTTTGAATTCGCGCTCGTAGATCGTGACACTGACATTCCCCCTTTTGATTTCCTTCGGAAATTCGGGTGTTCTCATATACCCCGGATTGTCAGGAAAATTGTCAGGAAAGTCAATCCAAGCGAGAAAATCCCTATAAATATTGGCGACCCTACCGGGAATCGAACCCGGGCTACCACCGTGAAAGGGTGGTGTCCTAACCGCTAGACCATAGGGTCGTCACTGAGCGCGCAAAATATAATCGCCAAAACCCGAAAGTCACGCAGTTTTTCGAAGAGGTTTATTACTCCGCCGGTTCAGCCCGGCTGATGATCTGCCCGGACTTCAGCCGTATTTTGAGCCGCTGGCCCGGTTTCACTTCCTTCGCGTCGCGCAGCACTTTTCCGCTCTCGGCCTCGGTCGTGATGGAATAACCGCGCGCCAGCACATGCTCGGGACTGAGCAGGCGCAATCGGCTCTCGAGTTGCTCGGTTTGGTTGCGATGTTCGCGCAGGCGGTGGTTGATTTGCTCGTGCAATCGGGCGCATTCCTGTTCCAACACTTCGCGGCGCTGTTTCAATAATTGCGCGGGTCGCACTCGCGCGAGGCGCTCGGAAAGATTTTGAAAGGCGGCAAGCTGCTGACGCGCTCCTTGTTTGGCGCAGCGCGAGAGGCCGCTCTGCAAATCATCCAGGCGCTGGACCCAATCGTTCAGGCGCCGGCGCGGATGCATGCGGGCAAGGCGATTCCCGAGTTGTTGCAAATCATCGAGTTTGTTTTCCAACTGGCGCCCCATGAGTTCGCGAATGCGCCGGGCGGCATCGCCCACAAACTCGCAACTGGAGAAAATGCCCTCGGTGATGATTTCCGCCGCCGCGCTGGGAGTCGCTGCGCGCACATCGGCAACAAAATCGCTGATCGTGAAATCAATTTCGTGCCCCACGGCGGAAACAATCGGCAATGCGGATTCAAAAATCGCGCGCGCGACGGTCTCCTCGTTGAACGCCCACAGGTCCTCCAGGCTGCCGCCGCCGCGCGTGATTAGAATCAAATCGAGTGGCGAATCGCCTCCGCTCTGCCTCGGCGCGCCACGATGGAAATCGTTCAGCAAGCGGATGGCGGCGGCGATTTCGCGCGCGGCGCCGTCGCCTTGAACGCGGGCGGGCACGAAAATGATTTCCAAGCCGGGATTCCGGCGGCGCACGACGTGGAGCACGTCGCGAATGGCGGCGCCGGTTGGCGACGTGACCAATCCGATTCGTTGCGGATAACGCGGAAGCGCGCGTTTTCGCTCGGAGGCAAACAAGCCTTCGGCGGCGAGCTTTTGCTTGAGCTTTTCGAACGCAATCTGCAGCGCGCCCATGCCCTGCAACTCGACGGCGCGAACAATCAATTGATATTGGCCGCGCGCTTCGTAAACCGTGACGTCGCCTTGCAACAACACTTTTTGCCCGTCCTCGAGCAACTCACGATGCGCCACCATTTCGCCACGGAACAGCACGCAGCTCAGTTGCGAACCAGCGTCCTTGAGCGTGAAATAAATATGTCCGGAACTTTGCGCGCGAAAATTGGTAACCTCACCGGTGACCCATATGGTTCCGATTTGTTGCTCCAACAAGCGCCGTACGTGCGAGGTCAGTTCCGAGACGGAGAGAATTTTACGAGCGGGTGGCGGCGGAGTCGCGGGCTCGGCGGGACGTGGACTGGCTTCGCCGGGGCCGCGCGTCGATTGGGTCGTTTCGACGGGAAATAATTCCCCAAAATCCCATTGCGACTTGGATGGTTTGTTGGCCACAATTTCTCGAGGTTAAACAGCAGGCAACCACGGCGACTGGACGCGCTCGATGGCGCTTGCCCTGCCAGTGGTCTCATCAATGTCAACCACCGCGCCATGCAGAATGACGCGTTCCTTCGCCACATCGAAGCGCTGGGGCATATTGGTGAGGAAGCGCTGAATGACGGGCGCAATTTCCCGGCCGAGCACGCTTTCGTGCGGTCCGGTAAAGCCGGCGTCCGTCAGATAAGCCGTGCCGCCGGGAAAAATTTGCTCGTCGGCGGTTTGCACGTGCGTGTGCGTTCCGACCACGGCGCTCACCTGGCCATCGAGCATGCGCGCGAAGGCGATTTTTTCCGAGGTCGCTTCGGCGTGGAAATCCACGAAGATGATTTTGGTTTGGGCGCGAAGTTTTTTCACTTCGTTCGCCGCGAGAGTAAAAGGATTTTCCAACGCGGGCATGAAGGTGCGCCCCTGCGCATTCATCACTCCCACAGCCGTGCCCTTTCGGGCTTGAAAAACGGCGCCGCCCTGCCCCGGCGTGCCCAATGGGTAATTCAGCGGGCGCAAGAAACGCTTTTCGTTGGCCAGCAACTCCATGACTTCCTTCTGGTCCCACAAATGGTCGCCGCTGGTGATGACATCCACGCCGGCAGAGAAAATTTCCGCGGCGGTTTTGGGCGTGATGCCGGAGCCGCCGGCGGAGTTTTCGCCATTGGCGACGACGAAATCGAGGTGGTGGCGTTCGCGAAGCTCCGGGAGGAGATCCCTGACCGCGCGCCGGCCTGGTTGGCCCACGATGTCGCCGATGAACAAAAGTTTCACGAGTTGAGACTAGTTTCCATTTCGGCAATCCGCAACAAGTCATGGAACTAAAACGCTTGCCCTCTCCACGAACCGAACCCTCACCCCGGCCCAATGACTCGCTCGCTCCCGCTCGATCGGCCCTCTCGGGCCTTTGCTCCGCAAATTCCTTTCGCCGCTTCCCAAGCGGCTCAAGTCCCGTCCGATGGGACAGGGAGAAGTTGCTCCAGCGTCTCTCGTCGAATACAGCTTCTGATATGTCGCGGTTCAGGGAGCCAAGGCGCGAGTTCTTTTCGGGAATTCTATCCCTGGCCAATTCAACAGCCAATATAGGCTGCGCGAAATAAAAACTCCCGATTACTTTTATTTTTCGCTGACGACGCCGATCCTCATTTGGCGCGTTTTGTGAAATTTGAAGGTGGCACTGAAATAATGCGCCTGCGAAGGGTCGAGTTTCATACCGATCTGATCGGCAAATTCGCCGAGGTTATCGGGCGGCGGCCAGTCGCGGCTTTGATTGCGCGCCGATCTCCTTGCGGCTGGATCGCCGCCGGCATCCCACACGAGCGCCACGGGAGCGTTCGTTTCGACAAACAGCCGCGCCAAATCCGGTGGCGAGAAGATTTTATCGGGCAGGTTGATCCGCAAATTTCCGGCCATCAATGTGGTGTCGGTGATGACGACCGGGTCTTGCGAGATCGCACCTTTCAATTGTTTTGCCAGGGCGTCGTAAGGGCGGTTCCAAGGCTGCGTGCGGTGCAATCGCTCGGCCCAAATAATTCGGCCGTGCAGCGCCACGGTTACCGCGACCATCACCGCGCCTGCCAACGCGAGAATCACTTTTAACCGGGTGGCATTTAACCGATCCCGCAGCAACGCAATTACCAGTACCGGCGACAAAATCAGGATGGGTTGCAGCCATCGGTCGCGAATGTCGCTGATGCGGAAAACGACAATGGCCAGGACAATCAGCGCGTAGCTGATGCCCAACATCCGGAGCAGGAGCGTCGCGTATTCATTCTTTGTAGCGGATGCATTCGCGGCGGGGCGTTTGAAGAAAATGATTGCATACAAAACGCCGAACGCGGCAAAGAACGTGATGCTGCAATAGACCAAGCCCTTCACTCCGGACACAATCGCGCGCAGCCACTCGTTCGCTTCCTGGATTTTGAATTTCCCGGCCGCGCGCAACGCCAGGTGAGGATGTGCCAACGCCCAGAGCGCATTGGGCAAGACGATGAGCGCGGCGATGAGGCCGGCGAGCAGGATGCGTTTGTCCAGAATCAGGCGCCGAAATTGGCGCGTGCATAGAGTCGCGATGACAAGCGCCGCCAGAGGGAGCAGGAAATTATATTTTGAGAGCACTCCCAACCCTGCGCACAGGCCGAATAGCGCATAACGCCTCAGGGACGGTCGGGCGTGAAGTTGCAGGAAACAAAACAGCGTGGCGCAAACCATGGTGGCGGACAGCACGGAATGGGTCAGGTCACGCTGCGATTCCCAGGCGATTTGCGGGATGAAGAGGAGCGATGCGGCGGCGGACATGGCACAGGCCTGGCTGCGGGTGATGAACCGAGCGTTGAGATAGGTGAACAGGTACGTGCCAAAGAGAAGAATGTTTTTCAGCAGCGACAGGCCGAAGACGGAGAGGCCGAACACGTGGAAAAAAAGAAATTGGATCCACGTGTAGAGCGGCGGCTGCGAGCCGTAGCCCCAGCTCAATTTTTGCGTCAGCACCAGTTGCTCGGATTCATCGAGATCCAAGCTGGAGGAAATCAAGACGCGGAAAATGATTTGCAGCGTGAAATAAATCAGCAAAAGGGCAAAGAACTGGCGGGCGGTGGGAAAACTTCCCCGCTGCGGCGGATAGTGAGGTTCGGCGGCTGGACGCAACGCGTCGGCGGCTGGCATTGCTAATTGAACCGCGAAATGCCCGAGGCAATCAAGCAGATTGGGCGCAGCGGGTTTTGTAGACGACGACGTGAGGAGGCGGATTCCGCTTCGTTACCTCGGCGGCTACAGCGTCTCACTGTTTGGTGATCGAGAACGTCTTGGTGGAGCCGCCGGAGGCGAACGGCAGGCTGAAAACGGTCTGCTGATCTGCCTGAAGTATGATTGTCGCCAGGGTTCCCGAGTCATCGCTTAGCGTATACGCGCCGGCGACGGTTGTGGAGAAATCCAGCGATGTTGAGTGGGTCTCCGTGTTGCCGGTTTCAACGGTGAAATTGACGTGAGATAAATCCGGGGCGAGAGCCAGCGATTGGCCGGCGGTGAAATGGTCGCTTTCCAAAACCAGATGCATGGTGCCGCTGTTCAACAGGGCATGAAAACGCCGGCGCACGCCGTCGAGCGGGGTGATCTGAATATCGTTCGCAACGTTGGTCCAGGCGCCACCGTAACAAAAGCGGCCGAAGATGGGATCATCCGCGAGAATAGTTGCCGCGGAGCGGATGGCGCCGCAAAAGCCCAGATTTTCTTCCGCGGAATAATACCACGCGCCGCGGTGCATCGGCTGGCCGCCAAGCCAGGTGTAATTGTCCGGCGAGGGCTCGAAGCCTCCGCCGCAACCGCCATCATATTGCGCGCCGGGATACCAGAAACCGTAGTTTGAAGCGGGCGTGCCGGTATTCATCGTGGACCACCCGTTGAGATAGGAACCATAACCGAGGCGCAGGTAATCGGTCGCGTTGGTGGCATAATTTAGCGCGAAATCGAGCAGCCCCCACCCGCCCATTTGCGCCATGTAGGTGTCCACGAAATCATCGCCCATGTCGCCGCGATAATCGCTTCCGTAATAGTAATAGGCGGTTTCCAGCCAGCCCCGATCGAACATATTGGCGGTAATCTGGTCATACATGAAATTCGTGGCTTGGTTGAGGAATTGCGCCACGTTGCCCGAGCCCATGGCCGCACTGGTGCCGGCGCGCTGGAGGGCGTATTTGGCGTAGGCCTCCTGCGATTCGAAGCCGGTCGCGTCGAAGGCATATTCCGAACCGAACAGGTTGGCGCTGCCGGAAACGTAGTAGGCGACTTTGTTTTCCCAATTCGCGCGCAGGCTTGCAGCCTGGCTGAGCATGCCTTCGGCCACCAAGGCGTTGATGAGATCGGGAATCACGACTTCGTTCATCAGGCCGATCTGCGTGGCCTGTCCGCCGCCGTATTTCCACAACGCGTCCGCCGTTCCCCAGGCACGCTGCAAGTATTCCTGCGCGCTTAAAGCCGTGGTCACTTCCGGGTGATACTTCGCCACGCGATACATTTCGTAATACATGACGATGATGTGCGGGTAATCGTAGCCGCGCCCGATGCTCAAATTGTTCTGGGTGCGCAACGTGTGCCAATCCGGAACGCCATAAATGGCGTAGGAATCCGTTTCATTGGTCGTGCGCTGCAGACCGCCCCAGACAAAATTGGTGATGTAATAGTCGAGCGCGGATACTTCGCTTTGGACCGGATACACGGCTTCCTTCGTGGCCATGTAGGCGGGGCGCGATTCACCGGCGTCGTCGCTGGCAATTTCGTAGACCTGGAAGCTGTTGCCGAGTGTGTCGTGATTGTCCGGCGTGATGAGCTGGCCATCGTTCATGTTCTCATCGCAAAACAGGCCGCTGTACCATTGATTGGTGATGATCTGATGGCTGACGAGAAATGCCGCGCGCTTTTTGATCAATGTCTCAATAGGTTCTGTGACGAAAAATTCAAGGAACATCGTCCGATTGTTTCCGTACGTAATCGTCAGCTCGTTTTCGCCGAGCCGGGAAAATTGAACCTGATAGAGCTGGTAGGCGCCGGCGGCAAGATTGGTGGTGCCGAGGAATTGAATCTGCGTCTCCGACGGAAACTCGGCGGTGACGGAGGCGATGTCCTGCGTGGTGCGCAACGCAATTTCCGCAAAGAGATTTGTCGGCACCGTCATGCCGGGGATGACGTGCACGTCGATCTTGCCATTGTCGACGAGCGCTTGACGGACGCCATCGTAGCCATTGGCCCATTGGAATTTAAATCCATAGGACTGCGAACCGCCGGGCGCGAGCGCCAGGCTGGTGTTGGGCTGCCGCCAGCGCTGGCCGCCGGTGGTGACGGAGGGGAATTGCGCGGCAGCGTTGGCCGCGGACACAGCGGAATGCACGTAAACTTCGTAGCCATTCGGCGCTGAAGGGTCATCCCAGAATTCCAGCTTGGTATCGTCGGAGGGAGTCATCAGCAAATACGGCGGCACGCTGTCGGGCCGCATCCAAAAGATGAACGAGCCGTAGCCGGAAATGAAACTGTGCTTCATGGCGCTGGAACTGACGCCGGAAAAGCCCGTGTTCATGGGCAGCGGCAATGCGAGATCGCCGATGGTCAACGATTGGCCGGTGAGATTGGTGAAGTTCAACGACCATTGCACATTGTCCTGCTTCATGGTGAGCACGGATTCGAAAATCAATTGTCCGGAGAGGCCGGCGGTGAGGACGTAACGCGCGGTGTACTGCGTTCCGCCGCCGTTCGTAATGGAACTGTAGGTGGTGGAAGCGATGCCGCTTGGCGTGGCCGTGTTCGCGGTAAACCAACTGGAGCTGCCGGCAGGCTGGTAGGTCACGCGCGCGTTGCCGAGCTTGCCGCCGCTGATGTATTCGGTCGTTTCGGCATCGTCCATGTGCTGGAGACTTGAAACCGTGCCCAAGCTTACTTTTGTGGCGAACTCCGGGTCGACTTGCCGCAACCGATAGAAACGCTGCGGGGCGGAATCGGGAACTATTCCTTCGATGCTCATGACCGGGCTGTAGGCGAAGACAGGATCGGGCAGCAGGTTTTGCCAGTTTGGCGGATTCAAGCTGTCGGAATACTGTAGCCAATACCATTTGCCTGGATTGGCTGAGAACGAGACGTTCAGGTTGCCGGATTGCGTTTCCAGTTGCGCAATGATTGCGTTTGGCGGAAGGAAGAGGCTGGTTACGGCGGGCGAATGATTGTAGGAAATGGAACTGCCTGAACCGGCATAGCTGAATACGGCTATGTCATAGGCGGTATTCGGCACGAGGTTGTTCACGGAAACGTTGGTGCCTGTGCCCGCATAAACGACGTAATATCCAGCGGCAGGAAGCTGGCTGCCCGCCCCATAGGAGGCGTTGCCGGAATAAGTGACGCCGTTCGCCGGCATTTCCTTCACAACCGAATTCGTGGCCGGCCACATGACCACGACGCTGCCTGAACTGCCGGCGGCCGGAGCCCACGATATGTCCACGCCGGGACTCGCATTGGGCGCAGCGATCACCCACTGCGGCGCTGATGGCGGGGCGGCGTAGAGGACGTTCGAGAGGGTCAGCGAAAAATCGGTGAATTGAACGCCAAGCTGGCCATTGAAAGTCGCATGAATGATGCCGACTTGCATCGGTTGTCTCGCGAGGTCCGAGCGGCGCAAAACGGATCCGGAGACCGGCGCCGGAAACGTCCTAAGTTGCCAGGCTGCGGTATTGGCGCCCTTTTCGTAAAAATAGAAGTTCGTTCCCTGGACACGGTCGATCCTCAACCAATAATTCGTGTTCGGGAAATTGCCTGGGTTGATCTGGGCCACGGAACCTCCGGCTTCGTTTCGCAAATAATTGGCGAAGCTGAATTCATCAAAGCGCGTCCAGGACACAAAATTTTCCGAGCCGCCAAATGGGTCACCGCCCGGAGAAAACGCCCGCGCCTGCAATCCGGCGGTGTTGTAGGCGCCGTTGTTGAAGGGGCTGACCACGTGAACGCTCATGGAGAAATCGCCGGGAGCGACTTTGAACAGGAAGAATCCGTCATCACCCGTGCCTTCCCAATCGGTGCCGGTGGTTTGAAGCGTCAGGGTGTTGGCCCGGGAACTATTGGCATCGCACTGAAGAGTCGCGCCCGGACCGCTGCCGCCCAGGCCGGAATTGTCAAAGTCCCCTGCCCCAAAATAAACGCCATCCCAGATGGTGCCGGAAAGGCCGTTGGTGAGATAGTTGACGTTAATGTTGAACGAATCCGAATAGGTGACTCGGGCGCGAACAGGCGCGACTGCGAAAAACCAGACAAGCGCAATAACCCCCGCGATGCGAAATAGAAATGGTTTCATCAAAAACGGACGCCCTGGGCAGGCCAAGAGTAGCTTTGGTACACGATACTGAACTATGAAGCGGAAACTCTTATCAGCCCATGCGCCGCATCCACGTGAGCATGCTGATTTTCCACCCGATTATTTGATGCCGGCTGACAATCGCTTGATTGGACGGGAGAAAACAATCAGCAGAAGCCCGGCGCCGGCGGACATTAAGATGACTTTCAAATAGAGATGGGGCCAACTGCGAACCGCTTCCGGATCGAACGCTCCGGCCAGCAGGCCCGCGAGGAGATCGCCGAGGGAAGTCGCCAGAAACCAGATGCCCATCATTTGCCCCGCCAGCTTTCGTGGAGCGAGTTTGGTCACGGAGCTTAAGCCGACCGGGCTGAGACACAATTCGCCGAACTCGTGCAGAAGATACGTTATGATCAGCCAATTGGGCGACGCTTTGCCGCCCCCGATGATGACTTTGGTCGCTCCGAGCATGACGAGGAATCCAGCGGCAAGGAATAGCAGGCCCAAGCCGAATTTAACCGGAATGGAAGGGTCCAAATGGCGCCGGGCGAGCCACACCCAAAGCCAGGCGAAAACCGGCGCGAAACTGATGACGAAAAGCGGGCCAAACATTTGAAACCAGGCGGCCGGGACTTCGAAATGAAACAGGCTGCGCACCGTGTAACGTTCAGCGAAGAGATTAAAGGATGAGCCCGCTTGTTCAAATCCCGCCCAGAACAGAGCCGAGGCCAAAAACAGAACCACGATCACGGCCACGCGTTTCTTTTCGATTTTGTCTAGGCCGCAGAACAAAAACGCGATCACGAAGAAAATTACTCCGATTCCGAGAATGACATAAGCCATGAATTTCGCCAAGGCGACGGGATTCACATGAACCCAGCCAACCAACGCGAGCGCCACCGTGATTGCCACCGCGGGAATTCCGGCATAGAGCATCACGCGCTCAGGAAGGTGGAGCGGCGCTTCGTTGCCACGGCGGATCCCGGCGTTCCCCAGCAAATGGCGCGAAAAGCGGAATTGAATCAAGCCCAGCACCATTCCCGCTCCCGCAGCGGCGAAGCCCCAGTGCCATCCCATCTTTTTGGCAAGCCAGCCGCAAACAAACGGACCGATCGCCGCGCCGAGATTGACGCCCATGTAAAAAATGGAAAATCCAGCATCACGGCGGGCGCCGCCTTCGGGATATAATTCGCCCACCATGCCGCTCATGTTTGGCTTGAGTGTGCCGCTGCCAACGACGAGAAAAATCAATCCAAGAAAAAAAGTCTGCGTCATCGGCAGGGCGAGCGTGAAATGGCCCAGGGCAATGACGATGCCGCCATACCACACGGCGCGTTGCGCGCCGCAAATCCGATCCGCAAACCAACCGCCCGGCAAGGCCATCAAATACACTCCCGCCGTGTACAACCCGTAAATCGCCGTGGCTGTTTTATCGTTTAATCCCATGCCGCCGCGCACCGTATCCACCAGAAACAACACCAGCAGCGCGCGCATGCCGTAGTAACTGAAGCGCTCCCACATCTCGGTCAAAAAGAGTGTCGCAAGCCCGCGAGGATGCCTTTGCGATGCGGGAATGGCGGCGGGCGCGGTAACAGATTCCGGAACGAGGTTTGGATCGGTTACGCTCATGTGAGGAGAGCAAATTATGGCGTGCCCAGCAATCGGCGGCGCACGAGTTCGGGCAGGTATTTGGGCGGGATGGAGCCGGTGTCGAGGACGGCCTGGTGATAATCGGCCAGGTTGAATTTATCGCCCAGTTCACGTTGTATTTCTTGATGGAGCTGATAGTGCGCCATGCGGCCGACGAAATAGGTGCTCAATTGCACTGAAGATTGTTTCGCGCGAATGATTTTCAGCTTCGCTTCGCCTTCCGATTGGTAAGCGTCCTGGGTCAGGAACTTCATGGCTTCGGCGTCGGTCATTTTCGTGCAATGCATTTGGTAGTCAAAAATCGAATTGGCCACGGCGCGGAGATAGAATTTCAATTGCATCAGGCGCAGTTTCAAATCGCCGTCGCCGAAGCCCTCGTTCAACATGGTGACTTCGCCGTAGACTGCCCAGCCTTCGATATAAGGGCCGGATTGAATGACGCGGCGGATGAGTGAGGGATTGCGGTTGGCGTATTCGAGTTGCACGTAATGGCCGGGATACGCCTCGTGAATGGTGAGAATTTTCAGCATGTGGCTGTTGTATTCCTCCAAAAAGCTGCGCACTTCCTCGGGTGTCCAGTCGGAAGGCGGCGGGCTTACGGCGTACATGCTAACCGCCTTGGGATCGAGCGGCGGGGCGTTGTCGAGATAGGCCAGCGAATTGCCGCGGCGGAATTCGGGCATCTCCACGACCGCACAACGATCCGGCTCGGGCAAACGCAGGTAGTTATGGCTGCGGATGAAGGTTTTGATCTCGTTGACCGTGGCGCGCGCGTCCGACACCAGATTACTGGCCTCGCCATGCTCCTGATTGACGGCCTGGATCACTTTCATGATCACCTCGCGACGGCCTGGCGGATCGTCGGGCGGCAGAATCTGTTTCGGAAAATATTGCGGCCACAATTGGAGCGAAATGTCATAGAGCTGCGTTTGGACATGCGCAAATTCGGCCTTGGCGTTCGCGAGATTTTGTTCGGCGGTAATGCCAGCGTCGGTTTCGAGTTCGAATTTTTTGTCGAACTTTGCCTTGCCGAGCCGCCAATTGTCCTCAGCGCGGGCGCGGGCCGGGCCTTCGAGGAATTTTTGATAATCCTTTAATTCGTCCACGACTTTTGCAGCGGCCGCCTCGAGTTGTTTCTGTTGCGCCGTTTCACCGGCGAAATTGAAGATGTCTTTCTCATAGAAGTTGATCGCGCCGATGTTTTGGCGAATCGCGGTTTCGAGAATGGGCTTGGCGGGATGCGTCAGCGAGCGTTCCGCTTCGGCGATGATGCGAGGCATTTGCGCCATGCGGGCGATGGCGTTGGATATGTTGGTTTCCTTCGGCTCCGTGGATTGAGCGAGCAGCAGATAAACGCTATCGCTCAGATAACCGCCGTAAGTGCGCGGGTCGCGTTCGAACGGCCGCATGTTATCCGCGAGCCACATGCGGAGGACCAGTTCGTGCTGGAAGATTTCGAAATCGATCTGGCCGTCGCGGGAAAGCTTCTTGTAATCAATCTGCTTGGGAAGTTCGGCGAGCGTCTCTTTGGAAAGATTGCGCCACGATTCGCGGGCTGCCGGCGAAATGTCGTCCAAAAGAGCATCAAACCGATGATCTCCCAGTTGGGTGGCATCCAGCGGTTGCTGGTGAAAACGCTGTTCGAGATAATTTTTAAAAAATGCCTGGAGTTTTTGGTCTTCAGTGGATTGGGCGAACATAGACTGGAGACTAAAACAAACGACCACGAAAAGCAGGGTTCGTTTCATGTGTGTGTGGCTTGGCAACGATTGCGTTTTTTCGCGCGACTGGTCGAACAATAAAAGAAGTGTTCAAAAAGCCGCCATGTTTCAAACGCACCCGCAGCTATCCGGCATCATCATCAGGTACGGAGCGGCTTGTTTCGCCCCTTCAAGCTCGCGAATATGTTGCGGGCGCACCCGAGCCTGCAGCCCGGGCTTTAACATGACGGGCTTTCAGCCTATCATATCATTTGCGACTCACGCATTTGCCGCCCACGCGCTACCGCGCTTAACAGGCCGTTTCAAAAAGTGACTTCTTATTGTAGGAGACGAGGTAACGAGTCTCCAATTTCATCGATTTAAGAATCAAGTCAGAGACTCCTCACGTCGTCTCCTACATTTTGACGGGCGGTTAGCTTTTGTTGAATTTTTTCCGTCGGTACTCGGACGGGCGCCAGCCGATCCATTTCGTGAAGGCGTTCGAGAAGACGAACGGGTTCTGATAGCCCACTTCCTGGGAAATGGAATCGATGGTTTGCTCGGTCGAGGCCAGCAATTCCGCGGCGCGGCGCATGCGCAAATAGGTGACTTGATGCATCGGGCTGCGGCCAAGTTGGCGGCGGCAAAGGCGGCGCAGGTGCTCATTGCTGTAACCTGCCTGGCGCGCCAGGCGCGTGAGCGACCAGCTATCCGACAGGTTCGCGGCCACTCGTTCCCAAAGCAATCGAAGCTGGTCGGGCTGGTCGGACGATTGCGCGAAGCGCAGCACGTAGGCGTGAACCAAATCCGTCCATTCCTGGATCAAGGTTGGTTGGGCGGGGCCGTTGCATTCGTACATCAGGCCCAAAATGGCGGAGCGCAGCGGCAACGGATCGTATCGCGCCATGACGGGGGTGGTGACGTTGGCGATCGGTCGTTGTTCGACGGGCCGCTGGTAGCAAACCCAGCAAAAATCCCAGCGTTGTTTGGGCAGGGCTTCGAAGGCGTTCAACGTGTGGGCGGGCAGCAGGCAGGCAAAACCCTCCTTGCAAACGCGCCAGCGACCATCAATCAACACGCGGCCCTGGCCGCCAATGCACGCCAGAAAGTAAGTGGTGGTCTGTTTGGTGCGGACGATGCGCGTGGGACCTTCGGTTTCCTGGATGCCGATGTGGACCATTTGGTAATGGTTCAAGGTCTGGGAAATGGGAAAACTCGTGAGCCACGGTCGAGGCTCGGCGTGCGCTGCTTGCACACCCCGCATGCGCGTGTGCGGGCTGTGAATAGTTACGTCTTTCAGTTCTGCCTCGGATTGCGTCACAGACCCTTAAAGTAGAGCGTGTTCATGTAGATGGCGATGAAAATGTGGCCAGCCGTCATTTCGGGGGCGCAACTTGCCACCCGCATCGGAGCGCGGCTGCGCTGAAAGCCAGCCGCAGCACACGAGCGCTGGCTGACGTTTATCCTTGAGGTTAAACGACACTGCTGCGGCTGATCTCCGACACGGCAGCGCTCCAAAATGGTGCGGGTGGCAAGTTGCGCCTTCATTTCGATGTTCTGAGAACCGTCGGATCAATCCAATCGGTTTGGCCTCGGACCTTTTTCGCACCGGGGTTCCGGGTTTGCAACGTCAACTTCCGCGCGCCGGTGACCGGAACATTCACCTCGGCGGGCGCAGCGCCTTTCTTCAAGATGCCGCTGTGCCAAACCTCTTTGCCGTCGGCTAGAACGGCGAATTCGGCGCTGGCGTCACCGTCAGAATTATCATCAATCCCAACCGTGGCGCGGAACGTGTCATAAAGCCCGTGCAAATCAAACTCGCTTTCCGAGCTGGTAAATGCCGTCAAACCGTGCGCGTGGTATTGGCCGGCCACGGATAACGCCGCGGGCACGAGCAATTCATCAATCTCATATCCGTTCCACTGGCCGGTGGAGCGCACGGGTTTCAATTGCGTGAGCGACAGTTCGCGCGGAGCGAGCCCGGCGAGATTGAAACTGACCCGGGCTGCTCGCTGGCTTTCGTCGCCGGCTTCGCCAACGGTTCTGACGCGCGCCGTGTGCGGCACGGTTGGGTCGAGGTTTCGGATGACAAAACGCGCCTCGGGCGTATGGCCGAGGAGCTTGTCATCGAGATAAACCTCGTAGCCGGCGTTCAGATAATATTGTTCCTGCCAGTTGAGGCTGACGCTGTCCAGGCCCATCGGCTGGACGGACAGACGCTCCGGCGGGCTGGGCGGATAGAAAAAGTTCGTGGCGGACGCGAAATCGACTTCCCAGTTAATGTCCTGCGTTTTCGGCGAGGTGATCGTGACGGTGGCCCAACCCTGATGATTGGCGATTTTGACGGGCAAGCGATGCCAGCCCGCCTTCGCGACCACGCGGCTCACGACGGCATTGGTTTTCGGTGGGAAAACGAAGCTCAATTGATACGGATCGTTTTTGATGAGATGGCTGGCGCCTTTGAAGGAACGGCCCGATACATCATGACTCAATTTCTCCAATTCGACGGGGCCCTGGGTAATGTGGCGGCTAGTGGAAATCAATTGAATAGCTCCAGAATCCGGAAGCAAGGTCAGCACGCGGCAACTGGTCGGCGCCGTGGGAACCGCGATCCCTCCGGGCCAGGCGCCGAGGTATTCGTGGTTCCAGAAATCGAAGACGTGCACCAGTTTGCCCTCGGGCAATCCGAGTTCCGACCAATTCAGATAAACCTGGTCAGACTTGTCTGAATCAAAATTGAAGACGCCGACGACATCGTATTGTCGGCCGAGATGATTCACCTTCAAGTCCCAAATGCGTTTATATTGCTCGGTGGGAAATAAATCCAGCGGGCGAATGTTGGTAGCGGGATAAACGCGCCGCAGCAATTCCACCCGATCTTCGCTGAGGTCCGGGAGCCGGTCGCTGGACATCAGCGCCTGACCAGTGAGTCCTTCCAGCGTGGCCCAGACGCGCGCTTGATCCAAGGTCAGCGGAGAACGCACGAGCAAGGCATCCGGATCGGAATACCAAACGATGTTGTGCAAATAATAGTATTGAAGGGTCGGCTTGAGGGCGACCTGGAAGCCGCCCCAACCCAGGACCACGTCTCCGCCAGTGCGTGAGCCGTTCATGATGCCGGCGCCTTCGAGCGGAATTCCCCAACATCCCAAAAGGTAGCGATTCGGGCCAATGACGCCGCGGATGGTTTCCAAGGTTTTCCGATACAAACCGGCGGCATCGTCGGACGGCGATTTCATGAACTTCGATTTCTTCCCATATTCGTCCACGACGATGGGTTGGCCGTCGATTTTGAAATAATTATACCCCCAGCTGGACAGCCGCTTGAAAAGATTCGCGAGATATGTCTCGCCCGCCGGCGTGGTGGGATCGAGCAGATAGGTTCCCTCCCAAGTGTCCGAGGCGGTGGCGCCGTCCGGTTTTAGCAGAAACACTCCGGGATTGGCTTTGACAAAGGCGGCGCTGCTTTGACCGTGGGGCGCGATCCAAAGGCCGGGTTCCAGGCCGTGCGATTTGATGTATTTGGCAATCGCCGCCATGCCGTCCGGAAAATGATTCGTGTTGACCAATTCCCAGTTTCTCGCGCTGTTCCTCGCGCCGGTACCCTGCCAGCCGTCATCGATCTGAACGTATTCCGCGCCGTAATCCTTCAGATTGGCCGCAATCCAATCCGTGTTACGCTTCACTTCTTCAGCGGTGATGCGGTTGTAATAATAGTACCAACTGCACCAACCCGAGGGCGGCAGCGGATAATGGGATTTGTCCAGCGGCTGATAAAACTTCATTCCGAGCACATCCCGATAATAATTCGTTTTCACCGTTCCATCGTTCAGTCGCACCAGGTCTTTCGCGGGATAAAAGACCCCATCGGCCAGCGGAGTATTGATGTCTCCGAGGGTCATGATGAACAAATCCGAATTGGTTCCGTCGTGAATACGGCAAGGAATGGGCCGCGGCCACGTATCGGCGGCCGATGGCTCCGCGCGACCTGTGTCATGGAAACTGATGACAAGGCTGAGAGCGAACAGAATGGTGTGAAGCGGGATGTTTTTCATCGGCAATAAGCGGCTTTGCGGGCAGCATCTTAGAACGAACGTTCAATTAGGCAATTGGGTGTGGTGAATTGGAATAGGTGCCTGTGCATTCCATTTATGGGCTAAGATGGCGGTTGCCATTACGATGCGAACGTGATTGTTTGCCTTGACGCCGCTCACCCTCAGGCCGATATCCTGAGCCAACTTCCCGATATTTCGCCGGGGTGTCAGCGGGGTCGGGGACAAACAATGCCGAGTGAATATGCGATATACGCCCATAGCTCAAGAGTTGTTCATTGAGAACCGGAAGCGTCTGGCAGCCTGCCTGCCCACGAACGCCCTCGCGGTTGTCAATGCGAACGATACCTGCGCTACGAACGCCGATGGTTCTCAAAATACGATCGTCAATTCTGACCTCTTTTATTTGACCGGCGTCGAGCAGGAACAATCCATTCTCGTCCTTTATCCCGATGCGGACGACGAAAAGCATCGTGAGCTGCTTTTTTTGCGGGAGCCGACGAGTGAAAATGAACTCTGGGAAGGGCGCAAGCTGACCAAGAAAACCGCCCGCGAACTCACCGGGATTCAGAATGTTCATTGGCTGGCTGAGTTTCCCCGCTTGTTTCATCGCTTGATGTGCGAGTGCGATCACGTTTTCCTGAACAGCAACGAACATAAGCGGGCGATCATCGAAACCGAGACGCGCGAAGCTCGGTTTGTCGCCGACACCATCCGCAAATATCCGCTGCACAATTATCGCCGCCTCGCGCAATTGATGCACCGCCTGCGCATTGCGAAATCCGAACCGGAAATCGAGCTGATCCGCAAAGCGTGTGATTTGACGGGCCTGGGCTTCCAACGCGTGCTCCGCTTCACTCGTCCCGGCGTTTATGAATACGAAGTCGAAGCCGAATACATCCATGAATTTGTCCGCAACGGAGGGCGCGGCGCGTATCTGCCCATCATCGGCTCCGGCATCAACGCCTGCTGTCTGCATTACGTTTCCAACCACAATGTCTGCCAGGACGGCGAATTGTTATTGATGGATGTGGGCGCCTCCTACGCCAATTACAATTCCGACATGACGCGCACGATTCCGGTGAACGGACGCTTCACTCGCCGGCAGCGCCAGGTGTATGATTCGGTATTGAGCGTCATGCGGCGATGCATCGCGGGCCTCACGCCCGGCAAGAAATTGAAGGATTGGCAGAAGGAAGCCGAGCAAATGATCGAGCGGGAATTGGTCAATCTCGGCCTGTTGGCCACGCAGGAAATCAAACGCCAGGACCCGGAACAGCCCGCTTATAAAAAGTATTTCATGCATGGCGTCGGCCATCCCATTGGCTTGGACGTGCACGATGTTGGCCTGGTCACGAACCCGATTGAACCCGGCTGGGTGCTCACCGTGGAACCGGGAATTTATATCCCGAAGGAAAATCTGGCTGTGCGCCTGGAAAACACCGTGCTCGTCACGCGAGACGGTCCGGTGGATTTGATGCCTCAAATTCCCATCGAAGCCGAAGAGATTGAAAGTTTAATGCAGAAGGGTCAGCCATCCGGCAACGGAAAACATGGGAATTCCAAGCCGTTGGCCAAAACGCGCCAGTCCACCCAACTGGCGCGTTCATGATCCACCATTACGCCTGTATCCTGATTCGGGTTGGTTCCGTCTGCATCTCAAAGGCTCTTGCATGATGAAACTGGCCATTGCCACCTTCCTGGCGCTGATTACCCTGAGTTGCGCGGCGACCACTGCGCCCCGACTCGCGACGGAATCGAAACCCTCAATCATTAAGCTGGACCCGCCGGAGCAAGGTTTTTTTTCCAAGGAACTGATGTTCCACGGCATTCCGATCAAGTCGCATGAGGTGGTTTCGAACGAGGCGTTGTACGTGGCTTACGACAAATTGTCCATGATGCTCGCGCATCTGCCGATGATCGTTTCCAATCTCGCCGCCGCGCACGTGGAATTGCACATCATCGGCCGGGACCAGGTCACGACGGATTTGCCGGAATGGCGGCAGGACAAGGGCAAGCCGCTCGAAGAATACCACGGCCTGACACGCGACCAGCGCACGCGCGGCATGGGCGGACGGCTGACTTCCTGCGGCGAAGAGAACCTCCTGAAGCTGCCCGATGACCACTATCGCGGACGCGATATTTGCCTGCATGAGTTCGCGCATGCGATCCGCAACTACGGAATGAATCGCGAATTGAAGGATAAATTCATCCAGCAATATCACGACTCGCTTGCGAAAGGCCGCTGGCTGAGATCGTACGCCGGCTCCAATCCCGATGAATACTTTGCGGAGCTGACGATGTGGTATTTTGGCACGCATGGCGACATGAACATGACCGGGCCCAAGCCGAAAAACGGCCCGGAGGGATTGAAGAAGTACGATCCCGAAGCGTACCAACTGTTTGATGATTTTTACCAGGGCAGGCTGCCGGTTGAACCCGTCAAGCCGCGGCGGGATTCTGACGACGATTAGTGCGTTTCAATCAAACGCCCTCACTCCGGCCCTCTCCCATCCGATGGGAGAGGGAGAATCAAAATAGCACTCTTAAATTTAGTTCAACTGTTCGACCAGCGACAGTTTTCGTGGAATCGCCTCAGGCTGCCTGCCCTTTTGGCAGGCCCTTGGCTGATGCTGGATTTGCCGCTCGCGAAACAAATCGCTTCGAGACGGCGCTGATGACGTTCTGAAGCAGAATAAAGACGAGGAGCAGGAAGCCGACCACGATCGGTGTCCACCAGGTGTTCACATCGCCTTTGAATTCAATCAACATCTGGATCAGGCCAAGGATGAGCACTCCCATCGCCGTTCCGGCGACAAAACCCACGCCGCCGGTCAACAGCGTTCCGCCAATCACCACCGCGGCGATGGCGTCCAATTCCATGCCAACGCACGAGGCCGGGTCGCCCGAGCTCATATAAAACGTGTGGACCACACCGGCAAGAGCCGAACAAAGTCCGGAGAGCGCGTAAACCAGAACTTTGATGCGCCCGACCGGAAGGCCCATGAGTCCCGCCGATTGTTCATCGCCGCCGATGGCGTAAATGGCGCGCCCGAATCGCGTGTAGTGCGCGAGGAAAATTCCGATAATGAGGACGGCAATATAACAGGTGGCCGTGAATGGGATGCTGACGCGATCGTTCAATGGAATGGCGAGCTTATCCGTCACTGTGTCCAGAAAAAACGGGTGTGTAATCGGAAGCGATTCCGAATGCACCATGAATCCCATGCCCCGGAACAGAAACAGCCCGGCGAGCGTCACGAGGAACGGCGGCAGTTCGAAAGCCGCTATCAGATAACCCATGAACGCTCCGAACACGACGCCCGAGAAGAGCGCCAGGGTGATCGCGGTGAATGGACTGAAGCCATGGGCCAACAGCGACGCGATCAATATGGTTGTAAACGCAACCACTGAGCCGACCGATAAATCGATGCCTCCGGAAATGATGACAAATGTCGCGCCCACAGCCGCCACCCCCAGGAACGCGTTGCCGCCAAAGAGATCCACGACCACGCGCAACGAACCGAAGCCGTCGAACGCAATGCATCCGGAGGCGTAAAGGCAGACCAGCACAAAGGCCGTCGCCAGCAGCGGAATGTATTTGACGGGGACTCTCATGCTCTCTTCCTCCGGAACGGCGCCATGACTTTTCTTCGGAACACCGGCGATTGCAGCAGGCAAACGATGAGAACGGCCAGCGCCTTCGGTACCGGGGCGATATCGGCGCTCACATTTTGCATGTACATCGTGGTGGTCAGCGTCTGGATGAACAACGCGCCGACGATGGCGCCGGCAAGATAAAATCGTCCGCCCATCAGCGAGGTTCCGCCAATCACCACCGCGAGGATGGCGTCCAGTTCCAAAAACAAGCCGGCATGGTTGGCGTCGGCACATTTGATATTGGAGCAAGCCACGAGACCGGCCAACCCGGAGCACAATCCCGCGAACGCATACACGAGGAATTTGATGCGGCCGGCGCGCACTCCCGAATAGGTGCTCGCGGTTTGATTGTCGCCCACCGATTCGATGAACAAGCCAATGGCGGTTTTGCGAGTCACCAGCGCGGTCAGGCCGAGCATGCCAAAACTCAGCCAGACGGGAAACGGCAGGCCGAGCACGCTGCCATTGCCAATAAAGGAAAGCCGCGCGTCATTGAACGTGATGATTTGTCCGCCGGTGATGAGTTGCGCGACGCCGCGGCCCGCAACCATTAGAATGAGTGTCGCCACGATCGGTTGCACGTCGAACGCGGCCACGAGCAATCCATTCCAACAGCCGGCCACAACTGCGAGGCCGAGCGATGCGCCAATCACCACGGGAAACGGCACGCCGGCGCGATTGATCAATTGCGCGGCCACCGCACCGGCAATGGCCATCACGGCGCCGACCGACAAATCCACGCCCGCCGTGGCGATGACGACCGTCATGCCCAGCGACAGCAACATCACTTCCGAGCCGTGGTTCAGGATGTCGATGAGCACGCCGTAGAGGTGGCCATCGCGAATTTCGATATGGAAAAAACCCTGCGTGAAAATGAGATTGAACAGGAGCAGCAAGCCGAGCCCGGCCATGGGCCAGAGCAGGCTTGACCACCAGCGGATTTCCCGTTTTTGAAAACGCTCGGACTTGATGGGCGCGGGCGCCGGGGCTGTGACGACGGAATTCATTCGGAGGCGCCCCCGGCAATCGTATGCATGATCGCCTCCTCATTGATTTGCGCGCCGGCCAATTCGCCCACTTTCGCGCGATCCCGCAGCACGACCACCCGTTCCGAATAGCGGACAACTTCCTCGAGCTCCGAACTGATGAACAGGATGGACATGCCGTCCCTGCCCAGCGACTGCATCAATTTCAAAATTTCCGCCTTCGCGCCGACGTCAATGCCGCGCGTGGGTTCGTCCAAAATCAGCAATCGCGGCTGCGTGGCAAGCCAGCGCGCGAGCAGGACTTTTTGCTGGTTGCCGCCGCTCAGGTTCATCACGAGTTGCTCCGGGCCGGGCGTGCTGATGCCGAGCAGTTGGATGAATTTTTCCACAATCTCGTCCTGTTGCTTGCGCGAAATGGCCTTCGCGACTCCGTGCCGCGCCTGCAATGCGAGCATGATGTTCTCGCGGATGGACAGATGCGGAATGATGCCGTCGCTCTTGCGGTTCTCCGGCGTGAAGGCAAAACCCGCGCGGATCGCTTCGCTCGGCGAACGATATTCCGCGGGTTTGCCCTCGACGCGCATTTCGCCGGTTTGAATCTTGTCGATGCCAAAGATCAGCCGCGCCGTTTCCGTGCGGCCCGACCCCAGCAACCCCGCCAGGCCGACGATTTCTCCCTTGCCGATGCTTAAGTCCATTGGCGCGATGGAACCTCGGCGTCCGCATTGCTTCAGCTCGACAAAAGGTTCGCGCGTCGAGGATTTGCCCGCAACATCGCCTGATTGCGTGGGAGGAACCTGAGAAAGCTCTTTGCCAATCATGCGGCTGACCAATTCCATGCGCGGCAGCCGGGCGGTTTCGTATTCGCCCACCAACCCGCCGTCGCGCAGCACCGTGATGCGATCGGAAATGGCGTACACCTGATCCAAAAAATGCGTGACGATCACCACTCCCAATCCTTCGCCGCGCAATTTCCGGATAACGCTGAACAATTCCTCAACTTCGTTTTCATCCAGGCTCGAGGTGGGCTCATCGAGAATCAGCAATTTCGCGGAGACATCGAGAGCGCGCGCGATGGCGACCATTTGTTGGATCGCGATCGAGCAGGAAGAGAGTGGCCGGGTGACATCCACGCGCAACCCGAGCCGGGCCATGGCGGCTTCGGCGCGCCGGGCCATGGCGCGCCAGCGAATCATGCCCAAGCGGGTGGGCTGGCGTCCGAGGCAGATGTTTTCCGCGACGGAGAGATGCGGAATGAGATTGACCTCCTGGTAGACCGTGCTGATGCCCACGGCTTCCGCCGCTTTCGGCGAATCGGGGCGGATTTCGGTTCCGTCCAGCCGCACGGTTCCCGAGTCGCGCGGATAGACGCCGGTGAGCACCTTGATCAACGTGCTTTTGCCGGCGCCGTTTTCACCCATCAACGCATGCACTTCGCCGCGGCGCACGGTGAAATCCACGCCCTGCAGCGCTTTCACGCCCGGGAAGCTTTTCGTCAGGCCGCGTATTTCCAGGAGCGCTTGGGGATCAGTCGCCATGCGGTCACCGACTAATACTTCCGGTTCGGCAATGCCGCCGCCGCCTGCGATTGGTCGTAAACGCTTTCCTTCACCTCAATCCGCTTCGGCAACGGTTTCTTGTCCAGGACGTCCTGCACGGCATCGAAGAGCTGGGGGCCGATCAACGGATTGCATTCGACGGTGCAATTCAACTTGCCCTCAGTCATGGCTTTGAAAGCGTCTCTGACGCCGTCAATCGACACGATGGTGATGTCCTTGCCCGGCCTCACGCCGGCTTCTTCCATGGCCTGGATGGCGCCAAGGGCCATGTCGTCATTATGAGAAAAGAGCGCCGTAATTTGTTTGCCCTCGGGGCTCTTCAAGAATGATTCCATGACTTCCTTGCCCTGGGCGCGGGTGAAATTGCCGCTTTGCGATTTCACAATCTTCATGCCGGGATATTTCGCGATGACTTCTTCGAAGCCTTTTTTGCGGTCAATCGCCGGCGCCGAGCCAGGTGTGCCCGTGAGTTCCGCGATGACGGCCTTGCCACCGGTGGCTTTGGCCAGCCAATTTCCGGCGCGACGCCCTTCCTCTACGAAATCCGAACCGATCAGAGTCACATACAACGATTTGTCCGTCACGTCCACGGCGCGGTCCGTGAGAATCACCGGAATTTTCGCGCGTTTGATTTCCTCGAGCACGGGCTGCCAGCCGGTTTCAACCACGGGAGAAAAAGCAATGACGTCGACGCCCTGCGCAATGAACGACCGCAGCGCCTTGATCTGATTTTCCTGTTTCTGCTGCGCGTCGGCGAATTTTAGTTCGATGCCGCGCTTGGCAGCTTCCGATTTGATGGACTCGGTGTTGGCGGTGCGCCATCCGCTTTCCGCGCCGATCTGCGAAAAGCCGACGACGATTTTCTTGCCGGCGCCCAGGGAGGTAAAGGAGCAAAGAATGCTCGCCGCGAGGCTGAGGATGATTTTATTTCGAGCGTTTTTCATAATTTGGTTGCGGCCGGTTCTCGTTTTGATTGTCGTGAACCACTGTTTAAGCAAGTCTGGCGCATATTGCAAGCTGCCTTAAACCATCCAGCCCTTGCTTAACGCGTAATAAACTTCGTTATTGCGCAGCGTCTGCTGAAAATCACGCACATTTGTTCGCGCATCGATAATGGCAAGTTCAACGCCCGCCATCGCCGCAAAATCCTCGATCATTTCCGTCGTGACGGCCTGGCTGAAGCCAGTGTGATGCGCGCCGCCGGCGTGAATCCAGCAGGCGCAGGCATCTTCAAAATTCGGCCGGCATTTCCAGACCGCGCGGGCCACGGGTAGTTTGGGCATGGCATGTTCGGCCGCGACCACATCCACTTCGTTCAGGAGCAAACGAAAGCGATTGCCCAGGTCCATCAATGAAACGTTGATCGCTGGCCCCGCCGGTGTGTTGAAGACCAGACGCGCGGGGTCGGCCTTTCCGCCGATGCCGAGCGGATGCACCTGGAGGGAAGCTTTTCCCGCGGCGATGCTGGGGCAAATTTCCAGCATATGGGAACCCAGCACGAGGCGACCACGCGGGCTCAAGTGATAGGTGTAATCCTCCATGAAAGACGTGCCGCCTTTCAGGCCGGACGCCATGACTTTCATCGCGCGCACCAGCGCCGAGGTTTTCCAGTCCCCTTCCCCGCCGAATCCGAAACCCGCCGCCATCATGCGTTGCGAAGCAATTCCGGGAAGCTGAGCAAGCCCGTGCAAGTCTTCAAATGTGTCGGTGTAACCCTTGAATCCGCCGTCGGTCAAAAATTGTTGGATGCCCAGCTCAATTCGTGCGGCATCGCGGACGGATTGGTGGCGCTTGCCGCCCTTGCGCAAATCGGCGGCGACTTCGTAGGCGGCCTCATACTCCTTGCACAAGGCATCCACTTGTTTGTCGGTGATGGCATCCACCACTTTCACCAGATCGCCCACGCCGTGGGTGTTCACGGAAAAACCGAATTTAATCTGCGCGGCCACCTTGTCGCCTTCGGTCACGGCCACTTCGCGCATGTTATCGCCGAAACGCACAAACTTGCCGCCCTGCCAATCGTGCCAGGCCGCGGCGGCGCGGGACCACGCCCCGATTTTTTCCTGCGTGGCAGCGTCCTGCCAGAAACCGACGACCACTTTGCGCGCGAGGCGCATGCGGGTCATCACGAACCCGTGCTCGCGATCGCCGTGCGCGGCCTGGTTCATGTTCATGAAGTCCATGTCAATCGTGCTCCAGGGCAGGTCGCGATTGTATTGGGTGTGAAGATGGCAAATCGGTTTCTGAAGGTGCTTCAGGCCATTGATCCACATCTTGGACGGCGAGAAGGTGTGGCACCAGGTGACAAGCCCGATGCAATTCGCGGCGTTGTTTGCCTGCTGGCAAAGCTCGGTGACGGCATCCGAAGAAACCATCACCGGCTTGAAAACCACCTTCACCGGGATGGCTGGCGAGGCGTCGAGGCTGGCGGCAATTTCCTGGGAATGCTTCGCTACCGCTTTGAGAGTTTCAGGTCCGTAAAGATGCTGGCTGCCAGTGACAAACCAGATTTCCAGTTTCGTTAGGTCAATTTTCAATGTGGGGGAATGCTGCTGCCCATTGAATCAACAGGCAACTCGAAAAACGCATTTCCGGCAGAAGATTTAGAACCAGAAAAACGGATCGGTATTGGGGCCACCGCCAGGCCCACCGCCGCGAATCTTGGTGATATTACCGCTCGCGCTGCTGCTCGAAGCATCAAACTTTCGCCACTCGACATGACCATCCTTGAAGGCGATGTTCTCGCCACCCGGGATCTGGCCTTTCATATGCGCGCTCAAGTGATGTATACGAAATCCACCGACCACATTATCGAAATTGTTCGCGCCCGACGCTGGCAACTCATTTCCCTTGGTAGCCCCTGTGCCTTGGCTGAGCATCACGTCGGTGATAAACTCCCGGGTTGAGGGATCGTCAGTAAAGGTGGGAGATCCGGGAGCCGTGGTGTCAATGTGCCTTTCGGAGATATCTTTCAAGTTTTGGTATAGTGGGAAGATTCGGGAGGCCGTCCCGCCAAACGTCCACGTATATCCTGTAATATTAAAATTCCCACCGTAGTCCCACAGGTCACTGTGGTTGATATTCGCATAATTTTCGTCGTCGGTGAATCTAGGCGCCGTACTGGGACAATAAAATGTCTTTTTGACGCAACCGCTGTTCAACATGGCTGTCGTTGCGGTCTTGGGGGTATCCCAACACCAAGCGCCTACCATGTTGCCAGTGAGCAACGGCTGGGAATCATTGTTGTCGTCGCAATACATGTGCAGGCTCAAATAGAGTTGCTTTTCGTTATTCAGACAGGTGGTGCGAATCGCCTTCTCCTTCGCTTTGGCAAGGGCGGGCAACAGCATCGCCGCCAGAATGGCGATGATGGCGATGACCACCAGCAACTCAATCAAGGTGAATCCGTCTGCTTTGCGCCGGCCAGCGACGCTTGGGTTCATCGCTTTTTCTTTCAACGTCGTTACCATAGTATTACTGCCTTTACAGCTTCGTTCTCTGGAGAGCCGGAGTCTGTTCTCCGGCTCTCCCTGGTTAATCATTCACATTTTCTCATGGTGGTTCCGGTCATTGTTTCAGCCGGAAGAAGTCCGTGCCTCCCGAGGCTGGAATGGTCACACTGTAACCATTGGTGTCGAGAGTTGGTGTGCCGGCAACATCCTGCCAGTTAGGCGTACTGAGACTGCTTGAATGTTGCAGCGTGCCCGGTATGGCCGGCCACGATACCACCACGTTTGTTCCCGACGGCGTGATCAACAGGGTCGAGCCGCCCACGATATCGAGCATGAAGTCTTCGAATCTGACGGTGCTGCCAGTGCCACCGCCGCCATTCCACGGCCCGGCCATCAACCCTACCTGCATGGGGGCGCCCTTAAACTGGGACAGCGAGTAAGATATCCCGCTCGGCAACGGTTTCCACGCATCCGTGGGATTCAAGCGCTTGTAGAAGTTAAAATTGGTCCCGTGTGTCCGGCTGATGAGCAACCAATAGTTCGTATCGCCCTGATCAGACTGGGTGTTCTGCGAAACGACGTCGTCAATATTATCGCGCGCGTAGGTTCCGATCCCAAACTCATCGAACCGGGTCAAGTCCACCCAGTATTCGCTCGGGAAGTTAGTAGCGTTGATCTGGAGACCAAACGGCGCACCGGGCACGCCGTTGGAGGTGGTATAAGCGCGGGCCAGGATGCCTGGTTGATTAAAGGCGGTCACGTCAAATGAATTGATATGAACCGATGCCTGGAAGTCGCCCGGCACATATTTGAACAGGAAGAAGCCACCCGCATTGTTGTTTTCCCAACCGTCTCCCGAACTGGTGATGGTGAGCACATTGTTGCTGCTGATGTTGGCATCCGCCACAGTGGCTCCTGACAACGATTGAGGAACGTAAACTGAGCCAGGGATCGGATTGACCCCGTCTCGAGGGTTGTACAAGTCATCCCAGCCGGTGTTCGTCACACCATCGACGAGATAATCGTGGGCATTGGTGAAATCGTCCGTGAAGAACGGATTTCGCACCGTCACACTGGTAACATTGGTGAATGAAATACCATGGTCCGTGAATGAATTCGTAACCGGAGCCGAGCCGTTCGTTATACCGGTCAGCACGCCGGAAGCGGTTTTAATGATATTCGTGTCGCCGGAGCTTGCGGTCACGCGGGTGCTGACATCCACCGGAATCCCGCCCGTGTAGATTGCCTCGACCGAAAGCCGTCCAATACCGCCGATGGGTATGCCTCCAGGCAGGGAACTCTGGAGTCCGATCAGAACACCGTCAGTCAAATTATTGGTCACGGCGACTGAATCATTGAAAACTTCATTGGCGCCTGAGCCAGTGAATGTATAGATGGCCGCGTAATACGTGACGCCCGGAGCCAGGCCCGTGACGGTCACGGAATTGTTGATCGACGACGGAGTAGGACTCGAGACAAAGACCACGTAGTTTCCGCTACCCAAGCCGCTGGCCGGTGTTCCAAAGACGGAACTGGCCGTGAGCGGCTGACCCACGGACGGTTGGGCGCTGACCGGCGAAGCCGCTCGCATCACCGCGATGCTCTGAACCGGGTTTCCGAGACTATCCTTCGCCACCCAATTCAAGGTCATGGACAAGTCACCATTGAGAGTGATGGTGGGGCTGGAGGCAGGCAGGGGCGGCTGCGTAGCGCCTACCACACCGGCAGCGTCGAGGGTGAAGTTCCCCACGGTTGCCAGGGCAGTCACGCCCGAACGGGTTTCCTCGGCGATGCCCACTTGCATCGGCGCGTCATTGGCAGCCGCGGCCAAAACAATATTGGTGACAAAAGTCCACGGAGCGTTGGTGGTCGCCTTTTCGTAGAAGTAGAAGTTTGTCGAATTCACCCTTTGCAGCAGCATGAAACCGTCGGTCGCAGACGGGCCAGCCGCGACATAAGTTGTATTCGCGGAAGCGTTCGCGGCGCTGATCTGCGTGGTGCCATTTTGAACCTTGTAATAATTCACGTGGTTTTCATTGCCGAAAGGCGCCGGGCCGCCGGTGGTCGGATCGAAGAGGCGGGCCATGATTCCCACTTTGACGGCGTTTAGAGTGTTCATGGTTACGACTTGCATGGAAGCTTCAAAATCACCCGAAATACTATTTCTGCTGCCGGGCACAATTTTGAACAGGAACGTGCCATCATCCCGGATGCCCTGCCAATCCGTCTGGAATGAATCGATTTGCAAGCCGTTGGTGCTGCTGATCTGAGAATCGAGCACGGTGGTGGTGCCAGGTCCAGTGGCGTCGGCGAACTGCCCAGGGAAATCGCCGAATTTCACGTACATGCCGTTATACATCGTGCCAGCCAAACCATTCGCAAGATAATCATGGACGTTGGTGAAATTATCCACGAACGCAGGCGTGTGCACCGTGATATTGGTCGTGAGCGTGAATTGGCCGAAGGTGCCGCTAATGGTAGCCACGCCGTTGGTCACGCCCGTGACGGTTCCGGACGCATCAACGGTAGCGATCGTCGTATCGCTTGAGCTCCAGGTTGTCGCGGCACTCTGGTCGCTCGTTTCCCCGGTGCTGAAGTTTGCAATCAAACTCACATGCGTAGCGCCATTGACCGGAATATCATTTTGCGGCACGGACAGAGTCGCGGAGTTTATGACGCCCGGGCCCGCAAAAACGTTCGTGATCGGGCTGGCTGTATTATAAATCGTGGTGGTGCCGTTGTTCGTGTATTCATAAACAGCCACCATATAGTTAATATTGTTGGCGCCGAGATTGGTGACGGTAACACTGTTGCCCGTGCCACTGTACACGACCGACTGGCCGGCGCCCATTAACGCATTGCTCGCGCCAAAGGTTGTATTGGCGGTATACGTCAGCCCTTGAACGGGATTGACTTGGATATTCCCACCGCGTCGGACGACCACCAGGCTGCTGTCGCCGGGCGTTCCGGGAGTCCATGAAAAGGTCAGCGAACCTCCAGTGTTCGTATCCGTCGTCACCAGCGCTGTCGGCGCGCCTGGCAATGTCGGAGTTCCCAAGCTCACATTCGGACCACTGAGCTCAAAATCCGTAAAGAATGTCGTGGGCGTATTGGCGGTGCCGACGTTTTGCTGGATGCCAATCTGCATGGCCACGCCATGCAGATCGGGACGCGACAAATTGGCGATGAAGCTCCAATCATCGGATTGGTTGGTCTTTTCATAGAAGCTGAAAAGATCTCCCACGCGTGTGAGCCTCAGAAAACGAGTGGAGTTGGTGTCGGCATTGTCACCCGGTGTGTTAAAGTAGCCGTCGTGATCCGCGCCGTTGGTGACATATCGGCCGTGATCGCTGATGCTAAATTCCTGGAACCGGGCGTTGTACATCCAGTTTTCCTGCGTCGGATCCGTTCCGGTGGGACTGTAGGGCGAGCCGGAATTGTTCGTATTCCAGGCACGGGCCAGCAAACCGGGCAAATTATAATTTAAAGGCGTGAATGGGTTGAAAATTTCCACCGAAGCATCAAAGTCTCCGGATACGACCTTATACAGGAAAAAGCCATCGTCGCCGTCGCCGACCCAAGTCGAGTTGACGGTTTGGACGGTGAGGAATCCACCAAAAGTCACGTCCGAATCGGCGATCAGGGAATTGCCGTTGCCGTCGCCACCGTTGTTGCCGCCCGGAATATCACCGAATCGCAGATAAACGCCATCCCAGTTGGTATCGCCAATGATGCCGTTTACGAGATAATTTTGCGGAGTAGTAAAATTATTTATGATACTATCCGCGCGACTTTGAAGCGCGAGACCCGACGCTACCAATAGCGCGAATGCCCAGCGGAGTTTGGGTTGTTTCATAGTTGTTGGGTTTGAGTGTACGGGATGGGGTTTTTCATCAGACTGTTCTCACGATTGGCTCCCAATCAGCGAAAAGGGTCAACCATGGGAAATGAACCTGCCGATTTGCGACTCGACCGTCGATTGTCACCAGAGTGCAAGTCTCTGTCCGGATTAGGAACATGGTTCAACAGTATTACAACCACTAAAAGCCGCACATAATCGAAATCCACAGCCCCATGTTACAAATCCACGGCGGTTCGTTACACAAAGGCAAGATGGCATTTCCTCTCGTTCCCAATGCAGTGGACTGCTCCGTTGCCCGCGCGGGAAATTCGAATGAAAATTTTGGGAACAAAAAGAGTCCGCGCCCCTCGCGTCAGTCCCAATCGTGAAGCCGTTCAGCAGCCAGTCAGCTTCCCATCCACCAATCGAGGAATGCCGAGCGGGTTGCTCTCCTGCAATTCCGCCGGCAGCATGGCATCGGGAAAATTCTGGAAGCTCACCGGCCGCAGAAACCGCTCCATGGCGCGCGTCCCCACCGATGTGGAACGACCGTCCGAAGTCGCCGGATACGGACCGCCATGGGTCATGGCGTGCGCCACTTCCACACCGGTCGGAAACCCGCCAAAAAGCAATCGGCCGGCTTTATTGACAAGGGCTTCAACCAGTTCGCGATTGGACGACACTTCATCCGGCAGGGCATGGATGGTCGCGGTCAACTGGCCCTCGACTCGCGCCGCGGCCTGGAGCATTTCCGCGCGCGACGCGCATTCCACCAAAAGCGTCGACGGGCCAAAGATCTCCTCCATCAAAGCCGGATTGTTCAGAAAATTTTTCGCGTTCGTCTCGAACAACGCGGCGCGCGCCTGGCCGGCCCGGCCTTCGTTGGTGGCGATGGCAACGCGTTTCACGCCGGAGATTTTGGAAAATTTCTCGAGGCCCGATTGATAGGCGGAACAAAGACCTGAAGTCAGCATCGTGCCAGCGGCGGTTGCGGTGAACAGGCTCGCGAGTTTTGCCACAAAATTTTTCGCGGCGTCTCCGGCTTCGATGAAAACCAGGCCGGGATTGGTGCAAAACTGCCCAACGCCCAACGTGACGGAACCGTGCAACCCGGCGGCGATTTCCTCGCCGCGTTGACCGAGCGCGCCGTTCAGCACGAACACGGGATTGATGCTGCCCATTTCGGCGTAGACAGGAATCGGCTCGGGCCGCGCGGCGGCGGCATCCATCAACGCTCGTCCGCCGGAGCGTGAACCGGTGAAGCCGACGGCTTTCACGCGCGGATGCTTCACGAGCGCGGTGCCAATTTCGCGTCCATTGCCGTAGAGCATCGAAAAAATTCCGTCCGGCGCGCCGGACTCGGCGGCGGCTTGCTGGATGAGCGCGCCAACCATTTCCGAAGTGCCGAGGTGCGCGTGATGCGGTTTGACAATGGCCGGGCAACCCGCTGCAAACGCAGCCGCCGTGTCGCCGCCGGCAACCGAAAATGCGAGCGGAAAATTGCTCGCGCTGAAAACCACCACCGGTCCGAGCGGAATCATCATCGAGCGCAAATCCGGCTTCGGCAGCGGCTTCCGATTCGGATCGCCGTGATCAATGCGCGCCGCGGTAAAAAGATGGTTGATGGCAGCCTCGCCGCAAAAGCGCAATTGAAAACACGTCCGCGCCATTTCGCCCTGCAATCGCGGCGCGGGCAACGCAGTTTCCTGGTTGGCCCGCTCGATGATCGCGGCGGCGTTCGCTTCCAGCAATTCGGCGATGCGCTGCAGCAACGCCGCGCGGCGCTTGGCCGGCCAGCGACGAAATTCGACAAACGCTTTGGACGCGAGTTCCGCCGCTTCATCCACATCGCCGGAGGTGGCCCAGAAAAAATCCGGCCCGATGGCGCTGCCGGTGGCGGGGTTCAATGCGGCGTTCGGATTTCCGGCGGCTTTGGCGCGCCGCTGGCCGATGATGGAAAGACCTTTGAGATTCATGGCTGCGAGACGGGTTGTATTTGCCGATTAACTATATTTTTGGCCGATGCGCCAGCGCGAATTTCAGCGTGTCGAGGGCAATCTGCCGCTCCGCCCCCTCCAGCACGCAGCGCGGAGCGCGAACGCGTTCGTGGCCCATGCCGACTTCCTGCTGCACCAATTTGATCAATTGAACGAACTTGTTCACCGTGTCCATGCGCAGCAAGGGCAGAAACCATTGGTAAAGCTCGTCGGCTTTTTTCGTATCGCCGCGCTGCGCATATTCGAAGAGCGCCACGGACTCGCGCGGGAACGCGTTCACCAGGCCGGCGATCCAGCCGACCGCGCCGGCGCGCACGCCTTCGACGACCACGTCATCCACGCCGACGAATAATTGCAGGCGATCGCCGCACAGCGCTTTTAACGCGGTGACACGCCGCACGTCGGCGCTGGATTCCTTGACGGCTTCGAGGTTCGGATTGTCGGCTGCCAACTCCTGGATTTGCGGCGGCAGAAAATCCGTTTTGTACGAAACCGGATTGTTGTAGAGCATGCAGGGAAGCTTGGTGGCGCGAATGACCGGTTCCACGTGCGATCTCATTTCGCGCCAGTCGCTCGAATACACATACGGCGGCAGGACCATCAAGCCGGAGCAACCGGCATCCACGGCGGCTTTCGCGAGATCAATTGCCTCGCCAGTGCTCAGCGACGCAATGCCCGCGACCACGGGGGCTTTGCCGCCGAGTGCCTTTACGATTGTTTTTAAAACCGCCACTTTTTCATCGAACCGCAAGGTTGCGCTTTCACCGAGCGAACCGAGCGCCACGATGCCGGCGCAGCCGTTTTCGACCAGCCATCCTGCGTGTTTGGCCACCAAGGCGTGGTCCACGCTGTAATCGGGTTTGAACGCTGTGGTCATTGCGGGGATAACGCCCGCCCATTTCATTTTCATATTAGGTTTCGTTGATTGTCGTCGTTATTAAAGTACCCACTCGCGCCGGCAAGAGGGGCGGTCGGACCGATTCCATCCCCCACCCCAGCACGACCTTCGCCGCCGCGCCGCATACGCGTCCCTGGCACGGCCCCATGCCGCACCGGGACAAAAGCTTCGCTTCGCGCCAGCCGGAAAACTGCCTCACGCGCCCTAGTGTGATGTCTTCGCAACGGCACAACAGCGTTTCGTCCGTGGCCAGCGTTTTCAGTTCTTCGCGCAACGCATACGTTTTCGCCAACGCAGTACGAAAGGAATGCCACGAATCGCGTAGGCTGAAAAGTGACTCGGCCCGGGCCAAATGCCCGCTCGCGGCATAGCCGGCAATCTGGCCTTCCGTAAGAGCGCAATCGACGCCGCCGATGCCCGTCGGTTCACCGGCGCAAAAAACATTTTCCACGCTCGTCCCCTGCCTGCGGTCGACGCGCACAAATCCATTTTCCAATTCGCAACCGACGGCCAACGGCAGTTCCACGTTGGGCACTAAATGAAAACCGCACGCCAGGAAATCGCATTCCTCGGTCCATTGCCGGCGGCCATCCGTCAACGTCACTCGCTGCACCGATTCGTCTCCTTCGGCTTTGATCGGCCAGGTTCCGTAGCGAATCGGAACGCCTAACAATTTCGCCGCGATTCCAATGCCTTGCATCAACTTGCCGGGATGCCGCAGCAGGCTAAATCCAAAATCCATAATGCGACTTCGCGGCGCCTGCTCCGCGATGAAAACAATCGTTGCGCCATATTCCCGCAAGCCTTTTCCGACGGCCAGCAATAACGGTCCAGTGCCGCACACGATCACGCGTTTGCCCTCGATGGGCCAGCCGTTTTTGACCAAGGCCTGCAAACCACCGGGACCAATGACGCCGGGCAAGGTCCAACCGGGAAACGGCAGAAACAATTCGCGCGCGCCGGTGGCCAGGATCAATTTTTGCCAGTGAATTTCGCAGGACGCATCCGCGCGTTCGGCGAGCAGCACGCCGGGGCTGGGCGCGCCGATGACACTCGTCCGGTCCAGCACGGTCGCGCCGCATTCGCGAAATCGCTCAAGCCATCGCTGCGCCTGCGGTTGCTTGGGCCGCGCTTGTTCGCCGCGCCAGATTTGGCCCCCGAGCCACGGCGTGTCATCCACCACGGCCACGCCCTTGCCGCTCTCAGCCGCCGCGCACGCCGCGGCGATTCCGGCCGGCCCGGCGCCCACGACGACGATTTCAAATTCGAAATTCGCGTCACTCATTGGTGCGAATCTCCATGCCCGGCTGGCAAAGAATCTGGCAACTGCGGCAATGCTTCTGTCCGTTGATCGTGACGCGGCATTCCATGCAAATTCCCATGCCGCAGAGCGGTCCGCGCGGCGTTCCCAGCACGGAACGCCGGAATCCGGCGACGCCGTTTCGGGCAACCGCCGCCGCCACGATGGTTCCCGCCGGCACCGAAACCGGCTGGCCATTCACATGAACCGTGACCGTTTCACTCATGCGCAACGACCTCCTTCGCGAAACGCGCTGGCGCGAACGGCGCAGCATCGATTTCGGTTGGCCGGTCCAACAGTAAATCGGCGAGCAATCTTCCCGTGCCGAGCGAAGTCGTGATGCCGAGACCTTCATGTCCCGTGGCGAGCCAGATGCGATCACTGACCATGCTCGGTCCAATCATCGGCAATTTGTCAGGTGTGGCGGCGCGGTGGCCGGTCCAGACGCGAATAGCCGACAAACGCGCCAGGCCCGGCAGATATTCCAATGCGCGCCGCAGCATGCGATTTAAAATTCCGTGATCCACCGCGCTGCTTTCGGCATCGAATTGGCGCGAGGAGCCGATGAGCATTTGTCCGGTGATGCGCGGCTGGATGTTGAACGCCACGGAATCGGTTCCCGTCGAATGCGCGCTCTTGAGATAACCGAGCTCGACAATTTGATGATGCACGAATCCGGGATCTCGATCGGTGATGACCAAATGCCCTTTGCGTTTCCGCACGGCGAGGCCGGGCGTCAGTTCCGGCGACCATGGTCCAGTCGCGCTGACGGATCGATCGGCAAAAATTTTCGTTCCATCGGCCAATTCCACACCACCTTCGGGCAAAAGCGTTTTGACGGCCATGCGAGTGCGGACTTCCGCGCCGTCTTTTTTTGCCAGCTCCAAAAGAGCTTGCGCGGCGCACGGCGGATAAACCACGGCATCATCCAGCACTCGCAAACCGCCGGCGAGCCCGGGACGGAGATTCGGCTCGGCTTTAGCCACGCCCGCCTCATCGAGCACTTCCACACGAACGCCCCGTTGCTCGTAAAATTTTTGTTTGCGCCAGACCTCGGCCATCTCCTCCTGATCCACCGCGACCCAAAGGGTCCCGCAACAATCAAACTCGACCTCGCGCGGCAATTGTGCACGCAGTTCATGCCAGAGGCGTCGCGAATAACTCGTCAGCGCGAATTGCGCCTCGGAATCATCCATCACCACGAGATGCCCCATGCCGGCCGCCGTGGTGCCGCCGCCAATCGGCCCGCGATCCAATACGAGCGTGCGCAGGCCGCCCTTGGCGCATTCCATCGCGCACGCCGCGCCGACAATGCCGGCGCCAACGATGATGATGTCATAGGACGAATTCACGAACGAATGCCCCAGCAGAACGGGTCTTTTTCGTCGAGGATTTGCGTCGCTTCCGAGTTGACGAAAGCCGTGCCGGTGATTACTGGCGCGACTTTGCCGGAAGCCTGATCGAGCCACTGAAATTTTCCCGTAAAGCGGCTGCCGATGATGCTTTCCTGCACCCAGGTTTCGCCCGGTTGCAATTTTCCATCCGCCGCGAGGCAGGCCAGTTTCGCGCTGGTGCCGGTGCCACACGGCGAGCGGTCGTAGGCCTTGCCGGGGCATTGCACAAAATTGCGCGATCCTTTGCTGATGCCATTAATCGCGCCGAAAAGTTCAACGTGGTCCACTTCGGGAAATCCCTGAGCGTTCACTGCCTGACGCACGCGCCAGCAGTAATCGGTCAACGCGTCCACATTGGTGAGCGCCAAATCCTGTCCATGATTCTCGATCAGAAAAAACCAGTTGCCGCTCCAGGCGACGTCTCCGGTCACGACGCCGAGGCCCGGCACCTGCACTTGGGCAGCTTTCTTCGTGCGCCAGCTCGGAATATTCGCCACGGACACCTCGCCATTCGGATGCAACGTGGCCGTTACAATCCCGACCGGCGTCTCGATGCGATGTTCGCCGGCTTTGATTTTTCCCATGTGCGCCAGCGTGACCACGAGACCGATGGTGCCGTGCCCGCACATGCCCAAATAGCCGACGTTATTGAAAAAAATGACGCCCGCAACGCAGGATTTATCGTTGGGTTCCACCAACAACGCGCCCACCACCACATCCGAGCCGCGCGGTTCGTTGACGACGGCTGAACGGAAGCGGTCGAAATCGCGCTGGAACCGATCACGCCTTTCGGCCAGCGGACCATTGCCGAAGTAGGGCCCGCCGCTCACAACCACGCGCGTCGGTTCGCCTGCCGTGTGCGAATCAATAACTGTCACTTTTTGCATAAAAAGAATGGCAAAAGAAACTTCCGAAAGGGTGGACAACGCCCGGCAGAGCGTCGTGGCAAACCCGCAGGTTTGCGCCACCTTTTCGGAAGTTTCTTTTGCGAAACACCATGGACATATTGGCCGTGGCGCGAAACGGCGTCTTGTCTGTTTTTCCACTGGCGATTACGATTTCGGCACAATCGTTGTGACCGTCTCCCAATTACAAATGGACCTGTTCTCGCAGTTCGCCGAGCCATTCACCGGCGAAACATTATTCGACCGCTTCGGCGATCTCGTTTTTTTCATCAAGAACAGCCGCGGCGAATACGTGGTGGTGAACCAGACGCTGGTGACGCGCTGCGGACTCCATGATAAAAATGAATTGATTGGCCGGCGCGCGGACGAACTTTTTCCCAAACCGCTGGGCGAGAGCTATCGCGAACAAGACGAACGCGTGCTGCGCCACGGACGCGCGATTCTCGACCAGTTGGAACTGCACTTTTACGTTTCCGGCGGACGCGGCTGGTGCCTGACCAACAAACTTCCGCTGCGCGGCCACAACCAACAGGTCATTGGTCTCGTGGGAATTTCGAAAGACTTGCAATCGGCCAGCGAACGCGGGGAAGACTATTCGGCCATTGCCGGCGTGGTGCGGCATATTCAAAAAAATTTTGCCGACACATTGCGCGTCAAAGACCTGGCGAAGCGCGCGGGCCTTTCGGGATATCAATTGGAACAACGCATCCGAAAAATCTTCCAGTTCACCGCCGGCCAGCTCATTCAAAAAACACGCATGGAAGCGGCCGTGCAAAAGCTGGTGGAAACCGCAGACCCGATTGCGAGGGTGGCGCTGGATTGCGGATATTCGGACCAGAGCGCGTTCACGCGGCAATTTCGCCAGACCATTGGCCTGTCGCCCTCGGAATATCGCACCGCGTATGGCAAAGGCGCCACTTAATTGTAGGAGACGAGGTGACGAGTCTCTAATTTCATTGGCTCCAAGGTCCAAGCCAGAGACTCTTCACGTCGTCTCCTGCATTTCAGCCAGTTGCTAAAGCGCCGAGTCCGCGCGGATCATGCGAATGCCGAACACGCCGGCAATCTCATTTCCATTCGTGGCCTCGAAGCGGATGGTGACTTTCTGTTTGTCCTTCACCAAGTCCGCCGGGATCTTATAGGTCACGTCAAAGAAATGCGGTTCGCCGTTCCGCTCAACGACCTGGTCGCCGATTTTTTGTCCGTCGACTAAAATATCAAATGTGCGCCGGCGCCATTCGTCGCTGTTATACGTCACGACCACCGCCATGGGGTGCGCCGGGTCCACGGGAAGATCAAAGGAGAACCATTTTGTTCCGCGCCGCATTGGCCGGCCCATGACACGATCCGGCTCCGAATCTTCGCCTTGCTCATTGAAATCGCGTTCGGCCTGCATTTCGCCCGGTTGCGCGTAGGCTACCGTGGCCTCTTCCAATTTTTTCTGATGTTCGCGTTCCAGCGCCACTTGCTGCGCGCGCTGCTGCCATTCGGCATCGGTGTACAAGTCCCAATACAGAGCATACGTCCGCTCATGCAGGCGATAGAATGGAACGAAGTTAATGTCCCGATCGTGGCCAACGCCGTCGGTGCGGAAATCTCCATGCTGGCCCGGCACCGGCTTGAGCCATTGGCTGACATCCCGATCGCCGGTGACAAACACGGGCACGACGGACAAATCCTCGCGATTGGCTCGACGCCGGCTTTCCGGCCCGATATCGCCACCGAGCACCAGCGGGCCCCACATCAGCGCCACGCGGCGCGGATTATCAGGAATCGGGTCCTCGTGCAATCGTTTCGGCAGCACGAGTTCCACGGTGTCACCGGTCCTCCATTTGCGGGTCAATTCCACATAATTTCCCGGGCCGGGAACATGGGAAACTTCCTTTCCGTTTATTTTCGCCACGAACCCTTCGCCTGCCCATGAGGGACGCCGCATGGCGAACGTGAGTTTTTTCGGCGATTTCATCGTGAGCGTCATCTTCACGGATTTGCCTTCCGGAAAATCGGTCTCCAGATCCAGTTTCGCGCCGGCGTCTTTCCACTCCGCGATGGAAGGCGTGTAAAAATTCACCCAAAGCTTGTTGCCGGACTCGTAATAAATTCCGTAACCATGCAGCGCGTGATTTTCCATGCCGGTGCCGACGCAGCACGTGAAGCTCTCGAACATGTTTTGATACTCGTGCGTGACGCCGCGCCCGACCGGCACCATGTAGCACATGCGGCCATCCTTGGGATCGATTGAGCCAAGGACATGATTGAACAGCGCTTCCTCTTCAAAATCCGCGTACTTGATGTCCGGGTGCAGCGCGAACAGCGTGCGCGTCATCTTGAGCATGTTGTAGACGTTGCAACTCTCGTCCGTGCGGCCATCCACCTGCTCGTTTAACTTATCCGGAGGGCCGAAATATTCATCCTTGCCATCGCCGCCCGTGGCGAAACTGTGGTGATAAACCACCTGGTTCCAGAAGAACTTCGCCGCTTCGCCGTTGGTTTGATCGCCCGTGTAAATGTAATACATCAAATCGCCGATCAGCTTGGGAATCTGCGTGTTGCCATGTTTGCCGCCGAGAATATCCTTATGTTCGGCCAGCGGATACACGATTGCATGGTGCTCGAAATAATGGAACGCATGGTTCCAGCGCGGATCGCCCGTGTCGGCATAAAGGTCAGCCATCACTTCATCCATGCCGCCAAACTCCGTCGCCAGCATTTTTTGAATCTGCGCCTCGCTGAGCTGCGATAAAATTCCATCCACCCAGCCGGCGAATTTAACTTCCACATCCAGCGCGGTGCGATTGCCCGTCAGCCGATAGGCATCGCGCAGACCCGCGAACAGCTTGTGCTCGACATACCAGGGCGACCACATGCCGTTCAGGTCAAAACCACCCGAGCGAATTTCCCCTTTGGCCAGAGCTTCAAAACGCCCTTTGCCATTCACCAGCTCCTGGTGACCGTTCGTGCGGACCGTGGCCATCAGCGCGCCGATGTAGCCATCGCCCTGGGCGTCCTGAATCTCCTTCAACGCGTTCACCATGTAATCGGCGCGTTCCTTGAAACGCTCGTCGCCCGTCGCGGCATACATATAACTGACGGCGGAAAGATAATGCCCGGCGATGTGGCCCGTAAGCTGGCGTCCCGCGCCATCCCAACCGCCATAACCTTCCTTGGCTTTCGGTTTCAGTCCGGCGCGCAACTGCAAATAATACAACATGCGGTCCGGTTCCAATTCCAAGAGGTATTTCTCGTCCAGTTCCTGCGCGTGTTTGAGCGGACCACCGGTTAGCCGCACGGCCGAAAGCGGCAAGGGCCACGCCTGATATGGCACCGCATCTTTAATCACCTCGAATGAGCCGAGCCGGGCATACGATGGGTCCTTCGCGTTTGCTTTTGCGGCGGAATCATCGGTCGAACGGCAGCCGGACGAAGCCAGGATCGTCAGGGTTAAAAACAAGGAAGCGGATTTGCCTTTCATATGTATTGCGGAATAACGCGAGTTCAAAAATAGTGAATCGGAACCGGGGTTCCAATATCTCAAATACACCCCAAGCTATTCCCTATCATCACTCTTCACGAGCTTTTAATCTGAGGATGGTCAGCGAATGCGGGGCGAATTCGTGACTGAAATTGTTGCCGGAGATTTCCACGGTCGATGTCACCGGCTGCACTTTCGCCGGGTTTTCCAGGCTATTGTTGTCGGCCAGGCCGGGCGAGGTCAACACGGTCATCCGCGCGGTATGCGAAATGGGTCCGAAATGATCCACGTTCAATTGGGCCGGCACCGCGTTGGCGTCCAGATTGATGGCCTTGATGATCATATGGCCGGTGCTCGCGTCCGGCCCGGCCACGGCGAAAAATTTCTCCTGCCGCGGAACCGTTGCGTCGTGAATCAATTTGCCGTCGAGATAACAGCGGATGCGCGCGCCGCTCAATACAATCTTCACGTCATACCAGCGGTTCCGTTCGATTTTTGCCGGCACGGGCGGGCCTACCGGGGTTTGATTGTACTCGATGGCGTCCTGGGTGTTGCCCCAGCCGCCGAGGTTCCACCAATACCGGTCACCGCCTTTGCGCCCGAACACGATGAGAAATCCTTCCGAGCCGCCGGTGTTTCGCGCCTTCAACGTGAGTGTGTAATCGCTCCAGTTTTCATCGCCGAAATAACTGAAGCCCTGCCCCGTCTGGCCCTGTCGATACACGCCGTTTTTGATCGACCAACGCCCGCCATTCGGCTGCCAGTCGTCGGCATTCGTTGAGAAGTCCGAATTGAAAAACACCTTGCCGTCTTTCTCCACGTGAATGTCCTTGAACTCCGCCGTGTCCGCCCACGTGCCGAGGCCAATTTGTCCGGAAACCACCACGGGTTTCGCGTTCGGAAAGCTCACATCCGTTTGCACGCAATGAGCCGGATGATTCGCGCCGAATAATTTCCAAAGAGAATAGGAGACCGTTCCGAAAACGCGCGTGCCATCGAAATAAATCATCGCATGCCACGGCGGCGGCGAGCCGGTGAGTTCCGTCCGGCCATCCACGTTCGCCAGCAGCGGCGCGTACGAAACCATCCGGACCACGTCGGAATTCCGTTCGCAGCCCATCAGAAAAACGCCTTCGGAAAGCGCCGCGCGCAAATTGCCGCGCAGATTTCCCGCGTCCTGAGTCGTGACGGCGAGTTCGCCGAGATACAGCGGCGGCAGCTTGCGGTCCCGGCCATCGTATTCATTGAACCGCGTCGCAAACCACCGCGACGAGTTATAATAATGCTGGTCCTGAATGTCGAATTGCGCGTCCGCCATGGACTCGCGGCTGGTCCAGGACAAATCCGCGAGATAACGAATGCCGGGATATTTGGATTTCAACGCTTCGTGAATCAAATTGTAGCGCTGTTCGAATTCCGGCCCCTGGTTTTCATTGCCGATTTCCATGAGCTTCAAGTTGAACGGCGCGGGATGACCGGCTCGCGCGCGCAAAGCGCCCCATTTTGAATTCGCGGACCCGTTCGCGTACTCGACGACATCCAGAAGATTATTCCGCACCCACCACATGTCATCCATCGGCACCAGTTGCGGCCGGCGGAAAATACAGGTCTGGCCCGCGAACCCCACGTAGAGCGGTTCCGCGCCGAGGTCCTCGCAGAATTGCAGATACTCGAACAAACCCATTCCCTGCGTGCGCCGATAATTCCACGGCCCCCAACGTTCTTGTCGTTGCTCCACCGGGCCGACCGTCAACTTCCAATTATAAGCGGTCGCCACCGAGCCCGCCTCCACCACGCATCCGCCCGGGAACCGCACGAAACCGGGATGCAGCCCCGCAATCATGTCCGCGATATCCGGGCGCAAACCGTTCGGCCGGTTTTTCCAGGTCTTCGTTGGAAAGAGAGAAACGAAATCCAGCCAGACCGTTCCCTTCGCGCCCGCCTCAATCACCAGGCGGGCCTTGGAATCCGTTTTGGAACCGGTCAGAATTTTTTCAAATTTTTGCCATGATTTTCCGATCGGCCCAATTTCCACCTCGTCCGAACATGGCGCGCCGTTCGCGTCCTCCAGCCGCACGCGCAACGGTCCCTTGAAGTCGCCGCCGCGCGCGTGCAACGACAACCGGTATTGCTCGCCCTGCCGAACGCCGATGCCAAAAAAGCCCTCATTCGCAACGCCGACGCGGCCATCCGCCGCCGGTTCCGCATCCAATCGCAAGCAATAACACGATTGCGGCGTAATCCCGCCGGTCGTCTCAACGCGCATCGCGCCCTTCGCCGCGCCCGTTTGAATCAACGACCAAAACGGCACGCCATTGGTCGTGTAACCGTAGCGCGAAAAGCCCGAATCGAACCCTTTCACATTCCTCCAAACACCATCCTGCAAGGTGTATCCCTCCGGTGGGCGCGAATCCTCGAAGGCGCGATTGCGCACGAGTTCCCCGTAAAGGCCGCCATCCACGCCATGATTGATTTCCTCGAGAAAAATTCCATACATGCGCGGATTGATCGCCGGGCCGGCGTTGGTCGCGTCAATGGAGATGACCGCCGATTCCGCTGCCGGAACCAGCAGCAAGCCGCCGAGGAAAAAAATGAGTGAAGCAATCCCGATTTTGACGTGTCGCAACAAAGACATAATGGCGATCCGCCGGATTCAAGCGGAACACCCGAAGAGTGTTCGTCAGCGCCGCGGACTTTGACCTCCAAGCTAAGAAAAATGAACGCAACGCCCATGCGCGAAATGCACTCGCGCCTATCGGATTTCATCGTGCGGCCGCGCTCTAAACTCATTTCAGCAGAAGCTGCGCACAGCACGCCGAACGAGCACGCATCGAAAAATATTCCGCGCAATCGGCTGCTTGCGCGCACCACCATTTCCCACCGTTGGACAATTAATAGTCGCTGGTGGTGCTGGCGATTTTTGGCAGCGATTTGGTGCGTTACCCCAGATTGTTCCGGATTTTGCCTTGGTGATTGGCGATTTCGGACTTGGTTCTGATTCACCCATCATTCTTGATTATGCCCAAGACTCAACGAATCCGCCAGTGTTCCGCCTAAGGTGGGGTCAGAACGGGCATAACGAGTGGGTGCCGGGTGCTAGAGATTTTGATGAGTTTGCTATAATGCTTGGTCTCGATTATGGGATGGTTTAAATCGCTAACATGGGGCGGCGCTCAGGATTCACCGAGAAGCCGCAGGCTATTTTCATATTGCAGCCCCTGCGCGGTTGAGTTCTAGTCATTTATGGTCCTTATTCCTCATAACGCAACGGACGAGGCGGTTTTGGACATCATTCGCGGGTGGATTGATGTCCTAGCCAAGGAAGATTACGAAGCAGTGGTCGCAGAACTCGGTCCGGGACTCGATTTCGCGTATGGTTCTTATTCATCAAAGGCGGAATGTCTGCTTGCTCAAATTAAAAGATACGTTTCATCAGAATATTTTCCCGGAGTCACGGACTTCATTGTCACCGATTGGCGTCTGGCGAAGGGCGGAAATCCAGAACCTCGAAGGCATGTGACATGGTATAAGCCTAACAACCTCGGTGGCGTTGGTCTCCGGGGAGCCATACAGTTTGATTTACCTCTGAACGGGAAATGGAGCGACTTGACCGCTGATTTTGTTTTGTGGGAACATGATATCGAATATTATGTCTTGGCCTTGGAAGAAATCAGTTCGGTGAATCAAACTCTAGAGCCTGTACTTAACTTTTCGTAAAAAAAGTCTGTACATGGTAAATACATCCCGGCAATAAGCTGGGGATGGCAAACAAGCGAAAGAATTATCCGAGTGATGT
>DATNEA010000065.1:0-37399 GCA_035606845.1 Candidatus Angelobacter sp. | reverse complement strand
GATGAACACCGAGAACGCCACTGAAACCGGCGATCCCACACCGCTCTGCCAGACCAATTTTGGAAAAGGAGTGTGGTTCACCTACACGCCGCCGATGACCGCAACCGTCAGCATCAGCACCTGCAAGGGCGACCTCGACTCGGTCCTGCAGGTGTACACCGGAGGTTGCGGAGCGCTGACGCCTGTCGCGAACAGTTGCAATGACGACGCCGGCCCGGATTGCAATTCATTTTCCGCGAGCGTTCATTTCCCCGGCCAAGCTGGCGTGACCTATTGGATTTTGGTCGGCGGTTACGGTGGCGATGGCGGCAACCTGCCCATCGAAGCGAACGTCCTGCCGTGGCTCACCATGGAGCGCACGGGCACAAACTCCGTCCTGCATTGGCCCACGAACCTGACCGGCTATCGGCTGGAATTCACCACGAACCTCACGCCCCCAATTCTGTGGAATTCCGTCACCGACACAACCAGCGTCGAGGACGGCAATTTCATGACCACCAATTCAATCCCGGGTAGCGCCATCTTTTACCGATTGAAGAAATAAGGGCTGAAAGCCCGCCCTGTTAAAGCCCGGGCTGCAGGCCCGGGAAACCCGGCGCTCAAGATTCGCGAGCCCTGTAAGGGCCCCCAAAACCCATCAAATTCCCAATCTCAAACAGCGGTCGCAGCGTGTTATTTACAACTGTGGATTGCGCAAACGGGCTTTTACATCATCCCACGAAGAACCAGCATGAGGATTCTTCCGGTAATCCTCCAATTCGCGGTCCAGCAAAGACTTCTCTTCCGCGTCCAGCTCGTCATCATTAGGGAACGGCTTTTTCATTCAATACGGCAACGGAAACTTCGCCGTCAAATCCCGCACGCGCTGGCGGACTTTGCCGATCGTCTCGGTGTTTTTAATGTCCAACAACACTTCGGAAATCATGTCCGCGATGGCCGCCATTTCGGTCTCCTTCATTCCGCGCGTCGTCACCGCCGGGGTGCCGAGGCGAATGCCGCTGGCCTGAAATGGCGAGCGCGTTTCGAACGGAATCGTATTCTTGTTCACGGTGATGCCCGCTTCATCCAACGCCGCCTGGCATTCCTTGCCGGTCACGTTGCGCGCGCCGACGTCCACCAGCATGAGATGATTGTCCGTGCCGCCGCTGACGAGCCGATAGCCGTTCCGCTTCATGCCTTCCGCGAGCGCGCGCGCGTTTCTGACAATCTGTTCCTGGTATTGCTTGAACGCCGGCTGCAGCGCTTCATGGAAACAAACGGCCTTCGCCGCAATCACGTGCTCCAGCGGACCGCCCTGGATGCCCGGGAAAATCTGCGAATCGATGTCCTTCGCGAATTTTTCGCCGCACAGAATCAACCCGCCGCGCGGGCCGCGCAACGTCTTGTGCGTGGTGGTCGTCACAAAATCCGCGTGGCCAATCGGGCTGGGATGCAGCCCGGCCGCGACGAGTCCCGCGATGTGCGCGATATCCGCCAGCAAATACGCGCCCACTTCGCGCGCAATCTCGCCCATGCGCTTGAAATCAATGATGCGCGGGTAAGCGCTCGCGCCCACCGTGATCATCTTCGGCTTGTGTTCCCGCGCCATGCGCGCGAGCTGATCGTAATCAATTCGCTCGTCGGTCTTGCTCACGCCGTAATGAATGATCTCAAAAAATCTGCCGGAGAAATTCGCCTTGTTGCCATGCGTCAAATGCCCGCCGTGGCTCAAATCCATGGTCAGCATTTTGTCGCCCGGCTTCAGCACGGCGAAATAACACGCCATGTTCGCCTGGCTGCCCGAATGCGGCTGAACGTTGGCGTGTTCCGCGCCGAAAATCTTCTTCGCACGGTCAATCGCCAGTTGTTCGATCACATCGACGTTTTCACAACCGCCGTACCAGCGTTTCTTGGGATAACCCTCGGCGTATTTGTTCGTCAGGACCGAACCTTGCGCCTCCATGACGGCGGGGCTCACGAAATTTTCGCTGGCGATGAGTTCAATGTTTTCCAACTGCCGGACACGCTCGTGTTCGATGGCATTGGCGACCTCGGGATCGACGGATTTCAGTTTCAAATCTTTGCGAATAAAGTTGGTTTCCATTTTGCTGACACGCCGCTCATGACGGCCTCCCTCAAAATGCGCGTTCAGGAAGGCGTCCACAATCTTTTTGGCGGCGTCCGGCGCCGTATGGTTCGCACCCAGGCAAATAACATTGGCGTCATTATGCTGCCGCGCGAGCACGGCGGATTGCTCGTCCGCCACCAAAGCGGCGCGCACGCCGGCGATTTTATTGGCGGCAATGCTCATGCCGATGCCGCTCGTGCAAATCAAAAGCCCCAGTTCCGCCCGGCGATTCGCCACGCTCTGCCCAACCAATTGGGCGAAATCCGGGTAATCATCCGCTGGCTGTCTCGAGTGCGCGCCGAGATCGGACACACTCACGCCGCGTTGCTCCAGATATTGCTTGAGCGTCTCCTTCAGTTCAAAGCCGCCATGGTCCGCGCCCAGGGCCATCGTGACGGATTTGCCTGCGACTTGCCCTCCCGCGCTCTCGCCCTCCACGAACCGCAGCAAGGACACAATCCCCTGCTCAATCTGGTCCCGGCAATTCACGTAAATCTCATACGAACCGCCAATCGGATCGCTGATGTCCTTTTCGAAAGGATCCAGCGTGTCGTCAAATTCACGCAGCAAAAACGTTTTCTCCGCGGCCTGCGGATACAACAGCAGCACCGTATCCACGTGGCTGTGCGTCATGCCGAAGATGTAATCCGCCTGCGCCACGAGCGATGGCGACAGCATCCGGCTGCGCTGGTTGGCAATATCAATGCCCAATTCCTTCACGGCATCCACGGCATGCGCGCTCGGGGGCTGGCCTTCCATCGCGCCCAATCCCGCGGAAAGCACGCGATAATTGCCGCGGCCCTGGATAGCGTGGCGAAAAATGCCCTCGGCCATCGGGCTGCGGCAGACATTGCCAGTGCAAATGAAAAGAATGGTCTTCATCAAAAAGTCTGGAAGAAATTGAGTCCGGTGAATCGAATCGTCAATCCTGAATACGACGCGATTGACGGACTCGAATTTGCCTAAAATTTGTTCTCCCGCACCACGGCCAGGCCCTTCAATAGGTCTAAAGCCCGAGCCAGCGCGGGATCGCTGACCACCGGCGCCTGCGGTTGAGGAGGGCGCCGGGCAACTTGTTCGTCAGGATTTTCACCCGCTTTGTGTTCACGCACCAATTCAGCCTCGTTCAAGAGGACGCGAGGCACCAGTTCGTTCGTGCCGGCTGCCGCGTTGGTTTTGCCGGCCCCCGCATTGGTAATCACCAGAAACGAATCCGCATAAAACGCCCGCTCAGTTGCACCGGACACGGGGACTTTGATGTCCGGCTTCACGCCATCGGCTGACATTGCCGCGCCGTCGCCGAGCGTGACCGGCGTCGAAGCGATGCGCAAATGCTCGCCATCCTTCAGGGGATAATCCTGCATGACCATGGCCGCGCCCGCGGTGCGGCTGCCCAGAATCAAACCCGAGCCCGTTTCACGCACGATAGCCGCCAGCGCTTCGGCCGCGCCCGAGGTTTCGTGATTCACCAGGACTGCCACCGGCACCGCAATGGCGCTCGACTTTTCGTGCGAAAAAACCACGCCGTCGCCCCAATTCAACAGCGGCTCGTTTTTGCTCACGAACAAATCCGCCGTATCCGTCGCCGCTTTGTAATCGAAACCGCCCGCGTAACGCAAATCCAGCACCACGCCGCTGGCCTTATTCGTTGCCGCCATTTCCTGGTACGCGGCACGGATCGCCTGCGGCAGCTTGTCATCCACATGCTCGATGCGGAGATAAACGATGCCGCCATCGAACACGTTAGTTCGAATGATCGCGCGCTCTTCGTCCGCGTTTTCCAAAGCATTGTTGGTTTCCAGCGCCACTCTCGGCCCGAGCGCACTCACGAGACCCTGGACGGCGGCGCGGTCCAATTGATCGGTCGACAATCCGCTCACGTGCTGGCGGATCAAATCATAAACTTCCTGAAAGTCCGGAGCGGGATTGTTCGTCTGCGCCCACGAGGTCACCTGGCCGGCCAACGCCAGCAATGCAGCCAAAAGTAAAGTCTTCCGGGAACGTGTCATGCGGTCTCAAAATGCGCGAAGAGCGCGCGAAAGTAAAGTGGGGCCATCTTTGGACTGCGCCGGCAGAGCGCGGCGGCGACGGCGCTTTCCACGCTATTGCACAAAACGAATGCCCGGGGGCGCACCGCTGTCCCGGTGGGACAATTGAAAATAGCCCAGCGTTTTATATGGAATTTCGACTGTCCCTCCGGGACTTGGATTGATTGTCCTTCAGCGCGGCCTATTGTTGGAGCGCCGATCTCCTGATCGGCGCGGAAGCGTATTTCCCAGGATTGGGCGTGGAGGGTTCAGAAACGAAAAATCCGGAAGGGATCATTGCGCCGTCATTTGAACACGAGCACCGCGCCAATCAGGAGATCGGAGCTCCGCCGAAAATCCCTTCAATGCGAAACCGCCGAAAGCTGCCCGCTCACGGCGCGGGTGAAAGGAATCTTCTGCGTGGAAACCTTGTCCTCCCACTTCTTCGCTTCCTTGGGATTGCGTTCCACGCCGATGCCGTCGCGATACATGGCGGCCAGGCGAATTTGCGATTCCATATGGCCCTGCTCCGCCGCCTTCCGGCACCATTTGAACGCTTCCTCGTCGTTTTTCGAAACGCCCCGTCCCTCGCGGCAATATTCCGAAACCTTCGCCTGCGCTTCCGCCACTCCATGAAACGCCGCCCGCAGGAACCATTTGTGGGCTTCGTAATCCGACTGCACACCGTGTTCGCCCGATTCGTGGAACAATCCAAAACGATATTCCGAGGCGGGATTGCCTTTTTCGGCCTGAAAACGAATGTAATGGAAGCGGGCTTCCTTGAACTCCACGCTGAGCCAGACCCGGGCGTGATGCGATTGATTTTTCACCACCACGCTGAACCACGTCCACATGGTGTTAAACGACTCTGCTTTAGGCAAATTCATAGTTCAACCCCACCCGATGGAAATTTCGTCTCCACTTGGCAGGCGGGTAAGGAACTTACCAAGCAGACAGCTTGCCACATTGAAAACAGGCCGAAAATAGGGGTAATCGGCCATCGGGCGCGGGGCTCACGCGGTTAATTCTTCAGAAAGCCGAGGGTGAACCGGAGAGCGCCTTTGGTAGCGCAGGCGTCTCGCCTGCGAGTTCCGACCCCCGTCCCGGTGCCAGGAACCATCGTCGTCGGATGTACTTCGGCATCTGGCGGCGAGACGCCGTCAGCACTCGCAGCCCGGAGACTGCGCTACGTGCACGTTAAAATGCGTGAATCCTGCCGGTTCGGTCAGTAACCAGACTTCACGACGCTGGCCATCTGGACGAATTTGCGGTCGCGGGCACAAAGATTGGCGAAACGCTGGCAGCGCTCGGCCACCTTGTGGCTGATCTTGCCCGCAAAAACTTGCGCGGGAGCGTTCCAAAGCGCGTAGAACTCGAAATCGGTGGGCTGACGGCCAAAGTGTTCCTGGAACGCGTGAATGCGCTTCTCCATAAGCTGCATCATCACCTTCCGCGCTGTCTCGGAATCGGTGTAATTGGCTGAATTCGTGACAGTCTTCCACTCCGCCTTTTTCACCTGGAACCGGCTGATTTCTCCCGCCGAACCCACGGCGTAGTCGTCATTGCCAGTTTCCAACATCGAAAGCGCCGATAAGCGGTCCATGCCGAACCCAGACAAAGGCAACAGCAACAACAATAGTGACGCGAACTTTTTCATACTGCCCTCTATCTAACACAACCCGGAGCCAAATGTCTCATAGGCCATCGCTCAAAAAATACCGAGTACAACCCTGGTTTTTTCCCCGGGATTCCCCGGGATCAACATTTGGAAATAGAGTGGTTTGCCTTGGTTGGGCGTGGTCAACCGGCCTTCTTGTCCCTTTATTGCTTCGGAACCCATTCGCAGCGAACACTATCGGAAAAACGCCTTTCCCGCAAGCCTTAGAATCAGCAGTTGCTCGAAACTTATTCACATCCCGTTCACAGCCATTTCTGTTATATTTTCCCAGAAAATAGAGGGTTTTTCGTTACCGGTGAAGAAACCTTGCAAAAAATCCTTCCTCTTCAGCGAACGCTTTTATAAAAAACCCTTCCTGCCCTCCAGCCCGTCTATTTGGCTTCCATGTCGATGTTCATATCCATCGTCATGTCGATGGGCTGCTTCTTGTTGCGAACAGTCACGTCCGCATTCATGTCCATGTGCATGTCAAACGTGGCCGTTGCGGCCACGAGCTTGGAAAGGTCGGCTTCCACTGTTCCCGATCCAGTGGCATTCATTTCATTGAGGTTCATTTGCACGTTGCCCATGGCAGGATTCTGAATCTTTTGATTGCCGGCTTTTTGGGTGATTGTGGTCTTGATCTTCACGTGATCGCCCTCGACTGAAACCAACTCGTAATCCTCAGTCTGGTCCACGCTCATTCCCTGCGACTTGACGGTGCGCTGGATCTCCCACTTGGCGCCTGGGCCCACCGCCTCATCCGGCAAACGCGCGCCCATGTTCGAAAAACCTTCCTTCATCTGGTCGACGGCCTGGCTCGTTTGTGCGGAGGCGCTGGTCCCAGTCGTAATATTCACTTTCTTGCTGACGCCCTGGCTGGTCATTGTGCCGCTAACTGTCGTTCCCTTGATGCCGGCCAGCACCGTTTTCATCCCCTGCGCCACCTGAGGAATCGTTCCCTGCTCTTCAGTCGTGCCCGGTTCACCGATCACTCCCTGGTAAGTAATGTCACCATTGGGCGCAACACTCTGGACCGTGATATCCATCGGAATCGTCATCGCCGGGAGTTTCAGCGTTTGCGAAGTAGGCGGCGGATTGGCTTCGCCCTGGCGCCGGCCTTGCGGGGCAGGCATCGGCACCTGCATGGTCATTTTGATCGTCATGATCATGGTTTGCTTGTCACCCGCGGTCACGTGCAGACGCAGTTTGTTGCGCGGTTCAGCCCCGGGATCGAGCAACTTCACTTCAGCATTCCCAGGGGACTGAACTTCGGCGTTGGCGGCATTGGTTTTGGGCTTTTGAACCGGGGCCGGCGTCGGCGCTTCAGCTATCGGTTCCCGCGTGTTCGCCTCATCCGTCACTTGCTTCAATCGGTAATTGACGATCTTGGGATCAAACAAGGGATTGGTGGCCTTGAAATACAGCAAAGCCTTTTCGGCTTGCAAATACTTGGCCTTGGCCGCGTTCGTCTGCCCCTTGTCGCGCAAAGCATCGGCGTGGTCGATCAGCGCCATGATTTTGATGTATTGCTGATCCGGGTTGTCCTGCGGAGGTGGCGTCTGCGCAACTGCCCCGAAGGCCAACGCGACGGCAAGGGCCGGGCCGAAAAACCATTTGAAACGGGATAATAATCGAATTCCGGCGCTCGAAGCCGACAGGCGGGGTGCGGAGCCACTCTTAATCATGCGCGGCAATCTAAATTGTCGGCGAATGGCGTCAATCGAAAAGGCACTCGATCTCCGCCGTCGCCGGTGTTTTGGTTGAAACCTGCCGAACTAATGTCCATTCAGGTTGCGTCATTAGCATAGCATAGGTTCCCCGGCTGCCCTCAGTAAATCATATCCGGAAATAATCTTTGGCAATCACTGTAAAAACCAAGGTTCGATTCTACAGCGCAATTTTTTTGGGGAACAGAAGGCTCCGTAACTGACTCAGGAGCTACGAAGCCTTATTTACGTGGTTCAAAACCGTTGAACGCGACCGTCCGGTTCGGTTTCACAATCTTCATTCATCCCGTTTGGCATACTGATTGGGCGCGCCGGGCGTGGGAACGTTGCCCGAAATCTGCGCCCCAATCTCATGCGCCTTGGTCAGCGGAGATTTAAAAGTAATGCCGCTCCCGGAAACCTGCGCGCCCATCGCGTGCGCCAGTTTAAGCGGCGCCGATACGGTGACGGAAGCGCCACCCCTCCCGCCACGGCGACGACCACCATTCACCGAGGCGACCGTCGCCGTCTCCTGGTTCGCGCCGCTGTCAATCGTGATTGTTTGGCCGGGGCCAAAGCCCTCCACGCTGGAGACAGGAACAACCGTTGCGCCCCCATCAGTGCCTGTGGTGACCAGGGTGCCGCCGGGCGTGCCAACCGTTGCGATGACGGCGGTCTCGCGGTCCGTGCCGGTGTCAATGATTACTGTCTGGCCAACACTAAAGTCCGCGCTCGTCACTTTGATATTGTCCGCGCCCGCGGCAGCATCAGCCGCCAACGCCGAAGTTGTCTGCAGACGGAAATCCTCGCAATTGCTGTCGGTGTCCGCCCCGTCGGGATATCGGCCCGCGCTCCTATTCGATGCGGCCCTCCCGCCGCGGCCCCGGCCGGCGCCGGGCGAAGCGACACTGCAACCGTCCCCCGGAGAAGCGCCTTGATAACCTTCGGCCGCCCACGGATCGACCACACCGCCGTAATTCAGGCTGTCAACAACCAGGCGAGCGGCATTTCGCAGCACAATATTGCCGGCGCTTTGGGCAAGCGCCGGGCCTCCAAACCATTGATCGGGATCCGGAGCGCCCTGGTAGCCGGCAGTCGTGACCAAGGCGTCTCGCACGACCGCGTTGATCGCATGGGCGCGGCCCAGCGGTTTGTCGAGCGTGATACCGGTGCCAAGCGGCAGGATTGGTTCGTTGCTCACATGAACAAAGCGTGTTTTTGGCTCGAAGCTGATTCCCGTTCCCCTCACGCTCAAAGGAATGTTGGCGGCATGATTAAATTTCAACGGCGCCGCCAAATCCAAGGTCGTGCCGCCGCCGCGTCCGCCGAAGCCGCCGCCGGCTGACCTTTCACCGATTTTGGCAACCGTAACCGTTTCAATTCCGTGACCGGCGCTGTCAATATCCAATCGGATCCTGTCACCAACCGAAATATTGGCGGCATTTCTTACCTTAATTGTGGCATCGCCGGCTTTCGCATTCGCTTCCAAATACGTTTGTGTGCCCGGCTTGCCGACCGCCGTGATCGTGACCACCTCGAACTTTTCCAAATCTCTCGCCACCGCCGGACCGGTACTGCCGTAGCCCAGTCCGATCTTCTGACCGACTTCAAGAGCAAAGCCGCCGCCACCTCCACGGAAACCACCGCCGCCCTGCGAGTAAGGCACATTGTCCGACCCAGCGGGAATTGCGATGACCGGACCATCAGGGAGTGGCTGCCACACCGTCGTGCTATTGCCTGCCGCCGTCCCAACGCTGGCAATCTTGTGGGTTTCCACGGCGGAGCCGGTGTCAATTTCAATCGTATCGCCCACGTTCATGCCGGTCGTGCTTCTGACGTGAATAGTGGCGTCCCCCTTCTTCGCGGGAACTGCCAGTCCGGAGTTGGCAAGGCCCAGCAGGTAAAAGCCGTGCGCCGCAAGCTTCGTTTCGGCAGGAATTTTGATGGAAGAGAAAATTGGCTGCTGGGTTGGATGCTCAGTCAACGTCCAACGGGAAATATCCACGGGACTATCACCCGCATTATAAAGCTCGATGAACGAATCCGTCGGATCCACAGCAAATTCGTTGATCTTGACCGGGCTGACGTTGCGAACTTTCTCCACCGCGGTGTCGGATTGCCTCCGGCCATTCGATTTCCAGGACGCGCGAGCCGCCAAGTCGCCGTTGAATGACGCCGCTCCCGAGGTGATCTTGAATGTCACGCTCACAGTGGCGCCGGGCGCAACCGGGCCGGAAATCGTCGTAGGCGCATTGGCGACCGCTTTCCATCTCCAAGGCGCGGAAATACTCAACTTAACATCCGTCACAGGCGAGCCGGTGACGTTCCTGAACGTCACCGTGGTGTCCCGCGAGGAACGCGGCGTGAAGGTCTGAAGTCCCGGCGGAGCCGCAACGGCCGATGCCGGCGCGATGCTCAACTGCGCTTCGTCGTATTTGGCGGCCACGATGTTCGCCTGAAGTTTTTGGTTGACCTCCCGCGACGGAAAAGTACCACCGGCTGTCATCGCGCCTTCATAGAAAGTGCCCTGGGAGCCATTGCTGTTGTCGCCGCCATTGCCCAGAAGAATGGCGCCTTGCTTGCGCATCGGATCGTAACTGCTTCTCGAGTTTTGGACACGCGTTCCATCGAACATAATCTGCAGCCCGCCCTGCTGCGCATCGCCACCCATGGTTCTCCAGTGATGCGGTTCACCATCAGCCGTGGCGGTCACGAATCGCCAGGGTATGATCGGCAGGTCGCAGTTTTTATTGTTGGGAGAATCGGTGACACAACCCACGAGGTTGTTTTCCTGGTCGGTCATGATCCACGGACCCGGAGCTGGCCCATGATACCAGGGAGTGGCATTTCCGAAGTAAGCTGTTTCCATGGTCCCATCACCGTCATCACGGCTGTCGGTCTCGGCATTGCCGTAATCATAGCAGCAACCGCCGTTGTAATGATGGCCGTCCACCACCCAGTATTGCCCTTCCGACTGGTCGTCAACCGCGGTGCCGTGCGCGTCATCCCATCGCAGCCCCATGCCCGGCGCAATAAAGACACCGTAGACCTTGTGGCCCATGATCGTAACGGGCGCCCAATCGGCCACCGGAATATTGTTGAATCCGCCCATGGCCGGACCGCTGAATCCGCCGTGGGGCGCTTGAACGAGATTATTGCCATGGCCCGACTGGTCATACAACGTCGTGATCCAGCAATACGTGTTTGCGCAGAAATCATCCTGCGCAGTTGCGTCCGCATATCCGCCCGCATCCCTCGCGGAGGGCTGGACGACGCCAATGTCCAAAGTCTTGCCATCCGACTGGCGCATCACCTGGTAAAGCGGACCGTTGTAGGACGCGTATAATGCGCGCGTCGTGCTATGAGCCGCCACACAGGGCGAACCGCCCGCGGCATAAATATCACACGGTCCTTCCGGCCTCGGCAGCTCATGGCGTCCCGTTGAGGCGGCAATCATCAAGGCAGCCACCGGCAGCGTGAGCGCCAAGGCGAGGGTTATTGTCAATCTGATTCTGGTTTTCATGATTATTTAGGCAAACCACAGCATGCTAGCTGGAGGATTCAGAATATGAATACGACGTATGGCATATGAACATCAAATTACGCGACGGTTTTCAAGCCGGATTTTGCAACCACCGAAAGATTGATGTCCGGCTTTGGAGCTTGCAAGAATACGGCCTGCCGCGCCGCTGGATTGTAGAAAGAACTTTCGGCTGGCTGATGCTTTATCGAAGGCTCGTGCGCGATTATGAAAACCATGGAGTCTAGCGCCCCGGCTTGGATCTACATCACCATGATCCGAATCCAACTCCGCCGCCGGCTGGCTTGAACCCTCACCATGTCGATTTTCAGACACGCTCCAAGATCCCGCCAATGATTTCTCATTTTGATATGGGCTCTTAATAGTTCAAACAGGTTAAATTTGCCTTGCAGGGATATTTTCCTCAACCTCCGCACATGAGTTCTCATTTGAAACTTCTACTGAGCTGTATCACCGCCGGCGCTTTGATTGGCTGTTCCACTCAGAACAACAATGGCAACTCCAGCACTCACCGGCTGCTCTCTCCCGACGGCAAAATCGAAGTTTGCGTGAACTCCAACGGCGAACTGAACTACAGCGTCAAGATGGATGGAAAAACTGTATTGAACCCCTCGCGCCTGGGCTTGCGCTTCAAAGACGGCCTTGAACTCGGACGCGACGTGTCACTGGTCAAAGCGTTTGAATCGTCCGCGGATTTCACGTGGAAAAATCCGTCAGGCAAACACAGCCTCGTCCGCGATCATCACAACGAACTCCGGCTCGTGTTGCGGCAGAAAGGCGGAGGGCCGAGCTTCGAAGTTATTTTTCGCGCGTTCAACGACGGCGTTGGATTCCGCTACGTTTTGCCGGCGCAGAAAGACTTTACGGAATTTACCCTGGAAAAGGAATTGACAGAGTTTTCGTTCAGCGGCGATGACACCTGTTTCGCCGGTGACAATGGAAAAACAGGGTTCATCGGCGCCCAGGAGTGGGAATTCCAGGAGCAGCATCTCTCCGATATCAAACCGAAATCCATCGTCGGTCTGCCATTGCTCGTCAAATCTCCTGCCGCCTGGATCGCCATCACTGAATCCGATCTACTCGATTGGTCGGGGATGTGGCTCGGCGGCGAAATCAATACCGCGCAACCCGGCGTCACGCTCACCACCAAACTCGCGCCGCGCCGTCAGGGTGATGGATTAGTCAAAGCAACCACGCCCCATAATTCCCCCTGGCGCGTTCTCATGATAGGCCGCCAGCCGGGAGAATTGATCGAAAGCGATTTGGTTTTGAACCTCGCAACTCCCTGCCAACTCACGGATACCTCGTGGATCAAGCCCGGCATGATGGCCTGGGATCATTGGTGGTCGGGCGACGTGCAGATGGACACCGCCACGATCAAGCAATATATCCAGCTCGCCGCCGACATGGGCTGGCCGTATCAGCTCATCGACTGGCAATGGTACGGCGATTACAACAAACCCACCGCCGATATCACTCATGTCAATCGCGCCGTGGACATGGACGAAGTTCGCCGCTTCGCCAAAGAAAAAAACGTCCGCCTCTGGCTCTGGCTTTACTGGACGGACGCGGATCGCAATGACGCTTACAAAAAGGCGTTCGCGCTTTACGAGCAATGGGGCATTGCCGGAGTGAAAATCGATTTCATGGACAGCGACGATCAGTTCATGGTGAATTGGTATGAGAAACTCACGCGCGCCGCCGCCGCGCATCATTTGATGATCGACTTTCACGGCGCTTACAAGCCCACCGGTCTGATTCGGACGCTCCCGAATCAACTCACGCGCGAAGGCGTCCTCGGCAACGAATACAACCGCTGGAGCGCCCGCGTCACGCCCGAGCACAAGCTCATGCTGCCGTTCACGCGTTTTCTGGCGGGCCCCGCGGATTTCACCCCGGGAGGATTCTTAAATCGCCAGCCCGGGCAATTCAAACCCGACGGCAAACGCGCCGAAGTGCAAGGCACGCGCGCCAATCAACTCGCGCTCTTCGTCGCCTATGACAGCCCGATCTGCTGCGTCTGCGATCATCCGGATCATTACCGCAACCAACCCGGAGCGGATTTTTTGAAAATCGTTCCCACCGTTTGGGACGATACGCGCGTCCTGGACGGCGAACCGGGACAGCACCTCGTCATCGTGCGGCGCTCGGGCGACAGATGGTTCCTCGGCGCGATGACCGATCGCCAGCCGCGAACGTTTCCGGTAAAGCTGGATTTCCTCGGCCCGGGCAAATGGAAAATGCGCTTGTGGAAGGACGCGAGCGACAGTGACATAAACGCGGAGCATTTGGAAACCGAAGAACGAATTGTTACTCGTTCCGGCCAGGTGGAAATTCACTGCGCGCCCGCCGGCGGAGCAGTGGCGTGTTTTGAGCGCGTAAAGCGTTGAATGCCGGTCTAGCCGGCAGCTCTCCCCGATGGAGCATTGAGGAAATTTTTGTTTGACCCGCTGGCCTGAGCAACCCAATTACTGCGACAGCAGCTTTCCGGTTCCTTGCGGTTGTAACCGTTGAAAATGTTTTTAGAAATGGAGCCAGCTGTCGGATTTGAACCGACGACCGACGGTTTACAAAACCGTTGCTCTACCACTGAGCTAAGCTGGCGTGCCCGCGTTGCTATCCTTTGCATTGCCGGGTTAACTGTCAATCCCAATGGCAAGCGCTTGTAATTTTATCACCGGAATGAACGAGGTCAACTGAGGCCAGCAGAGGCCACTCGTTCCCCGGCGGGGTTACATTTTTCGGATTACAAAAGGAGACGGCCACGTATTGATGCTGCATGAAACAATTCATTGCAGAAATCTGGGACCTGATTGCCGAAGCGAAGCAAGAAGGCGCAACATACCAAGAAATCTACGAAGTCCTCACTCGGAACGGATTCAAAGGCACGTACACCACCTTTTACACGTACTGCCTTGAGGTTTCAAAAATGACCAAAGCCCAACGCGCTCGGTTGGCCAAATCGTAATCCTGTGAATTTTCCACAAATCATATCGGGTGGAGAAAAAGGAGCAAGAGCCGCGCACGACTTTGCAACCGAAAACGAGCTTGAGAGTGGAGGTCGGTGGAAATTAGAATTCACAGAGCTTTGGCTTTAGATTAAATTTTGCCCTGCGAACTTATGTAAACAAAACAACTGAATTTTGCGTAGCTTTGGCTGCGGTCTCATCAGAAAACCGCGAATTTTCTCAGTCAACAGACCAGCCGAGCTTGCGCCCAATCGGGCGCGGCTTGGCGTACTCTCTGTTGACGGGCGCTTCGCGGTGCCTCTGATGGGGGATGCGTTAGGTTCGCGCCCCTTCTGTTTCCGTGGTTTTGGCACGCACAACCAAAACGAAACCATCCATGAAACCAGAAGAAATGAGTGCATCCACACCAGACCAAAATGCCCCCAAGGAATCGAAATCAGAAAATCCTCAGTTGTCGAAAGACCAACCCAAAAAGGGAGCCGCAAAGAAAGGCTGTTTGGGATGCGCGGGAGTTCTTGGGTTGGTTCTGGTAATTGCTTTCGTTTGGGGAATGATGGCCGATTTTTTTGGCCCATCCATAACCATCAATGGCACCACTGGAACCATCAAGCATTCGATAAACAGCGAATCCACCGCAAACCTTGCTGGATACGAAATTGCGCAGTTGGTCTATCAGGCCGCGACCAAGCACCCGGAACTGAGGGAGATTGCGATTGATTGCGATCTCATGGTTGCTGGGGGTGTCGTTGACAAGTACGGCAAAACGGTGGACGGGCCTTTGAATATGGGAACGATTCGGGTTACTGACCTTGATGAAGTTCGCAAGTACGCCGACCAGGGCGCATACGCACTTCATAATGCGGACGACTACGAGACACAAATTAGGGGGTTCCAATATTCATACCTGCTCAAGAAATAAGCATTGCAAACAACTATTTCTCTACCGCGAATATGAACTTCCCCAAAATTATCACGGGACGACAGACTGGCGTCGAACGTACGGCTTTGAAATGGGCTATTGCCAACGGCGTTCCGCACGAGCAGGGAGAAATGGAGGACAACGTGCTGAGGTCGGGTTTGACTTTGGTTTTCACGGACAGAGCAAAGGTGGAACTCCACACAGGAATTTTACGCTTTGGAATTTTGCGCGCGAGAATCGTGCTGGACTTGGCGAAATACCACAACAAAGAGTACTTGCATCTTCACCGCAAAATCAAATATCCAGCGCAACTTTTGGAGGGAATGATGAGTTCCAACCGCATCCGATGTATTCATGTTTCTGGTTCCACGGCCAAGGAAGAGCCGAATCTTGAAAACTTTGTGCACAAGATTTTAGATGCAACTGCGGAATTTCTCAAAGAGCGGTGACATTGGATCAGCGGTCGTGGCTCTACGCGCTGCGCCTGTCTGTGCGCGTTGGGGTGTTTCGGGTGGCCCGGAGTGAATTTGGCTCTCAGGCCAAGGCATTTGACACCCGGAACATCCCCGCTGACCTGTAAACTTGGTGCCGGAGCACAGGGCCGAGTTCACCGGATCACCCGAGGGATGAGTTCAGGCTGTCAGATGTATGAACCATCATCAGAGCAAATTCCGTCCGTGGGGTGAATCCGGCAGCAGCGGGACTCAGGAGCCACCGTTATACACTGATTTGCCGACACGTAATTTGGCACTGTGTCTGCAAACTCATTACCAAAACAGGTCACGATTCAGAAACACGGTCGTCGTTATTGGGCGGTTTACGTGGACTCAGAATTGTTGGCCATCACGGTTTACAAAAGGGGTGCCTTTGCCGTGAAAAACCTGATTCAAAACCTCCTCACCTATGCTGCCAGTTCCCAACGAACTCATTTCTCCAACGCTCCTGACGAACGACCCAATCGGGATTGATGAACTGCTGAAAGCGTTCCTTTCTGGCAGAAGTCCACGAACTCTTAAAGCGTATCGGCAGGATTTGGTGGATTTCCAGTCATTCACCAGAACCAAAAATGTCGAAGGTGCCGCACAGGTATTGTTGTCTCACGGACATGGACAAGCAAATTTGCTATTGCTGAAATATCGTTCCCATTTGGTGGAGCGTGGTTTGCAGTCAGCAACCGTGAACCGTCGATTGGCCGCTGTCAGGTCATTGGTGAAATTAGCAAAAATGTTGGGGCTGGTTGACTGGTCGTTGGATATTCAGAACGTCAAAGCTGAGGCTTACCGGGACACCAAGGGGCCGGGAAAAATTGGATTTGCGGCAATGCTCCAAATTCTGGCTGAGAAGCGAACCAAAAAGTCCATCCGTGATCTCGCAATTCTTCGACTGCTGTACGATTTGGCTCTGCGTACAGGAGAGGTGGTTTCATTGGATTTTGCAGATGTGGAATTGATTCGAAAGGTGATTCATGTTTTGGGCAAAGGCAGGACGAGCAAACAACAATTGACCTTGCCTGAACCGACGATTGCAGCATTGAAGGCATGGCTGGAAATCCGGGGCACCGACTCAGGCCCGCTTTTTCACAATTTCGACCGAGCGGGAAAGGGGCAACGTCTCACCGGTGTCAGCATTTACAGAATCGTCCGGGGATTGGGTGAACGAAATGGACTGAAAACTCGGCCGCACGGAGTCCGGCACACGGCCATTACAGAGGCTTGCAAATTGGCCGCTGAAAATGGAATTGGTTTGGAAGAAGTTTTGGATTTTTCAAGGCACAGCCGCAAATCAATTGCCGTTTTGCTCGTCTACCGAGATCGTGAACGAAACTTACAGGGCCAACTCGCCTCCATGATCGCAGCCCAAGTTGCGTCCGAATCGACAGCAGTTCCCACCTGACGAAAAACCGCGTCACTCCGTTGCTGTTAAAAAACCGTTAAACTATCGGGTCCCCATCGCCTGAACAGATAATTGTACGAGCAAAGGGTTTTGGGAGGCACATAATCTATAAAGCAATTGCGACCCATGTCTTCGTTCTTGCGAACGCTCGGCTAAAAATGGCACATTATACGAGACATCTGTCGGGTTTTTCAAAATCCCGGGGGCACGATTATGGTTGGTGTGGCGAATAAAATATGAAAAGCGAGCGCGAGGTCGAAATTGACGCTTACATAAAAGCGGACCCTTCGGCGCAGGAGCCGCAGGGATTGACGATAAACCTGCACGGACAACCAACAAAACTTCCAGTTTTTCGATTGCCTACCCGGCTGTTGGTTTTCAACATTGCAAACGGTCGATTTGCCGCCGAAGCATTGCAGGCGGAAAAGCAACTGAAACGAAAGCTTGATGCAACCAATGGCAGCGACGCGAAGCTGATTCGAAAACTTTTGTTAGAGCAAGACAAAGGCGAGACGGAAGACCTCAAGAATGATCTCATAAAAAACGGACAACTCGACCCCGGCATTATCACTTCCGATGGCGCCGTAATCAACGCCAATCGGCGTATGGCCATTCTCCAATTGCTTCACGAGAAAACGGACGACGAGAAATATGAGTATATTCGTGTAGCACGGTTACCGCACGGTGTTGGGGAAAAAGACCTTTGGAAAATCGAAGCGAAGCTCCAGTTCGGCAGGGACTTTCGCTTGGAATACGGCCCTATCAACGAACTCTTGAAAATCCGTGCCGGGCGGGCGAGCGGCCTTACCCCCAAACAAATTTCGGAAGCGCTAAATCATCGCTATTCGGAAAAACAGGTGGGCGAAAAATTGCGGATTTTGAACCTGATTGACACCTACCTGACAACAATCGGAAAGCCGGGCGAGTACAGGCATGTACAAGTAGATCTGCGAGCAGTGGAAAAATTCATCAGTTTGCAATCCAGCGTCATCACTCCACTTGAAAAAGCAAAAGGTAAAACTGCCGATTTGCCAAAGCTCGTAGAAGTCGGTTTTTCGATGATTTCACGCGGCAAAGGTGAACATAGGCACTGGGATATTCGGAAATTAAAAGACATTGCTGAACTTAAACCTGCCCGGGAAGCGCTCTGGAAAGCGTTCGATGGTCGGGGCCAACTCAGCAAAAACGGGGAAAGGGTGAGCGAAGCATTCCGAAATGCCGAGACAATTTTGGAAGCACAGCAGGCAAAGGACAAGCCGGCCCAACTCGCGACTGATGCGCTCTCGGTATTGCAGCAAATCGATGTCCGACATCCGTCGGTGCGCCTTAAGGAATTCCAAGGCCTGCTAGACCAAATAACGCAAGAAATTCGCCGATTGTGCAACGGCACTAAAAAGAAGTCGAGTCATGCGGCGCGTTAGGTTAGAGCAAGTTGGTGGAGATTTTGTACTCCGCCCGGTCGGCAAAACCAACCCGTTCAGCACCGCCGACACCATCTATTTCCGCAATCTGCTTTCAGCTGACTACGACGCAGACACAAATTCCTTTGTATTCCGACGGCAGACGCTCGGCAGGCAAGGCCCACGGTATCTTTTTGGCTATTTGGAGAGCGAACGCTTTGATTATGAATTGGACTCTACCGCATCGCGGACGCTGGAAGCGATACGAGGTGGCCGACAGATATTAGAGCAGTCGCGCCGAGCGGGGCTCGCGCTAAAGGGACAGCGCAAAAAGACCTTGAACATTAACGGGTTTAGACGGCGGCTAAAACCGTTTCAAATACCGGCAACCACTCACATGATTAGGGTGGCGCATCCTGCAAATTTCTCGGTTCCCGGCAGCGGAAAAACCACTATCGCTCTAGCTGCTTTCGCGCATTTAAGAAAAGCAAATCTTGTGAACGTTTTGGTAGTGGTTGGCCCTCGCTCCTCCTTCGCTCCGTGGGAAACTGAGACAACTGCGTGCCTTCCCGGCAAACCTCGAATCGTACGTATTTCCGGGAACAAGGGCGAACGATTGCACGCTTGGACCGAGGCCGCCCGTGCAACATTAGTCATATTAAACTACCAGGTCGCTGCGAATGACGCGGAAAGCTTGGAGAATTTATTGATGACGCGAGCAGCAATGCTAGTTGTGGATGAGTCCCACTACATCAAAAGCATCGGTGATGGAAAATGGACCACCACAATGCGTTCCGTCGCTCCGCTAGCGACAAAAAGAGTAATCCTTTCAGGCACGCCCGCACCGAACAGTCTCGCGGACCTTTGGGCACAGTTCACATTTCTGTATCCAGATGAGGCATTGTTAGGAACAAAGGATCAATTCATTCACAGGATTCAGAACGACAAAGACCCCGTGAAAAGCCTGCGAAAAGACCTCGGCCCGCTGTTTTGGCGAATAAAAAAACGGGAGTTGGGACTTCCGCGTCCCAAGGTGAAAAAAATAAGAGTCAAATTCGGACCAATTCAAGGTGCGATCTATGATGCTCTGGCGTTCAAAGTTTTGCGGGACATAAAATCTGCTCCTGCGGAAGCCGCGCGACTTAAAATGTGGCGGCGCGCTCGAATGATCCGACTGCTGCAAGCAGCATGCAACCCAGCTCTTTTGGCCCAGTATTCCGAAAACTTTCGATTGCCTCCCCTTACGGCCTCCGGGCTGTCAATCAGCCAACTGATCGATAAATACTCGGAATATGAGGTCCCTACCAAAATTCAGGCAGCGGTGTCGTTAATCAATCAACTTACAGCTAAGGGCCGAAAGGTAATTCTTTGGACGTCGTTCATTCACAACATCCGAATGCTGTTGCAACTGCTTAAAGACCTTCATCCGCTGCCGTTGTTTGGTGCAATTCCTCTGAGTGAAGCAGAAGACGCTGAACTAAACCGCGAGAGAATCATTAACACATTTCGAAATGACTCAGCGGCGATGCTGTTAATTGCCAACCCGGCTGCTTGTGCTGAATCCATTTCGTTGCACAAGATTTGCGGCGAAGCGGTGTACTTGGATCGTACTTTTAATTGCGCTCATTTTCTCCAATCGAAAGATCGAATTCACCGCGTCGGGCTGAATCGCGATGACCAAGTGAATTACCACTATTTTATATCCGACGGCAGCATCGATGACGTCATTGACCGAAGATTAGTCCAAAAGGAAAGACGGATGCTTGAATTGCTTGAGCAAGATTTTGGTACCGTCGATTTTGATTCAGGCGAAGATATTGTCAGCGAAGACAGTGACGAAGCCATCGATTTTTCTGAAACGTTAGCACAGATCAAAAAGCGCGTTGGTCATGGTGGGTAATCTCAACGAACTCAACCGTTTATTGGTCTCGTTACGCGAACTCAGTCCTGACAAGCGGCGAGTTCCCATAACTTTGCTCACACGGCACCTCAGAACACGAGTATTTTTGGGGTCAAATCCGATTTTTGAACCAATTATCGAGTTCGCGGTCCAATTAGGATTGGCATCGTCGTCATCCAAGGGTATCGCCTTGAGCCCGACCGGGGTGGAATTGTTGAATGAAAATCCGGACGAGCTTTATGAGCTTCGCTCTCGGCAGTGCGCACTTCTGGTCCGGAAGTGTTATCTCGACGGTGCGTTTAGGAACGAAATGAAACAATTAGTCAGAAAATTTGCGGCTGAGAGTGACAACGTGCCGGTGTGGTCCGCGGTTGATAGCGAACCGCTGGGCGATGTCGAATGGTTAGCGGAGCATCTGTTACAACTTGGCGTTTTAAGGCGAAAGGCCGAACTGCTCATCGTAACCGACAACTACCGCACAACATTCATGCAGTTCGGAGATGAGGGAAGCGATTTTACCGAGGAGCAGCTTGAGCGGCATCTAATGGAAAAGCGAATCCTTGCTGACATAGCCGAATCGTTTGTGGTGAATTTTGAAAAAGAGCGTTTAAGAAATGCGGGGCATACTGCCGAGTCAGCTTGCGTTAGGCAGATCAGCCGAACCCGCGTCAACGCCGGGTATGATATAAATTCTTTTGACGGACAATCAATCGGTTTGGCCCACGACCGTTTTATAGAAGTTAAAGGCTCGGGCCAAGCGAGTCTGCGCTTTATTTGGACACCCAACGAAATGGAGAAGGCAAGGAGATTAGGGGATAACTATTGGATTTACTTCGTGGGGGAAATAGACAGGAAACACGGCTTAGTAAAGCGTTTGCCAATTTTAATCCAGAATCCCCATCTGCGACTCCAAACTGACGTGTTCAAATCACAGTCGCAGACTTTTCTCGTCCAAGCAAATTTAGCGGGCGCGAGCCTGAATCCAGCAGTGAAGGTTCGGACTCACAGGAAATAATATGTCAGCATTCGGATATTTCGGATCAAAACTGAGAATCGCTGCAAAGCTTTGCAACGAACTACCTCCCCACAACGCATGGGTTGAACTTTTCTGCGGTTCTGCCGCGATGACGTTGGCCAAAAAACCAGCCAAAATAGAAATTATTAACGACATAAATGAAGAAATTGTTAATTTCTACAAACAGCTTCGAGAAAATGGCCCTCGGCTCAGAAAACTTATCAAACTGACTCCTTATGCGAAGGCAGAATTGGAACTCGCACGCGCCGAAAATGGCGAAGACATTCCCGAATTGGAACGAGCGCGTCGCTTTTTTGTTTCGGCAATGATGGCTCTTAATGGCAGCTTCGGCAAGAACCCGGGTGGGTTTTCAGTCAGCCACTCATACGCGAGAAATGGAGTCGAGGCCCGCGTTAATCGTTGGAACGCAATGCCAGAATACTTGCGGGGAGTAACTTCACGGTTGGCAAATATTCGCATCGAAAGAACTGATGCTTTGAGGCTGCTCGATGACTACAAGGATCGTCCCGCAACACTCATGTATTTGGACCCGCCATATCTCGGAGAGCGCATTTTGGGGTATGACCATGACGAGAATGAAAAAGAGTTCCATGAGAAGCTCCTCAAAAAAGTGGTGAAGGCCAAATGCATGGTCTTCATTAGCGGATATGACAACTCACTATATCGAAAGTACCTCAATCGAAAAAACGGGTGGAATCGCAAGTTCATACGTGCGCTCACGAAAGGCCATAATGGAAAAGCTTTTGAACGAAAAGAGGTCATTTGGTTCAACGCTGCATATCGAAAGGCGAAACGCCTAAAAAGAGTTCCCATTCGATTATCGAAAGAGGAAAAGAAGAATGGGAAGATAAATCCAAGCCGGGGCCAGTTGCGAACACCTGATTAAATTCAAAGCTTCCGATGAACTGGCCGGTACGTCCGAGACTAAACCTTGACCCTCGGAGTGTTTCGCCCTTCGAGTTATCCAAGAGTAAGATAACTTATGTTCTCTATCACAAAGTCACTCTGGGCAGTGAATATCGTCCGAGTGGGTTTGGAGGATCAAGCAGCTGCGGAGAAGGTCATTCGTTTGGCCATTTCAGCCGAGTGCGCGTCTCGGAGATGGCCGTATGTTCTGGCGACTAGCACACCACCATCCTTATGACCCACCCATGCGGAGATCGTTTTGAAATCCACACCTGCCTCAATGGCCTGTGAAACAAAGAAGTGCCTGAGCAAATGGTGATGAAAATGCGGCAACTTGGCTTTTTTGCAGGCATTAGCCATCGCTTTTTTTGCGCTGCCGATTTCTGACACTGGTTCATTCGGGATGATTTCTTTCTGGTGCTCGGTCTTGAGGCGTTCCAGCAATAAGCGCAACGCGGGAAACAATGGCACCACCCGGGTTTCATGGTTCTTTGTGCCGTGGACTCCCCCGGTCACTGCGAATTGGCCGCGTTCAAAATCAATGTCACCCCACGTCAGCGCGGTGGCTTCCGACAAGCGCATCCCGGAATAGGCCAGCAATTCCACCAAATCAGCACCGGCCTTGGCAGGATTACAATCTCGCATCGTTTTAACCAGCAGTGTGAAATCATCTTTGCTCGGAATGACGATTTTTCCTTTGGGCAACTTGCGCCGTGCAATCGTCAGCGCGGGGTTTTCCAGCATCAGTCCTTCTTTCACCGCAAAATCGAGGACGGCAATCAATTGGGTGCGGTCGTGATTAAAAGATGAGGCACTGACGTTGGCTCCCCGGTTCTTTTCCCACTCCCGGCAGTGCCCGGTCGTGATATTTCGAACAGGCAGTATTCCAAAGTGCTTATTGAGTTGGTTGAGGCAACATTCCGCAGACTCAGCGGAGCGCGGTTTTAATCTGGTCTTGGCAACACCAAACCAATCTTGAGCGAGTTCCTTGAAAGTGGTGTTCCGGTCGCGTGTCGGAGCCACACTGCGTCCAATTTTGTCACGGAAGGCGGCAAGTTTCCGGTCGGCAAGCTGCCGGTCGGTGGTTTTCAGTGATTTGCGGTGCTGTTTGCCCTTTCTTTTGACCAAGGCATAATACTTGCCGGTTTCGGAATGACGATACAGGCATTCAGCCACCAATTTGAATACCGGGTGGCCGTTTGTCTGAGGCTCGACATTAACTGGCTGTGACAGCATTGGAAGCACAATACGAGGCGGGGGAAAATCGTATAATCTTGCAGGTGGTTTTTTGCCTGAGATTTTGGTTGGCCAAGGCGCTCAGGAATCATTCAGATCATGCCTATCATGCAATCCAACTTGAAGGCTGCTGCATGATAAACATGCTGGACATGATCCGGGTGAAAGAAGGCTGTTCATTTTTTCTCAGTTGGTGGAAGCCTGCCTTTTATTTGGGTTAAGGCAGGCTCCACCATCATGCAGTTCATGTCATCATGCAGCGTTAGTCACCAGTAGCACCATCACCTTGCAGGTCAGGCGGCATGGACACATCCATCCCCGGTTTTTTGAAAACGTAGGTGCGGTTATGGCCCTCCCCACGTACCAAGAATGTATAATCACCAATGAAACGGCCATCGTAGCGTTTCAGAATTTTTGAGAATGTCGTCCTGGCCTTTCTGTCCAGTTCACCCTCAGTTCCAAGGGTGGACTCAAAGGCACCTACCGACCGCGCAAAATCAACCAAGCCTGAAAACATGAAGGTTTTGATTGGTGTGTTTGGCGAAATAGCATTGACCATCTTCCGCATGTCATTGCCATCTTGATCAGCCGAGCATTCCACAGAAGGAATCTCAGCGGGTGACGGATAGCCAGCATGTTCAATGATGGCCGCAATGGTTTTCGTCCACTCTGGAAAGCTGGAATGGGTTTTTGAACCTTTGGGTCGGCCAGCGGCATCCCACGCCTTCACGAACGCCCACAAGGCATTGAGAATTGGCGAACGATTTTCCAGCAAATATGAAACGTCCAGAGGCCGGTTAAATTTCCGCGCCTCGGCCCGTTCTTCGCGCATGAACAAGTGTACGACTAGCGAGCGGCGGCGCATGTCAGGTGAGACTGTGCAGGAATTGCCAGTTGCAAACACCACGGTGCTCTTTTCTCCGGTGAAGCTCTTGCTGGAACCCAAAATCCGGTCCTTCCAGACGGTGGTCGTAAGAAATGCTTCCAGGCTGCTGCTGCCCAAGTGATCTTTTATGTTATCGAGGATGATGCAGTTTTGGCCCTCCATCACTACTGCCAAAAGAGCTTTGCGCAACTCCTCTTCGTTCCCCGGCTTGGTGCCAGCCTCAAATTTGCCGAGCACCGGAACCACCATCACTTTAACCACCGAGGTTTTGCCAGCACCCTCCGCATTGCCTACCACAATGAAGCACGGAACCAGTGCGCCGTGGGGCAGAATTCCGAGCGCAAACAGCGTCAACTGACCAGACATGGTTACAGACTTGGACAACCCGCCGTCATTCTGAAAACAAAACTCGGCAAAGAGTCTGTCAAGAATTGCTTTGGCTTCGTCCATCGTCGTTTCCTCGGAAAATGTGACTCCGAGAGTATCGAACGTGTAGGTTTCGCTCTCAGCATCGTAACCAACAGGCAGCAACTCGATCTTGCCCGACTTTCTCAATACCGGCTGGCGCACTTGGTTCAACTTGCGAACGGAGCGCAGGCGTTTCAAAAAATGCTCGGATGACAAGGTGGTTCCAGCTTCCGTTACAGACATGCTTTTCCGTATCCGCATCGGCGGGCCTTCGTCGGACTCTCCCCACGTAAAACAGACAACGTGTTTTTCTGCCCATGTACGAAAACTGTCCGCTGTCATCAATTTGAGCGTTTGACTCAAGTGATCTACCGTGAAAGGAGTGCCATTGCGGTTGTAGATTTCGGCCTCCGCCAACGCCTTTCCCATATCTGATGCGAATTCCGACATGAGACGGTCATTTTTGCCCGGCAACGGCACGTAGATTCGCCCATCTTTGGTGGTTTCTGTTACAGTGGCTCCGTCGTAAGCTGAATCCGTAATATCATTCGCTTCGTTCCCCGTGTAGTTTGCAATTTCTTTCATCGGTACTGCCGACATTAACGCCGCATCAATGTCCTCCGTTGTCGCGCCGTCCCGAATCCAATCATTGAGGTCTTTGTATTTCTCCGGTATTTGGACATGGAACACTGCTCCCTTGGCCGCTTTTACCACCCTCGCGAGCCACTGTTTCCCCGGTTTGTCGTTCTGGCTGAACGCAAAAATCTTGGCGTCGGAATGAGAGCAATGCCGAATGAGCTTGCCATTCACAGCGCTACGAGTGCACACAAGCCCCATGCCTACCGTATCGTCATTGGGCCAACCGAGCTTATCCATGAGGCCCAACATGTCCCACTGGCTTTCGAAAGTGATGATTACGTTTTTGGTCAGCGGACTGTTTACCAGCAGCGGATACATCGCCATTTTTTTATTCGTGAAGGTCGTCACGAGCCAATCACCCTCTTTTGCAATGGGGCGGTGATGGCAACCGACAATTTCACCGTTAAGTGTCGTAATTGGAAAAGCAATTCTGCCGTTCCAAAGGCCAATCAATCCATGCTCTTTGACCTTTTCGCAGAACTTGACATCATAGCCTCTCCATTCCGCGAGCCGTTGGAGGTGGGCATAGGTGAGATCATTCACACATTTCTGCCATTCTGGACAAGGCGCAGGAGCTTGTACCGGCGCAGCGGGTGGTTGGGGTGGAGGTGGAGTTATATTGTTAGGTTCAAGACTGGGGTTCATGTCGGCTACTATATTGGTGTTCATTTGATTCTGTTCAGAGTTCATCGGAGAATTAGTCATTGGTGGTTTCTTTCAGGAAGCGTTCGAGTTCGGCACGGGAGAAAATGAAGCAACGAGATGCTTTTGAAGGACGAAGCAGACCGCGCTTCACAAATCTGCGGATTGTACGTTTGCTGTACCCCGTGATTGATGCCGCCTCATCCAGCGTGTAAGACAACGGCAACAGCACCCTGGGTTCTTTTTTGATTACGCCTGCGCGAGTGCAGACCTCTTGTGCATAGCGGATTTTAAGCATAAAAAAATGTTCTTCGGAATGTGCGGATGCTTACTTCGCAATGATGTTCACGGCGTGGGTGCCTGCGTGGCTTTCATTCGTTCCGGCAAACTTGTTTTTTTGTTTGAACGCTTCCAACCGTTGCGTCAGAGTGGGGCTTAATCCCCCTCGGGGCTTTTCGGATTTTCCAATTTGGCCATTACTCGGTTTCTGCAAAGGCTTCACGACCGTGCCACTGGAGTCGGCAGAACGTTGCAAAACAGGTTGCGCAGGTCCTATTGGCAACAGATCGACTTGGCGCGGTTCGCTTTCAGATTCGTTGTCTTCGCGCATACATTCCAACATCGATTCAACCTCCAGTCGACGGGCGTCCAAGCTTAGGGCGAGTATCGGAAGTACAATGCGACTGCATTCGTTCAACTCTCGGCTGAAGTTTTTCAAAAATTCGGGATCATTTGTCCCGTCGTTCACCTCAAGGGCCACGAGGGTGGATGTGATTTTATCCAGTAATTTGCGAGCCAGTTTGAGTTCGAGTTCCAAGGTTTCCCACCGATACGAACTGCGATGCGGGTTTTTGAAGACGTTGCAAATCTGGGACAGCAAATCTTCGCTGCAAAACGGCTCATTATTCGGGCTGTGCCGAATGTTCAGTTCGATGCGGGTACCCTCCGACCCACGTTGAATTTCAATTGTTGTGCCTCCCGAAGTGAGGACCTCGGCTTCTTTGGTAAATTCAATATTGCTCATTTCGTATTCGTTTGTTGAGGAATTTGTTAATAAAGCGGCAGAGTGCTGCGTAACAAAACAGGTGGAATTCCAAGGCGCTTATTTAGGCGATTTTTTGCATATCAGAGAAGACGGCATTGAAATCCTCTACCAACTCGAAGGCCTCCTCCAGCTTGTCCAGGTCGGACAGGCATTCCGTTTCCAACTCACGACAGGCTTTGATTATCGACCGCGTAATTTCTAACGATCCCGGATCAGTATCCATTCCATCACGCGCCACCTCTTCAGCGGCGAAATGCAAATAAATCCACAGCATCCCTTTCATCTGGAAGCGACTGGACGGGTTCCAATTGTCCGATCCAGCAAAGAATGCATTGTAAGCATCCACCAATTTACGGCGGATAAATTCGGCATTGGCAGATAGCTGAATCGGGGCGGCCAGATTTTCGGCCATAATGAATTCAAACATTGATTGAGTTTCAGATTTCATAGTAATTGTGCTTTCGTTTTATTTGTCTTTTTGCGGACGTATGCGTCGCGCGTAAATAAGTGGCCGCATTTAAACGGAAAAAGGGGTTGCCTCATTCCAAAAACGTGGAAGTCATTGACAATCAGCGGCGAGACAGAAAACACTCTCCAAATTATGAGAGCTCTGGAAATAGGCCGTGGAGGTATTCTTGATCGGGCGGAACGACTGAAGGAAAAAGTTGCTAAAGGAATCGCGCTCTACGCTATCAGATTAAGTCGGGAAGAAATTCAAAAGCTGCCAAATCTCTGCTGCTCCGAAACTATTCATACGAATTTGAAATGGTTCGTTGAATGGGACCAATGGTTTCAGCTTGAGCGAGTTATTTTACGGTCTTTCCGGACAGTGAGAAAACAGGAAATGAACGAACTCCGGACTCGGATGTTAGAATCCCAACTCGATCCAAATTTATTGAGAAGCCTGAGTCCCAGAAAACGGACTGAAAAGGAACAGAAAGAGCTTTTTCGTCGAAGAGACATGATTTTGAGAGCGCATTGGGCTCCAAGGGAACGGGGGAAGAATCAACCCAAGGCTGATTGACATAAGGGCGGGATGATCGAAACAGGTTATCGTTCGATTTTTCGATTTCTGGAACGCAACTCAGAAGTTTCCGAGGTATACACTTGGAACAGGTGATTGCGGGACGGAGAATAAGCTTACAAAACCGTTGCTCTACCACTGAGCTAAGCTGGCGAAACCCGTTTAATGCGCCTCCAAAGCGCAAACACGTCGCCGCATTGGTATAACCGTACTCACCCAATGGGTCAAGTCGATGGGGCTTCTGCCCGCGCCTTTATTCGCGTTTCAGCAACGGCACATCCGTGCACGGAATTTATTCGAAATTAAAAAAGGCGCGGACCAGGTCCGCGCCTTTGAGTTTAGAAAAAAGTTTATCGCTGAATGCGCGCCGAACCGCCCTTGGCGAGCGCTTTGACTTGTTCGACCGTGGACATCGTCGTGTCCCCTGGGAACGTCGTCAGCAACGCGCCATGCGCCCAGCCGAGATTTACGGCCTCTTGCGGCGATTCGCCGGCCAGCAAGCCGTAGAAAAATCCCGCGGCATAGCCATCGCCGCCACCCACGCGGTCCAGCACGTCGAGTTCGCATGTCGGCGACGTGTAGGTTTTTCCCTCCACCCAGGCCACTGCGCCCCAGCTATGGCGATTGGTCGAATGCACTTCGCGCAACGTCGTCGCGACCACTTTGATGTGCGGATGCTTCTTGGTCACGTTGCCGATCATGCTGAAGAACGCGCTTGGATCGAGCTTCGATTTCGCCGCGACTTCCGGTCCCGGAATTCCCAGCCCAAGTTGCAAATCCTCTTCATTGCCCACCAGCACGTCCACGTTCTTGACGATGCGATCCAGCACTTCCACCGCGCGTTGGTGGCCGCCGGAAATGTTCCACAGCTTCGCGCGATAATTCAGGTCGAACGAAGTCACCGCGCCCGCGGCCTTGGCCCCCTTCATGCCTTCAATGATTACTTCCGCCGTCGTTTCGGACAGCGCAGCAAAAATGCCGCCGCTGTGGAACCAGCGCACGCCGTCCTTGAAAATTTCCTTCCACTTGAAATCGCCCGGCTTCAACAGCGCGCCGGCTTCATTGCACCGGTTGTAAAACACCACCGGCGCGCGCACGCCCTGGCCGCGGTCGCTGTAGACCGTCGCCATGTTCGGCCCGTGGACGCCATCATGCTTGAAATGTTTGTAGAACGGCTTCACGCCCATCGCGCGCACGCGCTCGGCAATCATGTCGCCGATCGGATAATCCACCATGGCCGTCGCGATGCCTGTCTTCAGCCGGAAACAGTCCGAAAGATTGGCCGCCACATTGAATTCACCGCCGCTGACGTGAATATCGCAATGCGCCGCCTTGCGAAACGGGATGATTCCCGGGTCCAGCCGATGCACCATTGCACCGAGCGATAAAAAATCCAGCGCTCCACTTTTAGGGATGTTCAAACCTTTGCTCATTTCAATTCCATTCCAATTTCGTTGCGTTAAAAAATTCCGCCGCGGTGAATAATCCACCGTCAGTGAGCCACTATGATTTGCAAAAGCAACCTCGCTTGTCGCTAAAAAAGATTCCACTTCTTCGGCACGCAATGGCCTCTATTTTGCGCCGAAAACGTGCTGCCGGCGTCTCGCCGGCAGAACACGATTCCTCGAAAAATCGCGTGACCACCATACCCCAGCGCTGTCCAAACCTCATGCGCGACACACAAATCATTGAAAAACTGAAAAATAAAAATAACGACTCACCCGCCACAAATGCCGAGCGCGCACCCGAAATTCTGGAAGATCTCGTCCATCGTGCTGAACATTCCGGCGCGAGCGATATCCATCTCCAGATGCGCGGTAAAGCAGCGGAGGTATCCTTTCGCCTCGACGGGGTGATCTCGCCCGTCACCGAACTGCCCGAAGCCGTCGCCGAACGCGTCATCGGCCGAATAAAATTTCTCGCCCGCCTGAAAACCTACCAGGAATCGTTGCCGCAAGATGGCCGCATCGAACGCACCGAAATCCGCAGCGCAAACGACATCCGCGTCGCCACCTATCCGACCGTCACCGGCGAAAAAATCGTCCTGCGCCTTTTCAATTCCGCCACGACGAAAACTCTCGGCGAACTCGATTTGCCGGAGCACGCCCACGCGGAACTCGAACATTTCCTGCGCCAAACCGCCGGCTTGCTGTTGCTCACCGGCCCCGCAGGAAGCGGCAAGACCACAACCATTTACGAGTGTCTGAGATTTCTCACCGAACTCGGCGGGCGCCACATCATCACGGTCGAAGACCCCGCCGAACAAATTGTTCCCGGCGTCATGCAAACCGAAGTCAACGAAGCCCGCGGACTGGATTTCGCAAAAGCCGCGCGGCATCTCCTGCGCCAGGACCCGCAAGTGCTCGTCATCGGCGAAATTCGCGACGAAGAGACCGCGAACATCGCCGTGCGCGCTGCGCTTACCGGGCATCTCGTCATTTCCACGCTGCACGCCGGCTCCTGTAAAGGTGTTTTTGAACGTCTGCTCGTTCTCTGCCGCGACCATTCAGCCGTCGCCTCATCCATCGCGCTCGTCCTGAACCAACGCCTCGTGCGGCGTCTTTGCAAACATTGTTCCGGCGCCGGCTGTGAACGCTGCGTGCAAACCGGCTATCACGGCCGTCTGCCCGCCGTCGAATGCGTCCGCGTCACCGAGCAATTGCGCCGCCGTCTCCCCGCGCACGAACTGGATGCCCTGGCCACCCATCCAGCCCTCGCTGATAGTGCGAAAGCGCTTCTTCAAGCCGGTCTGACGGACGCAAAAGAACTGCGCAGAGTTTTCGGCGATCAGGTGTAAAGCAAAAGCCGACGCGAGACTAAATCTTCAGTCAGAAACGTAAAACGTGAAACGTGAATACAAGACGATACGCAACCATTCCTTCGCATTCACGTTTCACGCGTGAGAAAATTCCCCCCGCCCTGTCAAAACCTCCGGCAGCAGTTTTACCAACGCTATGAATTACGATGAATTCGCCTTCTTCAACCAGCAACTCGCGGCCATGCTCCGCGATGGTATCCCACTCGAAGGCGCCCTCGACCGGTTGTGCGCCGACATGCGCCAGGGCGCGCTCCGGTCCGAGTTGGAAAAGCTCGGCGCGGATTTGAGCAAGGGCCGGCCGATGGGCGAAGCCTTGCGCGACCGCCAGTTGCCCGATTTATACAAACGTCTCGTCACCGTCGGCGCCAAAAGCAACGACATGCCCAGCGCCCTCACCCTGCTCGCCGATTATTATCAAAACCAGCACAACCTTTGGACTCGTCTGAAGGGATTGATGGTTTACCCAACGATCGTTCTCGTCGCCGCCTTTCTCGTCTCAGTGGTATTCTACTACGCGTGGACATGTTATCTGCTCGGCGCCTGGAAATCGCTTTTTGGCGGCTTTTTCGAAGGCGCGCAATTGCCGGCCGCGACTCGCGCCTCGATGCCATTGATCCAAAATCTTTGGATCTTCCCCGTCTTTTTCGGCGGCCTTTGTCTCGTCGTGCTGGCGATACTGTTTGTGCCGCGATTGCGCCAAGCCGTCGGCTGGCGGCTCCCGGCCTTTCGTGAAGCCCGGCTCGCGAACACCGCCTCCACCATCAGCCTGCTGCTCAAAGGCGGTCTGCCGCTGCCGGACACCTTCGGCCTGGTTGAACATCTCGAAAGCAATGTCAAAACGCGCCAGGAAATCGGTCGTTGGTCGCAAAATCTTTCGTCCGGCATGACTAAATTTTCGCAAATTGCGGGTGGGGGCCAGGTCTTCCCGCCGCTGTTCGTCTGGCTCGTTTCCAGCGCCGGCGAAGACCTGGCGGCCGGCTTCCGGCAAGCCGCCGATATTTACCGCGACCGCGCCGCGCACCGCAGCGAAATCCTGCTGTTCGCCGCGTTGCCGCTCGCGGTGCTCGTCCTCGGCATCATCATCCTGACGCAAGGCTGGCTGATCGTCAGCGGCTTCCTCGTGTTCGTGCAATTGATGAATGCCATGTAACCCGAACCGCAGTGCGTATGCGCCATTCTCTCGACAACCAGCCCTGCTCATGACAAGTCCCACCAATGCACTGGAATTGATTGGCGCGCTGCTCTGCTACATGGTCATCATCGTCGGGCCCGTCATCGGCATTGCCTGGCTTCTTTATTTTATCCTGTCCGTGCCCATGCGGCGTCAGGAACGCGCGCGCTTTTTTCTCGATCTGCTCACCACCGCGCTTCGCGAAGGCAAGCCGCTTGAGCTAACACTGATTGAAATCTCGAACACCCGCGACCGCTCGCCCGACGTGCGGTTTCATCTTCTTGCGGCCTATTTGGAAAAAGGGTTGCGCCTCGGTGAGTCCTTGCGAAAAGTGCCGCGCTTTCTGCCGCCGCAAGTGGCCGCGCTCCTGCGCGCCGGTGAAAAACTCGGCGATATCCAAAAAGTTTTGCCCGTGTGCAATTATCTCGCGAAAGACGCCCAATCCAACGTGCGCGGAGCGGTGAGCTACCTCATCGTGATTACCTTCGTGCTGTCTCCATTTTCTCTTTTTGTGCTGAACATGATGGGGATTATGATCATCCCCAAATTCAAGGAAGTCATGGCCGGGATGCAGATGGCGGAGCCGAACGGCCCGTTCTTTTTCAACTTTCTCCAGGCGGCCATTCCCTGGCTCATGTTAACCCAGGCCGTGCTATTCACCGGCCTGCTGATCGCTGCGATCATCTATGTCGGCGGACCGCGGTCCGCGCGATTGCTCCAATCCCGTTCCCTGCCGTTCGTCGATTGGCTCGCGTGGCGCGTGCCCTGGAAACGCCGCCGCATGCAACGCAATTTTTCCATGATGCTCGCCATCATGCTCGACAGCGGCATGCCCGAGGCAACCGCGCTACAACTCGCCGGCGATTCCATCACCAATGAAATTTTCCGCCGCCGTGTCGATCGCGCCGAAGCCGCGCTGACCGGCGGCGCAAAATTGAGTGACGCCGTCGCTTCGCTCGATGACACCGGCGAATTCCGCTGGCGCCTCACCAATGCCATCCACGCCCATGGAGGATTTTTTCGGGCGCTGACCGGCTGGCACGAATCGCTCGACGCGAAAGCCTTTCAGGAAGAGCAAGCTGCCGCTCATACCGTCACCACCGGTCTGGTCGTCGCCAATGGACTCATCGTCGCCACAGTCGCCATCGGCGTCTTCAGCCTGCTCATCTCCATCGTCAATGCCGGAGTGCTATGGTAATCACCCACACAATCCACCGCTCGCGCCAACGCGATCGCCGGGGCATGCTGATCACCGAATTAATGGTCGCCATGGCCATCCTGGTCATTGCGGTCCTGCCGATCGGATACTCTCTGCTCACCGACGCGCGCTGGCTCAAATCGAATTATCAGCACGCCATCTCCATTGAAGTTGTGGACGGCGAAATGGAAATCCTTCGCGCCGGTGAATGGCGCTCGTTCCCCGAAGGCACGCATCCCTACACCGTACACGCCGCCGCCGCCGCCAACCTTCCGCCCGGCCAATTTCAACTCACACGCCAGGGTCAGCACCTGCGGCTTCAATGGAAGCCCGACCAACCTGGCCATGGCCTCGAAACCGTCGTCCGGGAGGTGACACTCAAATGAAAACTCGCGTTCATCCCAACCAAGCCCCGCGCGGATTCACCCTCATCGAATGTCTCGTCTATATCAGCGTCTTGGGCGTCATCCTCGCCATTGGTTCCGCGGCGTTTTATCGCTGCTGGGATGACAACAAAGCCATCACGCGCAATAGCAACGAAATCGTGCAGACGCTCAAAGTCGGCGAAGCCTGGCGCGCCGACATGCGCGCCGCCACCGGCCCGATTCACATCACCACCAACAACTCCGAACAAACCATCCGCATTCCGCATGGCAAAACCGAAGTGATTTATTCGTTTGCCAATGGCGAAATTCTGAAACAAACCGGCGCCAACGGTCCGCGCCAGTTGCTCCTCGGCAAAATCAAAGCATCACAAATGGAAATCGACAAACGCGAACAAGTGACCGCCTGCCGTTGGGAACTGGAACTGAGATCCCAGCGCAAAAACGCCAAAGTCCGGCCCCTGTTCACGTTTCTAGTCGTCCCCGGAAACACTGTCGTTGAATGAAAATTAATTTCGCTGGCAATCAATCAACAAACTGGATTAAGCCCATGATGCAGGAATATCCCGGAACGTTCCAAAGCGCCTCCCTCTCCCCCAGGCAGAGGGCCGGGGTGAGGGCGAGCTTTCACCAAACTCAATTGAAAACGCACCCGTCCGAAAGCGGCTCCGCCGTACTGGTCTTGCTCGCATTCCTCACCTTAATGCTCATGCTCAGCGCCGCTACCTCCCGCGCCGTCTACATGTCGCGGCAGGAGATCAACTTGATCAACAAACGGCAACTCGCGCGACTGGCCGCCAGCACCAACGCGCCACAACCGTCCCCGAGCCGGCCCGCCGGCGCGCCATGAAACCTCTCGACAAGATCCAAATCATCGAGTCTTCCACGCGCTGTTTCACCTGCGGCCTGATCGGCATTCTGCCCTTGATTGGACTGCCCTTCGCCATCATTGCCATCGCCAATTTCGTCCGCGTGCAGCTCGGCAAAGGCACCGTCTGGAACCCGGCCAACGGTTATCTCAGCGCCGGCGGATTCTGCGCCGCGATCGGTCTTGGCATCTCTACGCTCCTCATCGGCAGCTTCATCGTAGACGTGTATTGGAGAGCCCTCTCGTAAAAACCCCGCTCACCACTGGCCATTTTTCATTAGAGACGCTGGAGCAATTTCTCCGTCTCCCATCGGATGGGAGAGGGCCGGGGTGAGGGCGAGCTTTTTTCTTTTTGATTTCCCTTCGCTTGCTTACTCTGCGCGGCGCAGATGGCTCTGAAACTGTTCAACACACTTTCGCGTTCCGTGCAGGAATTCACGCCGCTCGATCCGGCCGGCAAACGCGTCGGCATGTATTGCTGCGGCCCGACCGTTTACGACTTCGCCCATATCGGCAACTGGCGCACATTCGTCTTCAGCGACCTCGTCCGCCGCGTGCTCGAATTCAAAGGCTACTCCGTCACGCACGTGATGAATATCACCGACGTGGAGGACAAAATCATCAAACGCGTCCGCGAAACCAACACTTCCCTCAAGGATTTCACCGGCAAATATGAGGCCGAATTCATTCAAGACCTCAAGACGCTGAATTGCCTCATGCCGCATCAGACGCCGCATGCGACCGATTTCATGGGCGAAATCATCGCGCTCATCGAAAAGCTCATTCAGCGCGGCATCGCCTACAAAGCAGCGGACGGTTCGGTTTATTTTTCCATCGACAAGTATCGCGGCTGCGGCTGCACCTACGGGCAGTTGATGAAGTTGAATTTCGACGAAATGCGCGTCGGCGAACGCGTGAAGAGCGACGACTACGCCAAGGAATCCGTGGCCGACTTCGCGCTCTGGAAAGCCCGCGTGCCGGAGGATGGCAATGTTTTCTGGCCCAGCACCTGGGGCGAGGGTCGTCCGGGCTGGCATATCGAGTGCAGCGCCATGAGCATGAAACTCCTCGGGCCGAGCTTCGATCTGCATCTCGGCGGCGAAGACCTGAAATTCCCGCATCACGAGGACGAAATCGCCCAAAGCGAAGGCGCCGGCCTCCAACCCCAAGGCCAGCGGTTCGTAAAACATTGGCTGCACGGCGCGCATCTGCTTGTCGAAGGCCAGAAAATGAGCAAATCGCTCGGGAACTTTTTCACGTTGCGCGATTTGCTGAACAAAGGTTTCACTGGCCGCGAAATCCGTTACCTCCTCCTCACCGCCCACTATCGCGAGACGTTCAATTTCACCCTCGACGGCCTTCAAGGCGCGCGCACGTCGCTCTCGCGCATCGACGAATGCCTCGGCAAGCTGCGCGAAATCGCCTCCGGCGCCTCCGCCGCTCCCGACGACAAATTAATCGAAGCCTTTGGAAACGCGCTCGATGAAGACCTCAATATTTCCGGCGCATGGGGCACCGTCTTCGAATGGGTCCGCGAAACCAACCGCCGCATCGCGGAAAATAATCTAAAACCCGCCGAAGCCGCCGCCGCTCTGGCCGCCTGGGAAAAAATCGATACCGTCCTCGGCGTCGGCGCCAAAACCGAAGCCGAAGTCCCCGCGGAAATCCTCGCCCTCGCCGAAGCCCGCACCGCCGCCAAAAAATCGAAAGATTTCAAACGCGCCGACGCCATCCGCGACGAATTGAAATCCAAAGGCTGGCTCATCGAAGACACCCCCAAAGGCCCGAAGCTGAAGAAGCTTTGAAGAAAATGAATATCCGGTCCACCAGGAATCTCGCGCCCGTCGCGGAGCAACATCAGAAAAGCAGCCAGCGACCAGGGCTGAAAGCCCGCAACATGATAGCCCGAGCTGAAGACCCGAGTACGTGCCGCGATATGTTTGCAAGCCCTGTAAGGGCGAAACAAACTCGCTCCTTGCCCCGCTATCGCTTTTCATGAAAGGCCTTTTCATCACATTCGAAGGAACCGAAGGCAGTGGCAAATCCACCCAAATCCCGATTCTTGCCGAACGGTTCCGCGCCCTCGGCCGCCACGTCCGCACCCTGCGCGAACCCGGCGGCACGCCCATCGGCGAGGAAATCCGCCACACACTCAAGCACAGCAAAGCCAACGAAGCGATGACCCCCGAGACGGAATTGCTCCTCATGAACGCCAGCCGCGCCCAACTCGTGCGCGAAATCATCCGTCCCGCCCTCGCCGCCGGCGAAATCATTTTGTCCGACCGCTTTTATGATTCCACCACCGCCTACCAGGGCTACGGACGTCAGCTCGATCTAAAACTGGTCCAAGGCATCATCGATGCGGCCGTGGGGGACACGCGCCCGGATTTAACGCTCCTCTTTCTGCTTCCCTACGAAGTCGCCGAAAAACGCCGCCTCGAACGCCAGCCCACCCTACCGATGGAGATTCGCCGCGACCGCATCGAAGAAGCCGGCAAAGCCTTTTTCGAACGCGCCGCCGAAGGCTACCAGGCCATCGCCGCCGCCGAACCCCAGCGCGTCCGCCCCGTGGACGCAAACGGCACCGTAAAACAAATCAGCGAGCGTGTGTGGAAATTGGTTGAGCCGTTGGCGGAGAAATAACGTGGTGCGTTTGCCCGCGTTGAAAGTTCCTCCATTGCAGAATCCTAAAATCTGCGTTCACCCGCGAAATCTGCGGATGTCTCTCAATAAACCTTCCGCAAATTCGAAGGCAAAATATTCAACTCCGTCCGATATTTCGCCACCGTGCGGCGCGCGATGACGATGCCTTTTTCTTTCAGCATCTTCACCACTTCCTGATCGGACAATGGCTTGGTCGTGTCCTCGTTCTTGAAGATTTCGGCAATCATATCCTTCACGCTGGTGTTGGACACGCCGTCGCCGGTCGCGGTCTGGATGCCGGCGGTGAAGAAATACTTCATTTCGAAGATGCCCTGCGGCGTCTGCATGTATTTGCCGGAAACCGCGCGGCTCAC